>NZ_JBQEPH010000024.1:0-75750 GCF_052045555.1 Labrys sp. 22185 | reverse complement strand
TGAAGCGACACGTCAGCGCCGCCGCTCAATCCGCGGCAACGCCGTCCGTCGATGGCCGCTGTATAGAGGCACCAAACCGCAGGTGTCAACGCCCCCTTTTGCGGATTTTTACAAAATCGTCATGGGGCCATGCCGGGCCAGTAGAGGCCGCGGATCGGCATCCCGGTCGAAACCCACCCGAAAGGCCCATTTTGCTGCATCTAGAGCCCCAATCAGGAACAATTTACCATATTGCGCCGCATCAAAAATTTCCTACCCTCTGTGGATAAATTCCAGCCAGGGGCGGTCGGCTTGCTCCAAATCCGGGTCGGAATCGGCCTCACCCTCGCGAAAAATTTTTCAGAATCTCATTTTGGGGGCCGCGGCGACCAACAAACGCGTCATTTCGCTTTGCGGCACTGCAACAAGCCGGCCGGGAGGGCCGGACTCGACGATACGCCCGGCATCCATCACGCAGAGCCGGTCGCACAAGGCCGCCATCACGGCCAGATCATGGGCGATGAACAAAAGCGCCGTGCCGGCCTTCTCACGGATGTCGAGCAGGAGGTTGAGGATCTGCGCCCTGACGGCCACGTCGAGCGCCGAGACCGGCTCATCCAGGATGATCAGGGCCGGATCCGTCACCAGGGCCCGGGCGATGGCGACACGCTGGCGCTGGCCGCCGGAGAGCTCATGGGGGAAACGGCCGAGCAGCCGCTCCGGCAGGCCGACACGCTCCATCAATGCCAGGATCCGTTGCCTCTCCTGTGCCCGAGACAGGGAATGCCAGATTCGCAGGGGATCGCCGATGACGCGCTCGACCCGGGCACGCGGATTGAAGGCAGCCAAGGGATCCTGGAACACCATCTGCAGCCGCGGTCGGATACGGCGCAAAGCCTTGCCGGCAAGATGGGTGATCTCGCGCCCTTCGAAACGGATGGAACCGGCATCGACCGGATGGAGCCGCAGAATCGCACGGGCAAGACTGGTCTTGCCCGCCCCGGATCCCCCCGCCAGACCGACGATCTCGCCCGGTGCGATGGCAAGGTCGATACCATCCAGGATGGCATGCCGCCCCGCCGGCCCCCGCACGCTGCTGCACAGCGCCTCGATTTCAAGCAGGGCATCAGCCATGACCGGCCCCCTCCCCCACGGCGGGAACCCTGACGGAAAAATCCCTGGGGTCGATCTCGGCAAAGCGGCGCGAGTGGGGACGTCCGAGCCCCTGATTCTCGAGGTCCAGACCCTTCGGTTCCAGACTCTTCAGTTCCTGCCGTGTCGCCAGCAAGGCCTTGAGATAGGGATGGGATGGTGCCCGGAACAGCCGCTCCGCCGGGCCGGTCTCGACCAGGCGGCCCTGATAGAGCACCGCGACATCGTCTGCCAGTTGCGAGGCAAGGGCGATGTCATGGGTGACGAAGATCAGGGTGAGCCCACTTCCCGCCGTCAGCGTCCGCAGCAATTCGACGATGGCATGCTGTGTGATCGAATCGAGAGCGCTGGTCGGCTCGTCCGCGATCAGCATGCTGGGCTCGCTGACCAGGGCCGCGGCGAGGGCGATGCGCTGTTTCTGGCCACCTGAAAACTGGTGCGGATATTTGCGCAATGCGGCGTGCGGATCGGGCAAGGCCATGCGGCCGAGCCAATCCTGCGCCAGGGCCAACGCGTCCGCACGACTCCCCCCCCGGCAGGCCCGGCGCGCCTCGGTGATCTGATCACCCACCCGGATCAGCGGGTCGAGGCTGCCGCCCGGATCCTGGAAGACCATGCCGATATCGCGCCCGGGACGCGGCTGCGAGGCAAAGCCCGGCCGGGTCAGCCGGCCGGTGCTGACCGCATTGGATGGCAGCAGCCCCGCCAGGGCCGCCGCCAGGGTTGACTTGCCCGATCCGCTTTCTCCCAGCAAGGCCAGATGCCGGCCGGCCTCGATGTCGAGGTCGATGGCCTGCAAGGCCGGATGCATGCCGGCACGATCGCGATAGGAGACGCCGAAGCCGCGCAAGGAAAAGAGCTTCATGCCGCCGGCTCCTTCACGCGTAGCGCCTTGGCATAGCCTCGCCCGGTGAGATGGATCGCCAGCACCATGGCAACAAGGGCAAGACCTGGCACCAGCGACAGCGACGGTGCGCTGCGCAGCAGCGAGCGCCCTTCGGCCACCATGCTGCCCCAGCTCGGCCGGTTGGGATCGCCGAAACCGAGGAAGGACAGAGCCGCTTCGATCAGCACCGCCGCCGCCGCGATGATCGCAGCGAGCGAAATCACCGGCGGCAGGGCATTGGGCAGGATCTCGCGAAAGCCGATGACGAGCGGATGCATGCCGGCAACACGGGCGGAGGCGACGAAATCGCGCTCGCGCAGGGAACGGATTTCGGCGCGCGCGATGCGGGCAGGCTGCGGCCAGGCGCCGGCACCGATTGCCAGCACGATGGCCGGCAGGCTCGGCCCAGTCACGCTGATCAGCGCCATGGCGAGCAGGAAGGCCGGCACGGTCTGGAAGGCATCGGAGAGGCGCATCAGCACGTCGTCGGTCCAGCCACCCAGGAAGCCTGCCAGCGTGCCGACCAGGCAGCCGAGCAACAGGGAAGCCAGCGCCGAAGCGACGGCCACGAGAAGCGTGGTACGGCTGCCCCAAGCCAGCTCGGCAGCGATGTCGCGCCCCAGCCGGTCGGCTCCCAGGGGATGGGCCGAATCGGTGAAAGGCGGAAGCAGCGGCGGCGCACTGATGGCAAGCGGATCGCCCGGAAAGATGAATGGCGCCGTCAAGGCCAGCGCAGCAAACAAAGCAAGCAACACCAGGCCGACACGGCCCTCCCCACTGCGCAGCATGGCCATCAATATGGTCATGCGACACGCTCGCTGGCGCCGATGCGCGGATCGAGCCAGGCCTGCACCAGATCGGCCAGCAGGTTCATGGCGATGACGACGATGGCGCTGAACAGCACTACGCCGAGCAGCAGCGGCGTGTCGCGGCGAGAGACCGCCTCGGCCGCCAGGCGGCCGAATCCGGGTATGGCAAAAACGCTCTCCACCACCACGCTGCCGCCCAGCAGGGAAGCCGACTGCAGGCCAAGCATGGTGATCACCGGCGCCAGGGCATTGCGAGCGACGTGGTTCAACGCCAGCCGCCAGCCCGTCACGCCGCGGGCGCGCGCGGCCCGGATGAAGTCGGCATGCCAGACCTCCTCCATGCCATCGCGCAACAGGCGCAGGAACAGGGTCATGTAGAGCAGGCCGAGCGCGCCGACCGGCAACACCAAATGCCGGGCGATGTCCCCTGCCCGTTCCAGGCCCGTCTTGCCGGAAGCCATCGTTTCGAAGCCGCTGGCCGGCAGCCAGCGCAGCATGACGGAAAAGACCAGGATCAACACCAGGCTGAGCCAGAAGCCGGGCATGGCGTAGAGGGCGAGCGAGCCCAGCGACAGAACGCGATCGAGCCAGCCATTCGGGCGCCAGCCCGCCAGGAAGCCGAGCCCGATGCCGAGCAGGAATGCCAGCGCCAACGCCGAGCCCATGGTGATCAGCGTCACCGGCAGGCGCTCGAGCAGGACGCCGAGCACCGGCCGCTGAAAGGCGGTCGACCAGCCGAAATCGCCGTGAGCCAAGGCCGACAGATAGGCCTTGAGTCGAAAGGCGGGGCCCTGATCCAGACCCCACTCGCTTCTCAGCTCGGCGATCCGCGCCGCATCCGCCCCGCCGATACCGGCGACATAGGCATCGACGGCATCGCCCGACGCCGATTCGAGCATGAAGAAGGCGCCGATGACGACCAGGAGCAGAACCACCAGGGCCCCGCCCATGCGCCGAAGGAAGCGCGGGATCACGGGCGATTATTCCCGGATGCGCGGACGTCTCGTCCGCCTCTTGGTCTCCCGGGAACGTGGCGGTTCCAAGAGCGGACGAGACGTCCGCGCACCCGGAAACGATATCACGGCGCCATCTCCGGCAGGGCGGTATCCGCCCAGGACGACACCGCCCAGCGTGGATTGTTGGAGACGTTCTGCAAATTCTCGCTGGCCACGGTGATGAAGGAGAACTCGGCCACGTTGATCAGCGCGAGATCGTCCACCACCAGCTTCTGGAACTGCTTGTAGAGCTCGGCTCGTTTTTCGGGATCGATCTCGACCGCGGCCGCCGCGATCAGCGCATCGGTCTTGGGATTGGCGTAGCCATACTGGTTCGAGAACGGCACGCCAGCCGGTATGCCGCTCTGGAACAGGATGGTGGTGGAAATCGCCGGATCGGAGCGGTAGACCGGCGTGCCGACGGCCAGATCGAAAGCGTGATCGGTATAAACGGCCTTCAGATGGGCGGGCGAATCGTTGGAGACGATCTCGGCATCGATACCGATCTTGGCCAAAGCCTGCCGGAGATAGGCGCCGAACTGCACGGTTTCGTTGAAGAAGGGCGCCGGTAACAGCTTGAGATGGAAACGGATGCCATCCGCTCCCTTCTTGTAGCCGGCTTCGTCGAGCAAGGTCTCGGCCTTGGCCGGATCGAATTCGTAACGCTCGACATCCGGGTTGTAGAAGGTCTTGTCGGTCTGCGGCACCGGTCCGGTGGCCGCAGTCGCATAGCCGCGGAAGATCGCCTGCACAACGAAGCCCTTGTCGATGGCATGGGCAATCGCCTGGCGGACGCGTAGATCCGCCAGTTCCTTGCGGGTATGGTTGATCTCGATGATCATCTGATAGGTGAGCGCCTCATAACCCGTGGAATAGACCTTGAGGCCCGGCACCTTGGAGATGCGGTCGAGATCGGCCAGCGGCACGGCCGAGAAAGCGGCAAGCTGGATCTCGCCCGCCTCGAGCGCCGCGCCGGCGGACTGGCGATCGGACAGCACCTTGAACAGGATCTCGTTGAAGTGCGGCTCACCCTGGGCCCAATAGGCTTCATTGCGCCTGAGCAGATAATATTCGCCCGGCTTGTGCTCGACGAATTTGAAGGGCCCGGTGCCGATGAGCTTCTCATTGGCCGGGTTCTTCATGATGTCGGTCCCGGCAAAGACATGCTTGGGCAACACCGAGGTCAGGGCCGGCAGGCAGTTGCGGATGAGCTGGAAGGGTGTGGGCGCCGAGAAACGCAGGACCGCCGTGAGGGGATCGGGCGTATCGACGCTTTCGAGATCCTTGAATACGACACGGCCGAGATTCTGCAGTTTCTTCCACACTTCCAGGGCGGAGAAGGCGACATCGGCCGAGGTGAAGGGCTTGCCGTCATGCCATTTCACATCGGGGCGCAGCTTGAAGGTGACGGCCTTGCCGTCAGCCGACCCCTCCCAGGACAGGGCAAGCTTCGGCACCAATCCGTCCGGGCCGTTGTAATCGGCCTCGGCCAAGGGCTCGACCACCTTGCTGGCGACGAAGAAAACGCCGTTCGAAGCAACGATAGCGGGGTTGAGATTGGTCGGCTCGGAATCGGCGGCAACGGTCAGGCGACCGGCCGGAACTTCGCTGGCAGCCAGGCGATGCGGCAGCCCAAGCGCCAGGGCCGTTCCGGCACTGGCGAGCAGGAATGAGCGGCGGCTAAGCAGGATCGGCATGTGCAACCTCCCGGGAGGAGCCGTTCGAATCAGCGTGATTGGATGATGCTTGGCTGAGAATGGCAAGCGCAGCATTGACCCCGGTGCCGGCGTCGGCCTGCCGGCCGAGCTGGTTCAGCGCGCCGCCCAGCGCCGCCACTGCGGTCACGGCCAGCATCGGCTCGGCTGCCGGGCCCATATGGCCGATGCGCAGCACCTTGCCCGCCGTCTCGCCGCGACCAAGCGACAGCATCACGCCGTAACGTTCCAGCAGCGTATCGCGCAGACGGATGTCTGCAATGCCCTCGGGCAAGCGGAAGACCGTAGCGGAGGGTGCGGCGATTGCTTCGCGTGCCGGCCACAGCTTCACGCCCAGCGCCTTAAGCCCGGCCCGCGCGGCTGCCGCCGTACGGGCATGCCGGGCCCAGACCCGTTCGGGCCCTTCCCGGAGATAAAGGTCGAGCGCCGCGTCGAGGCCATGAATCTCCGCGAGCGACGGCGTGACAGGAAACGCCCGCCCGGCCTCGGCCGCCAGTTCCCAGTCGAGCAGCGACAGGAAGGAAGCCCGCGGGGCATCCGGGTTGGCCTTGATTCTCTCCCATGCCCTCTCACTGACGGCAAGCAGGCTCAGGCCCGGCGTGGCCCCCAGGCATTTGGCCGCGGAGGTCACGAAGATGTCGATCGCGGCCTCCTCCGGATGCACGTCCAGGCTGCCGAAGGAGGAAACGGCATCGGCGATGACATAGGCGCCGTGCGCGCGGCCGAGGCGGCCGATTTCAGCCAGGGGATTGAGCGTGCCGGAGGGCGTGTCGTGATGGCAGACGGTGATGATCGAAATATCGGGGCGCGCCGCCAGCGCCTCGCGCACCCTTTCCGGGTCGATCGCCTCGTCGAACGGCACTGCAAGCTCGATCACCTCGCTGGCATAGCGGCGGGCCCAGCCGGCATAGCCCTTGCCATAGACGCCCGAAACGAGATTGAGCACGACGTCCTTGCGGCCGATCAGGGAAGCGGCGGCAGCTTCGAGCCCCAGCAATGCGTCCCCCTGCAGGATCAGGGGCAGGCTCGAAAGGCGTAAGGCGGCCTGCAACTTACCCACCACCGAGCGGTAGAAGTGCTGGAAAGCATGATGTCCATCATAGACGGCAGGCCGGGCCATGGCGTTGAGCACGGCGGGATAGGCCGTCACCGGCCCGGTCGTCAGCATGAAAGGCGGTGGTGCAAGCATGGAACAGTCCGCGCGGAAAAACGATTTGATTGGATGCTAGCTTTGCGGCGCATCGCCGACAACGCATGAATTACAGCGAGTTAACGCGCCTCATGGAGAAATACATGTTAGTTGCGTTAAAAATAGGACTGTCTCCGGCGTGACTGTTCTGCGACGCTCATCATCGGGTTGTCTTGTGTTCGACACGATCCCGTTGTTAATGGCACCCGGTAGAGTTTCCCGATGAAGCGTTCGGATGGGCTTCATCGGGAAACTCTGCGAATGCCCGATAACGAGCAGTCTCTCTTGATGATCCTTGCCGCCCCATCAAGAGAGACCTACTTGCGGGACATGGTGTGATGACACGTTTCGGCAACCGGTTCGAACCCTTACCCAGACGGACATGATGAAGAACAAACTCGAATATGTTTGGCCGGTCATCGGGCTCGCCGCCGTCGTATTCTCGGTCTATCTCCTGTCCAAGGAGCTCAAGGGCGTCGAAGTCGGCCAGGTCTGGCAGGCCGTGGTCGATCGCGGCCCCGTGATGATCCTGCTGGCCTTCGCCTCCACCACGCTCGCCTACGCTGCGCTGGCCTGGTACGACCGCATCGCGCTGATGCATGTCGGCAAGAAGCTGTCCTGGCCGGTGGTCTCGGTCGTCTCCTTCGTGGCCTATGCGCTCGGCCACAATATCGGCGTCTCCGTGCTCTCCTCCGGCCTGGTGCGCTACCGGGCCTATTCCAGGATGGGGCTGAACGCAGCCGAGGTTGCCGTCGTCACGGCCTTCTGTGCCTTCACCTTCGCCTATGGTGCCGTGTTCCTCGGCGGCATCGTGCTGGTGGGTGAGCCGGAACTGCTTTCGCGCCTGTTCCATTTCCCGCCCAGCGCCGCCTTCATGCTGGGCTTGGCCATGCTGGCCTTCGTACTGCTCTACCAGGCCGGTGCGATCCTGCATCTCAAGCCCCTGCGCATCCGTTCGCTGCAGATCGCCTATCCCAAGCCGACCATCGCCTTCCGGCAGCTCTTCGCCGCTCCCATCGAAATCGTCGGTGCCGCCGGCATCATCTATTTCGCCCTGCCCGACGCCCTCAACCCAGGTTTCTTTGTGGTATTGGGCATGTTCCTGGCTTCCTTCTGCGCCGGCCTGATTTCCAACGCCCCGGGTGGTGTCGGCGTGTTCGAAGCGGTTTTCCTGCTGATCATGCTGCCGGCCGGCGCCAATCCGAGCGATCCTGCGGTGATTCAGTCCAAGGCTGAGATCATTGCGGCTCTCCTGATGTTCCGCCTGCTCTATCTGCTCATCCCGCTGGCGATTTCCTGCGTCATCGTGCTCTACACCGAGCGCCAGTCCCTGGGCGGCCTGCTCGGCTCCGTCGTCGGCGGCAAGTCGGTCGAAGGCAAGGAAGCCCAGCCGACGATCAAGCTCGAAACCGTGCGCCAGGACCCTCCGCAGCATTCGTAAGCCCGGCCAGATCGGCGCTTGCTCGATTTGCCTTGAAGTCAGGGCGCAGATCGCTCGATCAGGCCCTGCCTTCATGTCAGCTCAGCACGAAATCAACGGGCGTGGGTGCCTCGGGCAGGTCGGTCTCGCCGAGATCCTCCAGAATGTTGATTTCGATGATCCGGCAGATCGCCATCACCGGCAGGCTGTTCGGTGTGGCGCCAAAGGGCGCCACCAATTCGTCGCCGAGCACGTCGAGACCGAAGAAGGTGTAGGTCACGATGGCGGCGATCACCGGCGTCCACAGGCCCATGCTGTCGGCAAGGCCGAAGGGCAGCAGGAAACAGAACAGATAGACGGTGCGGTGCAGCAGCAGGGAATAGGCGAAGGGGAGCGGCGTCTGCTTGATGCGCTCGGCCGCGGTCAGGTCGGTCGAGAGCCCCGAAATTCTCTCCTCGAGAACTTGCGCCATCTGCGCCGAGATCCGTGCCTTGTCGAGAGCTTCGCCGACCAGCCGGCTCATCTGCAGCAACAGGCGATTCGGCCCGCGCCGGCTTGCGGTGACGGCAGCACGATCGGCGGCGTCGAGATGGCGTAGGGCCACTTCGTCCGGCGCCTCGTCGCGCAAATGGCAGCGGACCAGATCGCAAAAAGCGATGGCAAGAAGCGCCAGCCGCCTCGCCACCTCCGGCTCGGCGGCAAGATAGGCAAGGGCCTGGCGCGACAATCCCCTGGCATCGATCACCAGAGCCCCCAGGATCTTGCGCGCCTCCCACCAGCGATCATAGCTCGCAGTGTTGCGAAAGGCCGAGAAGATCGACAGCGCCACGCCGATCAGGGAGAAGGGCAAGGCGGCGATCGGCGGCACATGCATGAAGCCGCGGGTTTCCAGCAGCGTCACCGCAACCGAGATCAGCACCACCACCAGTATTTGGGGCCAGATCTGCGGCACGATGGAGCCGCGCATGATGAAGAAGAGTTCCCATGCCTGCGGGTTTTTGCGAACAATCATAAAAGAGTGATCCGGTTGGGGCGTATCCTGGCATGTGGCACGCAGGCCAGCTTGTGCCACACCGCGAAGGCGACGTGAATTTTCTCGCCGCCGCATCGGGATGCCGTATTGTCGCGCTCGGCCGGCTGCGCTGGAGGCCAGCCCCGATCGGCGCTTCAAAACAGGAGAAACGATGCCGCAGCATCTGGGTGCAGTCACACTGGTCGTCCGCGACTATGACGAGGCCAGGGATTGGTATGTCGGCAAGCTCGGTTTCGAGGTGGTCGAGGACAGCGACCTCGGCGATGGCAAGCGCTGGCTTCTGGTTGCTCCGCCGGGCGCTGGCCAGACCCGCCTCCTCCTCGCCAAGGCCGCGTCGCCGGTACAGGCGGCGGCAATCGGCAACCAGACGGGGGGCCGCGTCTTCCTGTTCCTCAACACCGACGATTTCCGGCGCGATCATCGCCTCTATCTCGCGCGTGGCGTGCGATTTCACGAGGAGCCGCGGATGGAGGCCTACGGCACGGTGGCTGTGTTCGAGGATCTGTACGGCAATCTCTGGGACCTGCTGCAATTGAGCGGGTTGGACAGGCCGGCATGACCTGTCATTTCCATGCCGGCCAATGCCCGAGCTGCGGTCAGGGCCGGCTGTTCCTCTATCGCAGTGCTGACACAGGCACCGTCTATGGCCATTGCGAGGAATGCGAATGGGGATATAGATCGCCGGACAGGCTGGCGGCAAGGGACGGCTTTCTGACGCTCCTGGATGAGGAAGATGCCGAGCCGGCCAATGAGGAAGACATCCGTCGCAGCGCCTGGGCCAATGGCAGGATTTTCGCGGTGCGCGAATAGAATTGCCGCCTTTTCCGCTCCTGACGCGGGGTGATCCGCTCGGTAGCGCCTTTCGCCATTTTCGATGGTCTGGTGTCCGATCGCACACGGCACCCTCGTCGCCTTCGATAAGATCCGAATGCGGTTGACGCCAACCGTCAGATCATTTAAGTTAGCGTTCGTTCACTAACTTAAATGATCTTGAGCAAGCCAGCAGGACAGGACCATGACCTCTCCTACGCCGTCACAGACCAGGGCTTTCTCCAACGGATTGCTGGCCTATGCCCTCGCGAGCGTTGCGCTCGCCCTGTTCTACTGGGGTGTCTATCTCTACATCGACAGCCTGCCCTGCCGCGAACTTCTGTGCAATTTCGAATGGATCCTGCTTTTCTTCGGTCCGATCGTGGCAGTGTTTCTGGTGGGGCCCCTGGCCAATTTCGGACTTCTCCTGTGGGAGCGCCGGCGCTCATCGACCGTCTGGCCACTCCTGCGCCTCGCCTTCAGCGCGATCGGCGCCGGCTTCTCGGCGCTGGTCGCGGCGACCTTCGTCATCCAGCTGGCACGGCGCGGCATGGTTATGATCGATCTTTCACCCCAGAGCCTGATCTTTGCCGTGATCTTTTTGACAGCGACCTGGATCAACCTGCGCTGCGCCGAGGCCATCCTGCGCAAGGGCGATATCTGTCCGCTGCGCTGCAGACGGACAACGTCGTCCGGCCATTGGAAGGACGCAATCGGCTGAGATTGATGCATCCGGGTCCGGGCCGGCAGGTTGCACGGGCCGGTGGGGGACTCATCGATGCGCAATGCCGTCCGAATCGCTCTGACTGCCGCAATCATTGGGGGCATAGCGGCCCTTCCCGGCCTGGCCCTGGCCGAAGTGAATGCGGCGAACAGCCCGGCCTCGACGAGCCGCCCCTTCAAGACCACTGCTGTCGCGCGTTTCGACACGCCTTGGGCCATCGCCTTCCTGCCCGACGGGCGCATGCTCGTCACCGAAAAGGGCGGGCAGCTGTTCCTGGTGACCCCAGCCAGCGCCAAGTCTGAGGTTAGCGGCGTTCCGCGCGTGCAGGCCGGCGGCCAGAACGGCCTGCTCGATGTTGCGGCCTCGCCGGGCTTCGCCCGAGACGGGCTGATCTATTTCAGCTATGTCGAACCAAGCGTCGGCGGCGGCACACTGGCCCTGGCGCGGGCCGGGCTGAAAGAGGCGGGCGGCAAAGCGGGTCTCGACGATCTTGCCGTGATCTGGCGCGCTTCGCCCAAAGGCGGCGGCGGCCAGCCGGGCGGCATCATCGCCTTCGCTCCCGATGGGCGCCACCTCTTCCTCAGCTCCGGCGACCGCATGGAGCCGGAAACCGCCCAGAACACCGATACCAATCGCGGCAAGATCCTCAGGCTCAATCTCGACGGCACGGCGCCTGCCGACAATCCGATGGCGGCCCAGGGCGGCGTGCAGGCCGAGATCTGGAGCCTTGGCCATCGCAATCCCTATGGCCTGGCTTTCGCCCCCGACGGCAGCTTGTGGGAAAACGAGATGGGGCCGCGCGGCGGCGACGAGCTCAATCTGATCCGCAGGGGCGCAAATTATGGCTGGCCGATCGTCTCCAATGGCGACAATTACAGCGGCGTGCCGATCCCTCGGCACCGGACCCGTCCGGAATTCGAAGCCCCGGTGATCTATTGGACCCCGATCATCGCCCCTGCCGGCCTGGCCTTCTATTCGGGCAAGCTGTTTCCGCAATGGCGGGGCTCCGCCTTTATCGGGGCGCTGCGGGGCGAAGCCCTGGTGCGCATCGCCTTCGACAGCAAGGATGGCGCGCGCCAGGCCGATCGCTGGGAGATGGGCGCCCGCATCCGTGATGTCGCCGTCGATCGCGACGGCGCGATCTGGCTGATCGAGGATGCTTCGGACGGACGCCTGCTGCGCCTGACGCCGGCAAAATAGCTCAGGCGGTGAAGTCCGCCAGCGGCACATGCGCCGCCGCCTGGCGCGGCAGGCATCCGCTCAGCCGCGGATCGGCGCAGACTTCCACCTCGAAGGCGAAGGGCACGAAGCCGGAGCGGCGGTAGAAGGCAAGCGCGCCGGGGTGGTCGAACGTGCAGGTATGCACCCACAGCCGTTCGATCGGTCTCGCCCAGGCCTTGGCCAGGGCCTGGTCCATCAGGAAGCGGCCGGCGCCCTGCCCGATCGCCTCCGCCACCAGGCCGAAAAAGGCGAGTTCGCACTGCCCCTTTTGGCGGAAATCAAGCTCCAGCAGGCCAAGCTGCCGCTTGCCTGCCATGAGGACATAGACCTCGACATCGGGATGCTCCAGAATCGCCCTGAGTTCGGCGTCCGGCATGGCCAGGCGCGAAAACCACAGCCAATCCTCGCCGACGGCCCGATAGAGGGCGCGATAGTCGCTCAACTCCGGCTTCTCGATCCGCTCCAGCGTCATCGGCCGTTCGAGCGGCCTCGCCGGCTTCGGCCTGGGCTTTTGCAGCATCTCGAGGCAGGTGACCACATTGGCGAGCATGCCGGGCGGCACGTTGGAGTAGCCGGCGGGAAGAATGGGAGCGGAGGAGGCCATGGAACCGAACAATGCTGAAGCGTTTTGTGATCTCAATGAAGCACTTCAAATCACAACGGCGCGTCGAAGCAAAGAGCTATAACGATTTGACGGAGCTCCCAAGAATCGCAAAAACTCGTCGAACCAAAGAGTTGGAGCAAACAAGCGTTCGGTCTTGAACGTGCTTTGCTCTGGGGTACCGCGACACTTTCCCCAAAATCCACCTTGCCTCACCCGATCTCCCGGCCTCAATCCTTCTCCACCGTGTTGATCTCGGACTGCGAGCCGTCGCGCCAGGTCACCTGCACGCTGATCGACTTGGTACTGCCCGGTAACTTCAGATAGGTCTTGGCATTGTTGGGGATCGAATAGGGATCCTTCATGTTGCAGACAGGCAGGTCGAAGCGGGTCAACGGCGGTGCGCCGTTGAGGCCATAGCGCACCTCGGTGACGGCACAGCGATAGCTCACCAGCGTGGTGAAATAGACCAGCACGCCGTTGAAATCGCGAAACTCCACCCAGCTGCCCTGGATCGAGGTGAGATTGCGTCGCTGGTCCTCGTAAAGGGCGATGTCCGGGTCGAAGCGAATCGAGAAGGGGCCGACATCGGCGCCATCGATGCTGCGATAACGCACCTGGATGATGCCCGCCTGGGCGCGCGGCGACATCGAGAAGGATGGATTGGGCATGCGCCCGCCCGTACGCTGGTCGAGGACGTCGAGCAGGCCGGTCTCCTTGAACTCGCCGGCCTCACCGACCCGGTACGACAGGGCCGTCGCCGGCTCGGGCAGGGACAATGTCACCGTCCAGCCGGCATTGGAGCGCGAGAAGCTGGCGATCGGAGCACGGCCGATGGGCTGCGTCAGCTGGCCCGGCTTGGTGTCCGGACGGACCAGGGCGAGCTGCTGGCCGGTCGCCGCACCGCCCTGCTGGAGATTCAAGGCCTTGGCCGGATCCGTCGTGGGCGGATTGGCCGGATGCTGCAGGGCGATTCGGGAATCCTTGCCGCCAATGGTGACTCCCGGCCCGAGCTTCACGCCGGGCCCGATCGAGACACCCTTTCCGGCCTCGGTCCGTCCGACGGTATTGATCTCGGTGCGGATGTTCGGACCGGTATTACCTTGCGGGCTCGCCGAGGCGACCTGCTGCCCCGCCTGGGGGGTGGTGTCCACCGCATCCGACAGCACGACGTCGCCGATGACCTGGTCGTAATAGGCCGGCGTCTGGTCGTGGCCGACACTCGCGGCCAAGGCACGCACATCGACCTGCGTTTTCTTGGCGATCTCGACCAGGGTCTGGCCGGGCTTCGACAATTCGCCGAGGAAGCTGCGGGTGAACACGGAATTGGGATTGCCGTCCTGGTCGGAGAGCCGGTCGAGCGCCTCCTGCTTGGCGCCCGCCGACATCAGGACGAAGACGCCCTCGGGCGCGTCGACGCGGGCCAGGCCGCGGGTTGCCGCCACCGAGCGCGACCTGTCATTGGCGAAGGGATTGTTGCGGCAGGCATCCAGTACCAGCACGGCAACGCCGGCTCCCTTGTCCCGAATCCCGTCGATGACCCGCTCCACCGAAAAGGACGCATCGCGGATGAGGTCCTGCTGATTGGTCTGGACCGATGGCACGTCGGTGGGCAGCAGGTAGTTGGTGCCGCCGATCTCGAAGCCATGGCCGGCATAATAGAACAGCGCCCGGTCGCCGGGCTGGATATCGGCGTTGAAAGCCACCAGGGCCCGGCTCATGCCGCGCTGATCGGCATTCTCGACCCGCCTCACCACATAGCCGAGCTTTTCGAGCTGGTCGGCAATGGCGCGGGCATCCGAGACCGCCTTCTGGAGAGACGTGACGTTGGCATAGGAATCATTGCCGATGACCAATGCGAGATTGCGTGCCAGGGCAGCTTCGGCTGCGCACAGGCCGAGCGCCAGCGATAGAACCAGACCGGTGAAGAAGCGTGCCGAACGCCGCATGATACCCTCGAAACCGGCAGGATCAGTCAGGCGTCGCCGGCCGCGCCTTTATAGTTTGCTTGTATAGTTCGCCTGGCGGCAGAAGGCACGAGTTTTGCGGTCCGAACCGTGCCTTTGCGCACTCCGATCGCCTTGCACGATCCTGTTCAAGTCAGTCGCGAGCGCTTGCCCGGACCGTTCTTCTTGTCATCGGCAACGCATCGACTTCCCTTAAGTGATACGGCTTACGAGCGAGTGAGAGAAGGTCTCCCCTCCTACTAAAGATTGATTTGGACGCCCCCGAAAGACTCTTCCATCCGCCTCGCCCACAAAGTAAAAATCTGCGATAAATCAATAAATAGAACTAACTACTGATACATTCTGCTCAATTCAGAGGAAACAAGGCATGCTGACGAAGCCATCTATTGTTCAGCATTCGGAGCAATGGTCGACGGTGGAACCGTTCGAGGAATGCCGCCGCCTGCTGCACAAGGCCGCATTCTCGATGCAGCACCCCCTGGCCAGCCATCCCCTGTTTTCGATCGACGCCCTGGTGAATGTGGCCGAAGAAGCGGCCAAACGTCCGGGCGACCTCTATTGGGATGCCGGCGACCTGTCGATCACCGACAAATGGGGCTCGGTCCCCAAGCCGGACATGACGGTACGCCAGGTCATCGACCGCATCGAGACGGCCGGTGCCTGGATGGTGATGAAGCACATCGAAATCGATCCGCGCTACAAAAAGCTGCTGGACGAATTCGACGACTTCATTCGCCAGATTGCCGGCCCCGAGGGCTCCAAGCTGCTCAGCAACACCGAAATGCTGATCTTCATCACCTCGCCGCGGCGCAAGACCCCCTATCACTTCGATGCCGAGGTCAACGTCCTCACCCAGATTCACGGCACCAAGGACATCTGGGTCTGCGATCCGATGGATCGCAGCATCACCACCGAGGATGAGCTCGAGCGCTATTACGCAGTGACGACCACGGCCGGCACCTTCAAGCCGGAAGCCGAGCGGAAGGCGCGCAAAATCACACTGCAGCCCGGCGACGCGGTGCATATTCCTACGCACGGCGCGCATTGGCTGCAGAATCACGACAATATTTCGATCAGCCTGTCGCTCAACCTCGAATTTCCGAACTGGAAATACAAGGATGTCTACCGGGCCAATTACTATTTGCGCCGCATGGGCTTGAAGCCCCGTTCGCCGGGCCATTCGGCAATCGTCGACCGCTCCAAGGCCGCCACCATCGGTTGTGTCCGCCAGGTCAAGAAGCTGGTAGGTCGCTGAGGCAAGATTCGGCTGGCGCGCCGCGAGATCAGCGCGGCGCAGAAGCTCCGCGGCGGCCGATCCGATACACCGTGGCCGGCGGGAGGTTGGCGAAGGCCCGGCCGATCCGGACCGCCCGCAAGCCAAGTTCTTCGAGCATCGGCCCCGGCACGGGGCAGCGGGCGCCATAGGTGAATTGATAGAAAGCGCCGCCCGGGCGCAGGATTTCGAAGGCGCCTGCCAGTATGGCACGAACCTTGTCCCGGGGCAGGTTGAGGAGCGGCAGCCCGCTGATCACCGCCCCAGCCATCGGCCCACCGAAGAGCTCGAGCGCTCCCAGGCTGGCCGCATCCTCCTGCAGCACGCGGGCCAGGGGAAAGCGCACACGCAGCAATTCGACGAATTCGGTGCCCCGCTCCAGCAACGTGAGCTCGTCCTCCCGTATGCCACGCGCCAGCAGGGCCCGAGTGAAGACACCCGTACCCGGCCCCAGTTCGACGACAGGTCCCGAGGACGAGGTGATCTCCCGGGTGATCAGCTCGGCAAGGGCCGGCCCGGAAGGCGCGATGGCGCCCACACTGAGGGGATCGGAATTCAAGGCCCGCAAGAAGGGCAATACGTCACGCATGGTCATGCCATCGTCCGCTCGCGATCGAGACCACATGGAGCATCGCGGCTGAGGCAGGCTCCATGCATCCGCCGAAACGGATGCAGCCTCGATCATGCCTGCACCGCCGGTGCCTGCCATCACATCGAGAGGCGGAACGCGACTCAATCTTCGCCGGCAGGCACGACCATTTTGCCCGGCTGCATTGAGCCAGCATTGCACCCCTTCGGCGGTCGTCAAAAAAGCGGCATAGACCGGCCCCGGTGCGGGACCGGTCTTGTCTCCCGACGCTACAGGGCCCTCACGCGATCGCCGAGGATCTTGCGGGCCGCCTCATATTTGGCCCGTGCCTCCTTGATCGCCCCATCGAGCTTGTCGAGCGCCTTTTCCTGTTCCAGCATCTTCTGCGAATAGAGCCGGGCGAGGTCGGAACCCTGCGGTGCCGATTTGAGATTTTCGCGGATGCGTTCCTGGTCCTGGGTGATGCCGTCGCGCTGTTCTTCGAGGCGGCTCGTCGCGGCCTGTGCCTCGTCGCTCGCCTTGGCCGCCTCGGCAACCGTGGCAAGCCGGGCCTTGGTCTCGGCATCGAGATCGGGGGCGGCCATCAGGGCCTGGATACGCTCGCCGGTGACATCGGCAATCGCTATCGCCTCGACCACGGGCCGTTCCAGCGTGACCTTGTATTGCCTGGACTTGCCCGCCTCGACGTCGAAGCGGATGCGATAGGCCTGGCCGGCGATGGTGGCCTCCTCGGCCTTGGGCTCCACCAGGGTCCAGTCGGCAACCCGCGGCTGCTCGATCACCATATGGCGCAGGTCACCAGCGCCGTTCTTGACCCGATAGGTCGTGGTCTGGCGCAGGCGGCTCTCGACCTGGAGCGTACCGTCGACCACCTTGATCTTGGTGATTGCCTTGGCCGAACTCGACTCCGAATCGACCAGCACCTTCTGGTCGGCACCGAAACCGATCAGGCGGAAATCGCCGGTCGGCAGCAGCGGGAACTGGGCTTCGCCGGAGAAGAGAGGCCCGGCCTCGGTGCCTTCATAGATGGTGGCCGAGCCTGCGGGCAGCGAGGTGGCGCCGTCGTTCTTCAAGGTCAGCGCCTGCCAGGGATTGCGGCTGCCGCCCTGATACCAGGCCACGGCCTGCGAGGGCATTTTGAGATCGACGAAGGGAATGGTGAGGCTCTCGCCCGAGCCGACGCTGACCAGCTTCGACAGAGTGAAGCTGGCGCCGGCGGCATTCTCCTCGGCGGCGCTGCCGGCTTCCTGCGGCTCGGCCATCCTGAATTCCTGTGCGCCGCCACCCTGGCCAAGGAAAGCCTGGTTCTTGCGAAGCCGCGCCGACGGCGCGGTCGGAGCGGGCGCGGCGGCTGGGGCTGGTGCCGCCAAATCGTACATCGTCTCGGCCCTGGCCTCGCCAGCAGCGGCACCGGCCACGCCCTGTTGCCCGGCATCGGTGCGCGGCAAGGCCGTGCGGCTCACTGGCGGCGCGATGGTCTGGCGCGTGACGTAATAGGGATCGTAGAGCGCTTGGCGGAAGGTCACCGGCGAGGCCGAGGACAAGGTCACCTCGACGTCCTTCCAGGGATTGCCCGTCATGTTTTCCAAGACGACCCAGCCCTGCAGGCGCGCCTTGTCCTCGTCGACCTTAGGCAGGGTCAGGCGGTAGGCCGCCTTCCAGACCGGCGCTTCCGCCACATAGCCGATGCGCACGGTGCGCTTGCCGCCCTCGGCGAGCTGGATGGAAATGTCGCGGCCGGAACGGTCCTGCGCCGTGCGCAGGGCCTTCAGCGCCGTCTCGACCTGTTCGCCGAGCCTGGCGTCCTTGAACTCCAGCCCTTCGGCCTCTTCCAGGATGAACTGCTCGATGGCGGCGCCGGAGAAGACGGAAACACGGGTGCGGGTCATGGTGCCGCCGTCCTTGCTGGTCACCGTCTCCGTCTGCACGCTGGCGATGCGCCCCTCGAGCTTGCGCGGGCCGGAAAGCTTGATTTCGGCCCCCTTCAGCGCCGCGATCAGGGCGGGCATGCTGTCGAGGTCGGATTTCGCGAAAGGCAGGGAAGCGAAAGTCTCGTCCGCACCGGCCTTGCCGGGCAGCGTGGCCGAGCCGGTACCGGCCGGATCGAGAATCAGTACGCTCTTGAGGATGTCGTCGACCTGGTCGAGGCGGGCACGCAGGGTCAGCGTCTCCTTGCCGGAGACCTCGGCAGCATACTCGAAATAGCCGACGCCTCCGGTGCCGAGCACGGCACGCTTGAGGACGAGTTCGGCGGCTTCAGCGGTACCGGTAAGCATGGTGGTGGCCATCAGGACGAGGAGAATGGGGGAACGCATGAAAAGCCCTCAAGGGAGATCGGCGACGGGTCTCGATGCCGTTGTAGCAGCTTTGCGGCTTATCGGAGGTGTATCGGCGGTTACAGGCAAGCGCAACCAGTGGTGGGCCGGCGTTCGCACCGCCGACAACCAGGACGCGATTGACATCCCTCGCCCTGCCGACTAATCAGAGATTGTTACATTATAACATTTCAGATTTTGCGATGGGCCTGCAGCCTATCCTTATCCAGTGTCATGGAGATCACGATGCGTTCGATGATGTTTGCCGCCGTCCTGATGGCCGCGGCAGCGATCATGCCCCACCCGGCCACCGCCGCCGAGAAGATCAAGGTCGTCGCCGCGGAGAATTTCTATGGCGACCTCGCCAGCCAGATCGGGGGCGTGCATGTCGAGGTCACCTCCATCCTGTCCAATCCCGAGGACGATCCGCATCTGTTCGAATCGAGCCCCTCCACTGCGCGCGCGCTCTCGACCGCCGCGATCGTGGTCTATAATGGCGCCGACTATGATCCGTGGATGGACAAGCTGCTTTCCGCCTCCGCCAATCCCGATCGCAAAGCGATCGTCGCCGCCGAGCTCACCGGACACAAAGCGGGCGACAATCCCCATCTGTGGTACGAACTGAAGACGTTCCCCGCCGTGGCCACGGCGCTGGCCGCCGAGCTCGAAAAGCGCGATGCTGGCCACGCCGCCGACTACAAGGCCAATCTCGCCAAGTTCGAAGCCTCCTTCTCCGAGTTGACGAAACAGGTCGATGCGATCAAGACCAAGTACAAGGACACGCAGGTGACTGCCACCGAGCCGGTTTTCGGCTATATGGCGGAGGCCCTTGGCCTCAAGATGCTCAACCAGGATTTCCAGACCGCGATCATGAATGACAGCGAGCCGAGCCCCAGCCAGGTCGCCGCCTTCGAGAACAGTCTCAAGGACGGCTCGGCCAAGATCCTGTTCTACAACAATCAGGTCACCGACGAGACCACGAAGCGGCTCCTGCAGATCGCCAGGGATCACAAGGTCGCGGTGGTGGGCGTCACCGAAACCATGCCGGCTGGCACCGCTATCCAGGCCTGGTTCGACGGACAGCTCGGCCAGGTCGATCTGGCCCTTTCCGGTTTGACGCAGTGAGTGCTGTCGGTTTCGAAAAAGTCAGCCTGACCCTCGGGAGGCGCCGGATCCTGTCCAGCGTCTCCTTTTCCATTGCCGAAGGCCGCTTCGTCGGCCTGCTCGGCCCCAACGGTGCCGGCAAGACCACGCTGATGCGAGCCGTACTCGGCCTGGTCAGCCCGCAGGCCGGGCGGATCAGCGTGCTCGGCGAAGCGCCGCGGCGCGGCAACCCCAAGATCGGCTACATGCCGCAGATGCGGCGCAGCGCAGCGCTGTCAGGCCTCAGCGGCTACGAACTCGTGCTCGGTGCCATCGAAGGCACGCGCTGGGGTTGGCCCTTCGCGTCCGCGGCCGACAAGGAAGCGGCCTGGGCCGCTATCGAGCGCGTTGGCGCCGCCGATCTCGCCCGCCGGCCGATCTCCCAGCTTTCCGGCGGCGAGCGCCAGCGCCTGCTTATCGCCCAGACCCTGATCGGCGATCCCAGGCTCCTCTTGATGGACGAACCACTCGCCAGTCTCGACCCGGCCCATCAGCGCGGTATCGTCGAGCTGATCAAGGAGGTCGCCTCGGAGCGCGGCATCGCGGTGCTGTTCTGCGCCCATGAGATCAACCCGCTGCTCAACGCCGTCGACCAGGTGCTCTATCTCGGCCATGGCCGCGCCGCGATCGGTACCGTCGACGAAGTCGTCAACCGCCATGTCCTGTCCGATCTCTATCGCACGCCCATTCACGTCGCCCGCGTCAATGGCCGCATCTTCGTGATGGCCGAGGAAGGCGAGCTGGAAAGCCACGTGCATGATGGGTGACGCCTGGGAGCACGGGCATCCTCCCGGGACCGCCGGCTTCCAGCCGGCTCTTCCCACCCCCTGACCGATACGGTTCCATGAGCCGGCTGGAAGCCGGCGGTCCCAGGAAAGAAGCCCCACGATGTTCGAGTATGAGTTCATGCGCAACGCCTTCATGGCCTGCACGATCGTGGGGATCGTCGCCGGTATCGTGGGCTATTTCCTGGTGCTGCGCGGCGAGACCTTCGCCGGCCATGCCCTGGCGCATGTCGGCTTCCCCGGGGCGACCGGCGCCGCGCTGCTCGGCCTCTCGCCCTTTGTGGGCTTCACCGTCTTCACCGTCCTGGCCGGCATCGGCATCGGCCTGCTGGGGGAACGCGCCCATCGCGACGTCGCCATCGGCATCGTGCTCACCCTCTCGCTCGGCATCGGCTTGCTCTTCCTGTATTTCTACAAGGCCTATGCCGGGGCGGTGACCAATCTGCTGTTCGGCAATGTACTCGGCGTCAGCCTCGCCACGGTCTGGATCCTGGCCAGCCTCGGCCTCCTCTGCCTGGTCGGTCTTGCCGTCATCGGGCGGCCCCTCCTGTTCGCCAGCCTGCAACCCGAACTCGCCGAGGCCAAGGGCGTGTCGACATCCCTGATATCCGCCCTCTTCATGGTGGTCGTCGCCCTGGCCACCGCCGAGGCGATGCAGATCGTCGGCGTCCTGCTGGTCTTCGCGCTGATGGTCGCCCCTGCGGCGGCGGCATTGCGGATCAGTCATCGGGTCCGCCAAGGGTTGATTATCTCCGTGGTCCTGGCGGTCGCCATCGCCTGGATCGGCCTGATTCTGGCCTTCTATACCGATTGGCCGACCAGTTTCTGGATCACGGCCTTGGGAGCGCTCGCCTATCTCGCTGCGGGGCTTGTGGCACGCAAGCGCGGGCGCTGAACAGGAGATCACGCACCCCCGGACAGTGTTGCCGTCTTCTCCATCACTGCGGCGAGGACATCGAAAATGCGCTTGTCAGCCGACTGGGCCACGTTGAAGCGCAGGAAGCGAGCGGCGTTGCGCGAGACGCTGAAGACGTTGCCGGGGGCCATCACCACGTCCCGCTCCAGGGCCTTGCGTGCGATCACCGCCGAATCCAAGCCCTCGGGCAGTTCGGCCCACAGGAACATGCCGGCCTGCGGCTCGAGCCACAGGCGCAGCCCGCAGCCCTCCAGTCTTTCCGCCGTTGCGGCCATTGCCTTGGCCAGCCGCGGGCGCAGACTGTCGAGATGGCGACGGTAGCTGCCATCGGTCAGCAGGCGCAGCGTGGTCTGGGCCGCGACATCGCTGCAGCCGATGCCGGTGGCGAGCGCCAGATCCGTCAGTCCTTCGATCCAGTCGGCCCGTGCCACGATATAGCCGCAGCGCAAGGCCGCCGTCAGCGTCTTTGAGAAGCTGCCGAGATGGATGACGCGCTCGAAACCGTCGAGCGCCGCCAGGCTCGGTGAAGGCCGGGCTTCGAAATCGGCGAAGATATTGTCCTCGACCAGGATGAAATCATGCTGCTCGGCCAGTTTTAAGAGGCGGTGGGCGGTTCCCACGCTCACCGTCGCGCCGGTGGGATTATGGAGGACGGCATTGGTCAGATAGAGCTTGGGACGATGCTCGGCGCACAGGCTGGCGAAATACTCGAGATCGGGACCCTGGCGGGTGTAGGGCACACCGATAATGCGGGCACGCTGCGCCTGCAGCAGCGATTGGAAGTTGAAATAGCAAGGATCGTCCACCAGCACGACGTCGCCGGGCTGGATCAGGAAACGGCAGACCAGGTCGATGGCGCGCGAGCCCGAATCGGTCAGCAGAATGGCGGCAGGCTCCACTTCCAGGCCCCGCTCCGTGAAACGGCGGGCCAGATGCTCGCGGAGCGGCCGCAGCCCCTGGGGCACGCTATAGGTCGAGATATTGGCGCTCTCGTCGCGCGCCACGGCACGAAGCCCGCGCCGCACCATGTCCTCGGGCAGCCAGGAATCGGGCAGCCAACCGCAGCCGGGATGCAGCGCACTCGTCTGCTGGGTCAGGGACTGCCGGTAGATCCAGAGCGGATCGATGGCACGGTCAAGGCTCGGTCCGCTCTCCACCAAGGCGAAGGGGCGGATGCGACCGGCAGCAAAAAAGCCCGAGCCCGGCCGCGCCGCCACGGCGCCCTGCGCGACCAGCCGGTCATAGGCCTCGACGACGGTCGATTTCGATACGCCCTGCCGTTCGGCCAGCCGGCGGATGGAAGGCAGGCGCGCGCCGGGCGCCATGGCAATCAGCCGGCGTATCTCCGCCATCGTCGCCTCGATCAGGGTCGAACCACCGATTTGGTCCAGCATCCGTACCTCTCCATGACCCAGTACAGTTCAGATCGATTGTACCGGCCTGTCTCTGTCGGCGCCAGCGCAGTTCTGGGACAAGAAACCGAAATATTCGAAGGTTTCCCCATGACGACTGCCATCAGGATCAGACAATTCGAGCTGGCCGACAGGATGGCGTGCTCGGCGTCATCCTCCCCATTCAGCGAGAGGAATTCGGCATCGAGATCACGGCGGGCGACCAGCCGGATCTGCTGGGGATCGACGCCTTCTATCAGACCGGCTGCGGCGGGTTCTGGGTCGCCGAGCATGAGGGAGCCGTCATCGGCACGATCGGCTTGAAGGATATCGGCATGAAGGATATCGGCATGAAGGATGTCGACCTAGGGCGGGCAGACAGGCCACAGGCCGCGTTGCGCAAGATGTTCGTGGCCGCCCCCTATCGCGGCCGGCCTCACGGCGTGGCCTCGCGCCTGCTCGACCATCTCCTGGCCGAAGCGCGCGAACGCGGCGTCGAGGAAGTCTTCCTGGGAACCACGGCTAAATTCCTGGCTGCCCACCGATTCTACGAGAAGAACGGCTTTGCCGAGATCGCCCGGCACCATCTGCCCGCCAGCTTC
Organism: Labrys sp. 22185; assembly: GCF_052045555.1. Taxonomy (NCBI): domain Bacteria; kingdom Pseudomonadati; phylum Pseudomonadota; class Alphaproteobacteria; order Hyphomicrobiales; family Xanthobacteraceae; genus Labrys; species Labrys sp. 22185. The sequence continues at coordinate 52,235 of NZ_JBQEPH010000024.1, read as the reverse complement.
CCGATCATGGCGGTCGACACGAAATTCTATGTCCGCGGCATTGCCGGCTGACGAAACGAAATACGAAAGAAACAAAAATGGACGACAAGTCGGCAGGCTGGCTCAACGGCTTCCTGGGCGTGGCAATCTTCTCCGGATCGCTGCCGGCCACCCGCGTCGCGGTGCATGACCTGACGCCGCTCTTCCTGACCACGGCCCGCGCCGCCATCGCCGGCCTCCTTGGCATCGCCCTCCTCGTCGTCCTCAAGCAGAAATGGCCACGTGCCTCGCAACTGGGTTCCTTGAGCCTGGTCGCCATCGGCTGCGTGGTCGGCTTTCCCCTGCTGACCGCGCTTGCCCTGCAAAGCATCACCTCCTCGCGCGCCACCGTCTTCATCGGGCTCCTGCCGCTCGCCACCGCCATTTTCGGCGTGCTGCGGGGTGGTGAGCGTCCTCGCCTGGGCTTCTGGGTGTTCTCGATCGCCGGGGCCGCCATGGTGGCCGCCTATGCGTTGAGCCAGGGTGCCGCCGGCAATGCCTGGGGCGATGGGCTGATGGTGGCCTCCATCCTGGTGTGCGGCCTCGGCTATGCCGAAGGCGCCCGGCTGTCGCGCGATCTCGGCGGCTGGCAGGTGATCTCCTATGCTCTCATCCTGTCGCTGCCGGTGATGCTGCCGCTGGCGATCTGGTGGCTGCCTGCCGATCTCGGCGCCATCGGCTGGCCGGCCCTTTCGGCCCTCGTCTATGTCTCGCTGTTCTCCATGCTGATCGGCTTCGTGTTCTGGTATCGTGGCCTTGCCCAGGGTGGCATCGCCGCTGTTGGCCAGTTGCAATTGCTGCAGCCCTTCATGTCGCTGGCTCTCGCGGCCTTGCTGCTGCACGAACAGGTCGGCCTAGCGGTGTGGGCCGTGGCCGCCGGCGTGGTGATCTGCGTCGCCGGCGCCAAGCGTTATGCCTGATGCGCGCGCCATGGCCGACACGATCCCGCCGCTTCCCCCGCGGCGGTATGCCCCGGAAAGCGTGATTTTCGTACCGACAGCATCAGACTCGATTTCGGAATCGAGTCTGATGCTGTCGTTTCTTGTTGTCGCATCGGTCCTGCCGAACACCGGTGTCCACTTTTCGGGACGATGCTCCAGAGCAAAACGGTATAGGCCCGCTGTCGAGCGGGCTTTTTGGGGCGGTCAGAGCGGGAACGGAGAGACGATCATCGGCTGAAACTGCCCTGGCCCTCGGCATTCAGGTAGTTGACCACCATCGTCCTCGGGCCACTTCCCTCGCCCTGGAACTTGACTGAAGACAAGGAACCCTCCGGCGCATTCTCGCCGTCGGGCTTTAAGGCAAAGACATCGCCATCCCAGTGGCGGAGAGGGAATTTCATCGGGCGCGGGCCGAGCAGCAGCACCAGATGGTCACCCTCGACCTGTACCGTACCAACCTCGAAATAAGGGCTTGCATAGGCGCCGGCGTAACTGGCAAGCGGCCTGGCAGGTCTGGGATGGGCTGGCGGCGTCTTGCCCACGAGGTCGCCGATCGGCTTGAAAAAGCCCATCATGTGCCGATGCGCGAGGGCATACCAGTCCCGCGTTTCCTCGCCATATTGCACGATGTCCATGAAGCGGGCCGCGATGGCCTCGGCGGCGCCGACCGGCGCGCCATTTGTCAGGACCACGATGCCGACATCGGCCGAAGGCAGGATCTGGAAGGTGGTGCCCGCCCCGAGCAGGAACGCGCCCGAATGGCCCATGGAGGTCCGACCATTGGCATTGACGTTCACATTGAAGCCATAGCCGTAGAAGCTGGTGCGCGCATCGAGCGTCTCGCCGCGCCCGCCCACCGCCTGGGGCGTCAGCGCCGGCAGGATGGCCTTGGGCGCCATCAGCGTTTCGCCGCCATATTTGCCGCCCGCGAGCAGCAATTGCAGCCACTTCGCCAGTTCCGTGACATTGGAGGAAACCCCGCCCGCCGGCGCCTGCTGGTCGGGATCGCGATCATAGCGGGCCTTGAACTCACCACCCTCGAAGGCATGCAGAACGGCACGGTTCCGTTGTGCCAGGAAATCCTTGTGAAGATAGCTGGTCGACCGCATGCCCAGAGGCTGGAAGAGCAGCCGATCGGCCAGGGCCTCCCAGCGCTCGCCCATGGCGGCGGCGACTGCCTCGGCCCCGATCGTCGTACCGTAATTGGCGTAATGATAGGAGGTCCGGAAGGGGTCGAGCGGCATCAGCCGGAGTCGCGGGATGATGTCCCTCCGCTCAAAGCCAAGATCCTCCAGATCGTCCCCGGCCGCTTCCGGCAGGCCCGAACGATGGGCGAAGAAATCCCCTATGGTGGCCTGATTCGAGACATAGTCGTTGCCAAGCAGGAAGTCGGGCAGATAGGTGCGGACGCGATCGTCCCAACTGATGGCCTTGCCGGCCATGGTGCCCTTGGTCATCGCGATCGCGGCGATCGTGGCGGAAATGGACTTGGAGACCGACGCGACCTGGAACACCGTGAATTCATCGACCAGCTGGGTTTTGTCGTCCTTGACGCGTTCGCCGTATCCCTTTGCGAACACGGTCTTGCCGCCGTGCACGACCGCCACGGCGATACCGGGGACATGTGACTGAGCCCTGACCTCACGAACGATCTCAGGCAAGCCGGCGATCGCCTTCTCGACGCCGCCCTTGTAGAGCGGCATGGCATCTTCGGGCGGCGACGGCCCGATTTCAGGCTTGAGCGACTGAGCGACCGCCATAGCCGACAGCATCGTCGAACCGGCGACGACGGCTGTCATCAGCGAATGCCGCAACCGAGAGCGAACTTTACTACCCTGGTGACATATAGGCATCGCCGAATTCTTCCGATGACATGAGAAAGACTCCGACCACCCTGCCCTTTTCAGTTTATTTTTGCCAGCGTGAAATAGCCCGCCAAGCTGTATTCGATCAGCACGGTTCGCTGTACGAAATTTACTACGAATTCAACGCGTGAAAGATGGGTGCGACTGCCCTCCCGGACATGCGTTATGTCGCATGATGGGCGATAGCTTGCACCATCTCGTCGATGTCCCGGTCGTGGATTTCGTGCCCGCCGCCTTCGATCCGGTGCAACCGCGCATTCGGCACGGCCTTGGTGAAGGCCTCTCCATGGGCAATGGGAAACAAGGGATCGGCCGTACCGTGGATCGCAAGAACCGCTATCGTGAGATCGGAGGCTTTCAGCCTTGCGGGTTCCTCCCCGCCCACCAGCGCGAAATGGTTGGTGGCGCTTGCAAATGACGGCGCCCGAGCCATGTCGCGCGCAATCAGCGCACTGACGGATTCGGCATCATGCGGATGCCTGGTGCCGGCGAGCATGGCAGCATCGCGGCGCAGGAAATCGGCGATGGCCCCGAGATCGGACCAGTCGACTGCCTCGCCCGCCGCGGAATGCTCCCGATAGGCTTTGGTCGAAGGTGGCAGTCCCTCGACCGCGAGCGGCGAGGTGCTGATCAGCGTGAGCGTAAGCACGCGGCGGGAATGGCGCAATGCGGTCTCCTGCGCGACGAAACCACCCATCGACATGCCGACCAGATGCGCCGCTTCCAGGCCATAGCCGTCGAGAACCGCCATGACGTCGTCGGCCAGATCGCTGGAAGAGTAACCGGGTTCGCCTTGCGGATAGTGGGTGGCGAGGCCGGTATCGCGCTGGTCGTATCGGATCACGTAACGCCCCTGGGCGGCCAGTTCCCGGCAGAATCTCTCCGGCCACCACAGCATCGAGGACATCATCCCCATGACCAGCACGATGGGCGGGCTGGACGGCGTGCCGAAAGCCTGCGTCTGAAGCTGCGCGCCTTTGACTTCGACCGATTTCTCGGTGACGTGGGATGATCCAGCCCATTCCATGAACACGATCCTTCTGCTTGCACATCGCAACTGGATTCGACATTGCATATCTGATCCTATTATGCAATCAGTTTGTGACGAAGGACCCGGTATGCTCCAGCCGTCGGGCTGACCGGACAATTCGGCGGTGGGATGGGCTTCTCATAGCCACGACAGAACCGGATGGACCTCATGGCGTTGGACTGTGCCGATTTCTACGATGCGGAATTGTCCCGGCATAATCGCCATTTACGGGACGCTGCCAGGGTCGGGCCAGGCGACCGGGTGCTCGATATCGGTTGCGGCGCCGGCCAGACTACGCGCGAAGCCGCCGGTATCGCGGTGGAAGCGGGCGTTGTCGGCGTCGATACGTCTGCCGAGATGCTCGCGATAGCGCGACAACGCTGCCTGGAAGCGGGCCTGAGGAACGTCGCGTTCGAACAGGGCGACGCCCAGCACCATGCCTTTCCGGCTGCCGGCTTCGATTTGTGCATCAGCCGGTTCGGTGTGATGTTCTTTGCCGATCCGGCCGCAGCCTTTGCCAATATCGCGCGGGCCCTGCGCCCCGGCGCGCGCCTTGCGTGGATGGTGTGGCAGAGTCAGGAGCGCAACACCTGGTCGGGCGCCATCAGGCAGGCGCTGGCTCCGGGAGGGGCGATTTCCGTCGATGCCGGCAAGCCGTTTTCACTCGGCGACCCTGCCGTGGCCACGGCGCTTCTCGACACCGCCGGCTTTACCTCGATCGATTTCACCGAAGTGAAAGAACCGGTCTTCTACGGGCCGAATGTCGACGCCGCCTTCGATGCCATCACTGGCCTCTATCTGGTGAAGGACACGCTTGCGCGCACCGACGAACCACCGGACCAGCCCCTGCAGCGACTTCGAGATCTGCTGGACGCCCATATGACGGCCGAGGGCGTGCTTTTCGACTCGCGCGCCTGGATCATCAGCGCCGAACGGGCGAGGGATTAGTGGAAATGACAGGGTGAGGGGCAATTTGCCCCCAGCCCGCGCCAGCCAGGGCGCCTTGCAGAACGATCCGCCATTCTTGCTTGCCGTCGCAAGGCCCCGGCGGTGTAGAAGGGACGCAAAGGACTTTGCTTTCCCGATGATTCCTGACGATCTTCCAATATTGCTGCGTCGCCGCACCGCCACGACCATCGGTGCCGTCGTTCTCGGCCTCGTCGCCCTTGCCTTCACCTGGACAGCCGACCAGGCCGCGAAGCTGTTCGAGCTGATGGTCGCCAAAGCTCCCTATGCGCCACTGGTGGTGACGCCCCTCGGGCTCGCTCTCCTGGCCTGGCTCACACGTCGTTTCGCGCCCGCAGCGCGGGGCTCCGGCATTCCCCAGATAAGTGCCGGCGCCCGCGATCCCCGTCATGCCGTTGCAACCGGCCTGATCTCCATGAAGGTCGCCGTCTTCAAATTCGCGGCGACGGTCGGCGCCATCCTGGTCGGCGCTTCGGTCGGTCGCGAGGGACCAACGGTGCAGATCAGCGCCGCAATCATGGCATTCATGCATCGCCTGCTGAAGATCGACCTGTCGCCCGCGGTGATCATTGCCGGTGGGGCGGCAGGGGTTTCCGCTGCCTTCAACACACCGCTCGCCGGCATCGCCTTCGCCATCGAGGAACTCGCGGCCTCCTACCACCAGCGCCTCGCTCTGCTGGCCATGGCGGCCGTGATGATCTCGGGCCTGGTCAGTCTGGGCATTGCCGGCGACTACATCTATTTCGGGTCCGTGCACGAAGCGCTGCCGCTCGGCGCCGCCCTGCTCATCGCGCCGCTGGCCGGCGTGATCGGCGGCATCACCGGCGGCCTGTTCTCGCGGGCGATCCTGGCCTTCGGCGCCACGGCGCTCGCCCCGATTGCAGCGCTACGTCGTCGCCCTATCCGCCTTGCCCTGGTCTGCGGCCTCCTGGTTGCGATCCTCGGCGTTCTCAGCCAGGGCGCGACCTGGGGCACGGGCTATGAGGTCGCCCGCCGGCTGGTGGAATCCCACGCCGAGCCCCTCTGGTTCGGGCCGGCCAAGTTCCTCTCGAGCCTGATCACCGTGCTGTCCGGCGTGCCGGGCGGGATTTTCGCACCCTCGCTCGCCACGGGTGCGGGGGTCGGCAATCTGATCGCCCTCGCCTTTCCCGATCAGCCGCTCGGCGCCATCGTGCTTCTCGGCATGATCGGCTATTTCGTCGGTGTGGTCAGGGCTCCGCTCACCGCCGTCATCATCATTTCGGAAATGTCGGACAGCCGCGCCATGGTGCTGCCCCTGCTCGCGGCCGCCATCATTGCCGACGGGGTCTCGGCCCTCATCTGCCGGGAAAAGCTCTACCACGCCCTGGCCAAGCCCTTCCTGGCGCCTGGCAACCGGACAGACGACAATGAAGTTAAGGCCTGATTCAGCTTGTTGCCGAATTGTAATGATCGAAGCGAGATCAATGACTTTTCTGAATTTCCTTCAACAATTTTTAAGCGGGGCCTCCTAGCCTGCAGCTCACATGGTCATTCGAATTGTGTGAGCGTACCCATGACCGAAACTCTTCGCCCTCGGGTGAAATATGTCATTGGCCCCGACGGCAGCCCCCTGACCGTTGCGGACCTGCCGCCTCCCGGTACCCAGCGCTGGGTGATCCGGCGCAAGGCAGAAGTGGTGGCCGCCGTGCGCGGCGGACTTCTGAGCCTCGAGGAGGCCTGCAACCGCTATGTGCTGACCACCGAGGAATTCCTGTCCTGGCAGGCCTCGATCGACCGCCACGGCCTGGCGGGTTTGCGTACCACGCGCATCCAGCATTATCGTCAGTAGACTCGGGATCAGGCCTTCCGGCCTGCTCTTTCCGCTTGCTGCGGATACGACAGTCCAAGAGCAGGTTGCGATGATCAAAAGCCGCAATCTGCTCTTTTTTGTCGCGCGGCGCGCCACATCTCCACGGCCTATAATAGCCTGTTGATCTGCGAGATCGGGTTCATGCTCCCCGCACAAAGGGTCTTGGCGTCATACCAAGGCTCGACGATGCCGACCGGGCGAAGCATGACCTTCCTGGACATGGCCTTCCTGGAAACGCTGGCGTCCTCGCCCGCTCTTTAAAGCGCTCAGGCCGGCCGATCGGAAGCGAGGACGGACGCCACGAATAGACAACGTCCGAACGCCTTGGGTTGGCCTGTCCAGCGCTGCGAACGCTTCGCTGTCGTCTGCCCATCGCCGGGATTTCCGCCGGTGCACCGACGTCGGGGCCTGGAAGAGTTCGGACGCGCCTACGCCAGAGATGGCCCGGAACTTGCTTGACTGGAGGTCTGTTCACACAATCGCGGCGATTGCATGAAGACCGTCCCACGGCAAAGGCCTAGCGTGAACGCGACGTCGAGCGGGGGCATGGTCGTCGCGCCGCACTGGCTCGCCACAGAGGCCGGGGCAAAGGTCCTCGAACAGGGGGGCAATGCCATCGAGGCGCTGGTTGCCGCGAGTGCGGCACTCTCGGTCCTCTATCCACATTTTTGTGGTCTCGGCGGAGACGCGGTTTGGCTTGTTGCCGATCGCGCGGGCTCTGCCACCGTCTTCCTGGGTATTGGCCAGGCGGCGAGGTTCATCCCCGATCTGCCTGCCATCCCGCTCCGCGGGCCGCTTTCGGCCATGACGACGGCGTGCCTCGTCGACAGTTGGGGACAAGTCCTCGACTACTCCCACAGCCACTGGCAGGGCCGATTGTCCATCACCGGCCTGCTCGACGACGCCGTCGCGCTGGCACAGGACGGCTTCGACGTCAGTCCTTCTCAAGAATTCTGGCATCGTTTCCGCGCAAGCGAGGTCACGCAATGGCCTGGCTTCCAAGAGATCTTCTCCCGGGACGGCATACAGCGCCAGCCGGCTTTGGCGAGTTCGCTGCGCGCCATAGCCGATCGCGGCGTGCGCGAGTTTTACGAAGGCGAGCTGGGCGCGCGCATCGCGTCGGGCCTCCGGGCCGCCGGTTCACCCCTGACTGCCGCGGATCTCACCAGCACCCGCACACTCCGTGAGCAGCCGCTTATGCAACGCTATCGCGACGTGACCCTTCTTGCGCCGCCGCCGCCGACGCAAGGCGCGACGACGCTTGCCATCATGGGCGTCTTGTCTTCCTTCGATCTGGGCCGGCTCGACCCTGCCTCGGCCGAATTCTATCACCTCCTCGTGGAAGCCGTGAAACGGGCTTTCCTCGATCGCCCATCGATCGCCGATCCCACCTTCACGGATGTGAATATCGCGCGGTTGCTCGATGGGCGCCGGTTGGCTGCGAAGGCACGCTCGATCGAGCTCGACAGGGCGTTGCCTTGGCCGCAACCGTTCCAGACCGCCGACACGGCCTTCCTGGCGGCGACGGACAGCGCGGGCAGGAGCGTCGCCATGCTGCAGAGCCTTTATTTCGACTGGGGCAGCGGCGTCGTCGCCGGCGACACCGGCATCCTGTGGCAGAACCGCGGCGCGGCCTTCAGCCTCGATCCGGCGAGCCCGAACTGCATCAGGGCCGGCAAGCGTCCCTTCTACACGTTGAACCCCGGTATCGCCTTGAAGGACGGGCGTCCTTGCCTGCTCTACGGCACTCAAGGCGCCGACGGACAGCCGCAGACCCTCGCTCTGCTGCTGTCGCTGCTGATCGACCACGGGCTCGATCCGCTTGCGGCGCTATCCCGGCCGCGTTTCCTTCTGGGACGCACCTTCTCGGACAGTCGCGACAGCCTGAAGATAGAGGCCCATGCCGGAGGCTCGCTCCTTGCCGAGCTTGCGGACAGGGGACATCAGGTGGGCCGGATCGAACCCTTCAGCCAACTCGGCGGACATGCCGGCATCATTCGCCTCCGCCCCGACGGGACGATCATCGCTGCACATGATCCGCGCAGCGATGGCGGGGCGATCGGTCTTTGACGATGAACATTCTCCCAGCCGACCTGCTTATCCGCAATGCCCGCCTGCCGACCAGTGAGGAACCGGTCCACTTGGCGATACGGGATGAGGCGATCGCCGCGATCGGGCGAGAACTTCGCTGTGAAGCGGTTGAAATTGTCGACGCTGAAGGTGCGCTGGCTTGCGGCGGCTTCGTCGACAGCCACATCCATCTGGACAAGGCCTGTATCCTCGATCGCTGCCGCATCTGCGAGGGTACCTTGGCGGAGGCGGTGCGCGAGACGGCAAGAGCCAAGGCGTCCTTCACCGAGGCGGATGTCTATGCACGGGCCGCTCGCGTCGTCGAGCAGGCCATCATACAAGGCACCATGGCGATGCGCAGCTTCGTCGAGGTCGATCCGCGCGCCGGCTTGCGCTCCTTCGAAGCCGTCAAACGCGTTCGCCGGGATTACGCGTTCGCCATCGATATCGAGATCTGCGCCTTCGTGCAGGAAGGGCTCACCAACGAGCCGGAAACGCTAGGTCTGTTGAACGAGGCCCTGGCGGGCGGAGCGGATCTGGTGGGTGGCGCTCCCTACACCGATCCCGATCCGGCTGGACAAATCAGCCTGATCTTCGACCTCGCGCAAGCGCACGGCGTCGCTGCCGACTTCCATCTCGATTTCGATCTCGCACCCGAAAAGAGCAATCTGCCCGTCGTCCTGAAGGAAACGATACGACGCGGTTGGCAGGGGCGCGTTTCGCTCGGACACATGACGAGCCTTTCGGCGCGGCCGTCGCATGAGGTTGAAGCGATCGCGACAGGGCTCCGGGAGGCCGGTATTGCAGTGGTGGCCCTACCAGCCACCGACCTGTTCCTAAATGGCCGCGAGTATGAGCGACTGGTGCCGCGTGGGGTCGCTCCGACTCATATTCTGGCCTTGAGGGGCGTGAATGCCTCGATCGCCACCAACAATATTCTCAACCCCTTCACGCCATTTGGCGATGCCTCACTCCTCCGCATGGCGAACCTCTATGCCAATGTCGTTCAACTTTCGCGCACCGAGCATCTGCGGCTCGTATTCGACATGATCGGTCCCCTTGCAGCGCGCGGAATGCGGCGCGCATCCGGCCTATCGGTTGGAGCGGCAGCCGACATCGTACTGATCGACTGCGTGACGCCCGAACAGGCGATACGTGAGAACAGCCGCGTGATACGAGGCTGGAAGCGCGGTCGCCCGACATTCCGTACGACGAGGCCGGAGATCATTCGTCGAGATTACTGATGTCGCCGGGCTGCAACGCCAGAGGCAGTCGAATTCCCCAGTTGGAGCAAACCGCATTTGGACCGAAACGCTTGTTGCTAGCCTCGCAGGTCCTTGCGCAGGATCTTGCCGACATTGGATTTCGGCAGGTCGTCCCTGAATTCCACGAATTTCGGTACCTTGTAGCCGGTGAGATGCTGCTTGGCATAGGCGCGCACCGCCTCGACCGTCAAAGCGGGATCGCTCCTGACCACGAAGGCCTTGGGTGCTTCGCCGGCCGCGCCGTCTGGCACGCCGATCACCGCTGCTTCCTTGATACCCGGCATCTTGGCCAGCACATCCTCCACCTCATTGGGGAAGACGTTGAAGCCCGAAACCAGGATCATGTCCTTGCGCCGGTCGACGATGCGGAAATAGCCCGCTTGATCCATCACGGCGATGTCGCCGGTGAGGATCCAATCGCCGCGCATCACCTTGGCCGTCTCGTCCGGGCGGCGCCAATAGCCGGCCATCACCTGCGGCCCGCGCACGGCGAGTTCGCCGGGCATTCCGAGCGCCACCTCGTTGAAATCGTCATCGACACATTTGACATCGGTATCCGGCAAGGGAACGCCGACAGCCCCATTATGCCCCGACCCGAACGGGTTGAAGCAGACGACGGGCGACGTTTCGGTCAGACCGTAGCCCTCCCCCACCGGCACGCCGACGGCCTTGTGCCAGCGCTCGGCCACCGCAGCCTGCAGGGCCGTGCCGCCGGCGATGCAAACCCTGAGATGGGGCTTGGGCATGGCGGTGAACCAGGCCTCGTTCAGCAGGCCGTTATAGAGCGTGTTGACGCCGGTGATGTAGCTGACCGGATATTTCTCGAAAGCCTTGCGCAGATTGCTCAGGGGACGCGGATTGGGCACCATCAGCACATGGGCGCCGCGCGCCGTGAAGGTGAGGAAATTCACGGTGAAGGCGAAGATGTGATAGAGCGGCAGCGCCGTCATGATCACATCGTCCCGCGTGAAGGCGCCGCCCCCGAAGGCCAGCACCTGCAGGACATTCATGACCAGGTTGCGGTGGGTAAGCATGGCACCCTTGCTCACCCCGGTGGTGCCGCCGGTATATTGCAGGCAGGCCGTGGCCGAGGCGTCCATGCCGGCGGTGATGTCCGCGACCTTCAAGCCACGCGCGAGCTTGGCCTGGCCGAGTGCCAGGGCCTGCCTGAGGCGGATATGCGGGAAAGTCGCGGCGGGAATCTCCTTGCGTACATGTTTCTGCACCAGGCCGATCACGGTACGCGGCCAGCCCGGGAAGAATTCGGCCGCGCCGATCAGGACCACATGCGGCACCTTCACCGTTGCGAGGGTCTTGGCGGTGCGGTCGGCGAACATGTCGATCACCACCAGCACCGAAATGCCGCCATCGGCGAAGACAGCGCCCGCCTCCTCGGCCAGGTAGAGCGGGTTCACGTTGACCAGTACGCAGCCTGCCTTGAACACGCCGAAAGCGACCACCGGATAGGCAAGCCCATTGGGCGCCTGGATGGCCACGCGCGAGCCCGGCGGCAGTTTCAGCTCGGCGTGGAGATAGGCGGCGAACTGATCCGACAGTCGATCGGCCTCGGCAAAGCTCAGCGAGCCATGCATTCCGTTGGGCATGACGCAGGTGTAGGCGGTCTTGCGCGGGGTCTCGCGCGCACTCTGGACGATCATGTCGCCCAGCAATCTGTAGGGCACCTCCCCGACATGCGGTTTCATGTCTCCGTCATAGGCCGCCAACCATGGCCTTTGCTCAGACGAAACCGCCGTCATGATTCCTCCCAATCCGTTTATGGTTGACGATATCATGACGGAATTGTCGCGTCGGGCAAGCTGGCTCGAAACGGACGCACATTAATTCGGGGGAACGAAGTAGAATTCCGTGGTCAAGCCCGACAGGCGCTCCGGACGCTGCTTGTCCCCCGTCGCCTCCTTCACCTCGGCCGTCACCCTCTTCATCAGGGTTTCGACCTCCACACCCGGCGCGCCGACATTGTCGAGAAAGGCGCGGGTGAAGGGAGAGTTGCGCCCGGTGCCGTCCGCCGCCACGTCATTGGGCTGGGTGGCGAACACCACCAGCGTATCGGGCGAATCGACCGTGATGCGGGCAAGCCCGCGCGTCTCCGCATAGGACCGATTCCGCGCCTTCAGCTGAGCCTTGAGGGCATCGGCAAACGGATTGTTGCGGCAGCCGTCCAGAAAGACCAGCGTGGTCTTGGCCTGCGTATCCACGGTCTGCAGCAGACGCTGCAGCGACACGTTGAACTGCTGGACATCGAACAGGCTGCGCACCCTGGTATCGACAGGCAGCAGCCAGTTCTCGCCATCCACCTGCATGGCGTGGCCGGAATAGTAGAAGACGGCGACATCGGCGCCCTGCGCCTTGGCGACGAAGCGCTCCACCGTATCGGAAAAGCCCGCGAGAGTGAGGTCGTAGCCGGTCACGACCTCGAAGCCGAGCTGGCTCAGGCGAGCGCTGACATCGGCGGCATCGTTGTGGGGATTGGCAAGGGGAGCCTGCGGATAGGCGGCGTTGCCGATCACCAGGGCAACGCGACGCTGCGCCTTGATGGCCGCGAGCGCGCCGGCCATGGGTGCCACATTGGCGCCGGACGGCGGAACGGGTGCCGCTGCGCCGGACTTCTCGACATCGGCCAGCAGGTCGCGCGTGTTCAGGAAATCGGATTTCTGGGCAAGGATGTTACGGAAATCCGCCGCGGCCAGATCGAGCTTGCCGAGTTCCTTGTAGGCCTGGCCCCTGCCGTAACGCGCGTTGAGATAGGAGGGATCGAGGTCCAGCGCCTTGGTGAAATCGGCGATTGCGTGCTCATAGTCCTTTTTCAGGCCATAGGCGCCGGCCCGCCCGCTCCAGGCGAGGACGGTATCCGGCTGGAGGGCCAGAGCACGGTCGTAGTCGGCGATCGCTTCGTCGAAGCGCTTGGCGAGTACGTAGTTGTTGCCGCGATTGACGAGGGCATTGACATAGGTGGGATTGAGCTTGAGCGCCTGGGAGAGATCCGAAATCGCCCGGTCGGTCTGCTTGAGTTCGGCGTAGACGTTGGAGCGGCCGCTATAGGCGTTGAAGAATTTCGGGTTGATGCGGATCGCCTCGCTATAGCTCTTCATCGCCTCCTCGTAGCGGCCCTGGTTGAAATAGACGTTGCCGCGGCCGTGATGGGGATTGGCATCGCGCGGATCGAGCTTGATGGCCTGTCCGAAATCCTGGAGGGCGAGATCGTTTTCGCCGCGCCAGAAATGCACGTTGCCACGGCCGACATAGGCCGTCTCGTTCCTCGCATCGAGGCGCAGCGCCTCGACGAAATCGGCCAGCGCCTCGTCATAGCGCTGCAGGCTGACATAGGCGTTGCCACGGTTGGAAAAGGCATAGGTGCGAAACTGCTCTCGCCGTCCTTCGGGCAGATCGAGAAACTGCGTGCAGGCTTTGACGCTGCCTGCCGGATCCTTCCCGATGGCCCGGCAACTCTGCCAGAGCGCCTCGACGGCGGCCGGCGCCGTCCTGGCTGGCGCGATCGTCGGCATTGCCCACAAGGCACCGACCAGTATCGCTGCCGGGATCAGCCGTTTCCCGAGCTCCATGGCAATCACCTCGTTCATGAAAAAGGCATGATGAAATCAATGGCTTGCGCAGGCTGTTCCATGCACAACACCAGACCATGCCCGAACTTGGCATTGCTGTCCAAAAGCAAGGGATGGGTCTCGCCCGGCGACAGACCCATCCCCGCTCGGTTTGCGAAAGCGAGCGTCAGCCCATCTTCACCATGACGTGGCGCGCCACGGTGTAGTCCTCCAGGGCATACATCGACAGGTCCTTGCCATAGCCGGAGGACTTGACGCCGCCATGTGGCATCTCGCTCACCAGCATGAAGTGGCAGTTCACCCAGGTGCAGCCATATTGCAGGCGCGAAGCCATCTGCATGCCCCTGGAAATGTCGCGGGTCCACACCGAGGAGGCCAGGCCGTAGTCGGAATCATTGGCCCAGCCGAGAGCTTCCTCGACATCGTCGAAGCGGGTTACCGAGACCACCGGCCCGAACACCTCGCGCCGCACGATCTCGTCGCTCTGCAGGGCCCCGGCGACCACGGTGGGTTCATAGAAGAAGCCCTTGCCGGCCGCCTGGTGGCCGCCCGTGGCGATCTCGATATGCTTGTGCTCGGTGGCCCGCTCGACGAAGGAGGCGACGCGCGAGCGCTGGCGCGCCGAGATCAGCGGGCCGATATCGTTCTCGTCATCGTTGGGCTGGTTGTATTTCAGCCCTTTCACCGCACCGGCGAGCTCGGACACCAGATTGTCGTAGATCTTGCTGCCGGCATAGATGCGGCAGGCCGCGGTGCAATCCTGGCCGGCATTGTAATAGCCGAACAGCTTCACGCCCTCCACCACGGCCTCGAGATCGGCATCGTCGAACACGATCACCGGCGCCTTGCCGCCGAGCTCGAGATGGGTGCGCTTGACCGTCTTGGCGGCCGCCTGCAGCACCTTCTTGCCGGTGGCGATATCACCCGTCAGCGACACCATCGCGACCTTGGGATGATGGATCAGGGCATTGCCGACGCTCTCGCCGCGCCCGACCACGACATTGACCACGCCTTCCGGAAAGATCTCCGCAATGCTGGTGGCGAGCTTGAGCAGGGTCAGCGGCGTCTGCTCGGACGGCTTGATCACGATGGTATTGCCGCCCGCCAGGGCCGGCGCCAGTTTCCAGGCTGCCATCATCAGGGGATAGTTCCAGGGTGCGATCGAGCCGACCACGCCGACGGCATCGCGCCGGATCATCGAGGTGTGCCCGGCCAGATATTCCCCGGCGACCAGCCCGTGCATGTTGCGCACGGCGCCGGCGAAGAAGCGGAAGCAATCGACGACGCCGGGGATCTCGTCCTGCAGCACGCGGATGCGCGGCTTGCCGCAATTGAGCGCCTCCAGCGTGGCATAGGCCTCGGCATCCTTCTCGATCGCATCGGCCAGCTTGAGCAGCAGGGCCGAGCGCTCGGCCGGGGTGGTGCGCGACCAGCCGGCGAAAGCCGCAGCTGCCGCCTCCACGGCCTCGTCGACCTGTTCGACGGAAGCTTCGGGAAGGTCGACCAGCGTCTCCTCGGTCTTGGGATTGAGCACCTTTTCCGGCGCCTCGGTGCCGGGCACGAATTTCGAACCGATCAGCATTTTGGTATCGAGCATGGCAATCTCCTTGGGCATTCCAGAAGCGTTTTCCAGAAAAGTCGACGGACTTTTCGCTTAAGAAAACGTGTCAAAACAAAGAGTTTGAGCAAGGTGCGATTGAGAGATCGCACCTTGCTCAAGAGGCCTGGTCATTTGCCGGAGCCGGCGACGTTTTCGCCCTCACGGGTGAAGTAATAGGCGGCCAGGATCGGCAGGGCGGTGACAAGGATGACGATCACCGCCACCACATTGGTGACCGGGCGCTGACGCGGCCGGATCAATTCCGACAGCATCCAGATCGGCAGGGTCTGCTGCTGGCCGGCGGTGAAGGTGGTGACGATCACCTCGTCGAAGGACAGGGCGAAGGCCAGCATGCCGCCTGCCAGCAGGGCCGTGCCGATCGAAGGCAGCACGACATGGCGGAAGGTCTGGAAGCCGTCGGCTCCAAGATCCATCGAGGCCTCCATCAGCGAAGGCGACAAGCGGCGGAAACGCGCCACGGCATTATTATAGACGACCACGATGCAGAAGGTCGCGTGGCCGAGCACGATCGTCCAATAGGAGAAGGGTATGTCGGCCAGGTTGAAGGCGGCACGCAGCGCAATGCCGGTGATGATGCCCGGCAGGGCGATCGGCAGGATCAGCAGCAGCGAAATGGCTTCCCGGCCGAAGAACCTGGTGCGCGACAAGGCCGCCGCCGCCAGCGTGCCGAGAATGATGGCGAGGATCGTCGAGACCAGCGCGACCTTCACCGAGAGCCCCAGCGCGGCCCAGACATCGGGCCGGTTCCAGGCGACACCGAACCACTTCAGCGTGTAGCCCGGCGGCGGGAACTCGAAGCTGCGCTCCTCGGTGGTGAAGGCATAGAGGATGATGAAGAGAAGCGGCAGGTGCAGGAAGAGCAGGCCGGCGGCAGCGGCGAGACGCAGGCCCAGCGGTGAGCGGTTCTCGGTCATGGTGCCCTCGCCGGAACGCCGATAGCTGGCGACAGAGTTGCCGCAGGCCGAATGCCGGCGGGCACCGATACGCCGGTCGTACGAGATGATGGGCCTGACAAAAGAGCGCGACATAGGAGTCCCCTCGCCCCGTTCTTACGGGGAGAAGGGGTGGCTGACGTTGCGTCTTTGCGCCGTGAGTTATCATTCTTGGGCACGATACCCGCGCTCTCTTTGCGATCACAGCGCATCGAAGGCCCCCAATCGTTTGGCGACGGTGAGGAAGATGCCCATGATCAGCACCGGCACCACCGAAAAGGCTGCGGCCAGCGGGATATTCCCTGCGGTGCCCTGCTGGGTGTAGACGACCTGGCCGAGGATCAGCGAGGACGGTCCGACGATCTGCGGCACGATGTAGTCGCCGAGGGTGAGCGAGAAGGTGAAGATCGCCCCAGCCACCACGCCGGGAAAGGCCAGCGGCAGAATGACCTTGCGAAAGGTCTGGCCCGGGCTGGCGCCGAGATCGCCGGAGGCCTCGATCAGCGAGCCGGGCACGCGCTCCAGCGCCGCCTGCACCGGCAGGATCATGAAGGGCGTCCACAGATAGAGGAACACCAGCACCATGCCGGTATAGCTCACCGAGAGCGAGGGGCCGCCAAGGATGGGCAGCGACAGCCAGGCCTCCAGCAGCCATGCAAGGCCCAGCTTGGCCATGATCCAGCCGATCACGCCTTCCTTGGCCAAAAGCAGCTTCCAGGCATAGACCTTGACCAGATAGCTCGACCACAGCGGCATCATCACCGCGATATAGAACAGCGCCTTGATGCGCCCGCGGGCATAGCGGGCGGCATAATAGGCGATCGGGAAGGCGATCACGGCGGAGAGCAGCGTCACCACCGCCGAAAGGCTCACCGTGCGGATGATGATGTCGAGATTGGAGGGCGACAGCAATTCGCCATAGGTCTTGAGCGAGGGCTTGCGCACGATGGTGCCGGAGAACTCGTCGATCGAAAAGAAGCTCTGCGCCAAGAGGGCAAAGAGCGAACCGAGATAGACGATGCCGAGCCAGAGCAGCGGCGGCACCAACAGGAGCAGGAGATAGAGCCCACGCCGGGCAACCAGCACATCCGAGATGCGCCGCAGAAGGCCGTCCCGTGGGGCCTGAAGGGTGGCGAGGCTCATCACGCGTCCTCCATCAGGTGCAGCGCCTGGCGGGGAAAGCTGACGCGCACGGCCGCTCCCTGTTCCGGCGGCGTGCCGATGGCGGCGGGAATGGCGGCGCTGAGGCGGGCGCCGTCATTGGTGCGCAGTTCCAGGCGATTGACGGCGCCATGATAGAGCACCTGGGTCACGGTGCCCGGCACCACCACGGCATCGCCGGCGGCGCCCACGCCCTGGGGCAGCAAGGTGATCTTTTCCGGCCGCAGGCTGGCCGCGCTGCGCACACCGATCCAGCCCTGCGTCTGGCCCGGCTCGATCACATTGGAAGATCCGACGAAATCGGCGACGAAGCGGGTACGCGGCCGCTCATAGATGTCCTGCGGACTGCCGACCTGGGCGATGCGCCCCTCGTTGAACACGGCGACGCGATCGGCCATGGACAGGGCCTCGCCCTGGTCGTGGGTGACGAAGACGAAGCTGAGGCCGAGGGAGCGCTGCAGCGCTTTGAGTTCGCTTTGCATCTCCTCGCGTAGCTTGAGGTCGAGGGCGCCGAGCGGTTCGTCGAGCAAGAGAACCTTGGGCCTGACCACCAAGGCGCGGGCGAGTGCCACGCGCTGACGCTGGCCGCCCGAAAGCTGGCCGGGCCGGCGGTCTTCCTTGCCCGCGAGCTTGACCATGGCAAGGGCCTCGCGTCCCTGGCGATAGCGCTCCTGCCGGGCGACGCCGCGGATCATCAGGCCGTAGCAGACATTGTCGAGAATGTTGAAATGCGGAAAGAGGGCATAGTCCTGGAAGACGGTATTGACCGGGCGCCGATAAGCCGGCATGCCCTCCACCGCCTCACCGAAGATCTCGATATGGCCTCCGGTCGGCTGCTCGAAGCCCGCGATCAGGCGCAGGCAGGTGGTCTTGCCCGAGCCGGACGGCCCCAGCATGGCGAAGAATTCGCCGGGCGCGATGTCGAGATCGACGCCGTCGACCGCCTTCACGCTGCCGAAATGTCGCTGGACGCCGCGGAACGAGACGGCAGGAGTGGTGCTGGTTTCAGCCATGAGGATACCTCGAGGACGGGGGACACAACCTGGGCTGGTTCAGCCGCCTCTGTCTGGACGAAAATTTCATGGCCCGCATGGGCACAAAGGCGAAGCGCTGGTACGCCGATCTTCAGATCGGCATACCCTGGAGAAAGTGCGATTTCCGCTCGACCTTTGTCATTGCCGGGCTCGACCCGGCAATCCAGCCCCCACCGAGCGCTGTGGGCGGGGCCGCTGGATGCCCGGATCAAGTCCGGGCATGACAAAGGTAGCACTTCGAGTATTTCCGAATAAGCGCCTTCGTCGCGCGTGCTTGCCTCAACGCCCGCCGATCACGGCGATATAATCCGTGACCCAGCGGTAATAGGGCACGCAGGCGCTCTGCGTGGTGCATTTGGCCACCGGGGTGCGCCAGAACTTGATCTTGGGGAAATTGTCGAAACCGTTGGTGGCGCAGCCCGTATCGGTCAGCAGCGCATTGCCCTTGCAGGCCGCCGGAACGGAGGGAAGCGAGCCGAACCAGGCGGCGACATCGCCCTGAACCTTGGGCTGGATCGAATGTTCGAGCCACATATAGGCGCAATTGGGATTGGCGGCATCGGCGGCCATCATGGTGGTATCGGCCCAGCCCGTCGCCCCTTCTTCCGGCACGGTGGAGGCGATCGGCTTCTTGTCGGCCTGCATCAGATTGACCTGGAAGGGCCAGGAACCGGACGCGACCACGCCTTCATTCTTGAAGTCGTCGACCTGGATGTTGGCGTCGTGCCAATAACGCTGGATCAGGGCATGCTGCTGGCGCACCAGCTCGAGCACCGCCTTGTACTGGTCCTCGTTGAGCTCATAGGGATCCTTGATGCCGAGCTCGGGCTTCTTGCTCATCAAATAGAGCGCGGCGTCGGCGAGGTAGATGGCGCCGTCATAGGCCTGGATGCGGCCTTTGTTGGGCTTGCCGTCCGGCAGGTTCTGCGGCTCGAACACCACGCTCCAGCTCTTGGGCGCTTCCTTGAACACGTCGCTGTTGTACATCAGCACATTGGGGCCCCACTGATAGGGCACGCCGTAATGCTTGCCGTCGACAGTATGCCATGGCGCGTTCTGGAGGCGCTCGTCGACGGTTTTCCAGCTCGGGATCAGCGAGGTATCGATCTCCTGCACGCGCTTGCCGGCGACCAGGCGCAGGGAGGAGTCACCCGAAGCGGTGACGAGATCGTAGCCTCCCTCATTCATCAGGGCGACCATCTCGTCGGAGGTGCTGGCGGTCTTCACATTGACCTTGCAGCTGGTCTTCTTCTCGAAATCGGTGACCCAGTCATAGCTCTTGTCGGTGTCGCCCCGCTCGATATAGCCGGGCCAGGCCACGATGTTGAGCTGGCCCTCCCCCTTGCCGATCTCCTTGGCGAGCGCCGGTACGGCTACTGCCGTAATACCCGCCAACGCCACAACCCATCTAAGCCTGAACATGATGCTTTTCCTCTGGTTGCCGTCCGTTCGAATACAGGGCGAATTCTTGATTGCGGCGAGCATGCCTTGGAAAAGCCACAGGCGCCACACCATTCGGGAGATCGATGATATCGGTTTTTCCGATATCATCGCCGAGTGATCGTTTCGCTGCATTCCGGCTGCCTTGAGCAAAGCCGCTTCGTCCGAAATGCCCGTCTCCTTAGCTCCTTGCCTGATGCGTCCTGGCGCTTCTCGACGCGCCGCCGCCGCAAAACGCCCTAGCTGCGCCCTCTCCCCGCCCGATAGGTACGAGCCACGGCGACGAATTGCGTGGCGATCGCATCGAGAGGCGAGCCACGCCGCCAGCCGATCACGACTTCCACCGGCGACAGGGCTTCGGCAAGGTCACGCGCCTCGATCTTGTCGCCTTCGAGCGACCAGGGCCGGTAGGTGAGGTCGGGCAGGATGGCGACGCCGGCCCCCGTCGCCACCAGGCTGCGGGCGGCCTCCACCGAGCGGGTGCGGATGGCGACCGGCGGCCGCACACCGGCCCGCCGCCAGGCATATTCAGCGGCCTCGGCGATCTCGTCGAGCATCAGGAGCACGAAGGGTTCCTCCGCAAGATCCACGATGCCGATGCTCTCGGCCTCCGCCAGGCGATGGCCGATCGGCAGCCAGAGACGATAGGGCGAGGCTTCCATCGTCTCCACATGCAGGGCGGCGGAGCTGCGCTCGGTGCCCGCCACCATCACGGCAACGTCGAGTTCACCGCCCACCAGCAGATGGTCGAGATAGTCCCTGGTATCCTCGATGATCTCGACCGCGACATGCGGGAAGGCGCGGCGGAAGCGGGCCAGCAGATCGGGCAGCACATAGGCGGCCACCAAAGGCGTCACCCCGACCGCAAGGCGCCCCTCGATCGGTGCCGTTTCCGAGCGCAAGGCACGGCGGGCATCGGCGATCTCGGAGAGGATCTTGCGGGCATGGCGCAGGAACTGGTGCCCCTTCAGCGTGAGCTCGACGCCATGGGCGCGCCGGTCGAACAGGGAAAAGCCGAGATCGCCTTCGAGCTCGCGTATGGCCTCCGTCACCGTCGATTGCGAGATGGAGAGCTCGTGCGAGGCGCGCGACACCGCTCCGTTCTCGGCCACCGCCACGAAATATTGGATTTGCCGGAAGGAGAATGCCATGAGGGCAGTGAGCACAATGCGAATTGGAAATAAAGACGGACGTGGCGGACTTGAGCGACATCGTCATCATCGGCGCAGGACCGGCCGGGCTGATCGCCGCCGAGAAATTGGCGCAGGCCGGCCGAAGCGTCGCGATTTATGAGCGCATGCCCTCGCCCGCCCGCAAATTCCTGATGGCAGGCCGCGGCGGGCTCAACCTTACACATGGCGAGGATTTCGAGCGCTTCCTCACCCGCTACGGGCCGGCCCGCAGCATCCTCGAACCCGCATTGCGCGCCTTCGCGCCGAGCGATCTGGTCGCCTGGGCCGAAGGGCTGGGCGAAAAGACCTTTGTCGGTTCGAGCGGCCGCATCTTTCCCGAGAGCTTCAAGGCTTCGCCTTTGTTGCGGGCCTGGCTGGCCCGGCTCACTCGCCTGGGTGTAACCCTGCACACCCGCCATTGCTGGACAGGATGGGACGATGGGGGAAAGCCCGTCTTCCTGGGTCCGGACAACAAGCCTCTTCATCGCAAAGCCGCTGCGACGCTGCTCGCCCTCGGTGGCGCCTCCTGGCCGCGCCTGGGTTCGGATGGCGGCTGGGTCCGGCTGCTGCGCGACCGCGGCGTCACCGTCGCCGAGCTTGCACCGTCGAACAGCGGCGCCGAAATCGCCTGGAGCCCGGCCTATTCGGAGAAATCGGCTGGCGAGCCGCTGAAGCGCATTGCCGTTTCCATCGCCGGCACCACGCGCCGCGGCGAGGCCATCGTCACCGAACAGGGGCTCGAGGGCGGCGCGATCTATGCCCTCTCTCCCCTCATCCGCAGTTCGATCGCCACGCACGGCCATGCCGAGATCGAGATCGACCTGCGTCCCGATCTCGATGAGACGGCGCTAGCTCGCCTGCTCGACCGGCCTCAGGGCAGCCAGTCCCTTTCCACCTATCTGCGCAAGGCCGCCAAGCTGGCGCCGGCGGCCATCGGCCTGCTGCGCGAGGCCACCGGCAACATGCTGCCGCGCGATCCCGTCCCCTTGGCCCGTCTGATCAAGCATGTTCGCTTGAAGGTGACGGCGCAGCGCGGCCTCGAACGCGCGATCTCCAGCGCCGGCGGTATCGTGCTCGACGAGGTCGACGGCCATTTCATGCTGCGAAAGCTTCCCGGTGTCTTCGTCGCCGGCGAGATGCTGGACTGGGAGGCGCCGACCGGGGGCTACCTGCTGCAGGCCTGCTTCGCCACCGGCGTGGCGGCGGCGAAGGGCATCGAAACCTGGCTGGCCGCCAGGTAGGGGCGGACAAGACGTCCGCGGTCCCAGCCGCGGCGTTTCCCGGACAAGGCCTGCAAGATTCGCGCTGGAAGCGGTAGGGCTGGGACCGCGGACGTCCCGTCCATAGGCACTAAGATAAGGGGTTGGGCGAGATGAGGCGGTTGGAGATCGAGCTCGACATATGAGCCCCCTCGCCCCGTTTACGGGGAGAGGATGGAGGTGAGGGGCTACGGAAGGCGTCAGTTTGTGAGGTCGCGCCGCCCCTCATCCTTACCTTCTCCCCGTAAACGGGGCGAAGGGGGGGCCGGCCTCGCGCCTCTCGCCTTATCTTAGCGCCTATGGACGTCCCGTCCGCTCTTTAAGCCGATCTCAGCAGGGTTTCCCGGTAGAGATCGAGCAGAGGCTGGTCCTTGACCTCGATGCAGACGGCATGGCTGGGACGGCCATCCCAGTCATTGGGCGGGAAGCCGATCCCGGCGGGCCGCTGGATGGTCTGCCCGAAGGCAAGCCCCTCGCACACCACCCGGACCGGGCCGGAGCGGGTCTCGAACAAGTCCGGCGCCACCAGATAGATCGCCGCCGAGGCATCATGCACGGAAATGCCGGCCAGCCCCTTGTCGAGATAGAAGTTCTCGTAGAAGCGGGTGATGTCCCAGATGAAGCGGCCGACCTCGCCGGCCTCCTCCCCGAGCCGACGCAGATAGTCCTGCGGCATCAGCACTTCGTGGGTGACGTCGAGGCCGATGACGGTAACGGGCCAGGCTGCGGCGAACATCTCGTCGGCAGCATGCGGATCGCCATGGATGTTGGCTTCGGCCGCCGGGGTGACGTTGCCCAGATGTCCGCGATAGCCGAAGGCGCCACCCATCACCACCACCTGGCGGACCAGGCCCGCGATCTCGGGATCCTCGCGCAGGGCCAGGGCCAGATTGGTCATGCGCCCCACCGCCAGCAGCGTGATCTCGCCGGGATGCTTGCGCACGGTCTCGATGATGAAGCGATGGGCGGGCATGTCGATCGCCTGCGCCTCAATCTCGGCGGGGATCTCGACCTCGCCGAGGCCGTTATGGCCGTGGACGACGGCGGCGTGATGGGCGTTATCTCCCGTCACCGGGCCCGCCGCGCCGCGCGCCACCGGCGCATCGATGCCGAAGCGTTCCTTGAGATAGAGCGCGTTGCGCGTGGTGATCTCGACCGGCGCATTGCCATGGCAGGTGGTGATGCCAATGAGTTCGATGTCGGGGTGATAGTGCAGGAAGAACAGCGCCATGGCGTCGTCGACGCCGGGATCGGTATCATAGATGACTTTATGGCTGGGCATCGCAGGCAAACCGGGAAAAAAGGCGGGAACCTTTGCCTCTGCGCCCGGCCATGGGGAAAGTCAACGCCGCGAAGCCCCTTGCGACACCCCGGCAACGCCCGTTTCAAGGCTTGACGGCCAGGAAGGTGTTCCAGGGATCGCCATCCGGATCGACGGAGAACTCGTCCCACAGCAAGGTCAGGCCAGCTTGTTCGAGCCGCAAGGCAAACGCATCGCGTCGCCAATAGACCGTATGGAAGTTTCCGACGGTCTCCCCGTCGCCATCGCGCATCGAGACGAGAAAAGGTGCACCGGGACGCAGCGACGCGGCAACCTTGGCCAGCACGTGATCGATCCGATCGCGGGGAACGTGGATCAGCACGCATAGGCCGACGACGGCATCGTAGGGACCGCCGAGATCGTCCGTGACGATGTCGAGCCGTTCGCCATGCTTGCCGCGAGTGGCCTGCAACTCGAGAAAGCGGCGGGTCGCATCGGTGCGGCGCACCGTGACGCCGAGCGTCTCCAGGAAATCCGCCTCGCGGCCGGGCCCCGACCCGACCTCCAGGATCAATCCGCCACGTCCTGCCATTTCGGCGATGCGCCGCAATGCCGTCTGGTCGCGCAGATTCGGCATTTCGGGAATGCGGGCATAGTAGCGATCCGCGCAGCCCTCATAGGATTGAATGGTCTGGCGGCACTGTTCGAGCGCCTTGGTCGTCCTGTTCATGACAATGGCCTCCCCTTTCTTCCGGATGGGCCTTCCCCCATCCTGTCGCATCGCGTCGGCAATGCGGGTCAGCGCCAGCGGACACCGCCGACAACCCGGTTTCCGTCGACCAGGCCAAGGTCGCGCTTCAGGTCGTCGCAGAGGTCGCGGGGATCGAGCAGGCGGTGGGCACGCGACCGGAACGGCGCGGCGAAAAAGTCGAGGATCGAAAACCTGTGGCGCTTGATGTGTTTCGTCATGTTCATGGTCCTTTTAGGCTAGAGCGATGGAGACATCCTGCCGCCGCCGAGCCTTGGATTCCAATCGAACGTCGCGTAGTATGCATCAACTGGATTGATGCATTATGCCGTGGGATTTGCCGCCTCTGGGCGCCATCAGAGTCTTCGAAGCCGCCGCGCGGCTCGGCAGCTTCACCAAGGCGGCCGAGGAGCTCGGCATGACCCAATCGGCTGCCAGCTATCAGATCAAGGTTCTCGAGGAACGCGCCGGAACACCGCTTTTCATCAGAAAAACCAGGCAGATCGCGTTGACCGAAGCGGGTGAGCAGCTCGCCCCCCTGGTTTCGAATGCGTTTTCAACCCTGTCGGACGCCTGGTTTGCAACCAAGGGCGGCGCCTCCGGCGTGCTCTCGGTCACGACAATCGATACCTTCGCGTCGAACTGGCTTGCCGTCCGCCTTGGAACATTCCAGTTGATGTATCCCGATCTTGCCGTGAAGATGGACGTCACATCCCGCTCCCTCGATATCGCTCGCGAAAACGTGGATGTCGGCATCCGTGTCGGCGCCGGAAAATGGCCCGGACTATCGGCGCACTACCTGTTCAAGGCCGACTATTCGCCGATGCTCAGCCCTGCACTGGCGGAGAAGGTCGGTGGTATCCGTGCGCCCGAGGACCTCTACAAGGTTCCCCTGTGCTGCCCGCAGGATCCCTGGTGGGAGGTCTGGTTCAAGGCAGCGGGAGCACGATTCGAGCCGGATCGGGTGATTCCCGGCCCGACCTTCGGCACCCAGGCCTATGAGGCGACTGCAGCGATCACCGACCAGGGCGCGGCGATGCTTACGCACAACCTCTACGCGGCCTTCCTCGACAAGGGCCAGTTGATCCAGCCCTTCGACGTCACCGGGTCTGATGGCGATGGCTACTGGCTGGTGCACGCCGAAGCGCGGCGCACGACGCCCAAGATCAGAGTGTTCCGGGACTGGATCCTCGCGCAGACGGCTGAGGTCCGCAGCCGCGAGAAGCGCGAACTCCCGGCAGCCGGAGCAACCCGGCGCGACTGATCGCTGCTGCTCCAGCGCCCGAGGGCGTGCAGTCGGCCGTGCACCCTGGAACTTCTATAAACTATTGAAATAAAAAGAGATTTTCTTGAACAAGTCAGCTCGGTGTGGTCCTATGCGCGCCGTTGCCAATGCCGGGACCTTGAACCCCGCGGATTGAAGGACACCATCATGACCCTGCCAAGCCCCGACGTCGCACGCCCCGTCGGCTATCATATCGACGCTCCGGCCGAGAACCTGCTCTTTTCCGTCTTCCGCTGCTGGATGGCGGGCTATGCCACCGGCGATGCCGCCTGCTGGGATATCGCCTGGGAAGGGCTGGCGCGCGAGATGCCGGAAGAAAACGCCAAGCCGCTGTTCGGCGAGTTCCACCATTTCGTGCGCACGCTGCGGGCAACGGCCGACAATGAGATCGGCTGGCGGCCGGCCGCCTGCCGTGCCCTGTGCCGCGACGAATGCCTGGTGCTTGCCATGGTCGATGCGGCGCAGCGCGACGACAGGGTCCAGCTGCTCCACGCCGCCTCCTACCTGTTGAAGAGCGATGGCCTGCACCGGGCGCTCGATGCCACCACCGCTCTTGCCAAGGCTCTCGCAAGGGTCGGGCTGTTCATCGCACCCGTCAGCCCCTGCGCCCTGGACACCATGACCCGGATGAAGCCCCCCTCCGCGACGGCCCACTGAAACAAGGCGCGACAAGACGGCCGATTCCGGCCGGTGGTTCGAGGCCGTCGATATGGATGGTCGCGAACCGGGACAGTCCACGCTCAAGCGCTGCCCGCATCCGGCAATTCGCTCCCCGCTGGGGGGGCGAGCACGGAGCGGTGCTTGGCGCGCACCAAGCGCGGTGAGGTGTCGAAGCGCCTGCGGAAGGTGCGATTGAAATAGGACAGGTCGCCGAAACCCACATCGAAAGCGATCTCGCTGATCGAACGCTTGCGCTCGTCCGGCGACTGCAGGCGGCGCATCGCCCTGTCGAGCCGGCGCTGCAGCACGAATTCCGAAAAGGTCTCGCGTTCTCCCTCGAACAGCTTCTGGAGATAGCGTGTGCTGATGCCGTGCCGTAGGGCGATCTGGCTGGCATTGAGCGCCTGGTCGTCGAGATGGGCCTCGATATCCGACTTGATGGCGTTCAGCCGCGCGGCTGCGCGATCCTGCACGGTATGCGGCGTCTGCGCCTCCGCCTCGCCGCACAGGATGTCGACGAGATCGCCCATATAGGCGCAGGCATGCTGCAGCAGCACCGGACCGCTCATCGGCAGCAGGCCGCGCATCAGCGCCGCGCCGTAGTTGCCGAGCAGAACCAGCGTGTCGTTGTTTTGCGGGAAGACCCGCAGACTGGCCGAGCATTCGAGCATGTTCGCGGTGATGCGTTCGCTCGCCAGGATCAGGCAATCGACGCGGTCGACATGCCTCAGCCAGACGCTTGCAGGCCTGCCTCCCGCCAGGAAGATCGCCTCCCTGGCCGAGACGACGGTGCGCTGCCCGTCCCGCACCACCTCCATTCGGCCGTTGGAGGGACGCAACAGCATGCCGCCTGCGCCGGCTTCGGTGCTATCCAGACCCGCGGCATCGAGGACGAGTTCGCTGTCCTGGAGCGGCGAGAAGCAGGAGATCGGACCGATATCGGGATCGAGGCGCAGCAATGCCCGGGCGCCGAGCAAGACCGGATCCGATGGACCGAGCCTGCGCTGCGCAGCCAAGCGTCCGCTGGCCCGCAGTTCGACCAGCGCCAGTTCCTCGCTCGTCAGCCCGTGCCCAAGCAGCCAGACAGGCCGCAGCCTTCCCGCAAAGGGCTCTCGCGGCGTCAAAACGGCGTGATCCGCGCCTCCAGTTCGCTTCAGTCCATCAATCAATGCGCCCAAGTCCAAGAAATCAAACAACTCGACAAGTAAGACCGCTCATCAATATAGAGCGCGAAAGGTCGGATATCCAGAAGTATATGCCATCCAAACCCAGATTATAATCGTTATAAACTGGGAATGTACTATGAATATACAACAGGAATTCGTCTGGAATCGCCAAATATAACTTAGTTTCGGATCGAGAGTGGCTGGAGGTCTAAAAATTCATCATGGGCAAGATATCCGTATCGGCGGTCATGTTTCTATCGGTTGTTTCGCCTGCACTGGCACAACAGTCGCAGGAGCAGCCGATTGAGCTCGATCCGGTTACCGTTACCGCCTCTCGCGCCGAAAGATCCGTCTCCGATATTCCGCAATCGGTCCAGGTGATCGACAGGCAGGAAATCGACAAGCAGCTCCAGCAAAGCTCGAGCGCGTCGGCGGCCCTGGCCAAGCTGGTGCCGGGCTTTTCGGTTTCCAACCAGACGGTCTCGGGCGCTTCCGAAAGCTATCGCGGCCGTGACCTGCTCGTGCTGGTCGACGGCGTTCCCCTCAGCACCCCGCTGCGGGACGTTTCGCGCATCCTGTCCCTGATCGACCTCAACTCGATCGAGCGCATCGAGATGGTGGCCGGCGCGTCCAGCCTCTATGGGGCTGGCGCCACCGGCGGTACCGTCAATTTCATCACCAAGAAGGCTGAACCCGGCAAGCCCCGCATCACCGTGAACACGGCCCTGCGCGCCTTCACGGCGAATGCCGTGGATTCGGTGGCGCCGGAACTGTCCGCCAGCATCTCCGGCAAGGCCGAGAATGGGCTCGATTATGTCCTGAGCGGCAGCGGCTATCTCGGGCGTCGCACCTATGACGGTTCCGGGCGGGAATTGCCATCCGACGCCATGCTGGGCCAGGGCGGCGGCGACCGTTTCGGCCGGGTCAATCTTCTCGCCAAGTTCGGCTATGACTTCGACGCCGGCAAGCGGCTCGAATTCTCGGCAGGCTGGTACTACTTCAACCAGACGCCGCGCTATCTGACCGCCTATTCTCCGCCCTATGCTCGCCCGGACTTTGCCCGGCCCTATACGGGAGAGAGCGTACTCGAAGACACCAAGTCCCTGTCGCTGCGCTATAGCGACAAGGATTTCGCGCTTGGCAGCCTCAACATCGTCGGATTCTACAACAACATCAAGAAGCGCTTCAATTATTCAACTTTCGATCCGATATACAACAATCCGGTCTACTATTCCTTCAATCCAGCCGACCCGACGAGCCCCTATAATCAGACCACGCTCTATTCGGACCGCGGCGGCGTCAACCTGACCATCGACACGCCCCTCGATACCATCTGGCAGGGCGCCAAGCTCACCTGGGGCAGCGATCTCATCTTTGAAAAGACCCATCAGACCCTGACCAACGGCCAGGATGTCTTCACGCCGCTGCAGCAGGTCACCACCGCGGCCTTCGGCCAGTTGCAAGTGCCGCTGACCGATCGCCTTACCGTGCGCGGCGGGGTGCGCTTCGAGCATTTCGCCCTCGACGTCGACGATTTCACCCGCCCGGCCGCCTATACCGTCGTCGCCTCCAGACAATACGTGCTGCCGGCACTGCGCGTCACCGGTGGGAGCTTCACCTATTCCAAGCCGACCTTCAATATCGGCGGCACCTTCAAGCTCACCGAAACCAGCGAGATCTTCGGCGGCTTCTCGCAGGGCTTCGCCCTGCCCGACGTCGGCGCCTATACCCGCCGCGCCGGCCTGTCGACGGCCTATGCCTGCCCGATTGCCCGGCCGAACTGCCTTCCCGCCGGCGCGAGTGTTTCCTATGCCTCCATCAGTCCCGAGGCCCAGATCGTCAACAACTACGAACTCGGCATCCGCGGCAGCCGTGACCGCTTCAAGGGCAGCCTGACGGGCTTCATCTCCACCTCCAGCCAGGGCGTGACCTTCGATCCCATCACCAACACCATCTCGCAGCAGAAGGAATTCATCTATGGCGGCGAGTTCACCGGCGAATATGCGGCGACGGACCAGCTGACCATCGGCACCGTGCTCGGCTATCGCGAGGGGCGCTACGATTCCAACAAGGACGGCAAGCTCGACAGCTGGCTGCCCAACAACCGCATCGCCACCCCCTTCCGCGGCACGCTCTATGCCAGCTACGTCTTCGACAATGGCGTGTCGGTGCGCGTGGAGGGCGAGGGCTTCTCCGGCCGCGACAAGGCGATCGACCTCAAGGGCACCCGTTACAAGATCAAGCCGGGCGCCACCATGAACGTAGCCCTGTCAGCACCGGTGAAGGGCGGCGAGGCCTATGTGTCCGTCGACAATCTGTTCGACACCCGCTTCCAGAATCCCACCGCGACTTCCGTGCGCAACCTCCCGGTCTATTCCTGGGGCCGTACGGTGACGCTCGGCTACCGCAAGACGTTCTGATCATGGTGGAACTCGACAAGCACGGCGCGCTCCTGATCCTGCGCTACCTGCCGCCCTACGAGGATCGCGACGAGCGCGCCTATCTCGATGCGCTGATCGAAATCGGCCGCAGGGACAGCACCTTTGCCCTGCTGGCCGTCTTCGCCGGCGGCGGCGGGCTCTCCCAGGCCGGCGAACGCGAGCAGGCCCTTTGGTTCAAGGCAACGCGGGAGCGCTTCGAACGCCATTGCCTCGCGCTGGCGATCGTCCGGCCGGACGCGAACCCGCGCATGATCGAGACCTTCCAGCGCCTGTGGTCGATGCCGCTGACCGCGACTTGCGACGAACAGGCGGCCAGGCGCTTCATCACGCAGCATATGGAGACGGCATGACGGCGCTTGCCCAGGATATCCCTGCCTCCAGGCCCGGCCGCCTGCGCCTGTTCGCGGTCCTCGGCGGCCTCTATCTGGCCCAGGCCATTCCCTCCTACCTGATCGCCGCCGCCCTGCCCCCCATCATGCGCGAGGCAGGGGTCTCGCGCACGGCGATCGGCTATCTCAGCCTGCTCTTCCTGCCGCTGGTGCTAAAATTCCTGTGGGCGCCCCTGGTCGATCGCATCCGGCCCTTCGCCCGGGCGCATCGGGCAGGATGGGTGATCCTTACCCAACTCGGCGTGATCGCCTCCATCCTGGCGTTGCTGCCGCTTGGCCCAACCCATGTCGGCGGCATTCTGGGAATCGGCCTGGTCACCGCGCTGCTGGTCTCGACCCAGGACATCGCTACCGACGGCTATGCCGCCAAATATCTGGCGCCGGAGGACCGCGCCATCGGCAACGCCATCCAGGGCGGCTCGGTGGCCTTCGGCGTGGTGATAGGCGGCACGCTCGGCCTGGTGCTCTACCACCATATCGGCTGGGCCGGCATGCTTCTGGTCATCGCCGCCTTTTCGGCCCTGCCGCTGATCGCCGCCTTCGCCATGTGGGAGGCCCCCGCCTCGCCGTCCGACCGGCTGACGCGCCCCTCCATCATGGGCTTCCTCCGACGCCCGGAAATCCGCACCGTGCTGTGGATCGCGCTGATCTACCGGATGAGCGAGGGCCTGGTGAAGGCGATGGAAGGCCCCTATCTCGTCGATGCCGGCGTACCGCTCGACCGTATCGGCTATCTTTCAGGCGTATCGGCGGCGACGGCGGGCCTTGCCGGATCGGCGATCGCTGCCCTCCTGGTCAAGCGCTGCGGCACCGCCGCCACGCTCGGCCTGCTCGGCGGCTTGCGCACCTTGTGCTTCGCCCTCTTCGCCGCTCATGCGCTCGGCGTGGTCACCGGGGCCTGGCCGCTGTTCGGCGCCGCAGGCTTCCAGACCTTCATCCGCTACATGGAGATCGTCGCGCTCTACAGCCTGTTCATGACGGTGACGTCATCGGACCAGCCCGGCACCGACTTCACCATCCTGGCCTGCGCCCAGATGGTGGTCTATCTCGTCGGGTCGCTGATCTCGGGCAAGCTCGCCGACCTCATGGGCTATGGCGCGCTCTTCGGCCTGGCCACCGCCCTTTCGGCCATCGCCGTTCTCGCCACCATCAGGTTGCTGGCGAATGTGGCCCGCCCTCAGGGAGCCACGCCATGATCCCGAGATACCTCATCCCGGGGCATCTCGTCCTCGGCGCGGTCATCCAGAAGCGGCAAAGCGAGGCAGGTTGCGATCGCAATGCCGACGGCCATCGCGAAGGGCAGCTCCGGCGACAAGGCGAAGGCCGCGCCGCCGCAGAGCGCGCCCAGACCCTGCCCGGCGGCATGGGTGCTGGCGAGCCAGCCGGCGGCCCCCGCCTGGCGATGCGCCGTAACACGCTGGCTAAGGCAGGCGGTATAGGCGGGCGTCGCGACCGCCAACCCGATGCCGGCCCAGACCGCGGCGGCCGGCACCAGCCAGGGCAGCGGTGCCAGGATAATGGCCAGGCACCCCAGTGCGAAGCCCGCAACGCCCCAGCGCATGTTGCGCCCCAGTTTGAAGGCAAGGCGCGGCACGAGCAGGATCTGCGTCGCGATCATGGCGACTGCAACCGCGGCATAGGTCGCGCCTCCCAGGCCCGCGGCGGCAATGGCATCGAGGCCGAAGCGATGCTGCAGGAACAGGCCGAGGACGAGCTGGATCTGGCCGAAGCCGAAGGTCAGCGCAAAGCCGACGGCAAGCAACGGCAGGACACGCCGGATATCGGCACGCCTGCTCGAGGTTTCGCCTTTCTTGCCGACTGCGGGAGCCGCCGGCAGGTTCGGCGCGCACAGCAGCAGCACCGGGCTGACAACCATCATGACGACGGGCACGATGACGCCGGCTCCCGCGCCCAGCGTCACCAGGGAACCGGCGATGCGGCCGACATTCAGGCCGGCGCTGAGATTGGCAAGCGCGGCCGGCCGACGCTCGGCGACGCTACGCTGCACGATGGCGGCCTGAGCGTGTGGCATCACCCCGGCAGCACCGACACTGTAGAGCAGGCGCGAGACCAGGAGCAGCCCGAGCGCGGCTGCAGGCACACCGACATAGAGCGCCCCCAGGAACAGGCCCTGGCCTGCAATCATCAGGCAGGCGAGCCCGGCGAAGAACGGCCTGATCCGCCAGGCCGCGCCGTGATGCCCCCAGAGCGGAGCCGCCACCAGGAAAACCGCTGCGCCCAGGAAGGCGACGGCGCCGATCTGCGGCGAAGCCAGCCCCGTCCTTTCCGTGACGATCGGTACCAGCGCCAGCAGGGCCGACTGGCCGAAGCCCGACGAGGCCGCGATCAGCGTCAGGCGAAGGCTGTCCGCGCGCGAAACAGAGAGGGCGGCATCGGAGGCCATGCTTTTCTCCAAACAATTTCCTTGATCCAACTAAAAACAAACTCTAGGTAATTCAACAGTAATTTTAGAAAACTTGTAAAAATATTATAAATTGTACAAGTAGTTATTTATGTAACTTCTTTGCAATTTGGAGTTCTTCCGAAAAGGAACACCATGAACGCCATCGACCTGATCAGACGATCCATCGATACCGCCCACGACGTCTCCACGCGCGCCTTCCTGAACAGCCTGATGCGCGAATGGCAGGGCTGGACCGTGGAACATGAAGAGAGCAGCGCCGGGCGCGGTCGCCTTCTTGCCCGCTTTCCCCTGCCGCGCCGGGGCGGCCATGTCGCCATCGAGATGACGCATCGATCGCGGGCGGCCTATCACGGCTTCCGTCCGCCCTTCCTGGAATTCTCGGGCACCGCGCCGCCGCGCCCGATCAGCTTCCAGGAGTTCGTCTTCCTGCTCGCCAGCGAACCGGACATCGTCGGCAGCGGCGACAAGGACAGGAGCCTGACCTTCCTGTCGCGGGTGCTCGACAGCATCCGGAACATCGAGGATGTGGCGGCACGCGTCCCGTCCCCCGATGCTTATTTCGCGCAGCGCGACCCCAGCTTCGCCGAGGCGGAGGGCTCGCTGCGCTTCGGCCATGCCGTGCATCCCACGCCGCGCAGCCGGGACCAGTTCACCCTGGAGGATTCCCGGCGCTTCGCCCCCGAATATCGGCAAGGATTCGCCTTGCGCTGGTGGGCTGCCGATCCGGCTCTGGTGCTTCAGGACAGTTCGCGCACCCAGACCGCGGCCGAGCTCTGCCAGAACCTGGCCGCCGGCGATCCTGCGATGGATCCGGAGGTCGTGCAGTCCGCCAAGGGCCGCGTTCTTTTGCCGATGCATCCCTGGCAGGCCGCCCAGCTGGCGCTCGACCCGGCCATTGACGGGCTGTTCCGTCGCGGCCTGCTGAAGGATCTCGGCCATGCCGGCTCGCTTTGGCAAGCGACCTCCTCGCTGCGCGCCATCCATGCCCCGCACGCCGACTGGATGCTGAAATTCTCGCTGAGCCTGCGCCTCACCAATTCGCGCCGGGTCATCGAAACCCGCGAATGCGAGCGCGGCATCGAGATCGACCGCCTCCTGGCCGGTGAAGTCGGCCGGACCATCGCCCGGCGTTTCCCGAGCTTCAGGGTGATGGGCGAACCCGCTTATCTCCTGCTGCAGGATGCCGACGGCAAGGCCCTGCCGCAGACCACGGTGATCCTGCGCGAAAACCCGTTCAAGGGAGCAAGCCAGCCGCCAGCCGCCGTGCTGGCCGCTCTTTGCGAGATCTATCCCGACGGGCATGACAGCGCCCTTGCCACCATCATCCGGCGCATTGCCGGGCAGGAGCCGGCCGATCCCGCTGCGGTGGCACGCCGCTGGTTCCGCCAGTTCCTCGACAAGGTCGTCGCGCCCTTCCTGTTGATCCAGGCCGATATCGGCCTCCTCTTCGGTGCGCATCAGCAGAACATCGTGGTGGAACTTGCCGAAGGCTGGCCGGTGGCCGTGCATTTCCGTGACTGCCAGGGCACCGGCTATATCCGCGAGTTCCTGCCCGAGCTCGCCAGGAAGGCTCCCGGCAGCCCGATGAAGGCAGGCCATATCTTCAACTCGGACGAAGCGGCCCAGCTCGTGGGCTACTACCTCCTCGTCAATTCGGTCTTCGCGGTGATCGGCGCGCTCGGCACCTCGCGCCTCATCGCCGAGGACGTCCTGATCGGCGATCTGCGGGCCTTCCTCGAGGAGCTCGCCGCCCTGCCGCTCGCCGACAAGGCCTGCCTCACCTACCTCCTCAC
Source organism: Labrys sp. 22185 (assembly GCF_052045555.1). Lineage (NCBI taxonomy): Bacteria > Pseudomonadati > Pseudomonadota > Alphaproteobacteria > Hyphomicrobiales > Xanthobacteraceae > Labrys > Labrys sp. 22185. Next base: position 17,881 of record NZ_JBQEPH010000024.1, on the reverse strand, counting down.
CGCGCCGACGCTCGGCAGCAAAGGAAACTTCATGATCTGCTTCCGCAACATCAATGAAAACACCGAAGTGACCGATCCCCTTGCCGGCTATGTACCCCTGAGCAACCCCATCGCGGAGGCCGTGGCATGACCCTGCAGATGAAGATCGCTCCCGCCGAAGTCGCCGCTCCCCCCGCCCCCAGCCAGCATTGGCCCCTTCGCCTCGACGGCGAAGCCGTTATCGAGAGCCGCCTGCAGGCGGATGGCAGCCTTGAGCTGACGGCGCAGGCCGGCTCGGCGACGATCGGACGTGCCGGGCTGCGCGCGCCCGAAGGAGATGGCCCGGGCATTCTGGTCATCCACCAGCCCGATGCGACCCATCCCGGCGATATCCATGTCATTGCCATCCTGGTGGAAGCCGCTTTCCAGCTTTTTCCTGCCATGGTTGCCCTGCACCTGCCCGATGTCGCCGGCAAACCGGCCCTGCTGCCCCTCACTGCGCAGACCGTGACGGACGACGCGACCAGTACGAGCGCCGTGCGCATCGCCCGCGAGCATTTCTACCAGCTGCCTTTGCTCTGGCACCGGCCGGAAGGGCTGCGGGCCTTTCCCGAGATCCGCTCCGCCATCGGCCCGCAGGATCGCCTGCCGCCCCTGCGGCCGCCGCAGCCGACCGGCATCTTCTATCGGCGCTGGATTCCGGAACTCGGCACCACGTTGTCGATGCGGGCCATCGATCGCCGCCGCGATCTCAAGCTCTTCCATGGCTGGATGAACCAGCCCCGCGTCGCCTTCTTCTGGGAGCTGGCCCAGAGCGAGGCCGAGCTCGACCGCTATCTCGCCGAGCAGGAAGCCGACCCGCACATTTTCGGCGTGATCGGCAGCCTGGGCGACGAGCCCTCCGGCTATTTCGAATTCTACTGGGCCAAGGAAGACCGGCTCGGCCCCTTCTACGACGCGGAAGACTATGATCGCGGCTGGCACGGGTTGATCGGCAATTCCCGCCACCTCGGCCGCGCCAGGACCGGCACCTGGTTCCGCTCGGTGACCCATAGCCTGTTCCTCGACGAGCCACGCACGCGCCGGGTGGTCGGCGAGCCCCGCGCCTCGCACCAGAAGATGCTGAGCTATTGCGCCCAGACCGCCTATGACAAGGTGAAGGAATTCGACTTCCCGCATAAGCGCGCGGCGCTGGTGTGCTGCCAGCGTGAGCGCTTCTTCCGGGAGGTGGTGCTATGAGCCAGGGCACGCCAACCCTTGGCCCCCTGCCCGACGGCAGCCCGATCGATGCCGGGCTCTGGCTGGCGCTGAACCGGGCCGTCATCGCCAAGGCGATTAGCGAACTCGCCTTCGAGGAGGGCCTGGCACCCGAGCCCGCCAATGCCGAGGGAACCCAGTGGATCCTGCGCTTTGCCGGAGGGGTCGCCTATCGCTTCAAGGCCGTGCGCCGCATCTGGGGTAATCTGTCGATCGACGCCGCCAGCCTGATGCGGCAGGACGGCGCCGCGCTGTGCCCGGCCGACGATGCCGCCGGCTTCATGCTCGATGCCCGCGAAACCCTGGATATCGAGCCGGACACGCTGTGCATCTACGCCAAGGAGCTGTTCAGCACCTTGCTGGCGGATGCCCGCATCGCGACCATGGCCGGATCCGGCGAATGCGAACATCTGCTGACCCTGCCGGATGATCAGGTCCAGGCCTATCTCGACGGCCACCCCAAGGCGCCGGCCAGCAAGGGCCGGATCGGCTGGGGCCTGAGCGACTTCTCCCGTTACGCGCCCGAGTTCCAGCCGACCTTCCAGCTGTTCTGGCTGGCCGCGGACCGCAGCCGCTGCCGCCTTAGCCTGGCCGGGGACATCGACGAGGAGGCGCTGCTCGCCGCCTCCCTTGGCGAGGACGAGCGCGAGAGGCTGCAGGCCGCCTGCAAGGCGGCGGGCCTCGACCCAGCGCGCTTCATGCTCCTGCCGGTGCATCCCTGGCAGTGGGACAACATGATCGTGGCACAGTTCGCCGGCGAGATCGCGGCCAGGCGCATCGTGCCACTCGGGCTTTTCGGTGACGCCTACCGTCCTCTGCAGTCACTGCGCACCCTGGCCAATACAACTTCGCCGACCAAGCTCCACCTCAAGCTCTCGCTTACCATTCTAAACACCTCGGCCTGGCGGGGCGTGCCCGGCAAATACATGGCGATCGGCCCCGCCTTCTCGAACTGGCTCGCCGACAAAGCCAGGCAGGATCCCGAGCTTGCCAACGCGCTGGTGCTGCGCGAATGCGCGGGTGCCTTCTACCCCCACCCCCTCTATGAGCGCGTCGCGGATGCTCCCTACCAGTTCCGCGAGATGCTGGGCGTGATCTGGCGCGAGAGCCCGGAAGCCGGCCTCGCCGCCGGGCAGCGCCCGCTGATGCTCGGTGCCCTCATCAAGAGCGACTGTGCCGGCGTGCCGCTCGCCAGCGCCCTGATCGCAGCATCAGGGCTGTCACATGCCGAATGGCTGGCGCGCCTGTTCGATGCCGTGGTCCTGCCGCTCTACCACTTCCTCTGCCGCTACGGCGTGGGTTTCATCGCCCACGGCCAGAACATCACCGTACTGCTCGACGGCGCCATCCCCTGCGGCGTCGCGCTGAAGGATCTGCAGGGCGATGTCGACCTCGTCGACCAGGCCTTCGAAGAGGCCGCCGACCTCGAGCCTGCCATCCGCGACACCCTGCTGAAGCGGCCGGCTGCCCATCTCCTGCAGCATCTGCAGACCGGGCATTTCGCCAGCGTGCTGCGCTTTCTTTCCGATACGCTCGCAAGCCACGATCGTTTTCCCGAGATCGAGTTCTATGGCGTGCTGGCGCAGCGCCTGCGCCTCTATCAGGCGCGCCATCCCGATCTGGCGGAACGCTTCGAGCTGTTCGATCTCTTCACGCCCAAGGTGCCACGCATCTGCATCAACCGCGTCAGGCTCGCCATCGGCTATGGCGACGCCAATCGCCGCCCTGTGCCAAGCCTGGGCAGCGAACTCGACAATCCCCTCCATCTCGCCGAACGCGAATCCCGCCCCTTGCGGGACCGCGGCTTCGCCGACAAATCCGCAGGAGTTCAGGCATGACACAGCGCAATCCGCTCGACCTCGCCGGCATCGGCATCGGCCCGTTCAACCTCAGCCTCGCCGCCCAGCTCGACGCCATCGACGGCGTCGAAGCCGCCTTCTTCGAGAAGCGCGAGCGCTTCGACTGGCATCCGGGCATGATGCTGCCCGACGTGACGCTACAGACCTCCTTTCTAAAGGATCTGGTCACGGCCACCAATCCGACCAGCCCGTGGAGCTTCATCGCCTATCTCGTCGCGCATCGGCGCTTCTATGACTTCATCAATGCCGAATTCGCCGACGTACCGCGCCAGGAATTCGCCAATTACCTGGCTTGGGTCGCCAAGGGCCTCGACAGCCTGCGCTTTGGCGAGGACGTCCAGGCCCTCGACTTCGATGGCCGCCACTTCATCCTGCAAACGGGCAACGGCACGATCGAAGCCCGCAATGTCGCGCTCGGCATCGGCCTGCAGCCCTACCAGCCCGACTTCGTACGCAAGCTGACCGGCCAGAACCATTTCCACTCCTCGCGAGCCGCCTTCGAACTCGCCCGCGCCGCGGGCAAGCGCGTGGCGGTGATCGGCGGCGGCCAGAGCGGCGCGGAGATCCTGCTTCATCTGCTCGGAGCGGGTGAAGCCGCCGCGGCCTCGGTCGACTGGATCAGCCTGCGCCCGAACTTCCAGCCGCTCGATGCAACGCCCTTCACCAACGAATTGTTCACGCCGCATTACGTGCGCAACTTCCACAATCTCGCCGAAGGGCGACGCCTGTCCACCGTGGAGCGCGAGAAACTGGCGGGTGACGGCGTTTCGGCCTCCACGCTGTCGGAGATCTACCGCCGCCTCTACACACTGCGCCATATCGAGCGCGGCGGTCCCCAGGCCCGCCTGATGCCGCATCGCGAAGTGCTGGATGTCGAGCAGAACACCGCCGGCTTCCGGCTGGTGATGCGCAACGGCTTCGACGGCGGCATCGAATTCAGCCAGGCTGACGTGATCGTGCTGGCCACGGGCTACAGCTATCGCCTGCCCGATTGCCTCGCCCCGATCCAGGACCGCATCGCGATCGACGGAACGGGCCGGCTGCGGCTGGAAGCCGATTTCTCGGTGAAATGGGATGGCCCCGCCGACAACCGCATCTTCGCCCTGAATGCCGGGCTGATCAGCCATGGCATCGCCGAACCGCAGCTCAGCCTGATGGCATGGCGCAGCGCTGTGATCGCCAACGCCCTGATCGGCCAGCCCTTCTTCGACGTCGAGCCACCGGCCTCGCCGCTGGCCTGGTCGACGGGCAGCGACCAGGCGGAGATGGCCGATGCAGAGGTCGAGTATCTGCGCCGTCCATCCCATCGCAGTTGCTGACGACAGCACGACAGGCGGTGGCAGCGTGGCTGCCCCGCTGACCTCAGGCCGACATCGCCTGCGGGACGGCAAGCGATGGCGTCGCTTCCAGCAGGGCGCGCGTATAGGCGTGCTGCGGCCGGTCGAAGATCTCGGCGACGCTGCCCTGCTCGACGATCTGGCCGTCCTTCATCACCACGATGCGGTCGGCGACCTGCGAGACCGCCGCCATGTCGTGCGAGATGAAGAGACAGGCAAAGCCATGCTTGTCCTGCAGGCGCCGAAATAGCTCCAGCACCTGCTTCTGGATGGTCATGTCGAGCGCCGACACCGGTTCGTCGGCGACCACGAAGGCGGGATTGCGTATCACGGCCCGCGCAATGGCGACGCGCTGGCGCTGGCCGCCCGACAGGGCATGCGGAAAGCGCTCCGCAAAACCGGCGAGCCCCACCTCGGCGAGGATGGCTTCCACCTGCTCCCGCCGTTCCACCCGGCCGAGCCGTGGTCCATGGGCCAGCGGCTCCGCAACGATGTCGCCGATGCGCTGGCGTGGATCGAGCGAAGAATAGGGATCCTGGAAGACGAGCTGGCAGTTGAGGCGGAAATCACGCCGGCGCTGCCGCTCCGCCACTGCCATCGGCTCGCCGCGAAAGGCGACCGCGCCGCCAGCCAAAGGCAGCAGGCCGATCATCGCCCGCCCTAGCGTGGTCTTGCCGGAGCCCGAGCCGCCGACCACGGCCACCGCTTCGCCGGGACGAACGGCCAGCGACACGCCGTCGACCGCCAGTTTGGGCGGTGTCGACGAGAACATCCCGCCGGACCCCGGAAAGCGCACGCTGACCGCGCGTGCCTCGATCAGGGCCGGCACATCGGGAACCGGCTTACGGTTGTCCTCCCGCCTCGGCAGGGCATCGAGCAGGGCCCGCGTATAGGCCTGGCGCGGCCGGGTCAGCACCTCGGCCACGCCGCCCCGTTCGACCAGCCGCCCGCGCTGCAGCACCACGACCTTATGGGCATATTGCGCCACCAGGCCGAGATTGTGGGTGATCAGCAGCACCGCCGTGCCCTCGGTCCGCGTGAGTTCCACCATCAGCCGGAGCACCTCGCGCTGCGACAGCGTGTCGAGCGCCGTGGTCGGTTCGTCGGCAATCAGCAATTTCGGCTTCAGCAGCATCACCGAGGCCAGCATGATGCGCTGGCGCATGCCGCCGGAGAACTGGTGCGGATAGGCGCTCAGGCAGCCCTTGGGATCCTTGATCTGCACCCGCGCCAGCATTGCGCAGGCCAGGCTGTCGGCCTCGGCCGCGCTGACCTTGCGATGCAGCATCAGGCCCTCGGCAAGCTGGGCGCCGATGGTCATGGCCGGATTGAGCGAGACCATCGGCTCCTGGAAGATCATGCCGATCGAGCCGCCGCGCAGCCGGCGCATCGCCTCCGTGCTCAGGCCGTCGACGTCGCGGCCCTCGAACAGCACCTCGCCGGCGATGCGGCGCACCTGCGGCGGCACCAGCCGCAAGGCGGAGCGCGCCGCCATGGTCTTGCCGCTGCCGGATTCGCCGACCAGCGCCACGATTTCCCCGGCCCCGACATCGAAGCTGACGTCATCGAGGATGCGCAGGCCGCCGGGCCCCTCCATGGTGAGGCCGCGCACGCTGAGCAGCGGGTTTGCGATCGTCTCGTTCATCGCTGTCCCTCCATGCGCGGATCGAAACGGTCGCGGATGGCATCGCCCATCAGGTTGATGCCGAGCAGCGTGACGGCGAGGCAAAGGCCGGGCGCGATGCCGAGCCAGGCCGCCCGCTCGATATAGGGCCGGGCCGCCGCCAGCATGTTGCCCCAGCTCGCCATCTCCGGCGGCGCCCCGAGGCCGAGGAAGCTGAGCGAGCTTTCCGACAGGATCACCCAGCCCAGCATGGAGGTCGCCAGCACGATGATCGGCGCCAGGCAGTTGGGCAGCACATGCTTGACCATCGTTTTCCATTCGGAATTGCCGATGACGCGCGAAGCCTCGATATATTCGCGCTCGCGCACCGACATTACCGTGCCGCGCACCACTCGCAGCACGGAGGGGGTATAGGCGAGACCCAGGGCCAGCACGATCGCCCCAACGCTGTGGTCGCGCCCGACGATGACGATGACGCCGAGCGCCAGCAGCAGGCCGGGAAAGGCCAGCAGAGCATCGCTGACCACCATCAGGACGCGATCGGCCGTTCCCTTGAGATAGCCGGCGAGAAGACCAAGCGCGGTGCCGAGCACCACGGCAAAGCCGACCGACAGGCAGGCGATGCCCAGGCTGATCGATGCCCCGGCCATCACGCCGGAGAGAACGTCATGGCCATATTTGTCCGTGCCGAACCAGTGGGCGGCCGAGGGCGGCTTGAGCAGTGCCGTGAAATGCACCTTCATCGGCGGATAAGGCGTCCAGACCAGCGACAGCAGCGCCATCGCCACCACGACGCCGAGAAAGAGGCCGCCGAGCACGGCATTGAAGCGAAAACGGGGGATGCGAAGCATGCTCATGTCGCCGAGACCCTCGGATCGAACAGCGGGTAGCACAGGTCCACCACCAGATTGACCAGCACATAGATCAGCGCCGTCATCAAAAGGCAGCCCTGGATGACGGGGTAGTCGCGCGAGAAGATCGAATCCACCATCAGCCGGCCGAGGCCCGGCAAGGTGAACACGGTCTCGAGCACCGCGATGCCGCCGAGCAGATTGCCGAGGGTGAGGCCGATCACGGTCCAGGTCGGTGCGAAGGCATTGGGCAGCACGTGGCGCAGCAGCACCCGGCTTTCCTTCAAGCCCTTCGCCCGGGCATGCATGACATATTCGAGCCTGAGCACCTCGATGGCGCTGGCGCGGGACATGCGGGTCAGCACACCGGTCTCGATCAAAGCGAGCGTGGCGATCGGCAGGATCACATAGAGCAGGGCCTGGCCGGCATCCTGCGAGAAGGGCACATAGCCCACCACCGGCAGCCAGTGCAGCTTCGAGCCGAAGACGAGCAGGAAGATCATGCCGAGCCAGAAGCTCGGGATCGACAGCAGCAGCGTGGCGCTGGAGACGATGGCGAGATCGGCAGCCCGATTCTGCTTCCAGGCGGCCAGCAATCCGCCCGGCACCGCCAGCAGGGCTGCCAGGAACACGGCGGCCAGCACGATGATGGCCGAGACCTTGAAGCGATCGACGATCAAGGGCAGCACCGCCTGGCCATTGGTGATGGACTGCCCGAGATCGCCCTGCAGCATGTGCTGGAGCCAATACCAGAACTGCACCACGATCGGCTTGTCGAGCCCCATGGCGATGCGCAGCGCCTCCAGCTGCGCCTCGCTGGCATTGTCGCCGAGCGCGACCTGGGCCGGATCGCCCGGGATCAGCCGGACGAGCACGAAGACCATGATGGCCACGAGCAGGAGCGTCGGTATCGCCCACAGGATCCGGCGTGCGACATAGAGAGCCAGTGCTTTCATTGCTGAACTACCTCGCCAAGCGGGGGGGTGTCGGACGGGCTGTTATTTCAGCGTCACGCCCCATCCCCTGGGCTGGCTGAGTGACCAGACCTCGAAGCCCTGGACATTCGCGCGTGTCGCCCCCTTGGCCGCTGGGTTGTAGAGCGCGATCATCGGCACGTCGGTGCGGAACATCGCCTCCATCTGGTCGATCAGCGCCTGCCTCTGGGCCTTGTCGGCGATCTGCGTGCTCTGCTTGAGCAAAGCGAGGGCTGCAGGATTGTCCCAGACCTTGCGCGGCGCCTTGGCCTTGTCGCCGCTGACCATGTCGAAGGACAGGGACGGATCGAGCCGAGCCGAATAGGAGAAGGCCGCGGCCTGATAGTCACCCTTGGTGTAGTGGTCGAGCAGCGTCGCCCAATCGAGCACTTCGAGCTCGATCTTGATGCCGGCCTCCTCTGCCATCGCCTGCACCAGCACGGCCATGTCATAGAGATATTGATAGTGCTTGGAGGTCAGCATCCGGATCGGCTGGCCCTTATAGCCCGCCTCGGCCAGCAATTTCCGGGCGGCGTCGAGGTCGCGCTCCGGCATCTTTGCCTCGGGTTCGCCGTAATAGGCCGAACTGACGGGGATCAGCGACCGGTTCGGCTTGCCTTCGCCTTCGGTGACTGCCTGGACGAGCTGCGGCACATCGAGCGAGAGAGCGAGCGCCTGCCGGATGCGCGGATCCGACAGCAGCGGATCCTTGACCTGGAACAGGATGGCGTTGAGCTCCATGGTCGGCTTGCTCTGCACCTTCACATCTGCGTTCTCACGCAATTCGGCCATGTCGGAGACGGCGATATCGGGAATGACGTCGATGCCGCCCGAGAGCAGGGCCGCCTTGGCCGCCGAGGGATCGGGAATGATCATGAAGCGCACGCCAGCGACCTTGGGCGTCTTGTTGCCGGCATAGCCGTCGGGCTTGCCGGGCAAGGGGGCATAGGCCTCGTTACGGGAAAGGTCGATATATTGGCCGGGCACCCAGGCTTCGAACTTGAACGGGCCGGTGCCGACCGGCTTGATCCACTTGCCGTCGGCGCCGACGGAGCTGCGCGCATAGATGCCGGTGCCGCCGCAATCGACCCGCGCCAGCGTGGTGAGGAACAGAGCCGAGGGTTCGGCCAAGGTGAAGCGCACCGTGAGCGGGTCGACGGTCTCGACGCCGGTGACCTTCATGCGCCCGCTACCGTCGAATTCCGGCAGGCAGCGCCAATTGTTCTGCGGCGCCATGTAGCGCTGCCAGTCGAACACCACATCCGCGGCGGTCAGCGGCGTGCCGTCGTGGAAGGTGACGCCCTTGCGCAGCTTGAAGGTGTAGCTGCGCCCATCCGCCGACGTCTCCACGCTCTCCGCCAGCATGGGGCCGACGGAGGCATCCTCGCGAAAGGCGACCAGACCCTCGAGCACATTCATCACCACCGCGTCGGAATTGGCGTCGCGATTGATGCCGGGATCGGTCGAACGGATATCGGCATTGAGCTGGATGCGCAGCACTTCCTGTGGCTGGGCCACGGCCGGCGCTACGGCCAGCAGCCCGAGGGCTGCCAGTCCGCAAGTAAAGATCTGACCGCAGGCGAGGGTCCGAAAGTTCGTCATGTCAGTTCCCTATGCGATTTGTCGTCGGGATGGTGGGATGAACCGGGCGGTCTTCGCCGCCTCGGCAGGTCAGGCGGCGCGCCGGGGCAGGATGCCGCTGCTCGGCATGTGGATGTTCATGTCGAGGCGGTAGGTTTCGAAACTGCGGTTGAGGGCCGGCAGCATCGCCACTTCCATCACGCCGAGCGCAGGCTCCATCGCAATCATGGCGACGGTCGCCGAGAGATTGGTGGAGCCTTCGCGATGCGGCGGGCGGCAGACGGCCCAGGGCGTCTCGAAATCGTCGAACAAAGCCGCCTTGACATGATCCATGGTGACTGCGCCGAGATGAGGCTCGATCAGCGCCCTCACCCTCAGGTCGCGATAGAGCGAGTCCGGCGTGTCGGCGATGCCGCGATCCACCAGCTTGGACAGGGCGACCGGGCTCTGGAAATGGTTGGCATGCACGATCAGCCCGGCCTGCGGCAGTACCTGGAAGGTCTCGTCGGGGGCGCATTCGAAATCAATGGCGATGCCGTTGGCCTGGGCCACGATCATGTTGTTGGCCGCCGATTTCGGCGTGGCGTAGACGGCATGCATGGCGAGGGCCAGGCGCTTCTGCTCCAGGACCTTGCGCCGGATCAGGGCCAGCGGGACGCCAAGGCGGCGATAATCGCGATCCGTTTCCAGATAATTGGCGGTGATGGAGATGCCGGCTGAATTGAAGCCGCTGCGCGCAAGCCCGCCCGCCTCGGTGAAGGTAAGAATGTCGGGACCGTCCTCGCTGCGGATCTTCAGGACGATAGCGGTCTCGGCGCATTCGGCCTTCCAATCCCAGTTCTGGGCATGGAGCAGGCGGCCCGAGGCGGTCGCCTGCGGCAGGACGACGGCGCCGGTGCAGCCGTCTGCTTCGAGCGGCGCGACAATGCCGTTCTCGCGCATTTCGGCAAGCTTGAGAATTTCGGTGCGGGCATTCAGCAGCACGATGGCCGCGTAGGGCAGCCCTGCCCCCTCGGCGATGCCGCGCATTTCATCGATATAGGCCGGGGCGAAATCGCGGATGGTCGGCTCGAAGCGCGAGACCAGCCCCTCCACCTCGTGCCAGGGCAGCCTGGCCGCCTCCAACTGGGCCGAATAATGCTCGATGCCGCGCCGGATGCGTGCGGCGGCCTGCTCGCCATATTGCCGGCCTCGCTCCCGCGGAGCACCGGCAACCTCGATCAGGGGAAGCGGCAGAACCCGCGGCTGATAGGACGCCGCGCCGTCAGCGTTTCGCGAACTCATTTTCCACCGTCTCCCACTTTGCATGTGCCTGTGATGAAGGCCGAGCCTTCATTGTCGCAGCGGGACCTGATACATCAGAACTGAACAGGTCCACGCATCATAAATTGTATTTTGTGATTACATGAAACAATCTGAGTTGGATGTCAAGGAGCCGTCGACCCGTCTGCGGCAGGATCTGCTCGATCGCATCGTGCGGCTGATCCACGACGAGGCGATGCAGCCGGGGGCGCGGTTGAACGAGAACCGCCTCGCCCAGGAGCTCGGTGTCTCCCGCACGCCGATCCGGGCCGCCCTCGACCAGCTCGCCGCAGGAGGCTTCGTGGGTCGCCGGCCCAACCGGGGCGTCGAGCTCATCGCCCTGCCGCCGCAGCCGGCACCTCCCCCCTCGCGCAGTACCGACCTCGATGATGAATTGCTGGTGCGCATCGCCCACGACCATGAACGCCAGAGCCTGCCGGTCGACATTTCGGAAGCCGAGCTGATGAAACGCTACGGCGTCAGCCGCCAGCGCGTGCGGGACGCCCTCGCCCGGCTCGAGGAACTCGATATCGTCGAGCGCAAGGCCGGCTATGGCTGGCATTTCGCCGATCTTCTGCAGGACGATGGCGCCAATCAGGAAAGCTATCGTTTCCGCATGCTGGTGGAGCCGGCCGCCATCCTCGAGCCCGGCTTCAAGCTGAGACCTGGATGGGCCGAAGACATGCGCGAACGCCATGCCGCCGCCCTCGCCGCTGCCCGGGCGGGCCAGTGGAGCGCTTCGGCCAGCATCGCCTTTTTCGAAACCAACGCGGCCTTCCACGAAGGCATCGGCGCCGCATCCGGCAACCGCTACCTCGCTCATGCGGTCCGGCGCCAGTCGCGGCTGCGGCGCCTGTCGAACTATGACTGGACCTATGGCCGGGATCGCGTGGAAATTTCATGCCGCGAGCATATGGAAATACTCGACCGGCTGGAGGCCGCCGATTTCGAAGTCGCAGCCGCGCTGCTGCGCCGCCATCTCCTCAATGCCAGCGTAGTCTAGAAACATCCTGGGCGCTTTGTGTCTTTCGTGATGATCAAAGTCACAGAATGCCCGTGGTCGCCCTGCGTTCCCCGACCGTGCTATGAGAAACGGTCCAGCCAATCCAGAGTGAACCATGCCCAATCCCGTCCGCATCATCGAACATCTGACGATCGCCATGCCTGACGGTGTCAAGCTGGCGGCGCGCCTGTGGCTGCCGGAAGGAGCGGAGACGAAGCCTGTTCCCGCCATCCTGGAATATATCCCCTATCGCAAGCGGGACGGCACGCGTTCGCGCGACGAAGCGATGCATGGCTGGTTCGCAGCGCATGGCTACGCCGCCATCCGGGTCGACATGCGTGGTTCGGGCGACAGCGAGGGCCTGCTCGACGACGAATATCTGCCGCTGGAGCAGGAGGATGCCTGCGCCGTGATCGCCTGGATCGCGCAGCAATCCTGGTGCGACGGCAAGGTCGGCATGATCGGCAAGAGCTGGGGCGGCTTCAACGCCCTGCAGGTGGCTGCCCGCCGGCCGCCGGCCCTGAAGGCTGTGATCAGCGTATGCTCCACCGATGACCGCTATGCCGACGACGTGCATTTCATGGGGGGCGCCCTGCTGGCGGACAATCTGTGGTGGGGCTCGGCGATGATGGCCTGGCAGGCCTTGCCGCCCACGCCTTCGCTCCACGGCGAGGGCTGGCGCGAGGCCTGGGAGCAGCGCCTCGACCACCTGCCCTTCTTTCCGGCGATCTGGGCCAGCCAGCAGCACCGCAACGCCTATTGGCGCCAGGGCTCGGTGTGCGAGGACTGGTCCGCCATCGCGGTGCCGGTCTTCGCGGTTGGCGGCTGGGCGGACGCCTATTCCAATGCGATACCCCGCCTCATCGAACATCTTCCCGGCCCGCGCCTCGGCCTGATCGGCCCTTGGGCCCATCACTATCCGCATCAGGGCACGCCCGGTCCTGCCATCGGCTTCCTGGAGGAGGCCCTGCGCTGGTGGGATCACTGGCTCAAGGGGCAGCACAACGGCATCATGTCCGAGCCGATGCTGCGGGCCTATATGCAGGAGCGCGGCACGTCGGACGAAGGCCGCAACGGCCGCTGGATCGGCGAGACCTCCTGGCCCTCGCGCCTGATCACCCGGCGCCCGATGTTCCTGTCGCCCGGCCAGCTCTGGTGGCGGCCGGCCCCCGCCGCGGAGCTTGCCATCCGTTCACCGCTCTGGTGCGGTGCCGGCAGCGGCGAATGGATGAGCTCGGGCCTGCCGGGCGAGGCGCCCGCCGACCAGCGCCTCGACGACGGCCTGTCCCTCGTCTTCGACTCCAAGGAGCTCGCCGACCGCACCGAAATCCTCGGCGCGCCCGAACTCGTGCTGGAAATCGCCTCCGACCAGCCGACGGCGCAGATCCATGTGCGGCTTTGCGATGTCGCGCCGGACGGCTCGTCCGAACGGGTCTCCTACGCCATCCTCAACCTCACCCACCGGGATGGCCATGCCGAGCCCAAGCCCCTTACCCCAGGTATCTTCGAGACCGTCAGGATTAGGCTCAATGACTGCGCCCATGCCTTTGTCGCCGGCAACCGCGTTCGCCTGTCGATCGCGACCTCGGCCTGGCCCATGGCCTGGCCGGCGCGCGACCAGGCGACGCTGACGGTCCGCACCGGGGAAGCCGCCCTGATCCTGCCGGTGCGCCGTCCGCGGCGCGAGGATGCCGCCCTCGCCTTCCCGCCCGTCAGCATGGCAGAAACCGGCCCGGTGCATGCGAGCCGCACGCCCCAGGCCGAGCGCAAGTTCAGCCTCGACCTCATCGAAGGCACCGCCTATCTGGTGGTCGACGGCGACGCCTTCGGCTCGGCGCCGATGCGGTTCGAGGAGATTGCTACCGATTTCGCCCACAAGCTGCGCCGGGAATTCTCCATCCGCGACGGTGAGCCACACAGCGCCTGCCAGACGGTGACGCATCATTGCACGCTTACCTGCGACGGCATCGAGTTCCGCATCGAGGCCGAGGCCCGCATGATCGCCGATGACGAGAATTTCGAGATCAGCGCCCGGGTCCGCGCCCTGCAGGACTGGGTCGAGATCGCTGACCGCGGCTTCCACGAGGTGATCCCGCGCCGACTGGTGTGAGGAGGCGGGCGTGGCGGTGCCTTCCAATTTCGCTAGGCTGACGGATCTGTCATCCCCGGCGAGGCCGAAGGCCGAGGGAAGGGGATCCAGGAGCCATAGATCGCGTTCAGAGCCCCTGGATCCCCTTCCCCTCGCTACGCTCGGCCGGGGATGACAGACCCTTTATCGCTCGCTTCACGCTGCCTGTTTCAGCAGGAAGGCATCGTGCCGGACGAGAAAGTCGCGCAGCCGATCGGGATAGTCAGGCTCGACCGCCGCGCGCACGCTGGGGCGAACCGAGAGCGCCTGGCGCCAGGCCTGGACTCGCGGCAGCGCCGCGAAAACGGCGGTATCGGCAAGCGTGTCGAACAGGTCGAAATAGCGGAAGATCGGCGCAAAGACGGCGTCGACCAGGCTGAAGGCGTCGCCGGCAAAATAGGGTCCGTTGCCGAGCACATCCTCCACGCGGGCGAACTTGTCCACGATCCTGGCACGTGCACGCTCGTAGCCCGCCGCGTCGGTGGCCGTCTCCAGGCCCCAGAGATCGGCGAGGATGGTGGAGCCGAATTCCATCCATCCCCGATGCCGGGCGCGCTCCAGCGGATCGTCGGGATGCAGCTTCGGCCCCTCCACGGTCTCCTCGACGAATTCGCAGATGACGCTGCTCTCGAACAACACGGCCTGAGGCGCCCCCGCCGGCTCCACCAGCAGCAACGGCACCTTGCCGAGCGGCGACAGGGCCGTGAACCACTCAGGCTTGGCGGCAAGATCGATGAAACGCCGCTGGAACGGCGCTCCCTTCTCCATCAGCGCGATCACTGCGCGCTGCACATAGGGGCAGAGATGATGGCTGACGAGCGTCAGCCTGGCGGGACGGAACTCGCTGCTCATGCCGCCACCCTCATGCCTTCTGCCTTCATGGCGGCCTGCACGGCCGGACGCGCGCCGACACGCGCCATGAAGGCACGGATCACCGGGAAGGGTGCAAGGTCCACCTTGGTGTAGGGCGACCAGCCGACGATGGTGAAGAGATAGGCGTCCGCAGCGGTGAAGATCTCGCCCAGGAGAAATGGACCGCGCTCAGCCAGATGGCGCTCGACGGTGGCGAGGCGCTCGGCGATCTTGGTGCGGGCGACATCCTGGGCTTGCGTGCCATATTCGGGATGGAACAGCCACGGGCTATACATCTTGTGGAGTTCCGAGGCGATGAAGTTCAGCCAGGACTGCAGCCGGGTACGCTCGACCGTGCCGGCGGCCGGAGCCATGCCGCTTTCGGGCTTGAGATCGGCGAGATACTGGCTGATCGCCGCGCCTTCGGTCAGGACCGAGCCATCATCGAGTTCGAGCGCGGGCACATAATGGTTGGGATTGACGCTGGTGTAATCCACCCCCCGTTCGGTGACATGCGGCGTCTTGCGCAGGTCGACGCGTTCGAGCTCGAGCCCGATGCCGGCCTCCTTCGCCACGATATGGGGAGAGAGCGAGCAGGTACCGGTGGCGTAGTAGAGTTTCATGTTCCATTTCCCTTCGGTTTGACGCGACCGCCCCGCCGGTATCCGGCAGGTCTGCGGTTTGTTCGACGCAAAGGTTAGGGTAATGCGCGTACGCATGGCCAATTGGGATTGCACCAGTGGCGCTTGCGTGACTGCAAGCCATCGCAATGCTATGAAGAAGCCATGGACGACTGGAACGAATTGCGTCTGGTGCTGGCAATCCAGCGCGCGGGCAGCCTCACGGCAGCGGCGAAGGCCCTGACAATCGATCACTCGACAGCCTTCCGGCGCCTCAACGCCCTGGAAGCACGCCTGGACCTGCGCCTGTTCGAGCGACTGCCCGGCGGCCTCTACCAGGCGACGGCCGCCGGCGAGCGCATGGCCGTTGCGGCCGAACGCATGGAGGACGAAGCGCTGGCGCTCGACCGCGACATCACCGGCCGCGACCATCGCCTCTCGGGCCGGCTGCGCGTCACGTCCTCCGAAACGCTTGCCTATAGCCGCCTGACACAGCACCTCGCCGCCTTCTGCCAGGTCCATCCGGGCATCGTGGTCGAGCTTGCCATCGACAACCGTGTGCTCAGCCTGTCGCGCCGCGAGGCGGACATCGCCTTCCGGCCGGTGCGACCGAGGGAAGGCGATCTATGGGGCAGGAAGCTCGCCGGCATGGCCTGGACCTTCTATGGTTCGCCCGCCATCGTTGCGACGAATGGCGGCCCGGCCATTGCCGCGGCCGATCTCGCCGGCCGGACCTTTGTCGGCTGGCAGGAAGGGACGGCAGGAATCCGTGCGGCCGATTGGCTGGCGCAACACCTGCCAACCGACGCCATTGCCTATCGCTCGAACAGCCTGGTCAACCAGGCCGTCGCTGCCAAGGCCGGGCTCGGTCTTGCTTTGCTGCCCTGCTATCTCGGTGACGGCGACCCCGGCCTCGCCCGTGCCCTTGCCGAACCAATGCCCGAACTGACGGGCGAATTGTGGATCGTCACCCATGGCGACCTCAAGAACACCGCCCGTATCCGCGCCTTCTTCGATCTGGTCGGCAACGGTCTCGCCGCGGAGAAGCGATTGTTCGAGGGGCATGGCGTCCCGGACGGGCAGGTACCGGTCAGGTCATGAGGAGATGAAGTAGAGGATGAAACGCGGCGCCTATGCCTCCCTCTCCCGGCTCTTGCGGGGGAGATATCAAGACTGAGGGGCCACTTAAGCGCTTCTCCAGTTAATGGGATGGACGGCTCTCCCTATTCGCCCGAGGTTGTAGGCCTCAACCAGAAGGAGATGGAACATGGATGTGGCATTCGTAGGCATCGATCTGGCGAAGAACGTCTTCCAGCTGCATGGCGAAGATGCTGAAGGCAACGTAGTCCTGCAAAGACGGGTCCGGCGCGATCGGTTGATGGCTGAAGTTCAGGCGCTCTCGCCATGCACCATCGCGATTGAAGCTTGCACTGGTGCGTTCTATTGGCAGCGTCAGTTCGAGGCGGCAGGGCATCGGGTCCGGATTATTGCTCCGCAATACGTCAAGCCGTTTGCTCAGCATCAGAAGAATGATCGCAACGATGCCGCTGCAATTTGCCGTGCCGTGAGACAACCCCATATGAGGTTCGTCCCCGGCAAGACACTTGAGCAACAGGACATCCAGGCGCTTCACCGCGGCCGACAGCGACTGGTGAACCACCGAACTGCGTTGGTCGCCCAGATGCGCGGCCTGTTGCTCGACAGGGGCATCGCATTTGCCCAATCCATCACCCGCGCTCGGCGCGAGATCCGGATCTTGCTGGAGGATGGTGCGTCAGAGATCAGCGCTGTCTTCCGGTCGATGCTGGCGCAGCTCTACGCTGTCTTTCTCTCACTCGACAAGCAGATTGCCTGGTTCGATAGAGAGATCGAGAAAATCTTCCGCTCGAGCGAGACCTGTCGCCGCCTTGCAAAAATCAGAGGGGTAGGTCCAAAAACCGCGACCGCACTTGTCGCTGCCGTTGGCAACGGAGCCGAGTTTACCAATGGCAGACATCTTGCGGCGTGGATGGGGCTCGTGCCTCGGCAGCACTCAAGCGGCAACCGGCAGCGTCTCTTCGGTATCTCCAAGCGCGGAGATCGCCATTTGCGGACCCTGCTGATCCATGGCGCACGAGCTGTAGTGCGCACATCGGCAACTCGCGATGATGCCCAGAGCACCTGGATCAGGGATCTTCAGGTTCGACGCGGCGCCGCCAAAACGATCGTTGCTGTAGCGAACAAGAACGCGCGTGTGATCTTCGCGATGTTGAACAGGGGAACGGAATACCGGGCGGCCTGACGGACGTCCGGAGAGGTGTGAACGATCAGAGAAGTGTACCGGCCGACGTGATCGGTGCGTGAGGAACCTGACTTTTATAATGGCTCTTCGAAGCCGCCCAGTTGTTGAGGCTCACGCCGTGCGGATTACCCATTTGGGCGCGCCAACATCCTGGCGACGCCGGATAGATGTTGGCACCCAAGTCCGCCGGGAAACCGCTCAAATCGCTTGCACCGGGAGAGCCGTCCATAGAT
>NZ_JBQEPH010000023.1:0-87157 GCF_052045555.1 Labrys sp. 22185 | reverse complement strand
TCAGGCCATCTCGAGCTTGAAGCGTGCGATGCTCCCGCTCAGATTGCTGGCGACATGGTTGAGTTCATCGATGGCCGAACTGGACTGGCGCAGGGATTCCACTGTCTGCTGCGTCGCTTCGGTCAGCTGGATGAGCGCCTCGCTGATCTGCTCGGCACCCGTCGCCTGCGCCTGCATGCCTTCGCTGACGGATTCATAGCGCGGTGTCAGCGCCTGCACTTGCGTGATGATTTCGGAAAGCTTGGCACCGATCTCATGGACATCCTGGAGGCCGCGCCGCACTTCCTCCGAGAACTTGTCCATGCCCATGACGCTGGCCGATACGGCGGACTGGATCTCTTTGACCATCTGCTCGATGTCGTAGGTGGCGACGGCGGTCTGGTCGGCCAAGCGCCGAATTTCCGAGGACACCACGGCAAAGCCGCGCCCGTATTCACCGGCCTTTTCCGCTTCGATCGCGGCGTTGAGCGACAACAGATTGGTCTGGTCGGCCACTTTGGTAATCGCCGTGACCACCTGGTTGATGTCGCTGGCCTTTTCGTTCAGCACGGCGAGCTTGGCGGTGATGGAGCTGGCGGCGCCCATCACCTGGTTCATCGTGTCTTCCATATGGGCCAGCTCGACCTTGCCCCCGGATGCCAGATTGGCGGTGTGCTCCGAGACCGTCACGACGTCGGACATCGTCCGGACCAGTTCCCTGGAGGTTGCAGCGATCTCACGCGAGGTCGCCCCGATCTCCGTGGTGGTCGCGGCGACTTCCGAAGCCGTGGCCTGCTGCTGTTTGGACGTCGCCGCAATCTCGGTCATCGAGGTGCTGACGCGGATGCCCGAGCGCTGGACCTGGCCGACGAGTTCCATCACTTCGTCGGCCATGCGGTTATAGCCTTCGCCGAGATCGCCCAACTCGTCCTGTCGAACGATCTGCATGCGCTGGGTGAAGTCACCCTTGCGCATGGTGTCCATCAATGTCTTCAACTGCAGCAGGGGCCTGGTGATGGCGCGCAGCAGCGAAAAGCCCGCGACGGCGGCGACCACCAAGGCCAATGCGAAGGCCACTATCATGGCGCTCAGCAGGGACAGGATCTCGCTGCCGACAATGTCCGGCATGGCGAAGGCGCGTTGCTGGTTGAACGCGATCACGTCGGTAAGGTTCTTGAAGGCCGTGTTGAAGGCTGCATCGACGCCCGAAGCGGCAGAGGCCCTGGCCTCCCCATTCCCACCGGCCTGTTTGAGAAAGCCCTCCTTCAAGCTCTGATAAGAATCGACCGAGTCCTTGAAGCGCGAGAAGAGCTGCCGATCGGCGTCCGCAATGATCGTATCCTCATAGCCCTTGAAAAGCTGAACCATCTTGGTTCGGCCATCGGCAAGCTGATCTTCGGTCAAAGGCTTGGCTGTCGCCTCGCGCGACATGACGAAGGCAAGATAGTCTTGAAAAAGCCCGTCCTTGACGAAAGCGGCCTGTCGTAGCCCGGCCACGGAGTCCGACTTGAGGCTGGTGACGTGGTCGTCGATCGACTTGAGCTGCCAATAGGCAAACAGTCCGATCGCCAAAACGACCAGGAGGATAATGCCGAAACTCAGCATTATACGTGCACGGATAGTCACTTGCTTCATGGAAATAGCCGCATCATCTCAGTCTTGCAACGATCAGCACGTCGAGTATGGTAATATGGCTCGACCGTACGACGAAATCCGTAGGGAAGGTTACATCGAAATCCACGATAAGTAAGGTCAGATCCGCAAATGGAAGCATGCCGGACCAACGGACGCTGGCGCCGACGCCATACATGATTCATCCCCCACCCGAGCGATCTCCTGGCAACGCCCTCATTCGAAGCGACGGATTCCCGGATTCGCTCCGGCGATCATCGGTCGATTCAGGCAACGCGGCGGGAGCAAAATTGCCCCTTGCGACCTTTGATCATGCTCGTCATTCGCTATCGATGCGTACATGTGGCAAGATATGCCGGAAAAACATTAATCGCTTCATAATGAATGACTTACTTCCAAAACATGCTTTTGCGAAGGAAGGCGCCCCATGCATGCCTGACGGATGCGACACGTTCCGGCGAGGCTTCGTTCAGGGGGCCGTGTGATAGCTGGGCACGTCGAAGGCTTCCAGTGCCGTCGACCTGGCTCGAGGACCCATTGTCCCGATGCCCTCCTCGTCAGATCCGTGTGCGGCGATGCCAGCCGTAACTCCTGATAGCGGGAACATCCCCCCTGCCCTTACCCCGTTAGTGCCGCCCTCTGATAAATGAGATAAAATTACATACATAATATACGTTTCTTCGCTATTTCAAATTTAAAGATTATTTTGGTTTTATTTCTTCAGTGTAATATAGTAATAATTAGAATTAAAATTTGAATATTTTTGAAACTTATATCGATGAATTTAAAATTAGAATAATTAAAATATGCGCTCGTTGACTTGAGTTAACAGATATTGTTAGGCGGGGCCGACTTTTTCTAAAGAAAGCTTGGGGCCCGTGAATCTCAAATCCCTCCTCCTGGCATCCGTGTCACTTGTCCTGGCGCCCGGTGCCGTCCACGCACAATCCAACGGCGCTGCACCGATCGAGCTCGATCCGGTGGTGGTCGAGGGCAAGGGCCGCGGCGGAATACCGGGCGTGATCAACACCACCGGCTATGTCGCGACGTCCGGCCGGAGTGCCACCAAAACCGATACCCCCCTGCTGGAGGTACCGCAGTCCGTCTCCACCGTGACGCAGCCTCAGCTCGAGGAGCGCAAGCCGCAAAATCTGCTCGAGGCGATCGCCTACACCCCTGGCGCCGTTGTGGGCATGTACGGCTTCGACTCCCGCTATGACGGGTTCATGATCCGCGGCATCGACATGACCAACACCGGCGTGTTCCGCGACGGGCTCAGGCAACTCAACAGCCCGAATGGTCTGTTCCGGCTCGAACCTTACGGGGTAGAGGCAATCTCCATCCTGCGCGGCCCCGCCGCCTCCATCTACGGCGCCAGCAGCACGGGCGGTATCGTCGACATCATCTCCAAGCGCCCAACCGAGACGCCGTTCCGCGAGATCGAATTGCAGACAGGGTCCTTCGGCCGGCTCCAGGGCAATTTCGACCTGTCCGGGCCTCTCGATGCCGAGAACACCGTGTTCTATCGGCTGACTGGCGTCATTCGCAATGCGAGCGCCGAAATCAGCGCCGGCCGGGACGACCGGGTCTTCATCGCGCCGGCTATCACCTGGAAGCCGAACGACAAGACCAAGCTCACGGTGCTCGGCGAATACATGGATTCCACCGTCGGCGGCACCCAGGCCTATCTCAACACCTATGCGCCCTATGTCGACGGCCAGGGCAATGTCACCGACAAGTCGACCGGTGCCACCAGGCAGTTCGTGGGCGACCGGCGCTACAACGACTTTCGCCAGCAGCAGGGGCGCGTCGGCTACGAGTTCGAGCACAAATTCAGCGACGCGCTGATCCTGCGCCAGAATGCCCGCTATTCGCAGCTCGGCACCAACCAGGAATACTACTATTTCGGCTCTGGCCTGACACGCGAGAGCACCGCCGGCTTCGCCAGCGATACCAGCCTGGAAAGCCACTTTGCCACCGGCCCGGTCGAACACACGCTGCTGACGGGCCTGGATACCAGCTACCTGCACTACCGCTCAGGGGAAGGATATGGCGGGGTGCCGCTCGGGGTCGACCCGCCGCTCACCACCCAGTCCAAGCAGACGCTGGCGATGACCGGCATCTACATCCAGGACCAGGTCAAATGGCAGAACTGGCGCCTGACCCTCGGCAGCCGGCATGACTGGCTTTACAGTCGCTTCAGTACGGGCACCGTCGGCAGCGGCATGACGCAAAGCAAGAGCCGCGACACCAAGTTCACCGGCCGGGCGGCCTTGAGCTATGTCACCGATTTCGGCCTCGCCCCCTATGTTGCCTATGGCACCTCCTTTACGCCCAATCCGGGGACGGTGCTCAATGGCAGCGTGGCCACGCCCACCACTGGCGAACAGACGGAAATCGGCATCAAATACGATATTCCCAACATGAACGCCTCGCTGCGCGCCGCCGTTTTCGACATGCGCCAGAACAACGCCGTGGTCTATGAGGTCGTCGATGGTCTCAACAAGCAGGTCCAGCTCGACGTGCGCTCGCGCGGCGTCGAGATCGAGGGTGTGGCCTCGCTGACCAACGGGCTGAGCGTCCAGGCTTCGTATTCCTACAACGATGCCCGCATCCTCAAGCTCACGCCCGATACGGAGGGGAACCGGCTCTCGAGCGTGCCCTATCACATGGCCTCGCTCTGGCTCGACTATGCCTTCCAGGAGGGGCCCGCCACGGGTCTCGGCATCGGCGGCGGCGTGCGCTATGTCGGTTCGAGCCTGGGTGACAATCTCAATCGCGCGATACTCGAAAACAAGCCGCGCACCTTCGTCGACGCCTCGGTCCGCTACGATCTCGAGAACATCAATCCCAAGCTGGCGGGCATGCGCGTGCAGGTCAGCGCCACCAATCTGCTCAACGAGGTCAAGCAGGTCTGCACGGTCGGCTATTGCTATTTCGATGAGGGACGCAAGGTCATCGCCAGCCTGCGCTATCGCTGGTGAACGACATCAAGCCGGGCAGGTCGGCAAGGCGCGCATTGTCTTCCCCGCTTGCGGTCGTGCTCGGTGTCGGCGGCCTCTATGTCGGCCAGAGCATCATTGGCGGGCTGACCTTCATCGCCCTGCCGAGCGTGCTGCGCGAGCGCAACCTGCCGCTC
This sequence comes from Labrys sp. 22185, assembly GCF_052045555.1. Taxonomy (NCBI): domain Bacteria; kingdom Pseudomonadati; phylum Pseudomonadota; class Alphaproteobacteria; order Hyphomicrobiales; family Xanthobacteraceae; genus Labrys; species Labrys sp. 22185. Next base: position 82,407 of record NZ_JBQEPH010000023.1, on the reverse strand, counting down.
GACCAGATCGGCCTGCTCTATCTGGCCGTGCTGCCCTGGGCCTTCAAGTTCCTCTGGGCCCCGGCGGTGGAGCGCTATCGGTTGCCGCCCACGGGGCATAGCCGCTCCCGCTCGATCGTGCTGGTCGGGGGCCTGATATCGGCCGTCGGCCTCATCCTGTCAGGGCTGATCGGGCCGACCGGCTTCATGCCCCTGCTCGCCGTGCTGCTGCTGATCGCCTTCGCCACCTCGACCAGCGACATCGCCTGCGACGGACATGCGGTGGAAACCCTGTCCGAGCGCCATCATGGCTGGGGCAATGCGGCGCAAGTCGGAGGCGCCTATCTTGGGTCGGCGATCGGGTCGGGGCTCTTCCTGGTGCTGGTCGCCCAATGTGGCTGGGGCGTCGCCTGCTTTGCCATGGCGGCCCTGCTGATCGTGCTCGGCCTGCTCTTCGTGATCTCTCCGGCGCCGCCCTCGCCCGGGCGGGACCATCGGCCTTCCTTGCGCCAGGCGCTGCGGCGCAAGGACATGCATCTGGGCCTGGCATTGGCAGCGGTCAATGTGATCGCCCAGAAATGGGGTGTCAGCATGCAGGGCCCCTTCCTGATCGACAGTGGCCTCGACCTCACCTCGCTCGGCATCGTCAATGGCGTTGGCGGCATGGCCGTCGGCTTTGTCTGCGCCCTGATCGGTGGTGCCCTCGTGCGGCTGTGGAGTGCGCGGGTCGTCTTGGCGCTGGCTCTCGTCCTGCAGGCCCTGGCACTGTCGGGCCTAGCCTACGCCGCCTGGAAGGGTGATGTCGGCCAGCCCCTCCTGCTCGTCCTCGCCCTGGCGAGTTCGTCCGGCATCATGGCACTGGGCTTCGTCGCGCTCTATGCCCAATTCATGGCGGTCTCGGATCCACGTCAGGCCGGGATCGACTTCACGCTGCTGCAATGCATGGACGCATTGGTCAGCATGGCCGGCGGCATGGGATCGGGCTGGATTGCCCAGCATTGGGGCTACGGGCTCTATTTCGGCCTGGCGGCGTTGCTCGCTTTGGCCGCCGCGCCGATCGCCGCGATGCTCAGTCATCGCGTCGCTGCACGGTCCGATATCCGAAAGAGCCAGCGGGAGGCGCTGGCCGGAGTTCCATCCGGCCAATGATCGCATCCCTCGCGCCCTGCTTTGCCGGAAATCTCCACTGGTACAAGGAGACCTTGGCGCTCCCGGGCACACATGGCGGCGCCATTGCCGGTCGTCGACTGCTCGAAAAGGGCGTGGCGGAAGAACTGATGTCGCGATTTGCCGGCACCTATCCAGGTGGCGACCGCAACGCCCTCGTCTCGATGTGGACGCAATGGCATTTCGGAGCGCTAGTCATCCCAGCGACGGCTGCAATCCTGCTGCTCGACCGGGAACTGCCCGTGGATCTCGATGCGATCGGCATCGTTCCGCACGAAAGCGGGCGTACGGCGGCGCTGGTTATTCCCGATGACGGCAAGCCGCATCCCGGCAGTGCCACCGAACGCTTTTCGCGCTTGTTCGAGGGACATGTCGAACCGCTGATCCACAGTTTCGCCGGACAATTCGGCGTGTCCAAGCGCCTGCTGTGGACCAATGCCGCTGCCATTTTCGAGTGGACGTTGCAGCAGGCGCTGGAGGTGGGGGCTCCCTGCCCCGCCGCCCTGGAGGAAGGCCGCGTCTTGCTGCGGCGGCGCTGCGGCGGCGACGGCCGGCCCAATCCGATCTGCGGAGCGATATGCTATCCCCTGGAACAGGGGCAGCCTGTGCGTCGGCGGAAAGTCTGCTGCCTGCGCTATCTACTCCCCGGCGTAGAGGATTGCGGCAGCCTGTGCCCGCTGCCGCCAACAAGCCGGCAGCAAAAAAGCGCTTCCGCTTAGCACTATAGTCGTGATTTGGTGAGACATTGGGCATGCATCATCGCAATCGCAGATAAGACTATTGCCCTGGAGCAAACGCCCAGGCGCGCGTTATCCCAGCTTCAGTGCATGATCTCGGCGACCCAGGCGCTGTCCGGGCCACGGGCAAAATAGATACGGATCTGGTTCGCCTGCGCCTGGGGCACGTCCTTCACCATGGCTGTGCAGGTGACGCCCGGACGACCGACAGCCGGCACACAAGTGTTGATATGGGCAGTCTGTTGCTGCTTGGCGGCCAGCGCGGGTATTGCCCGCATGGCGGCAGTTGCCTCTGCATCGCTTGGTTGATCGAGGAGCAAGGCGGTCGCGGACGCCAGGAAAACGAAAACCAGGCCATCCGCCAAAATCCGGTTGATCGGCACGGCGGCCTCCTGTGTTCAACATCGGAAGAACAGGCGGAGTCACGCTTATAAACCAGCAAGGGGGCAGAAATCGGATGGCGTGTTCCGGCTAAGCGGTGCCGGACATGTCCGGCGGCACCTCTGACGTGCCAATGTGGCGGTTCAACCGGCGATATTCACCGGGCGGCAGGCCGAAACGCGCCCTGAAGCTCCGCGAAAACTGGGCCTGGTCGGTGAAACCCCATTGATAGGCGATCTCGGCAGCGGTCTGACCATTGGCGGGATTTTCGAGCGCGGCGCGGCAGGCCGCCAGCCTTTGATCCCGGATCCAGCCCGCCACCGTCTGGTCGGTGTCGCGGAACAGATCATGCAGATAACGGATGGAAACCCCGCAGGCCCGTGCGATCATCTCGGGATCGAGGCGCCAATCGTTGAGATGACCCCGGATATAGGCCTCGATCCGGGCGAGATGGGCCTCGCGCACCGTCGAACTGCCCGATGTCAGGATGCGCTCATCCGCCTTGACGGCCAGCACCAGGAGGTCGATGAGCTGGCGCCCCACGGCGTTGCGCGCCTCTTCGTCCAGCGCCTCGAAGCGCTGGGGCAGGAGATGCAGCATGTCGGCGAAGAGGCCGCCTGCCCCATTGGCCGCATCGAATTGCAGCGAGCACAACCTGTCTGGACTGCGGATGCGCTCCGACAGTGGCTGCGAGGCCACCTTCAGCACCCAGAGATCCGCCGGGTCGGCATGGCTGAACTCGTAGGGCTCATGGCTGCGTTCGAGGAAGAAGCCGCCGGGCGAACAGCGCACCTCGCTGCCGCATTGGGAGAAATAGACCTGGGAACGGGTCGGCACCGTCACCAGGAACTCTTCCTTGCGGGCGCTGCGAAAATGATGCGGCAGGCGCAGATATTGCAGCCCATCCGACGACAGCCGTGAGATCGACACGTCGCCGAACTGCCAGATGGTGAGGTCGCCGAAGAAATGATCCGGATGGCGGAACGTCAGGTCGAGCGGGAAATAGGCTCCGGCGATGGCCTGGTGCCAGTGCCGGCTCCGGTCCATGGTGCGGGTCGCGCTCGTGGTGACGGAAGTCTTCATGACAGCTCCGCGGAACGGCTGTCGAGACTAGGCGCGAGAGACGGGGATGGCAATCGCCTGGCCCCGCCGCCAGGCCGATTGTGCACTCAGCGTCAAACCATTGCTCTCTCCCTGCAAAGACGGCCGCCCTCAAACCTGCTTGGCTGATGGTGACGACGGTGCGCAGACGCCGCTGCAGGGGATCAGGCGGGAGACGAACTCTTCTCCCGCATTACCGGCGGCCGGCCGGAGCGTTTCGCGATTTTGGCGGCATCGCCAAGAATCGCAAAGACGCGTCGAACCGAAGAGTGCGAGCAAGCAAGCGTTCACGCCTGAACGCGCTTTGCTCTGGGGAGGATGGATGTCGACCGAGCGAGCAAAAGTAGATCCGATCACGCTGTCGGTGGTGCGTGGGGTCCTGGAGACCACTCAGCGCGAAATGACGCTGGCGCTGGAGAAGACGGCGCGCTCCTCCGTCTTCAACCTGGCGCATGACTATTCGACGGCGCTCTTCAATGCCCGCCCGGAGATGATCCTGCAGGGCCAGGACATTCCCATCCATCTGGGCTCGCTGATCCCGGCCATGAAGGCGGTCGCCAAATTCTTCGGCGACGACATCCATGAGGGCGATCTCTTCCTGCACAACGATCCGGCCTTCGGCGGCAGCCACGCCATCGACACCTGCATGTACAAGCCGGTGTTCTACCAGGGCGAACTGGTCTACTGGACCGTGTGCAAGGGGCACCTCACCGATATCGGTGGCCCCGTTCCGGCCGGCTACAACCCCAACGCCACCGAGATCTATGCCGAATGCCTGCGCATTCCGCCGGTGAAGATCTGGGATCGCGGCAAGCCGCGCGAGGATGTGCTCAACCTGATCTTCTCCAACATGCGGGCACGGCGCGACCAGGAAGGCGATTTCCGCGCCCTGATCGGCGCCTGCCAAGTCGGCGAGCGGCGCCTGATCGCCCTGCTCGACAAATATGGCAAGCCGACCGTCGATGCCTGCATCGATACACTGCTCGACATGGCCGACCGGCATATGCGCTCGCTGATCGCGAGCGTTCCTGACGGCACCTATGAGGGCAAGGCCATCCTGGAGGATGCCGGGCACGGTTTCGGCGACTTCGAGATCGGCGCCAAGGTCACCATCACCGGCGACGCCTGCCATATCGTCATCTCCAGCCCGCCGCAGGTGCCCTATTTCATCAATTCCTACGAGGGGAATTCGCATTCGGGCGTCTATCTCGGCCTGATGATGTTCGCCGCCTTGCCCCCGCCCTACAATGAGGGGCTCTATCGCTGCGTGAGCGTCGATTTCGGGCCGAAGGGCACGCTGTGCAACGCACAGGAGCCCGCCCCTCACATGAACTGCACCACCACGCCGATGGAAACGCTGACCGATGCGGTGCGCCTCGCCTTCGAGAAGGCGATGCCCTCCAAGGTCGCGGCCTCCTGGGGACATGCCAACGGGCTCAACATCGCCGGCAAGGACGGCCGCACCGGCGAGGAGTTCGTGACCATGGTGCTCGCCACCATCATCTCGGGCGGCGGCGCCACGCCCCAGCAGGACGGCTGGCATGCCGTCGGCCCGGAATGCTGCTTCGGCGCCCTCACCTCGGGCGATGTCGAGCTTCTGGAATATTCCTATCCCATCATCATCCACCGCTATGCGCTGATGACCGATTCAGGCGGCGCCGGGAAGTTCCGCGGCGGCTCGGGTACGGCCTGGGAGGTCGAGCCCCTGACCGGCGACATGCTGTGCATCGGCTTCGGCGAGGGACGGCGCATTCCGGCCATGGGCGCGGCCGGGGCCAAATCCGCCCTCGTCGACAAGAAGGTCGGCCGCGTCGAGCTGCGGCGCGGCGGTGAGGTCACGGTCGAGCGCAAGAACATCATCGAGACCATCAAGCCCGGCCAGACCATCACCAATCTCAATCCCGGCGGCGGCGGCTATGGCAACCCGTTCGAACGCCCTGTCGACAACGTGGTCTGGGACGTGCGCAACGGCCTCGTCTCCCTCGAGGGCGCCCGCGCCGACTACGGCGTGGCCATCAAGGATACCGAGACGCTGGAAGTCGACCTCGCCGAAACCCGCCGGCTCCGCGCGGCCTGAAAGAAGTCATCATGGAACATGCTTTTCGTCTCGGCATCGACGCCGGGGGCACCTTCACCGATTTCGTCATCGCCAATCGCGCCAGCGGCGACGTCAGACTGTTCAAGGCCCTTTCCACGCCTTCCGACCCGACCAGGGCGATCGAGAACGGCCTCAGGCAGATCGCCGAGAACCTGGGCACGACGCCTTCTGCCATCGTGTCCGACTGTGACCTGTGCATCAACGGCACCACCGTCGGCCTCAATGCCCTGATCACCCACCGGGGCGGCAAGACCGGGCTGATCTGCACGGCGGGCCACGAGGATTCCATCGAGATCCGCAACGGCCACAAGGAAGACGGCTTTCGCTACGATCCGGAATATCCGGCGGCCACCATGCTGGTGCCGCGCTATCTCAGGCGTGGCGTGCGCGAACGTGTTCTCTCGGACGGTTCGGTGCGCACCCCGATGCAGGAAGAGGATGTGCGCCAGGCCTGCCGCCTGTTCCTCGCAGAGAAGGTGGAGACGGTAGCGATCTCCTTCGTCTGGTCCGTGCTCAATCCCGGGCATGAGCGCCGCGCCGCCGAGATCGTGCGGGAGATGATGCCCGAAGCGATCCTCACCGTCGGCAGCGAGCTCTATCCGCAGATCCGCGAATATACCCGCACCTCCACCGCGGTGACCAATGCCTATCTGGCCCCGGTGATGCGGCGCTACGTGACGGCGGTCGATCGCTATTTCCGCGATCTCGGCGCCAGGCAGCCCGTACGCTATTTCCAGTCCAATGGTGGCCTCGCCGTCGGGCAGGTGATGACCGACCGCTCCGTCTACGCCATCAATTCAGGCCCGGCCTCCGCCCCGCAGGCCGGCCTCTATGTCGGCGCGCCCTTCGGCAAGGAGAATGTCATCACCGTCGACATGGGCGGCACCTCCTTCGACATCACACTGACGCGCAACGGCCAGACCAACCTCAACAAGAACGTCGACTTCCTGCGCTACCGTGTCGGTGTTCCCATGATCCAGGTCGAGACGCTCGGGGCCGGCGGCGGCTCAATCGGCTGGATCGACAGCCTGGGCCTGCTGCAGGTCGGCCCGCAATCGGCCGGCTCGGAACCCGGCCCGGCCTGCTACGGGCGCGGCGGAACCGATCCAACGACCTCCGATGCCAATCTCGTGCTCGGCTATCTCAATCCTGAGGGCCTGCTCGGCGGCAAGCTGCCGCTCGACGTTGCCAAGGCCCGCGAAGCCGTCGCCAGGGTCGCGGAGCCGCTCGGCATCAGCATCGAACAGGCCGCCTATGGCATGTTTACGATCGTAAACAGCGGCATGGTCAACGGCATCCGGCGCGTGTCGGTCGAGCGCGGCTACGATCCGCGCGACTTCGTTTTGGTCGGGGCCGGCGGCGCCACCGCCGCCCACATCACCGCTCTGGCGCGCGAGATGGGCATCGACACCATCATCCTGCCCAAGCTTGCCTCGGGCCTGTGCGCCTTCGGGCAGATCATCTCGGACGTCAAATACAATTATATGGCCACGGCTCCGCTGCGCTTGGATAATGAAGGCGCCTGCGAAAAGATCGATACGCTCTTCGATGAGATCGAGGCACAGGGCGTCCGCCATCTGGAGGTGGACGGCTTTGCTGCCGACCGTATCGCCATCAAGCGCAGCCTGGAAATGCGCTATGTCGGCCAGGTGCATGAGTGCACCGTCGACATCGACAATTTCAGGATCGACGAAACCACGATCGACAAGGTCAAGGATGCCTTCCACGCCCGCCACGAGGAACTCTACACCTATAGCGAGCGGCACAATCCTGTCGAAGTGGTGAACATCGAATCCACCTTGTACGGGCTGATCGAGAAACCGAGACCTCCCAGGCTGGAGGGAACCGGCAGTCTGGAACTCGCGCTCAAGGGCAAGCGGCCCGCAATCTTCCAGGCCTCAGGCGAGGTTACGTCGACACCTGTCTATGACGGCTCGAAGCTGGGCGTGGGGGTCTCCGTTGCCGGGCCGGCCATCATCGAGGAGGTCACCACCACCATCGTCATCGAGCCCGGCTGGACTGCAGCCTTACACGAAAGCGGCAGCTATCTGCTGACCTGCAAGGATTGACCGGCGATGCCCGCTCTTCCTGCGCTCCTCCCGTTTGCGGCCCTGTCTCCGCTAGCGATTGGGCGGCAGGAAGAAGGCCTGGCGGAAATAGGAGCGGAAGGCTTCCATGGCGGGGGTGAACGCCGCGTCCCGCCGCCAGGCCAGGCCGACATCCATCGAGGGGATCGGCTCGGTCGGCACGATCGTCTCGATGCGCTTGCCCTCCAGCGACCAGGGCCTGAGCACCATGTCCGACAGGATCGCCACTCCCTGCCCGTCCGCCACCAGCGAGCGCACGGCCTCCACCGAGGAGGTTCGCAGCGTCACGTTCGGCCGGAAGGAGGACAGGCTCCAATAGCGCAATGCCGTGTGGGCGGCTTCATCCACGGTCAGCATGATATAGGGCTCTTCGGCGACCTCCTTGAGACTGACGGCGCCCTGCGCCAGCAGCCGGTGGCGGGCCGGCACCCACAGCCGCCGGCGCGAGCTCATCAGCGTCTCGGTGGTGAGGTCGGGATTGATGACGTTGGAAGTCAGCAGCACAGCCATGTCGTAACGATTGGCCAGCAGTCCATCCTCGATCGCCTCGCGGTTGAGCTCGAAGAGGCGGATGTCGAGATTGGGCCAGGCACGGCGCAGGCGGCCGAGATGGTTGGGCAGGAAATAGCCGATGACCGTATAGGTCGCCGCAACCGTCAGCCGGCCGGCGAAATCGTTGGCGGGCAGGAGCAGGCTGGTGGCCTCCTCGACCTTGTTCAGGATCTCATAGGCATGGAACAGGAACTGGCGGCCCGCAGGCGTCATGTCCATGCCCTGGGTGGAGCGGGTGAACAGCTCGACACCGACGATCTGTTCCAGCTCCTTGATGGCGGTGGTGATGGCCGATTGCGAGATGCCGAGCTCGCCCGCAGCCTGGGACACCTGGCCATGCTCGGCCGTCGCCACGAAATAGCGGATCTGGCGCAGACTGACCGGCATGAACGACTCCCTTTGCGTTTCAGATCGATCTCTACATCAATATTTGAAAAATCGATAGACGCCCGATTGTTACTCGATCGCCTTTCCCTGACACTCGCTCATCTATGTCAAAACGACCATAAATCGGAGAAATTCAAACGAAGTCAGGAAATTCTCGACTTCTGAAAATCAGATATCAATCATCTGATTATATAATTTTTCAATCTACCCATCTCGCCGTAACGTCAGAGCAAGACCGGCGGCGATGCCGGCGCAGGACTAATTACAGAGGGAGGCTGGCTTGGCGCTGGCTGCAGTCGACATCAATTGCGACATGGGCGAAGGCTTCGGCCAATGGCGCCTGGCGGAGGCGGATGACGCCGCCTTGATGGAACTCATCAGTTCCGCCAACATCGCCACCGGCTTTCATGCCGGGGACCCCTCGCTGATGGACGCCACCGTGCGGCTGGCGGCCCAGCACGGCGTCGGCATCGGCGCCCATCCCGGCTATCGCGATCTCCAGGGCTTCGGCCGCCGCCGCATCGAGGGAGCGCCCGAAGAGATCGTCAACGACATCGTCTACCAGACCGGAGCGTTGCGGGAATTCGCCCGCCGCCACGGCGCCAGCCTGCAACATGTGAAGCCGCATGGCGCGCTCTACATGGAGCTGGCTGTCAATGAGGAACTGTCGCGCTCCTTCGTCCATGCAATGCAGGCCACCGCTCCCAACGCCTTCATCTATTGCATGGATGTCTCGCTGACCCATCGCGTCGCCGTCGAGGCCGGCCAGCCGGTAATCCGCGAATTCTATGCCGACCGCGACTATGGCCGTTCGGGCTCCATCGTGTTCACCCGCCGCACCGGCAAGCTCGATCCGGCGGCGATCGCCGACAAGGTGGTGCGGGCCTGCCGGGAACAGCGAGTACGGACCGTCGAGGGCGACGACATCGACATCGCCTTCGATTCCATCTGCTTTCACTCCGATACGCCCGGCAGCCTTGCCATCGCCCGCGCCATGCGCGCGGCCCTGGTCGCCGATGGCATCAAGATCATGCCCGCGAGCGAACTCGCCCACCTGCCCAAAGCCATCACGAGGGGATGAAGAATGGCAATTTCGCAGATCATGTCACCCTTGCCCGGTGTCTTCTACAGACGCCCCTCCCCTGACAGCCCGTTCTTCAAGGAGGACGGGGAGTCCGTCGCGGCCTCCGATGTCATTGGCCTGATCGAGGTGATGAAATCCTTCCACGAGGTCAATGCGGGCATCGGCGGCACCAATATCAAATTCCTCGTTGATGACGGCGACGCCGTGATGGCCGGCCAGGTTCTCGCCGAGGTGGAGGCATGAACATCCGTTCCGTCCTCATCGCCAATCGCGGCGAAATCGCCGTACGCATCAATCGCGCGGCCAAGGCGCTGGGGCTGCGCACCGTGCAGGTCTACAGCGCCGCGGACAAGGACTCCCTCGCCGTACGGCTTGCCGACGAGGCCATCGAGATAGGCCCCCCGGCCGCCAAGAAATCCTATCTCGACATCGAGGCCGTGCTTGCTGCCGCCAGGGCGGCCAAAGTCGATGCCGTGCATCCCGGCTATGGCTTCCTGGCCGAGAACGCCGATTTCGCCGATGCCGTGGTGGCGGCGGGCATGAAATTCGTCGGCCCCGCTGGCTCTGCAATCCGCCTGCTCGGCGACAAGGTCGCGGCGCGGGCCGAAGCCGAGAAGGCAGGCGTTCCCACCGTGCCGGGCAGCGGCGGTCGCATCGCCGATCTCGAGGAGGCCGAGGCGGTCGTCGAGCGCATCGGCTTTCCGGTAATGATCAAGGCCGTGGCCGGGGGCGGCGGACGCGGCATTCGCGTCGCCGCGGACATGGACGAGTTCCGCCGGCAGTTCCCCCAGGCTTCCGCCGAGGCGGCCGCTGCCTTCGGCGATGGCGGTCTCTATATCGAGAAGGCCATCGAAAAGGCGCGCCATGTCGAGGTGCAGATCCTCGGCGACGGCCGGAACTTCGTGCATTGCTACGAGCGCGAATGCTCGCTGCAGCGCCGGCGCCAGAAAGTATGGGAGGAAGCACCCGCCGTCGGCCTGTCGCCCGAGGTGCGCGAACGCCTGTGCCGGAGTGCCGTCGCCCTCGCCCGCTCGGTCGGCTATAGCGGCGCCGGCACGGTGGAATATCTTTATGACGAAGCCAGCCAGGACTTCTATTTCATCGAAGTGAACACGCGCATACAAGTCGAACATCCGGTGACGGAGATGGTCACCGGTCTCGACCTGGTCCAGGAGATGCTGCGCATTGCCGGCGGCGAGCCGCTCTCCGTCCGCCAGGAGGACATCGCCGTCGCCGGCCACGCCATCGAATGCCGCATCAACGCCGAGGATCCGTTCAAGAACTTCATGCCCTGGCCTGGCGTGGTCTCGGAATTGTCGGTGCCAGAAGCGGAGGACATCCGTTTCGACACCATGCTCTTTGCGGGCTATGCGGTGCCGCCCTTCTACGACTCCCTGCTGGGCAAGCTCGTCGTGCATGGCGAGGACCGTACGGCCTGCCTGGCCACGCTTCGGCAGGCACTGGCCGGCCTGAAGATCGAGGGCATTCCCACCACCATTCCCCTGCACAAGGCCCTGGCCGCCGACATCGATGTCGCAGCGGGGCGTTTCCACACACGCTTTCTCGAGGGCTGGCTGGAGAACCGTTTTGCGCCGCCGCCAGTCGAACCGGCGAAGGAGGCCGCCCGATGAAAAGCCGATATTCCTTTGGCGGCGATGAGCACCTGTTCGTCGAATGCGACGAGAGCATGTCGCTGGAGGCTTTCTTCAAGAGCCTGTCCATGACCCGCGCCATCAGGGAGGCCGGCATTGCCGGCGTCACCGAGATCTGCCCGGCCAATGCCTCCTTCCAGATCCGCTTCGATCCCGATCGCATCAAGCCGGACGACATCCTGGCGGAGGTGAAGGCCATCGAGACCGCGGCTGCGAAGTCAGAGCCGATAATCGGCACACGCATCATCGAGATCCCCGTGTTTTACCAGGATCCCTGGACGCATGAGACGCTGATGCGGTTTCGCGAGCGCCACCAGGATCCGCAGGCCACCGATCTCGAATATGCCGCCCGTATCAACGATCTCGCCTCGGTCGAGGATTTCGTCACCGCCCATAGCGGCTCGCCCTGGTTCGTCTCGATGGTCGGCTTCGTGGCGGGGCTGCCCTTCATGTACCAGATGGTCGAGCGGCAAAGACAGCTCCAGGTCCCCAAATATCTGAGGCCCCGCACCGACACACCGAAGCTGACGGTCGGCCATGGCGGCTGTTTTTCCTGCATCTATTCGGTGCGTGGCGCCGGCGGCTACCAGATGTTCGGCATCACGCCGATGCCGATTTTCGATCCCGAGCAGAAGACCGGCTATCTGCGCGACTTCATGGTGTTCTTCCGGCCGGGCGACATCGTCAAGTTCAAGCCGATCGGGCGCGACGAGCATGACGCGATCGCGGCCGACGTCGCTTCCGGCCGCTATGCGCCGCAGATGCATGAGATCACCTTCGACCTCCGGGAATTCCAGAAGGATATCGACGGCTACAACGCCAGGCTGGAGGGCATGATCCATGGGCGTTAAGGTCCTCAATCCAGGCCTGTCCACCACCATCCAGGACCTTGGCAGGCCGGGTTATTTCCATCTCGGCATTCCCGTCGGCGGGGCAATGGACCGGCTGGCCCTGCGTGCCGCCAATCTCCTGGTCGGCAATGACGAGGGGGCAGCCTGCCTGGAGGCCGTGTTCCTCGGCCCCGTACTCGAATTCACCAAGGATGCGGCGATCGCCATCACCGGCGGCGAGATGCCGATCAAGATCGGCGGAGTCGAGCAACCCTCCTGGACCGCCCTCAGCGTCAAGGCCGGCCAGACGCTCAGCTTCGGCTTCCTCAAGGCGGGCGCACGCATCTATATCGCCGTCGCCGGCGGCTTCGACGTTCCCCTGGCGCTCGGCAGCCGTTCTACCTACGTGATCGGTGCTCTCGGCGGTTATAAGGGCCGCGCCTTGGCCAAGGGCGACGAACTCGCCATCGGCGAAGCGGGCGCGGTCAAGGAAGGGCGCAGCGTGCCCGAGCGCTTGCGCCGCCGTCCTGGCACACCGGCGCAGCTTCGCGTCCTGCCGGGCCTCTATTGGCACCGCGTCCAGGAGCAGTCGGGACGCGCCTTTTTCGAAGACCAATGGAAGGTCGCGCCGGAAGCCGACCGCATGGGCTATCGCTTCCGGGGCGGGCGTCCGCTGCACTTCGTCGAGCGGGAGCCGCCCTTCGGCGCGGGATCGGATCCCTCCAACATCGTCGACAGCTGCTATCCCTATGGCTCGATCCAGGTGCCGAGCGGCACCGAGCCGATCATCCTGCATCGCGACGCCGTGTCCGGCGGCGGCTATTTCATGCTCGGCACCGTGATCTCGGCCGACATGGACCTGATCGGCCAGATGCAGCCCAACACGCCGACGCAATTCGTTGAGGTCGACATGGCCACGGCCCTGGCGGCACGCGCCGAACGCGCAACGCTGCTGGCCTGTATCCGGGCCGTGCTGGCCTCCAGCTAGAACCCTTTGCTCCAGCTCCCGGTCGAAGCGGCCAAAAAGGCCGCCGACCCAAGAACATCCAAAAACATCACCATCCAAGCACGACATCGCTCCACAATCAGTGAGAGGGGAACCATCATGGCAGGCACCGTCACGGCCGCCGAAGCCGACACGCTCGACTATTCCAACCGGGCCGTTCCGCCCGATGCCCGCATGCCCAGAATGGCCCTGACCATGGCCTGGTGGGCCGTGTGCAGCGCCGTGTTCTATATCGTCGTCGGCGCGGCCCTGGCGCTGGGCTTCGGCACCCGCAACGCCATCATCGGCATGGTCATGTCGGTGATCGCCTATGGCGTGATCAACGCCGTGCTCAGCCGCTTTGCCATTCGCACCGGCCTGTCCGTCGCCCTGTTCTCGCGCGTGCTGTTCGGCAATGTCGGCGCGGGGCTGGCCACCCTGATCTTCTGCGCAACCGCCATCTACTATGCCGTGTTCGAAGGATCGGTCATCGCGGTCGGCATCCACACCATCTTTCCCGGCGTGTCCTATGCGATCGCCGCCCTGATCGTGGTGCTCTATTCGGTGCCGTTGATCTTCGGCAGCATCCAGACCTGGCTCGACAAGTTCAACGGCGTGCTGCTGCCCTTCTATATCCTCGGCCTCGTGGTCGCCGTCGGTCTGGCCATCGCCGAATATGGCTATAGCGACAAATGGCTCAATCTCGGCCCGGCCGGCGGGGCGCCGGCGAATGGCTGGTGGTCATGCTTCGTCTATTACATGGGCGTGTGGGTGCTGATGATGTTCACCTTCGACTATGCCCGTTTCGGGCGGCAGGAAGACGCCGGCTACCACGCCCTCTTCAATTTCGGCATGCCCTTCTATGTCATGGTGTTCCTGGTCAGCGGCCTGTTCGGCATGTTCATGATCGGCACCGTGCCCGATCTCGGCGCCGTCAGCGAAGTCACCGTCCTGCTCGCTTTGCTCAAGCTGATGGGCGTTTGGGGCCTGCTCTTCGTCTGGGTTACGCAGACGCGCATCAACACGGCCAATTATTATCTCGCCGCCGTCAATATGGAGGCCCTGGTCCAGCTCTTCGGCAAGCTGCCCTTCGGGCGCATCGGCTGGGCCGTGGTCGTCGGCCTGATCGTCTATCTCCTGATGCTGGCCGATGTCTTCGCCTATCTGCTGCAGGCGCTTGCCTATCAGGGCATCTTCGTGGTGGCCTGGGTCGCCGTGGCCATGGCCCACATTCTCAGCGACCGCTATCGGCGCCTAGCCGGCGATACGATCGAATATCGCTCCAGTCACGTGCCCGCCTTCAACCCACTCGGCCTGGCCGCCTGGTTTGCCGGCGCGGCCGTCGGCATCGGCCTGCACCTGTTCGGTGGCGCCTATGCGGAGTTGTCGGCACCGGCAACGGCCGTGGCCGCTTTCTGCATCTATACGGTGGGTCTTAGCTTCGCCCGCCGCTCCTGGTTCCTGGTTGCGGATTGACGCGAACAATCGCGAGACCCGGCTGGGTGATCAGCCGGGAACTTGCACGGGTGGTCGGTTGCACCGCTTGGGAACGATCGGCCCCGACAGGCGTTTGATTGCAAGATGCGCACGCGTCAACCGGACCTGGCAGTAGAGGGAACAGGGATGGTTTTTCCGGTTTCCCGCCCTGACCAACGAAATGGTAGCCGAGCCCTTGTCCTGCCCGTGCGTATCGCCTCGGCTCGTGAGGCAGGGGCTGATTTCGAGCGCGTTCCGGTTGCTGCCGGAGTCGAGTGGTCAGATTTTGCAGGAGTCGCATGGAGGTCCTGTCCCGGGTGGTGTTCACCGTAGCCAGCATCTGCCTGATGATGTTGGCGGGCGGTCTTGTCGCGATAGCCGGATTTCGGGTCTTTCATGCCGCCTATTACGATGGACAGTTCGACAATACGCTGCTCGATTCAATCGGCTTCGTGGTGGTCGGCGTCGCGGTCTTCGACGTGGCGCGCTATTTCCTCGAAGAGGAGGTGCTGCGCGCCCGCGAAATGCGCAATGCTGTGGAAGCTCGCCGCAGCTTGACGAAGTTCATGTCAGCCATCGTGATCGCAGTTTTCCTCGAGGCTTTGGTAACGGTGTTCAAGGTAGCCAAGCAAAGCCCGGAGCAATTGCTCTATCCGGCGCTCCTGCTCTTCGGCGGCACCGCGATGATCGTGGGCCTTGGCGTCTATCAAAAGCTGTCCGTCAGCGTCGAGCGGGAAAGTCCGGCAGAACCCCGCAAGGAAAAGGCCGAGAGCAAGCGCAAGACGGGAGAGCGGCAAGCAGAGCCGAGCTAGGCCGGAGGCTCGTCTGGCGTCGCAATAGACATGACTGCGCGACCGCTCGTGACATCCGCGACCATCTGCCGAACATCGACCAGATCCTGTTCGCGGATCGCGGCGACAAACTCGCTTCCCGTCGCAGTATAATCCTGCGTCAGGATCTGCACCGCCTCATGGGCGGACAAGCGGGCCTGTACCAGCGCCAGGTCGGTAAAGGCGCAGGAGATGCGTGCCTCGACCCGTATGACGATCGGCAGCTTTTCGGCAGCGCGCAGGCAGGCGGCAGCCGTGCCGCCGTAGGCCCGGATCAAGCCGCCGCTGCCGAGCAGCACGCCGCCGAACCAGCGCGTGACCACGACGGCGACACCATCCAGGGCCTGGCCATCGATCGCCTGCAGGATCGGCTTGCCGGCGGTGCCGCTGGGCTCGCCATCATCGTTGAAGCGGTAGAGGGGGCCGACTCGCCAGGCCCAGCAATTGTGATTGGCCGCCATGTCGGAATGATCCCTGATGAAGGCCTTGGCGGCCTCTTCTCCCGACACGGGAGCGGCTGTCGCCAGAAAGCGGCTTTTCTTGACCTCCTGTCTGAAGGTCTCGATTCTCTGAAGGCTGAACAAATCCGGCATGGCTGCAATCTAAAGCATTTTCCGGAAAAGTTGACAGCCATCCCTCAACATAAAAAATATCGTTAGAACAATTGGTTATTGATAGATCCCAATGTAAGGAAATGGCAGGTCGTATCCGTGCGGACCGTTTTGCGCCAAATCGCCGCGCTCAACCATGGCGGGGGGAGCCCACCATGTCGACGGCATGCGATCCGGCAAGGCCACTCGCCGCAGAAGCATGCGATGGCGCAACTGCGCTCGCCCAATGCTCATGCGGTGACAACAGGCACAAGCTTTGGCCTGCTTCGTAAACCCAAAATCGAAAGCATGATGTGGGCACCGTTCTGCATCGATTGACTTGACCGGGCGTCACTGCTGTAGTCGCCGGCAGCCTGGATGTTCTCAAAAAAGGGATTTGGATGAGCACGAGGATACATGTAGCGGCGCTGGCCGGAGCGGTCTTGAGCCTGTTCCAGCTTTCAGGCGGAGCCTATGCAGCCCAATGCGGCAAGACTGCAGCCGGCTATGAAGCATGGAAGCAGGAATTTTCCGCCGAGGCACGCGCCAAGGGCGTCGGTCAGGCCGGCATCGCCGCGCTGATGAGCACCCATTACGCCACAGCCACCATCAACGCCGATCGCGGCTTGAAGAGTTTCCGGCTGTCCCTGGACCAGTTCCTTGCCAAGCGAGGTGGCAACACGATCATTGCGCGTGGACGCCAGCTCAAGAAATCCCAGGGTGCGTTGTTTGCCACTATCGAGCGCCGCTACGGCGTGCCGCCGGGACCGCTGCTGGCGATCTGGGGCATGGAGTCGGGCTTTGGTGCCGTCAAGGGCAACCAGAACATGCTCTCCTCGGTGGCAACGCTGGCTTATGACTGCCGCCGCCCCGAATTCTTTACCGACCAGCTCTACGCTGCGCTCAAGCTCGTCGACAGCGGCCGCTTCACGGCGCAGACCCGCGGTTCCATGCATGGCGAAGTGGGCCAGACCCAGTTCATGCCCAAGACCGTACTGCAATATGGCGTCGGCAATCTCGACACCGCTGCGGGTGCCCTCGATTCGACCGCCAACTACCTGAAGGCCCATGGCTGGAGTGCCGGCCAGGGCTACCAGCCGGGCGAGCCGAATTTCGGGGCTATCCAGGCCTGGAATGCCGCCTCCGTCTATCAGCAGGCTATCGCCCATATCGGCCAGCGCATCGACGCCCAATAGAAAGTCCCGCTGGGGTGGGTGCGAGAACCGCGAGTTCTTTCACCCAGCCGCGATCGACCACCGGTCCATGACGCCGTGGAGCACCAGCTTCCACGGCGTTTTATCTTGATTGACCTGTGATCCGAAAGAATGGCCTTCATCTCGGCCTGCTGCCCGCCACTGCATGCCGCGCCCGCGCCGCTACGTGCCTTCGGTGGGAGTCGTTCGCTCTCCTGCCCGCCCGACAGAATGTTCCATCGCCGATATAAACTAAGCCCTTGCGCTAAGTTTTGAAGACTGATAGTTAGCCTGGAGGATAGGTAATGGGTTTTCACCCACATCCCGAAAAACCGGGTCGAGCTGCGAAAGGCGATGTCATGAAGCTGGTCTTGATGGAATTCTTGCCCCTCGACGGCGTATATCAGGGGCCGGGAAGCCCCGATGAAGATACGACCGACGGTTTCACCCGCGGCGGCTGGTTCGTGCCCTTCATCGATGATGCCTTGATGCGTTCAGTGATCGCCTGGGTCGCCGAGGCCGATGGCTTCCTGTTCGGGCGCCGAACCTATGAGAATTTCGCGCGCGACTGGCCGAAAATGGATGATCCGAACGATCCGATCGCCAGCAAGCTGAATGGCGCTCCGAAATATGTGGCCTCGACATCGCTCGAACGTGCCTCATGGGCTCCATCGACCATCCTGTCTGGCGACATTTTCGACGGCATCGCCGCCTTGAAGGCCAAGCCCGGTCGCGAGTTGCAGATCCATGGCAGCGGGCGGCTCGCCTACTCGCTATTGGCAGCCGGATTGGTGGACGAGCTAAGGCTCATGGTTGCTCCCGTCGTACTGGGACAGGGCCGCAAGCTCTTCAGAGATGGCGGGCAGCCTCTCGGCTTCAGGCCGTTGAAGGCCGAGGTGACGCCGGCCGGCCTCACGATCCAGGTCTATGAGAAGGCTGGAACACCCACCTTCGCGACTTACAGTCCTTCGTGATTTGCCGGACCGAGACGGGCCGAGATGGGCCAGGCTCCGCTGGACGAGAGGCGCCGAAATGCCGCGATATCGCCACCGCGCCGAAACAAACGGAAATCGCAGGTTAAGGCAGCACGGGCATGCTGGTGGCCTCTTTCACCGGAGCCAAGCCGATGCTCGAAAGTGTGCTGCTTGCCTTGCTGTTCTCCTTCGTGACCTATTATCTCACCTTCGACCTCTGAAGGGAGGTCGATGCTCCCGTCGATCAACGCCCCGCTTCAGCCAGGATCGGATAGAGTGAGGCGACCAGCGCCAACGCCATCACCACGTTGAAGACGCGCAGCCGCACAGGTTCCGATAGGAAACCGCGCAAAGCGGTCCCCGCTGCCGCCCAGACCAGCAGGCAGGGGCCATTGGCCAGAACGTAAATGGCCGCCACCACCAGGACATAACCAAAGAAGCCGTCGACCGGCGTGTAGGTCGCAATCGCGCCGATCGCCATGATCCAGGCCTTTGGATTGACCCATTGGAACGCCGCTGCCTGGAAGAAAGTCATCGGTCGATCCCGGCCACCCTCCGAACCCGTCCCGCCCGCTCTCGCGATCTTCCAGGCGAGATGAAGGAGATAGGCCGCGCCCCCATAGCGCAGCAGTGTGTGAAGGAACGGGAAGGCCGTGAACAAGCCGCCTATGCCGAAGCCAGCGGCGAGCACCAGGATGCAGAAGCCCAGATTGATGCCGAGAAGGTGAGGCATGGTGGCCCTGAGACCGTAATTGGCGCCGGAGGCCAGCAGCATCGTGTTGTTCGGGCCCGGCGTGATCGATGTGACGAAGGCATAGAGGATGAAGGCGGTCAGCAGATCGGATGTCATGGCAAGGGCCGTCGGTTCCGCAGGGAATTGACGGCACCATAGAGGCGTGACACATTTTCGAAATGCATAATAGTGTCATGTGACACAATTAACGAGTCTACCGTGAAGCTTGCGTCGCCCTGGGAGCCACGCCTGACACCAGGCGACGACCCGCCATTCGAGCGGCTCGCCGCGGCGCTTGCCAACGACATCGCCGCCGGCCTGATCGGCGCCGGCGACCGGCTGCCGGCCCATCGCGATCTTGCCTGGCGCCTCGGCATCGGCGTCGGCACCGTCACCAAGGCCTATGCCAAGCTGGAGCAGCGCGGCCTGGTCAGATCCCTCCACGGCCGCGGCATGTTCGTGGCAGGCACATCGGCCATGGCGACCGGAAGCATCGACCTCGGCATCAATGCTCCGCCGCAGATGTTGAGCGACAGGCTGCTGCAGGCGACATTGTCGACACTGGCAAAGCGCCTCGATGCCGAAACGTTCGGGGTTTATTCCCATCCTGCGGGGCGCCCGGAGCATCGCCGCCTGATGGCACGCTGGCTGGCCAGATGGGGCGTCGACGCCGGACCGGACCGTATAGTGCTGACCCATGGTGCCCAGCACGCCCTCGCCATTGCGATGGCCATGGCCTGTCCGCCGGGAACCCATCTGCTGACCGAAGCATTGACCTATCCGGGCGGCCTGCTGGTGGCGCGGCAGGCCGGCCTCGAGACCATTGGCCTCGCGATGGACCGGGAGGGCCTTACGCCCGGTGCCCTGGCCGAGGCGCTCGGCGCCGATCACGGCCGGCACCGGGTGCTCTATGTGACGCCCACCCTGCACAATCCGACGACGGCGACGATGGGTGCCGAACGCCGCCAGGACGTGGTCCGCCTCTGCCGTGCCCACGACGTCATCATCATCGAGGACGACGTCTACGGCATTTTCGTGCCAGCCGGCGTTCGCCCCCTGGCCTGCCTTGCACCCGAACGCACCTTCCATGTCACCAGCCTCTCCAAGGCTTTGAGCCCGGGGCTTCGCATGGGTGCACTCGTCGTCCCGTCCGATCGTGTGGCCGAGGCGGAGGCGAGGCTGCAGGCGAGCAGCACCATGGCCTTGGCGCTCCAGGCCGAGATCATGGGGATGTGGCTGACGGACGGAACGGCGGAAGCCGTTGCCTCCTCGATCCGCGCAGATGCCGTCCGGCGCTCGGCCTTCGCTGCCGATCGCCTGCCCAAGCAGGCGGCGCTCAGGATCAATGACGGTTTTCACGCCTGGCTGCCGATGCCGGCCGAAGCGGCGGATCGTTTCGTCGCCCGTGCCGCGCTGCGCGGTGTCGCCCTGATGCCGGCGCGCGCAGCCATGGCCGATCCCTCAGCACCGGACGGTGGAGTGCGGATAAGCCTCGGCGCTCCCGCGATGGCTCAGCTCGACCAGGCGCTGGGCATTCTCGCCGACTTGTTCCTGCCCGAGCGGCCCGTGCTCGTCTGAGCACACAGGCGTTCAGCCACGAGCGCGCTTTGCCTTTGCAGGCCGGCGGACGGCCCTGACTTTTCCGCTTTCGCCGCCACCGCAGAAGAAGCGCTCGCCCCCATCGGCTTCGAGCCCGGAGACGACCAGGCCGGCCGGCATCGTAAGGCTGTCGAGGACCGTGCCGGTGGCCGGATCGACATGCCGCAATTCGCTTTCGTCATTTTCCCAGGTGGCATGCCAGAGTTCCCCGTCGACCCAGGTCACGCCGGTGACGAAACGGTTGGATTCGATGGTGCGCAAGGTGGCGCCAGTCTCGGGATCGATCTGGTGAATCTTGCGGTCCTGATACTGGCCGACCCAGAGAGCACCCTCGGCCCAGGCCAGGCCCGAATCCTTGCCGCCGCCGGGCGCTGGAATGGTGGCGAGCACCGTGCCGGTGGCCGGATCGATCTTCTGGATGCGATCCTCCGCGATCTGGAACAGATGCCGGCCGTCAAAGGCGGTGCCGGCATGCGCGGGGACGTCGAGAGCCTTCACGGTCTTGCCGCTGTCGGGATCGAGCGCATTCAGCTTGTCGCCGGAGGCGAACCAGACGTTCTCGCCATCGAAGCTGACCCCGTGTACGGCTTCGACCCCGGCGAAGGGGCCATATTCGCGAAGGATTTCTGCTGGTGTCCGTTTCATACGGCCGATCCTAGCTTTATGGTAGCGGTGCCGGGAGTAACAAGGTTGTCGCGAAACTCGGCACCGGCGGCGTCACCCAGCGGCGTGCTCTTCCACGGCCGAAGAATTGCACTTTGGCGGCCAAGGCGAGCTCGTCGAGAGCACGCTGCACGGTACGCTGGCTGGCTCCGAGTGCAAGCGCCAGGGCAGAACTGGACCAGGCCTCGCCATCGGAGAGAAATGCCAGCACCGCCGCATATTTCTCCTCCACCGGCCGGGCCAACACCAGGACCTCGCCGGTGCGGCTCGGCGCCAGCGCAAAACCGCGCTTGGTCGCATTGACGGTGGCTAGTCCCCTCAGGGTCGCACGCAGGCGACCCATTTCGACCCGCAGGCGAGCGCGATGGGACTCGTCGGCCGACTTGGCTCCGAACGCACGCGCCACCAGCTCGTCGCGCGTCACATCGCGGGGCCAAGCCTCGCCGAGGGCCCGGACGAGGGCGAACAGCACCGGTCGCCGGGCAAGCGAAGTCGATTTGTCGCCATTGCGCACGACATGGCGACAGGCATCGATCATGAAGGCTTTCGACATCTGCAAAGCCTCGACTTCATCGAGCAGGACCGGGCGTTCGCCACCGGCCCTGATCAGGCGGGCCGCCGGCGTATCCAGGATCAGCCTAGCGCTTTCGACTTCCGCCGCCAGCGCCGGGATTGCGGCCTCGCTTGCGGCCCGTTCGGCCCGTGCCAGCGCCGTACGGGCCTGCCGGGTCTCGAGCCGACGCATCGCAATGCCGGCAACCACCAGGTCGTGGGCAGTCCTCAGGGCCGGCGGCAGCGGCGCGGCGTCGAAATTGGCAAGTTCGGCCTCGGCGGCATCCAGACGCCCGATCAGCAGCAGGCGCCGGGCTTCGAGATATCTGGCATGAGCGGCATTCACGCGATCGCCATGCTGCTCCAGCGTCGTGCGTGCCGTATGGAGGGCCTTGGCGGGCCAGCCGAGGTCACGCGAGACGAAGGCGATTTCGGCCTCGGCGACGATGCATCTCGCGCGCGCCACGGCCTGCCTGGCGCCGAAGGCGCGCGCGGCATTTCGGATCAGGGTTCGGGCACGGTCGAGGTCGCCGAGCTGCGCCATAGCGATGCCCCGCAAGGCCAATGCCGGCGCGTCGTCACGCAGGGCAACCCGGTTCAGGGCGCCGAGCGGGTCGCCGGCAGCGAGCGCACGGGCCGCGGCCGTCATCAGCGAGTCCATTCGAATCCCGCCAAGCTTGTCACTCCCATCATCCGCTGGTCCCGGACTAGCACGAAATGCCAGATCGTATCGAGAACACCATGAGTGCCGTCATGAGCCTCATTATGGGATGGCGCATCGGATGCCGGGCAATCGGCGCCGCCGGCCTTTCCGAACGGTTTGCAGCTGGGAACTCATTGCAGCCTGAACGCCGCCAGCCTGACCGCGATCCTTCTGGTGAGCGGCCTCCTGGATCTGCGCAACATGGCGGTCGTCACGGCGGGCATCACCGTCCAAACGCCTCGCACCAAAGGGCCCGCACCCGGATGCTCGCGTCGGAGCTTCCGGGCTCGCATGTTTCAGGTCCTGCGGCGCGCGGTGAAAGCAGGAGGATCGCTGGCGGGAAAGGACTCGTCGCTCGCCTCATCGACCGCGTCCCAGGGATCTTCGGGCTGCGCTGCCATGTCCCGGCGCCGGCCGGCCGCTTTCAGCGCCCCAACTTCCTGGCGCAATCGATGATTTTCATCCAGCAGCTTGGCAATAGTGACCAATCCCGCGAGTGAAGCCAGAAAGCCAAGCCTGCGCATGTTGTTCTCCTTTGCAAGCCGCAGATCCTGCTCGAAGGCCGCGGCCTCGATATCGAACTGTCCTGGCGCTGAACCTGCGAACCGGGTTCATGGTTCCCGCCGGCACCGCAAAGCGGCCCGGGCTTTGCTCCACTTCGTCGCAGGCAGGAAACCTTTGTTGTCCGCCGCCGTTTCGCCCCCGACAACCATCGAGGTGCCGATCCATGCAAGCTTACGACGTGCGCGCCCTTTTTTCATTTGCCGATAGGGCGAGTCGGCTGGACGGGAGCGATCCATGGCTCGATCGCGATATCTGCTTGAGCCTTCGCTATCTCAATGGCCGCATGTTCGCCGATTGGCTGGTCGTCCTGCCCGACCATCGCCTGTCGTCCGCCGATGGTTCGCATTGTGGCGAGCCTGACGCGCTCACCACCTCCATCGACGCTGTCGAGAGGCTTCGACGCTGTCTGCTGCCCAGGAGCAGGCTGAGCGTCAGGACGCTCGATGGCCATGCGGAACAGTTTCAATGCCAAGTACAGTTTGGCGTCGGCACACGTGACACCGGCAGGGCGATCGTCGCCAGTTCCGAGCCTTGTGCCCGGCTGGCGGCCCTCCTTCACGCCTTCGCCAGTTCGACGCTGGGCTGGCCGGAGCCTGCAAGCGAACCAGCCAGACTGCGCTTTGCCCTGGTTGACAAATGAGCGAGCCTGACCGGAAACCGCTGCATGACGTCGTGCCGGCGCCTGCTCGATAAACAGAAGGTTAGCGTCGCTCGTTCCCGAGCAGGGTCGCACCGACGAAGAGCCCAACGACGAATCCCAGAATGCCGGCCGAGGACAATATCGTCGCGGCCGTGCCGGGATGTTCCCTCGCCGCATCGGTCACGGCATGCGCCTGCTCGCGGGCCTGCTGGAAGGAGGCTCTCGTTTGCCCTCTGGCCCGATCCACGGCTTCGGAAGCCGCTTCGCGTGTGCGTTCCAATGTCTCGGCACCGCGATCCGCGATGGATTTGCCAAGCGCGCTGATTTCCTTGCGGAGATCGGCAATCTGCTTTTCCAGTTCCTTGCGCACATCGTCCGAGGAGATCGAGTCGGCCATCTTGTTCTCCGTTCTGGTGATCCTTGACGGTGATGGTGGATACCTGCACCGCCCTTGCCCATAACGCCCGATCAGGCGGCATGTTCCCGACACCTCACCGGCAGACAAAAAAGGCTCCCATAGGGAGCCTTGCCGTCTTGCGCATTCATCCAGGCACGAACCCGTTTTGCTCGAGCCGAGGCCCTGTGCTTAGTTGAACAGATCCTTGGTCAGGATCGCCACTTCCGTGCGATTGCGCGCCTTGATCTTGCGCATGATGTTGCGGATGTGGATCTTCACCGTGCTCTCGCTCATCTCCAGCTTGAAAGCGATGATCTTGTTGGACTCGCCACGGCGTAAACGGTCGATGACGTCAATCTGCCGCTGGGTGAGCGCCTGGCCGAGTGGCCCCTTGTCCGCAGCCGGCATGGGCGCGGCCTGCGCCGCCAGGAGGCTGCTGACGGGGACGAACTTCTCTCCTGCCTGAACTAGGCGAATGGCGGCGGCCGCCATGTCCAGATTGAAGGTCATGCCGACGAAACCCTGGGCACCCTGTTCGAGGCTGCGACGGACCAGAACAGGGTCCTCGACATCGGAGAGTACGATGATCTGGCTGTCGGGAGCCTTGGCCTGCAACCGGGCAATGTCGTCGCAAATGGCGCGTTCTGTCGCGCCGTCCCCAGTCGCGCACAGCAATATCGTCACGGGAGCGGCAGGGTCCGTCGGACGCCATTCGTCGACCGATCCATAGCCGCTCGTGCTGCAGTTCAATTCGGCTTCGGCGAGGCAGCGCGCCAGGCAGTCGCGGATCAGCGTTGCGGCGCTGATGATGAGGATCGGGATCGTCGCGACCCGGGGTGTGACGATCGGACCGGAAACGGGAGTCGGCCGCATGGCTTCATTGCGCAGTCTTGGCAGACGGTCGACGTCGACGCTCCTATAGGCGTCGGAAAGCACGGCAGCACCCATTACCATATTACCTTAAAATAGACTGCCGCTATCCAGCAGATCTCCAAACTTCATGGAGCCTTAGGGGTAATTTCATGCTGCGGATGTGCGATTTCGCACATACGGCGCCAGCAGATCATCCGCTGCGATGACGAATCCGGTTATGCGCACGACACTCGGACAACCATCGGCGCACGTCTGCGGCCGCAAGACACAACGGCTGCGCGGCGACAAGAATTTCCTATCTACATATCTCAAAAAACTTGGAATTCATCAGAATACTTCAATGACACACATTTACCGGAAATGTGTCATCATTAAGAAATCAAAGATAATTTTGCGGCGCGTGCCGTAATTCCTATTTTCATCGAAATTATATGGGAACAATTGCAGCCATGGGTTGTTGTATTGCTCATATCTGGAGTGGATACACTCGATAACCACGGAGAAAGGTCATGACAAGCAGGTTGATGAACTTGATTGGCATATCTTTGGTGGCGCTATGGCTGCCGGCCGCTGCCCAGGCACAAGGCGTGATGGGCGGAGCCCAGGAAGGGGCGGAACGCGGCAATGACAATGCCGGGCCGATCGGCGGTATCGTCGGCGGTACGGTCGGCGCCGTGACAGGCGGCATCAACGGGTTGCTGGGAATCGAACAGCGCCCCCGCTTCCGCAAATATGTGATCGAGCGGCATATCCCCTCCTATCGCTATGAAGAACCTCTCAATGTAGGCGTCGTCCTGCCCGAGGAGGGCGTCGAATACTACGACGTACCTGCCGATTATGGCGAAGTCCGCTACAAATATACGGTCATCAATGATGAGGTCGTGCTGGTCGATCCCGGCACCCGTCGGATCGTACAGATTGTAGAGTAGCATCCGGGTCTGCGGGTGGCTCGTTCACTTTAGCCACCCGCAATAGACATCGAGGTCTTCCAGCTGCTGCAGATGCAGGGGTCGGAAGACTTCGATGTCCGTTCAAGGCAAGTCGATAAGTAATCGATTTAAGAATATAAAATATCTCATTGATGTATAAGTATTTTTTAGAGAATCAAAACAAGAATTTCCACCCTGCTCGGATGACAAAAAGTCTTGCCTAGCGGCCCATGAGCCTGCCGGCTGGGCCAGCTTATCGGCGCGGGATCATCCTCGTCCTTAACTTCAGCAAGCTGGCCGCCAGCCAAGAAAACGACACTCGCCGGCAACGAGGCGCGCCGGCCCTGGCTTGCGGCGAAAGCTGCTGGTTGGGGCCGTCCCGTCCCTCCGTTTTCCGATCCCTTCACCCGCCGAAGCGCGGTTCGGGAATGCCCCTTATGCCCAAATCATGGATGGCGAACAGGCTGCCTCGCAGCACGCCGTCACCCGGGAAGCGCGGCAAGGGCGGCTTGGCCATCGAGGTCACATAGAGCACGTCGAGATCGGGGCCGCCGAACATCACGCTCGTCACCTTCTTGACCGGCATCTCGATCACCCGGTCGACGGAGCCGTCGGGCCGGTAGCGCACCAGCTTGCCGTCATAGACCAGGGCATTCCACAGGCAGCCCTCCGCATCCACCGTCGAACCGTCGGCCGCGCCACCGCCCGAGCCATCGACCTTGGCGAAAGTCCGCCGGTTCGATACGCCGCCCGTATCCTGGTCATAGTCATAGGCCGAGATCTCGCCGGACCAGGTGTCGGTGAAATAGAAGATAGTGCCGTCCGGGCTCCAGCACGGCCCGTTCGAGCAGATGATGCCGGAATCGAGCTTGGTGACTTTGAAATCCGTCGACAGGCTGTAGAGTGCGCCGTTCGGCCCCTCCTCCATCGTATCCATGGAGCCGGCGACGAAGCGGCCGCGCTTGTCGACCTTGCCGTCATTGATGCGATTGTTGGGCAGATCCGGCTCGGGATCGTGGATGAGCTCGACGTCCCCGGTCTTGAAGTCGAGGAGGTGGAAGCCGCGCGCCAGCGAGACGACGGCGCCCGAACCGTCTTTGCGCAACGCCATCGAGCCGATCTTCTGCGGCACGTCCCAGGCCCGCAGTTCCCGGCCGTCGGCGGTGGCACGGAAGACGCGGCCGTCGAAACTGTCGATCCAGTAGAGCCGCTGCTGCTCGACATCCCAGAGCGGCCCCTCCCCCAACGTGGTCTTCACATCCAGCAGGACTTCGATACGCATGCTTGTTCCCTCTCCTTCAACCGTTCTTTGGTTTTCAGCCTCCCGGCGGCCTGCCTCAGAAATTCACGGCGTGGCCGCCTTTCAGGCCCAGCATTTCGCGGGCCTCATCCGGGGTCGCCACGGCGAGGCCGAGACCTTCGATGATCTGGCGGACCCGGGTGACCTGCTCCGCATTGGAGCGGGCGAGCACGCCCGGCCCGTTCCAGAGCGAATCCTCCAGCCCGACGCGGGCATTGCCGCCCATCGCGGCCGCCATCGCCGCAATGTTGAACTGGTTGCGCCCGGCACCGAGAACCGACCAGCGATACTGGTCGCCGAACAGGCGGTCGGCCGTGCGCTTCATGTGCAGGACGTCGTCGGGATGGCCGCCGATGCCGCCCTGCAGGCCGAACACGGTCTGGATGAACAACGGCGCCTTCACCAGGCCGCGATCGAAGAAATATTTGAGGTTGTAGAGATGCGCCGTGTCGTAGCATTCGAATTCGAAGCGGGTGTCGTTGCCCGCGCAGGTGGTCAGGATGTGCTCGATCTGCCCGAAGGTGTTGCGGAAGATGATGTCCTTGTTGGCGAGATAAGTCCGCTCCCACTCGTGCTTGAGATCGGTGAAGCGATCGAGCATGCCGAACAGGCCGAAATTCATGGAGCCGAGATTGAGCGAGGCGACTTCCGGCGCGAAGGTCGCTGCCGGCCGCACGCGTTCCTCGATACTCATGGTCGGGGCGCCGCCGGTGGTCAGGTTGATGACGCAGTTCGAGCGCTGCTTGATCTGGGGCAGGAACCGCGCAAAGGCCTCCGGCGTCTGGTCGGGCTCACCCGTTACCGGATTGCGGGCGTGCAGATGCACGATCGCCGCGCCGGCTTCGGCGGCGCCGACAGCCGCATCGGCGATCTCTTCTGGCGTCACCGGCAGATGGGGCGACATTGACGGTGTGTGGATGGCGCCCGTTACGGCGCAGGTGATGATGACTTTATTGCGGGCCATATCGTCTACTCACTTTCCAATGTCCTTGGCGGCTTTGCGCTTGTGGGCGCGCAGAGCCATCAACTGGCGGTCGCGCCATTTCTGGCGTTCGCCGAGCTTGTCGCGTGGCAGAACGGCGCTACGCTCGGCTTCGATGCGCTCCATCACGGGGCCGGCCCAATCGACGCGGTACTGCACCGACGGGAAGATGTTGGCGTAGATGCCCTGGTAGCGCTCGGCATAGTCACGCACGCCCCCGGGCGCGTTGAGGTCGATCGTCTCGAACGGCCCCATGAAGGACCAGCGCAAGGCCAGCCCGTCGCGCAGGCCGATATCGATGTCCTCGACGCTGGCGATATCGTCGGCAACCAGGCGGAACGCTTCCTCGAGCAGGGCCCCCTGCAGGCGGTTCATGATGAAGCCGTCGATCTCGCGCTTCATCACCAGAGGCGACTGGCCGCAGCTACGCATGAAGTCGGCAGCCTTGGCCATGGCCTCCTGCGAGGTCCAGGGCGAGGGACAGACCTCCACCGCCGGTACAAGATAGGGCGGATTGATGGGATGGCAGACCAGGCAGCGCTGGCGGCCGGGCAGGTGCTCCATGAAGGCGGAAGGCAGGATCGCCGAGGTCGAGCTTGCCAGCACCGCCTCGGCGGGTGCCAGCCTGTCGAGATCGGCGAACAGAGTACGCTTCAGTTCGACCTGTTCGGGCGCATTTTCCTGGACGTGATCGACGTCATCGAGCGCCACTGCAAGATCCGCCTCGATATGGATGCGCGCCTTGACCTCGGCCTGTTCCGAACCTCCCAGTAGGTCGTTGGCGGCCAGATCCGGCAGCATCTCCTCGATGAAGGCCAGGGCTTTCGGCAGGGCGTCGGCGTCCTTGTCCCAGAGCCTGACTTCGTGGCCGGCCCTGGCGAAGGTGATGGCCCAGGCGCGGCCGATGAACCCGGATCCGATGATGGCTGTCTTCATGGGGATGTTCCCGACTGAGAGGGGGCGCTCACAGGGATTCGACGTTGCCGTCGACGCCCAGGGACTGGCCGGAGATGTTGATGCCGGCCGGCGACAGCAGGAAGAGGACCATGGCCGCAACATCCTCCGGGCCCGTCATGCGGCGCAGCGAGATGCGATCGAGATACTGCTTCTCCATCGCCTCATAGGGCACGCCGACCTGCGCGGCGCGGTCGCGGATCACCCCCTCCATGCGCGGGCCACGGATGATGCCGGGCAGGATGGCGTTGACGCGAATGCCGGAGGGACCGAGTTCCTTGGCAAGGCTCTGGGTGAAGCCGATCACCCCCCATTTGGCGGCCGAATAGGGCGTGCGATAGGCATAACCATAGCGCCCCGCCGCCGAGGACAGGTTGACGATGGCACCCTCGCCGGCCTGCTTGAGCAGGGGCACGCCATGATGGGTGCACAGGAACTGCCCAGTGAGGCAGATGTCGATGGTGCGGCGCCAGTCAGCGGGCGCGATCTCCTCCACGCCGCCTGTCGGCCCGGCAATGCCGGCATTGTTGATGAGCGCGTCGAGGCCGCCGAGGCCCACTTTTACCTCATCGAACAGCCTGGCCACCGCCTCCTCGTCGGAGACGTCGCACAGGCTGGCGCCGTGTCCGGGATGGGCGCTGCGGAAATCGGCAAGATGATGCTCGGCGACATCGCACACATGCACCCTGGCGCCGTTGTCGATCAGGAGGTCGGCGATGGCGCGGCCGATGCCGGAAGCTCCGGCGGTGACGAGAACCCGAAGACCGGGCTTGAGGACAATTCCAGTCATGATATTTCCTTGTATGGCAATATGTTCAGGTATTTTTCTCGCGCAATGTAATAACCGCGCAAAGCACAACCACGCCATAGAGAATTGCGCGTGTGGCATAGGGAAGCGTGGTACCGGCGAGCAGGGTCTGCAAGGCCGTCAGCAGCAGCACTCCACCGATCATGCCGATATAGCGCCCTCGCCCGCCGGTGATCAGTGTGCCGCCCACCACGGCGACGGCGATGGAAGGCAGGAGATAGTCATCGCCCATGCCCAGGCTTGCCTGGCCGGAGAAGCCGGCGAGGAGGCAGCCCACGAGCGCCGCGCAGAAACCCGACAGCATATAGACCTTGACGAGGGTCGCCCCGACGGGAACGCCCGAAAGCTCGGCGGCACGCATGCCGTTGCCGATGGCGTAGACACGCCGGCCGAAGGCCGTGCGACCCAGCAGGATCGTGGCAACGAGCACGAACAGGATGACGAGGGGGACGATCGGTGTCACGCCCATCACCTGGCCGGTCATGATCCAGCGCAGGCCGGGCGCCGAAAAGCCGTCGGGCGTGCCGCCGGAATAGACGAGCGCAAAGCCTTGCAGGATGCCGTTCATCGCCAGGGTCATCACGATCGGCGACAGGCCGAGGGCCACGATGCCGAGACCGTTCATGAGGCCGATGAACGTGCCGATCCCCAGAGCCAGCGGCAAGGCATAGAGCATGGCGCTGTCAGATCCCTTCATCAGGCCGGCGCTGACGATGCCGCAGAAGGCGATCGTCCACGGCAGCGAGAGGTCGAGGCCACCGGTGAGGATCACGCTGCCCTGCCCGAGCGCGAGAATGGCCAGGAAGCTCGCCAGCACGATCAGCGAATTGTAGTAGCCCCATGACAGCAGGGTGCTGCCGAGCACGAACTGGCTGACGACGAGAACGATCGCAAAGCAGGCAAAGGCCGGCAGGACGGTGCGCAGATCCTCCTGGCGGCGGATCCAGAAGCTGGGACGTGCGACTTGAGATCGTGCGGCTCGAGCGGGCTCGTCCGGCAGCCGCAGCCGCGTTTCCGTCAGGGTCAGCTGCCGAGGCAGACGCCCCTGACGCCAGGCCGACAGGCGATGGCCGCCGAGGCGCAAGGTCGAGGCGAGCACCGAGGTGCGGGTGATCGAAGCGCCCAACACCGCCAGGATCAGGATGGTGCCCTCGACCACGGAGGAATAGAAGGCCGGCACGTTGAGGACGAGCAGGATGTTGACCACCATCATCAGCACATAGGCGCCGAAGATGGTGCCGACCGGTCCGCCGCGCCCGCCGCCCAGCAAGGTGCCGCCCACCACCACCGCCGCAAACATCTGCAGCAGCATGGGATTGCCGACCAGCGGGTCGCCCGAGCCGGTCTGCGCGCTGATGAACACGCCGGCCAAACCGTAGAGCCCGCCGGCCAGGACATAGACGAAGAACTCGCACAGGCGGGTGTCGAGGCCCGCCGCCCGCGCCGCGTCCCGGTCCGAGCCGATGGCATAGATCGCCTTGCCGAAGATGGTGTTCTTGAGGAGAAACCAGCCCAGCACCAGGAGGACGAGCATCAGAACCGGGCCCGGCAGCCAGTCGGGGATGACGTCCGCCGTGAAGAAGGCACTGAACCCGGCGGGAAGCTGTCCGCCCGGCTTGTCCATCACCAGCAGCGTCACGCCCTGCAGGATGAACATGGTCGCAAGCGTCACCACGATCGGCTGGAGACGCAGGAAGGCGATGAAGAAGCCGTTGAAGGCACCCGCCGCAGCCCCGATGGCGATGCCGGCGCAGGACCATAGGAGGATGCTGGATGGATCGTCCTGCATGTGGCTCGCCAGTGTGACGTTCACCAGCGAGATCACGGCGGCGGCCGACAGGTCGAACCCGCCCGACAAGACCACGACGGTCTGGCCGATCGCGGCCGTTGCCAGCGTCGCCCCGCCCGTGGCGATGGTCGAGATGTCGTAATAGTTGAGGGATCCGCTGACGAGGCGGATCAGCCCGAGGCAGACCAGGAAAGCCGCGATGGCGATCAGCGTGCCTCGATGGCGCCCCCAACGCAGGACCGCGCGCCTGGACGGCGACGGCTTGAGGGACATATCGGCTTGGGCCGCGCTCATGATGCCTCCCGGATCGTGGCAGCGCTGCCGAGCGTGGCGCGCAGAATGGCGTCCTCGGAAATCGCGGGGCCGGTGAGATCGGCCGCGACCTTGCCGCGATAGAGCACGAGGACGCGATGGGCGAGATGGTCGAGCTCGGCGATCTCGGTGGAATGGAACAGGACGGCGCCGCCCGCGGCGGCATATTGCTGGATCAAGGCGTAGATCTCATGCTTGGTCCCGACGTCGATGCCGCGGGTCGGATCGAACAGCAGCAGCACGCGGCTTTGCGCGAACAGCCATTTGGCGATGGCGATCTTCTGCTGATTGCCGCCAGAGAAGGACTTCACGCTGGTCCACAGCGCGCGCATCTGCACGTTGAGCCGGCCGAAGACCCGGGCGACATCCCTCTCCTCGCCGGCCTCGTCGATCAGGCCGAACCTGGTATAGCGCTCGATCACCGGCAGGGAGACGTTGCGCTGCCCGTCGAGCTTGAGGAAGAGGGCTTCGGTCTTGCGGTCCTCGGGAACCAGGCTGATGCCGATGCGCGCCTCGATGGCGTCGCGCGGGGAAGTCAGCGTCACCGGCTGTCCGTCGATGCGGATCTCGCCGCGATATTCCTCCATGCCGAACAGGGCCGAGAAAAGCTCGAGCTGGCCCATGCCCTGGAGGCCGGCGACGCCGAGGATCTCACCTGCGCGCAGGTCGAAGCCGACGCTTTCGAGCCTCTTGTGAGTATTGAGGCCGTTTACCGAAAGCACGGGATCGCCGGTCGGCGCGGGCACCGGCGGCTTGGGCGGGAAGGAGCGGCCGAGCTCCCGGCCGGCGATCATGCCGATCAGGTCCTCGTCGGCGACATCGGCGAGGCTGGCGGTGGCGATATGCTTGCCGCCACGCAGGACCGTGACGCGATCGCAGAAGGCCCTCACCTCTGCCATGCGGTGGGAAATGAAGACGACCGTGACGCCATCGCGCTTCAGCCCGTCGATCAGGCCGCCCAGCCAGTCGATGTCCCGGCCGGAGAGCGTGGAGGTCGGCTCGTCGAGAAGGAGGATCCTGGGGCGGCGAAACAAGGCGCGCGCAATCTCGATCTTCTGGCGCAAATTGAGATCGAGATCGCGCAGGTCGGTGTCGAGGTCGATCGCCGCAAGGCCGATCGCGTCCAGATGTTCAGCCACCTGGCGGCGGGCCTCGGCGCGGCGGATCTGGCCGAGCAGGGTCGGCGGATAAGGCAGCAGCATGTTGTCGAGCACCGTCAGGTCCTTGACGATGGTCAATTCCTGGAAGGCGGTCTGGATGCCGAGCCGATGGGCCGCGCGCGGGCTGCCAAGCATGGCCTGCTGGCCGAAGATCTCGAAATGGCCCGAACTCGGCAGGATCAGGCCGGACAGCAATTTGACGAGCGTCGACTTGCCGGCGCCGTTCTCGCCCAGCAGGGCATGGGTCTCGCCGGCGCTGACCTCGAAGGAGACGCCGTCGACGGCGATGGTCGGCCCGAAGGAACGGCTGATATCGCGGGCCGCGACCGCCGTTTTCGGCAAAGCCGTCTGAACGGATGGGGATGACATGCGAGCCGGTCCTGAACTCATTTGCGGTATCTGCGCGCCTCATCCTGACCGGGAGGCTCACATCGAGACCAACAAGGTGTGTCTCTCCCTCTCCCGCAAGAGGAGAAGGAGAGTCTCGGATTTGGACGAGGGCGCGGACCGCCCTGCCTTCAATTCTCGGGCTGTCCGACC
The DNA here is from genome assembly GCF_052045555.1 of Labrys sp. 22185. Classification (NCBI taxonomy): domain Bacteria; kingdom Pseudomonadati; phylum Pseudomonadota; class Alphaproteobacteria; order Hyphomicrobiales; family Xanthobacteraceae; genus Labrys; species Labrys sp. 22185. The sequence continues at coordinate 48,806 of NZ_JBQEPH010000023.1, read as the reverse complement.
AGCGCCGCCGACAGCCCGAGCTCGGGCGTTTCGGCCGAATAGATCGAGGCGAACCAGCCGGGATTGGAAACCAGAGAGGGCTTGAAGGCATTGCAGCCGGCCTTCATCTCGGCCCAGCTGCCTTCCTGGCAGAGCTTGATCGTCTCGTTCGTCACGATCGGCAAAGGCAGCACCGTGTGCTTGGGAATGTCCTTGCCATCGAGCTTGGCGACGGCAAGCTTCAGGGCCAGGCCACCCGAGTAAGGCGGCGAGGCATAGGAAATTCGGGGCGCAGCCATCGGGGTATATGTGCCGTTGGCGCCTTCGACCTCGGTGCCCACCGGCAGCATCTGGATGCGGCCGCCATTCGAGCCCTCGCCGGCACAGGGCTTGAGCTTATCGGGGGTCGCGCCGGCCTCGATCTGCATGGTATTGGCGGTATAGCAGCCCACCTGCATCCACAGCCCGTCGATCTCGTCCCATTTACGGGTGGCCATGATCTTGGACAATTCGGTGCGAGCCACCGCCTGGCTCCACATGCCGACGGCTTCGTTGACGATCTTGATGTCGGGATATTTGGCAAACACCTCCTTGGCTGCCTTGGTGCGCAGCGTATCGACCGAGGTGCCGGGCACGCCGGTGATGGCGATGATGTTGCCCTTGCCGTTCAGTTTCTTGGCCAGCCATTCGGCCGTGACCCGCCCTGCCTCGCTTTGGTCGATCGTGACGTTGTAGGCGCAGGGCTCGGTGATCTCGCCATCATAGGCGATCACCACCACGCCCTTGCCGCAGGCATTCTTCACTGCCGCATTCAAGGCCGTGGGCGAGATCGGGAAAACAACGATGGCCTTGGCACCGGCCTGGACCATGGCGTTGATCTGCTGGATCTGGCGCTGGGCATTGGGGCCGGCGACCTGAACCTGGAGATCGACCTTGTCGGCCATCTCCTTGCTGGCGGCCATGGCCTTGACCATGTTGGCGGCCTCGCCCTGCCAATCATTGCCAATATAGCTCATCGACAGATAGATCTTGTATTTGTCCTTGGCTTCGGCCTGCCCGCCAAGGGCGCATAGGCCGAGCAGTCCCGCGCCCAGCAGGGCAGCACCGCGCTTCACCAGTCCCATTCTTCCCTCCCTGTCAGCCCGCTTCGTTGCGGCGGGCACTTCGACTCGTTGATAAGTCAGCTTCTGTGGGCTACTTTTGATCATAAATCAAAGATCAGAATTTTAGCAAGCCCGGTGACGCTTTCTTGGAACGGCGAACCGACCTACAAGACGAGAATCCCGTCCCGGGATTGCAACGCGGAGGTGTCATGAGCGAAATCAGGTCCAAGGCGCGAGAACCGCTCTCGGTCGTCCGCGTGCAGCGCGCCACGATGCAGGAGGACGTCTATCGCCAGGCCAAGGAACTGATCCTCAATGGCGATCTGGCGCCCGGCCAGTCGATTACCATCCAGTGGCTGGCGGATGCCTTCGGCGTCAGCGCCATGCCGGTGCGCGAGGCCATTCTACGCCTGACGGCGGAAAAGGCCCTTACCGTGGTCGCCGGGCGAAGCCTCGGCATTCCGCATCTGACCCGAGAACGATTGGCCGACCTGACGCGCACTCGCCTGGAAATCGAAGGATTGGCGGTATCCTGGGCCGCGCCCAACCTCCAGCCCGCAACACTCGCCCGGCTGGACGAACTGGTCGAAGAGATGGACAACATCAAGCCGAACAAGGAAGCCCGGAAGATCTATCTGCGCGCCAACCGGGCGCTGCATTTCGAGATCTACCAGGCGAGCGGCTCGGAGACACTGTTCGGCATCATCGAGACCCTCTGGCTGCAGGTCAGCCCCTATTTCAACCTGCTGCAGGAACGCGGCAATTTCGTCGTCTCGAATAAACACCACCGTATCCTCGTCGACGCACTGCGATCGGGAGATCGGGATGGTGCGGTTCGCGCCGTCCAGGCCGATATCGGCGACGCGGCCGATATTCTCGAAACCATTCTCTGACCGGCGGCGTTCGATGGAGGAATCGGCCTCTTTCTGACCATAACCCTTTGTTTCAATGTTACTTTTCGAATTCGGACAAGATCTTGGGATTGCAAGGCGCCTTGGCATCGGTGCTTTCACGTCCGTGTCACATCGTCTGACAATAGTGTGCACCCATGCCGCAAATCGGCGGCATAGCAACCAACTTTTGACCCGGCGCCCGACACGCCGGGTTCTTTGTTGGCACGAGGCATGATCGGCATGCTGCCTGGATGCCGGCATCGCTTTCACATCCGGCCACAGGCCGCGTGAATGTCTCTTGAGCAAAAGCCATCGAGGTTGCATCCTGCCCGAGACACGATATGAACGGCGAACGACACCGGGACTGGTTTGGGCATGCAGGCGGATCTATTGAGCTTTGCCGGCGAGTGGGGAGCGGCCTTGATGCTGCTGCTCTTCTTCGTCAGTGCCGTCTCGCTGCTGCCCCGGCCCGCGCTTTGCATCGTGGCCGGCTCTGCCTATGGTCTATACGGCATCCCGCTTGCCCTGATCGGATCCATCCTCGGCGCATCCGTGGCTTACTGGCTCGGCCTCGCCGTTGGCCGCCGCTACGGGCACCGGCTCGCCCGGCGCTGGCGCCTGCTCGAGCCGCTTCGTGAAGCTGTTCGGATAAGTGGCTGGCGTATCGTGCTTTTATGCCGTTTCGCGCCGATTGCGCCATCAAGCATGGTGAGCTTCGTGTTCGGCTCGACTTCGACCGCCTTCGGCCCGTTCCTGATCGCGACCGGGCTTGGCATTCTGCCCGGCATCGCCCTGCAGGTCGCTGCCGGTGCGGGACTGCGCGCGAGCCTCGATGGACAGCTGTCGACGCTGCAGATCGTCACTTTCGGCTTAGGCCTTTGCGCCGGCCTGGCGGCTCTTCTGTTGCTGGGGCGCAAGCTGCGGCAAGTCCTGGCGACCTATCAGCGCGAACCGGCGGCCGAAGAGCGGATTCGGTAACGCTCAATCGCGGATGCTGACGGCCGGTGCCTCAACCGCGCCTTCTTCGCCGGATTGTGGTGGCTACTACGCCCACCACCAGCAAGCCGGCCAATGCCAGGGCCATGATGCCCGTCACGCGGATGGCTGCCAGGGCGAGTATGATGGATGTCAGAGAGTGAATGAGGGCGTCGGCGATACTCAGCAAGGGCGGCGGATACCAATGGAGGGGGTGAATGACAGAGATCAGATCTCGGTGACACCGCCAGAGTGGCATGAGAGTTGGGCGCTGATGGGGCACTTTCACGACGAGGCTCGCCTTCGCTCGCCTTGCCTTATCATGCGGTAGTGGGCTCCGGACAATCGGATCACACCCCTGTCACGCCGGTGGCTGATCTAATGGCTGGCAAGGAAGGGCCGAGAGGTTTGACCTGAACCAGATACAGGCCGGTCTTCGGCCAACATGCAGGTTCGGTATCGAGGATCACGGCAGGACCCGCGACATCCCCCCGGGAGATCGGGGAAATTCTGCTCAAGAAAATGCATCAACGCGAAGAAGAATAGAGAAACCGCGTTTCAAAGCGGTCACAGGTCCGGGCGGTGGCACTCATGACGATCGACATGCACAACAGACATCTCTCGCTGCTGCAGCCTTCCGGCGAGGAGATTCCGCGCCTGCCGCCAGGCAAGCCCAGAACCGTGCTCGTCTGTGGTGATGACGAGACCATCGACGAGCAACGCGTCTTCGCCATTCTGGACCGCCTGCTGGCGGATGAGGGGGAATTTCGTATCGTTCATGCCGGCAAGCGTGGCGCCGACCTGCTGGCAACCAAGTGGGCCGTCGCCCATCGGGTCAGGTCGATTGTCGAGCGCGCGTCCTGGCTCAGATATGGCACATCCGCGGGACCGCTGCGCAACGAGCACATGCTCAATTTCTACGAGCCCTTCGTGGTGATTGCTTTTCCGGGCGGCAAGGATTGCGCAGATCTGGTGGCGCGTGCCCGACGATCCGGTGTCCGCATCGTCGAAGCAGTTACCTTCTGAAGCCTACAATGCCCCGATCCCGGCGACCGGAACCGAACTCGGTTGCCCCTTCCGATTGGATCAGTGGGCGTCGCCGTCAAAAAGATCGTTGGTCATATAGGCGATTTCCGTGCGATTGCGCGCCCGGATCTTCTGCATGATGTTGCGGATATGCACCTTGACGGTGCATTCCTCCATATTGAGCTTGTAGGCGATGATCTTGTTGGACTCGCCCTGGCGCAATCGCTGGATCACCGCCAGTTGCTTGGGTGTGAAGGCCGCCTGCCGAGACACGCCTTCGTCCTGGCTTTCCTCTCCGCTGAAACCAGCCCGTGACTTCGACGGCAGCAGGCCGCTTGCCGGGACGAAGATGCCACCTGCCGCCACCAGGCGTATAGCCGCCAGGGCAACATCGAGGCTGGAGCTCATGCCGATATAGCCCCGTGCCCCCTTGCCGAGAGCCGCCACGACCAGCCGGGGATCCTCAATGTCGGAAACCACGATCACCCGAACGTCGCCGCAATGTTGGGCCACAAAATCGAGATCGAGCCCCACGACCGCCTCGGTTGCCTTCTGACCCGTGACGCAAAACAGGACAATGCACGGGCCGTAGCCTTCCTCACTCTGGTGCCAATCCGCCAGGCTGGCATATCCCAGGGCAGAAAAGGCAGGGGCAGCAGAGACGAGGCTGTGTATCAGACAGCTGCGGGTGAGTTGCTTGTCATCGATGACGGCAATCGTCCACGGCGCGCCCTGCCGGTCGTGTTCGGGAGCATGGGAAGTGGGGATCGGTTCCACGGGAGGAGTCTTTCAGCAAGAAAATGGACCATGAGAACTTCGGCAGCGAATTGCCGAAGTACATAGTGCGCCCCCTGTCACGCTGGCTACCATTGGGAATGCAGCCCGCTTGGCCCGGATCGGCGATAGATCGACGAGGTGAAAACCTCAACCATCCGATTCTCTTGCGGCAAGCGCCTTAGCCGCAATCGGCCGGCAAGCTCGTCGTGAGACCAATCCCGCCAAGTTGCTCCACTCAACTCCAACCCGTTGGTCAAAGCGACTTTAGAAAACTCTTAGCTCATTTTCCATAGTCTGTCTTGGACTAGTCTGCATGGACTAATGGTCTAAGGTCGGCAACTAGCCTAAAGTAGGGTGTCATGCACGCCCCATCGCCGCTGCACTTACTCCTGATCGACGATCACTCGCTCCTGCGCGCCGGCTTGCGCCTGGTGCTCGAGCAAGGGCTGCCGCACGCCATGATCCGCGAGGCCGCCTCGATCGCCCAGGCCATTGCCGAGGACCAGATACGGCCTCATGCGGTATTGCTCGATATCGAGATGCCCGGCCTGAGCGGCATGGAAGGATTGGCCGTGTTCAGGCGACGCTGGCCAGGCGCACCTGTGATCATCCTCACCTCGCATGACGATGTCGGCACTCGGGCGGAGGCCCTCGCCAAGGGCGCGGCGGCTTTCCTGTCCAAGGCCGAGCCGACCGATCGTATCGTCGCGACCGTCGAAAGTGCCCTGCGAGGAGAGACGGCCCCCAGCGAGATCGCTCATCCGCTCGCCAGAAGCCAGGCCCAGCTCACGCCGCGCCAATACGAGGTTCTCGACCAATTGGGCCGGGGCTATTCCAACAAAGTGATCGGGCGCCACCTCAACCTGTCGGAAAACACGGTACGCGTGCACGTCCAGGCCCTGCTGGCGGCTTTCGACGTGGCGAGCCGGGCGGAGGCGGTGGCCACGGCCCGCGAACGCGGCCTGATACGCTGAATGGCAGCGCTCCTGTTCAAGCCGGTTCCCGCCCGCATCGCTGCGGAGCAGCTTCGCTTCATGCTTGGCACGGCTCCGTTTGCCTTCATCATCGGCGGCATCGGCAATGCGGCGATGGCCGTCATCTTCGCCCTGAATGCCCCCGTGCTTCCCTTGGCGATCTGGGCAGTCTGCGCTTTTCTTCCCGTGCCTTTTCTGCGCCTGCTCGCCAACCGCTTCCGTGACAGTCCGGATCCTGTTGCCGAGGCCGGTCGCTACCAGCGCTATGCCGTCCTGCTTGCCACGGCGATCGGCGTCCTGCGGGGCATATTGCCCTGGATCGCCTTTGATCAGGCTTCCCCCCTCGCCATCGCCCTGCTTCTGTGCTTCATGGCCGGCATCCAGGCTGGCTCCCTCTCCTTCATGGCGCCCGTGCTGCCGGCCTTTGTCGGCTATTCGGTCGTGTTCATCGCCATGCTCTCCCTCAAATTGGTCACGCTCGGCGATCCCATGTATTGGGGCATGGCGATTGGCAGCATATTGTTCTGCATCGCCATCATCGCTTCGGCGCGCAGCGCGTCGCAGACCTTCCAGAAATTGGCGGAGCTGCGGTTCGAGAACAACGAATTGGTAGAGCGCCTGCGCCAGGAGACAGCAATCGCCCAGGCCGCCCGCCTCGAGGCCGAAACCGCAAACCAGGCCAAATCGAAATTCCTGGCTGCCGCCAGCCACGATCTGCGCCAACCCATCCATGCCCAGGGCCTGTTCCTGGAAGTGCTCGCCCGTGGCCAGTTGACGGCGCAGCAACGCGAGATCCTGGACAATGCCCGCGCCGCCTCGAGTGCTTCGGGCGACATGCTCAACACGCTGCTCGATTTCTCGCGGCTCGAAGCCGGCGTGGTCACGGTGAGCAAGCGCTGTTTCGAACTCCAGCCCCTGCTCAACAGGATCGGTACCGAACTTGCCCCGTCGGCGGATGAAAAAGGCATCGTCTACCGTCAGCGCGATACCGATGTCATGGTGGAATCAGACCCCGCACTGGTGGAGCTGATCCTGCGCAACCTGATCTCCAACGCCATTCGCTACACCGAACGCGGCGGTGTGTTGATCGGCTGCCGGCGCCGCTCCGACCAGGTCCATGTCGAGGTCTGGGACAGCGGCATCGGCATCGCGGCCGACAACCAGCAGGAAATTTTTCGAGAATTTCATCAGCTCGGCAATCCCGAGCGCGATCGCCGCAAGGGGCTCGGCCTGGGATTGGCTATCACCGAGCGTCTCGCCCGGGCCGCCAATCATGAATTGCGATTGCGCTCGGTGGTTGGCCGCGGCAGCAAATTCGCTCTTATTCTGCCTCTTGCAGCCGGGCAGTCCGGCATGCAGGCCGATCCCGAGCCGTCCGCGTTCGCGAACGACCACACGACGCTGGGCACACCGTGCCGGATCCTCGTGATCGACGACGACGAAGCCGTTCGTGAGGGCATGTTGCGCCTGCTGAAAACCTGGGGCGCGCGGTGCGAGGCCGTGGAAGGCATCGAGCAGGCGCGGCTTTGCCTCGACCGCATGGCACCGGATCTGGTGATCTGCGATTACCGCCTGCGCGAGCAGCGAACTGGTGCGGAAGCGATTGCCATCCTCCGGGAACGGATCCCCGACCTGCCCGCCATCCTCATCACCGGCGACACCGCGCCCGAGCGGCTGCGCGAAGCGGAAGCCAGCGGTATCCCCCTGCTGCACAAGCCGGTTCTGCCAGCCGCCCTCTTCGCCAAGATCCGCAGTACCTTGCCGCCTCGAGCAAAGCGGGCCCATGGCTGAACGGCGCTGGTGCCGGCCTGCACTCCCTATGTCTTTCAGCCGAACCGGTTCATTGCAAAGGGCGTCGGATCGGCAAAAGTGGGCAATCCCGCCATCATTTCCGACAGCAGTCGCCCCGTGGCGGGACCGAGCGTCAGGCCATGATGGTTGTGGCCAAAGGCGAACCACAGGCCCTTGTGGCGTGGAGCCGGGCCGATCACGGGACGCATGTCCGGCAGGCAGGGGCGCGATCCCATCCAGGGCGCAGCCTCGACACGTTGCGCGAGTGGAAATACCTCGCGGGCATGCGGCTCGGTCCGGTCGAGCTGTACCGGCGTCGGCGCGTGATCGCGTGCGGCGAACTCGATTCCCGTCGTCAGCCGGATGCCCCGGGTCATCGGCGCCAGCAGATAGCCACGCTCGATGTCGACGATCGGCCGATTGAGGACGGCGCCGGGTGCCGGATTGAAATGCACGTGATAGCCGCGCTTGACCGCAAGCGGCACGCGATAGCCGAATTTCGTGTAGAGCCGGTCCGACCATGGCCCAAGGGCAACGACGGCTTCGCGGCCGTGATAGTGGTGCTCCGGCGTCTCCAGACTCCAGCCGCCCTCTTCCTGCCGCAGGGCTGTCGCGTCGGCCTCGACGAAGCTGCCGCCATTGCGGGCGAAAAGTGCAGCATACTCCTTCACCAGCCGGCCAGGATCGGCAATCGTGGCGGGATCGCGCCAATGCACCGCACCCGCGAATACACCCGCCAGGCTCGGTTCCCTCTCTCGCAGTGCGGAAGCGGCAAGGAGGTCGTAGCGCAAGCCGAATTCGTCGAGCTGCCTGGCCGCCGAACAGGCCTTCTCGAAGGCCGCGGTGCTGCGATAGGCCTCCATCCAGCCGGTCGGTCGCAATTGCTCGGAAATACCGGCATCGGCCATCAGCCTGGCGTGCTCCTCCACCGAATGCTCGATCAGGGGCAGCATATCGAGGGCAGCCCGGCGCAGCCGCTTGGGCGAGGACTCCCACCAGAAGCGCGCGAGCCACGGTAGGGCCTTGGGCAGGAAGCGCCAATGGTAGCGCACATCCGCAGATAGATTCAGCCCATAGTGGAGAATCGTCGAGAGCTCACGTGGAAAGCCATAGGGAATGACGCTGGCCCGTTCGATCAGGCCCGCATTGCCGTAGCTGGTTTCCTCGCCTGGAGGACGGCGGTCGACGAGAACGACGGATCGCCCCAGTTTCTGAAGATGCAGAGCAACCGAGACGCCGACGATACCGGCACCGAGCACCAATACGTCGCCCGATTGCCTGATGACCTGAACCATGGACCGCTGCCCCCAAGCAATTTCGCGGCCAAGATCTGATTCGTGGCCAAGACTTGACCGCTGCATCGTGGAGTCCATGACGGCCGGCCGTTTCCCGATTGTCCTTGCGCCAAGCGCTGTCGTGCCCGCAAGCAATTTCGTCGCATGATGCGGCAACCGCGCTGCTTTGACGCTTGGTCTGCGAGAAGGGCAGAGAACCGCACGGATCATTCGCCAGGCCTGCGCGGTTGTCCGGGGGTGTCGATGGACCGTCATCGAGCACAAAGAAGTGCCGAAACAGCGGGTTAGGTGCAGCCCTTCCCGCCTGAATGCACTTTGCTCTAGGCTCGCTCCTTCGAATCAGCACAATCTGATCGGAGTGAGACGAAATGGACCGTTCAGCGGACGAGGCCCATTGGACGCGTATTGCCGAACAGTGGATCGCCTGGGCGCGATCGCCGGGCCATGACGCTTTCTGGGCCTATCGCCAGTCATTGCTTGCCTTCATCGGTGCCGGGCAAGGCAAGGCTCTGGAGATAGGCTGCGGTGAAGGCCGGGTCAGTCGCGAACTGCGCAAGCTGGGCTACCACGTGACGGCAACGGACGCCGTGGCGCCGATGGTCGATGCCGCGCGGCAGGCGGAATCAGCCGACGCCTACGCCGTTGCAGGAGCTGCAAAACTACCGTTTGCCGCGGCCAGCTTCGATCTGGTGATGGCCTATAATGTCTTGATGGATGTCGAGGATGTACCGGCGGCCGTTGCCGAAGCCCGGCGTGTCCTCAAGCCGAGCGGCGAGTTCCTGATATCGCTGGTGCATCCCTTCCGGGACCGTGGCCGCTTCGCAGGCCCTGAGCCGGATGCGCCCTTCATCCTGGAAGGCAGCTATTACGGCCGGGTTCGCTTCGAAGGCGAAGAAGAGCATGACGGACTTCGCATGCACTTTGCCGGCTGGTCGCAACCGCTTGAGAATTATGTCGCTGCCCTCTCGCGGGCGGGCCTGGCGATTACGGCCCTGCGCGAGCCCATTCCCGATATGGAGAATGCAGACCGCCTCGGGCAATGGGCTCGCCTGCCGCTTTTCCTTTGGCTCAAGGCAAAGATCCTGGCTTGAGAAAATCCAACCTAAAATATTATTATATCAATGTAATTGATTGATATAAAACTATAATTATAGATATGATCAGCTCTCGCAGAGGCGGCGCTGGTATCCTCTGCCCGTTCTACACGGCCCATTCGACATCCGTGGTAAAGGCGATGGTCAACCAGCGATCCCGGCTTTCGCCGCCGATCGCTTCGCCGATCTCGTCACGGATGCGGTCCCATTCCTCCAAGCGTGTGGCTGGCCGGCCGGACGGCACGATGAAATAGAGCTCGATCTGCCGACCTCGGCCGACCTTCGCGACATAGGCTTTGTGCGTCAGAAAGCCGTATTTGGTGACGAAGATCTTGGCGACGGCGTCGACATGGTCCTTGAGGGACGTCGGCGTTACCAGGAGGATCTCGGACAGGGCCTGCCTGACGGTCGAAACCGGCAGAGGAATGATGACCAGGCAGAGCAGAAGCAGGACGGCGGGATCGACATAGGGAGTGAGCCAATCGAAACGGGTGCCCTCGATCGCATAGCCGATGCAGAAAGCCAGAAGCAGCGCCCCGGTGATCGAGGCTGACATGATCCAGGCCTTGGCATCGAGCGCCACGAAATCGGAGCGGATGCTCCGGTTCATCCGGGTTTCGACCACCGCCATGGCGATGCAGGCAGCCAAGGCCACGGCGGCATAGAGGATGGCATATCCGAATTGGAGATCCCTGCCGCCGACCATCAGACTACCGATGGCATTGATCATCGCATAAATGGCCGCCCCGATGAGCATGGCGCCGTTGAGGCCGAGAACCATCGGCTCCAGATGCCAGAAGCCCATGGTGAAGCGCTCATGCAGCTTTCCCACGGCTGTGGCCGGGGACGAATTGGTGGCGATCAGGCTCGCCACAATCAGCGCCAGGCCGCTCATGCTGGCGTCGACCAGCATATAGACGCCGTCGAAGACGATGGAGAAGGAACCAGAAAGCAGGCCGAACACCACGCCGAACCCGGCTACGAAAATGGTGACGGCGATCGAGACTTTGAGAATGCCCTGTTCCGTATGCACCATCACCCCCGCGCTGCCGAACGGCCAAGACCTAGCACACCGCCAAGCCATGTCGGCATCGGCACAGGTCGGCGCGACCTGCCAGGCCGATAACTCGTATCAGCCATCCCGGTCAAAAGGCGATGCCCCTCCGGGGCTACGGACGCAGTTGCCCGATACGGCCAGAGCCCAGATTCCGGCGGACATGCCGCAACCGGCAGGTCCAGCGTTCCGCGGGTTTGGCAGCGGAGCGAGCGGCGCGAGCCGACAAAGGCCTGCGCGCACCCGCTTCGGCCGCATTCTCGGAGGAAACCTCGTCCAGCGGTGTTTCCGAGGCGGGAACTTTCTTGCGCGGAGCAGTCTTGACTTCTTCCGGCAGATTGGAAGACGGCGGTTCCTGATCGTTCCCGGGGGCCACATCAGGAGCCAGCTGGGAATGCACCGAGGGATGCTCTTCCTGCGATGCCTTGCTCCTGCGTGCCTTCCTTACCGGAATAACCCTTGCTTCCTCCGGCGGCAGCAGCGGGGCTTTCGCCATTTTGCGACTGCGTTTGACGGTGTTCTTATCGCCCTTCCCGTCGCGCGCCTCGACATGGGCAGTCTCGTCCTTGGGCTCGACCACGGCCTGGGCCGGAATGGGCACAGGCTCAACAGGAGCGAGGGGCTCCTGCTCTGACGGCCCGGGCTCGGCGGCTCGAGGCTGAAAGAACTGCTCGGCATGTTGCCAGGCCTTGGATCGCGCACCGGCAGGCTCGGGCGCGTCCTCCCAAGACGACGTCGGTCGCGCGGGTGGAGAGGCCTGGGCCGGAATCGATCGCGAACGCCTGACCTCGACGAAGAAAGGCTTGGACGGGGGTTTCATTCGGGAATGTATGTTGCTTGCGAGTCGTGGAATGCGGGCAGCATTACACCCTCGATCGTGCTTGGCAAACCGCCAGATCGGTTGAAATGCGAAATATCCCGCCTTCTCCCCGTCGACAGATCGTCATACCGCGTTCCCTGCAGGATCATTGCACCTTCGGCTTTGCCTTCCGGCAACTGAGGACGATCCCGCTCGCCTGCTCCTCCGCCACCAGGAATTCGAGAGCCAGAACAGACAAGGTCGCCACGGAACGACTGAACGAGAACAATATCCAGACTGAAGCGTTTCCCCCAAAAAGTTGATAGACTTCTCCATCAACAAGACACGCCGAAACAGGGAATGTGGAAAAGATCGATTCGGAGAAATCGCAACATGCTCGGGCATGTCGCGATGCGATGAAGATATTTCCCAAGTCGCAAAACCGCGTCAAAGCAACAAGTTAGCGCACAAAAGCGCAGTCTTGCCGAAGGTCGAGCCATTCCAGGGAGGAATTGTCATGGCTGCCAAGGACGTGAAGTTCTCATCCGAAGCGCGCGAGAAGATGTTGAAGGGCCTCGACCTGCTTGCAGATGCGGTCAAGGTGACGCTCGGTCCCAAGGGGCGCAATGTCGTCATCGAAAAGAGCTTCGGTGCCCCCCGCATCACTAAGGACGGCGTCACCGTCGCCAAGGAAATCGAACTCGCCGACAAGTTCGAGAATATGGGCGCGCAACTGGTCCGCGAGGTCGCCGCCAAGACGTCCGATGCGGCCGGTGACGGTACTACCACCGCCACGGTTCTCGCCCAGGCCATCGTCCGCGAAGGCGCCAAGGCGGTGGCGGCCGGCATGAACCCGATGGATCTCAAGCGAGGCATCGACATGGCGGTGGACGCGGTGGTCGCCGATCTCAAAACGCATGCCCGCAAGGTCACCAAGAACGACGAGATCGCCCAGGTCGGCACGATTTCGGCCAACGGGGACGCGGAGATCGGCGAATTCCTCGCCAAGGCGATGAAGAAGGTCGGCAATGAGGGCGTGATCACCGTCGAGGAAGCAACCGCGCTGGCTACCGAACTCGAGGTGGTGGAGGGCATGCAATTCGATCGGGGCTACATCTCGCCCTATTTCGTCACCAATGCCGAGAAGATGCGAGCCGACCTCGAAGACCCCTATATCCTGATCCATGAAAAGAAGCTCTCCAGTCTTCAAGCATTGCTCCCCTTGCTCGAAGCCGTCGTGCAAAGCGGCCGCCCCTTGCTGATCATCGCCGAGGATGTGGAAGGCGAGGCCCTCGCCACCCTGGTGGTCAACAAGCTGCGCGGCGGGCTGAAGATCGCCGCCGTCAAGGCGCCCGGCTTCGGCGACCGCCGCAAGGCCATGCTCGAGGACATTGCCATTCTCACCGGCGGGGAGGTCGTCAGCGAGGATCTCGGCATCAAGCTGGAGAATGTCGGGCTGCCAATGCTTGGGCAGGCCAAGAAGGTGGTGATCGAGAAGGAAAGTACCACCATCGTCGACGGCGCCGGCAAGAAAGCGGAGATCCAGGCCCGCCTCGGCCAGATCCGCGCCCAGATCGAGGAGACCAGCTCCGACTACGACCGGGAGAAGCTGCAGGAGCGCCTGGCCAAGTTGGCGGGCGGCGTGGCGGTGATCCGGGTGGGGGGCGCCACCGAAGTCGAGGTCAAGGAGCGCAAGGACCGGGTCGACGATGCGCTTCACGCAACCCGCGCGGCCGTGGAGGAAGGCATCCTGCCCGGCGGTGGCGTGGCCCTGCTGCGCTCGCTCGGCGCCCTGGGCAGCTTGAAACCGGGCAATAGCGACCAAAAAACCGGTGTCGACATCGTCAGACGTGCAATCGAAGTGCCGGCTCGGCAAATCGCGGCGAATGCCGGTGCCGACGCCAGCATCATCATCGGCAAGCTTCTGGAAAAGGACAGCTATAATTGGGGCTACAATGCCTATACGGGCGAATATCAGGATCTCGTCCGGGCCGGGGTGATCGATCCAGCCAAAGTGGTGCGGACGGCCCTGCAGGGTGCAGCGTCGATCGCTGCCTTGCTGATCACCACCGAGGCGCTTGTGGCTGAACTGCCCGGCAAGGAGGCGCCACCGGCCATGCCGGGCGGCGGTGGCATGGGCTTTTAAGGGCCGTGATATCGCAGCCAGGATAGGCTACCAGGGGAACTCGCGCCTTTGCTGGCCCTGAGGCAGTGCCGTCCAAAACGTCGCCCGCAGACTGGTCCCGGCTGCTTTTCCAGCCATTGTGATCGGGAGATGATCGCAATGTGCGAAATCGCACTGACGAGCCCTGTCGCGTTCTGCCTTGTCGTTACGTCATGTCGACAGTTCGAGGGCGAGATCTTGGTGCGGAAAGAAACGTTGCTGGACCTTATCGAGGGACAATCCCAGGCCGGGAAGGCTGGCCGGAGGATTGCCCGTCGCCAGTACTGTTTCGCCGCCTGCATCGTCGCGACACTCGCGGTGGCCATGGTGACGACGGCCATTGCCGGCGTCTCGGCCTATCAGGGCCAGACGACCTATTGGAACCATCCGGCGCACAAGCGCGCCTCGCTGGCCCGGCCTTAGAGCAAAGCGCGATCAAGTGTGAACGCCTATTTGCTCTAACTCCTTGTTCCCAAGGCCAATCCAAAGGATTGGCTAAGGCGTCTTTGCGATTCTTGGTGATTCCGCCAAATCGCAAAACGCTTTAGAAACAGGATCTTCGGTGCCATGGGTTCGGGCACGAACGCAGTGCTGCTGATGCGTCAGGCTTTGTCGGCGAGCCAAGCCGCCGCAGACGATCCCAGCTTCGATGCGGGTAAGTCCCAAGCCATGGGATTATCCGCGATCACGACCGGCGGGCGGATGCGCCGGGCCGGCCCCCAGCCTGTCTGCTCGACAATTTCGGACCAGTCGGAGGGTTGCTCGGATGCCGGCGCTTCCATAGCGACTGACTGGTTTCCATTTGAAACCACGAGGCGTGCGGTCCGAGCCAGCGATCCCCGCACCTCGCATCCCTGCCCCGTCTGCAGTTGCTCCACTAGGCCGCGGATGGCCGCTGCCGCCAGGATATAGCCCGTGGCATGGTCGAGCGCCTGTCCCGGCAGTGGTGTCGGACGATCGCGCCCTGCCGCCCGCCTGCCTGCGTCGGCAATCCCCGTGCTCATCTGGATCAGGCTGTCATAGCCCCGGCGGCCCTGCCACGGCCCGCTCCAGCCATAGGCGTCCAGGCAGACGTCGATCAGCCCGGGATTGAGCTGGCGCCGGCGCGCGGAACCAAGCCCGAGGCGGGCAAGGGCATCGGGCCGATAGCCGTGAACGAGTATGTCCGCTCGTGTGAGCAACCGTTCCAGCGCATGCAGATCATCCGGGTTTTTCAGGTCGAGCCGGGCACAGCGTTTGCCGAGCACCACCTCCGGTACGGTGACCGGCTCTTCCCACCCAGGAGGATCGATGCGCAGGACCTCGGCCCCAAAGCCCGCGAGGAAGCGTGTCGCGACGGGCCCGGCAAGAATGCGCGTCAAGTCCAGCACGCGGATGCCCTGCAAGGGCCGGCCAGCCGACAATGTCGCACGCAGTCGGTTGCCGCCGATGCTGCTGCTGCGATGCAGCAGCGGCTCCGCATTGACGGCCCTTCCCTGCGGGTGATCGACCCATTGTTCGAGCGTGTACATGGCGGCGGCACAGCCATTACCGGCGACGATGGCTGTCTCCAGGGCCACGGCCGGCCATTGCTTCACCACGGCAGCCACCGCCTCGCGATCCGCTGGCGTCTTCAGGACGGCGAGGGCCGCATCGCGGTGATGCGGGGCGTTCGTATGCAGCCGGATCCAGCCATCCGCCGCCTGATAATCGCCGGCTAAGGCATCCCATTGCGGCGGCATCGACCAGCCCTGAGGCCGGAGCGAGGTAAGGAACCAGAATGAGGCCAGCCGTCGATCGACCTGCACGGCAGGGAACCTGCCCAGTTGCAGCGATACCAACTCGGCGACGGCGAGGCCAGCGGCCGCCACGGCAGCGCTGGCGAGATCGGTGACGTGGAATATCGAGGGCAGAGCGCCGGTACCGTTTATCGCCAGATGGCGGAGATGTGCCGGATCCCCGCCGACCGCGCGCCAGATTTCGCTGAGGAAACATGCCGCAGGAGCGGAAACCGTCGAGGAAAGCGATGTCGCGGCGATGTCGTCGTGCATGGAGGCCTCAATATGATCTTGTTCGATGAACAACTCAGCAGACGTCAGGGCTCAGGCGTCGCCCGGTGCTGAAACCTGAAAGCCGAACTGGTAGCGCACAAAGCTTGAATGAATGACATGGCGTGCTAGGTACGCTTGCCCTGCCTCCTCTCCCTCGACCGTGTCCGCGCCGCCTCCAGAGGGTGAAATTGCTATGATTTCAATGTTCTTTCTGGAATTTCTCTTCAAATCACTCAATTCGAATTGCCTGGAATCGACAGTATGAACTCGTTTGCCCGCCCCTTGGCCTTTCTGGGGATTCTGCTCTGCCTTGCCCTTTCGGCCTGCGGTGACCAGGAACCCAGCCAGCGCAAGGAATTCATCGAATTCCTGCAGACCCGCATCCTCGACAAGCCGGGCGCTCATGTGCCGCAATTGAGCGGCAATCAGAAGGACGCCTTCGGCCCCTACGTCAAGGACTATGCCATCATCACCGACTTTGCGGCAGGCCCGACCGGTGAGCCAGGCAATCTGCAGCAGCGCTTCAGCGCCATCATGGCGAAGGGCTCCATCCGTTCGATGAGCGATCTGGCGTCGCGACGCGAGGATCTGGTCGCCGTACAAAATCTCATCGGCGAGCTTGGTGGTGCCATCGACCAGGCCCTTGCCAAGGCCAATGACGCCAAGGCGCAGCTCAAGCAGCCCGAAGATCTCAAGGCCGTTTTCGACAAGGCTTATGAGCGGGACGTGACGAACGTGGCCAGCAGCGTCAAGCAGATGCTGCCGCCGGTCCAGGACATGATTGCCGCCGCGTTGCAGCTCTCCGATTTCATCGCAAGCCACAAGGACAAGCTCGAAGTCACCGGCATGATGATCACTGCCAAGGATCAGAAGACCCTGGCGTCCCTGCAGCCTCTGCTCAACGATTTCAACGCCAAGGGGCAGGCCGTGATGGCCCTCCAACAGAAATTCCGTTCTTCCATGCTCGGCACGGGAAACTGAGCCAGCCCTCCTTCGATTTCATCAGGCCATAGGTATTCAATATGCTGATCTTGCGAAAACTCATCATGATCGTGGTGGTGGCCGTCATCGCCATCGTCGGCACGGCCGGCTATCGCTGGTACGACTATGTGACGGCCGCCAAGGACCCGCTCGACGAAGTCGGCATCGAGCTCAACAGCCGCATGCCGATGGCCCTGCGCAAATGGGGGTGCTATCAGCTGCAAAAGCGTTTCGGCGACCGCTTGCCGCCTTATGGCTGCTCCAGCGGCGACGGCCGGAGCTGGATGTAACCGGCCATCGCCTCGGTGCCCTTCCGAAAGGATGGAAGGGCGATCTTCAATCAACCGCAACCGGCGCTGACCACCCGCCCGGTCGCCGGGTTGGTGGTGATGGTGACCCGGTCCGGACGAAAATCGAAGGTGACGGCCTGGCCTGGCTTGATCTGGCGTACGATCTGGGCGCCGGTCAGTTTCCTGGCCACATCATCGGTTGGCTTGGGCCGACCCACCAGGTGTTGCGCCGCCTCCGCCACACAGGCTGGAGGCTGTCCCGGCCGTGCGGCATTGGAGGCGCAAGCCGCCAGAGCAAGCATGGCAAAGGGTAGGAATGGCAGGAGGAGTTTATACTGGCCGACAGGCATGACGAATTCCTCATGGCGGGTATCGGATCGTTGAAAAAACGATCGGATGCTGTCTTGCCGGATTGAGGGTCGGCCGTCTCACCACCGACGCGATCCAGCAGAAATCATATATTAATTCATATATCTCAATACATTACATGGATTTTTTATTCTAAGAATCAAGGAACTATCCTGACGTTCTAGCCTGGAGGCATGGCCTCGATATGGCAAGCCGATCATCCCGCATGCGTGGACACTCACCCGCGCGGCGGAGACCCTACGCACTCGGCTAAGCCATAGGACTGCAGGGTGGTCACCGCGCGACTGCTGCGCGATCTCACGACCGGCAAATGAAATTGCCGATCAGATCGGCAAGGGTGTCCGGCGCATCTTCGAAGCAATAGTGTCCCACTCCCTTCAGCCGCTCGATGGGCGCCCGAGGGAAAAGCTCGGAGAACAAGGGCAGGAAATGCCCGGCCTGGAGCGTGCGGTCCGCCTCCCCCCAGATCGCCAAAGCAGGCTTGTCGCGAATGATCTCGATGGCAGCCGGGCTGGGCTGCTCGAAGCGGTGGATACCCAGGGCGAAGCCCTCAGCCCAGCCGATTGCACCCAGGCATTCGGCCGGCTCCGAAAAAGGAGCACCATAGGCTGAGAGCCAAGCGTCGGTGACAATGGTATTGTTCTCGAAGCCGTTCAGCTTCAACGTGCTCAAAATGTTGAAGCCGAGCTGGCCAAGCATCCCTGTCAGCACACCCCCGGCATGGGCTCTCGCAATCCACTGGAACCAGGGCAACACCTGCGCATTGGCCGTGAGGCGTTCGACCAGATCGGCCTGCCCGAAGGGTGTCGGCCCATTGGCCGAGATGATCCGCCGGATCCGTTGCGGTTGCCTCGCAGCAAGTCCCATGCCGACGGGGCCGCCGAAATCATGCATGACGAGAGTGATGTTGCCGAGATCGAGGGCAAGAACGAAGCGCTCGAGATTGTCGATGTGATCCTGCAGCCAATAGCTGCGCCCTTGCGGCGTCTCGCTCTTGCCGAAACCCATGTGATCGGGAACGACCACGCGATGCGTCCGGCTCAGCACAGGAATCAGATTGCGGAAAAGATAGCCCCAGGTCGGCTCGCCATGCAGGCACAAGATGGGCTCGCCATCGCCGGGTCCTTCATCGACATAATGCATTCGAAAGCCGGCCACGTCAGTGAAGTGCGGGGCGAACGGAAAGGTCCTATCGAAGGTGGCCTCTGCCTCGATCATGAGAATGTCGAATCCATGGTTTTAGATTGAAACCATGGATTCGATAAACCTTGTGGTTTTAATTTGCAACCGCTATATTCCGAAACGAGAGCGCGGACGAGAATGGTGGACGAATGTCATGGCCAAGAGAATAAGCCACCAGGAATCCCTGTGCGGCGTCGCCCGGCCGCTGGATGCGATCGGCGATTGGTGGTCGCTGCTGATCGTGCGTGACGCCTTTGACGGCCTGCGCCGGTTCGGCGAGTTTCAGAAGAATCTAGGCTTGGCCAAGAACATTCTGTCGGTGCGGCTGCGCAATCTGGTGAGCCATGGCATCATGGATCTGGTGCCTGCCAGCGATGGCGGCCCCCATCACGAATATGTTCTGACCGAGAAGGGCCGCGGCCTGTTCCTGGTTCTGGTCGCCCTGCGGCAATGGGGGGAGGATTTCTTCTTCGAGCCTGACGAAGCGCATGTACTGCTGGTGGACAAGAAGACCGCCCTCCCCGTGCGCAGGCTCGAACTTCGCGCCCAGGACGGACGCGTGCTGGGCGCACAGGACACATTCGTCCGAAGCCCACCGGGACGGATGGATGCAGAGAAGGCGGGCTGACCCCTCCTCCCGCGCAATAGACCTTTCTAGCGCTCCTGCCGATGCGCATCGCACCGGCGTTCGCCATGAGCGGCCAGGCGTACCTGGAAATCGGCGGAGAGATCCGCCAGCGTTACCTTGGCAAACTGATCGAGCAACAACTGGCGCGCCTTGCCGAGCGCATCGTCGAGGCGGGCATTGACCGCCTGCTCGACCAGGCATTGTGCATGGTCCTCGGCGAGGCCGAAGGCGAAGATGGGCGGTTCGCCGATGGCGGCATAGACATCGCGCAAGGTGAACTGATCCAGAGGTCGGGCCAGTTTCCAGCCCCCGCCATGGCCCTTCTCCGAGGTCACATAGCCCTGCTCCCGCAGGCCCGCCATGGTGCGGCGGATCACGACAGGATTGGTGTCGAGCATCCGGCCGATCTCGTCCGAGGTCAACCCGCGTTCGGCCTGATCGATATGAAGCAGCACATGGAGCATGCGTGACAGCCGACTGTCGCGAGCCATTCGGTCCCCTTTCCTTTCAGCATCTCCGACCGGCCGCTGCACCGTGGCGATGATGGGTTACCGCTATCCGTGATAACCGGAATTGAATCTCGTAACAATAAAAGTTGCGTTCTTCGCCGGCCGAACTATCATGTAACTTTCAATGATACGTATCTGGCAGGCGTGCCAGCAAAGGTTTCTCAACACCGGACTCAAGGTACTTCAATGACTGTGTCGCCTCTCGACCGTGCCAACCATTCCCCTCACGACGTCATCATTATCGGCGGCAGTTTTGCCGGCGTTTCCGCGGCGATGCAGCTCGCCCGCGCTCGACGCCGGGTGCTGCTCATCGATGCCGGCCTGCCGCGAAACCGCTTCGTGGAGAGCGCCCATGGCTTTCTCGGCCAGGATGGACGCCCGCCGCGCGAGATCATCGGCACCGCCCTCTCCCAGCTCTCCGCCTATCCGACTTTCGGCTTCCTCGCCGGCCAGGCCGAGCAGGCACGCCGGAGCGGGGCGTTCTTCGAAATCGAACTTGGAGGAAAAGGCATCATACGTGGCCGACGGCTGATCCTGGCGACCGGCGTCGGGGACGAACTGCCGGAGATCGCAGGCATGCGCGAGCGCTGGGGCCTGTCTATCTTCAGCTGTCCCTATTGCCACGGCTTTGAAGTTGCGGAGCGCCGCCTCGGTGTCATCGCCAACCATCCGATGTCGGCGCACCAGGCCGTGCTGGTGTCGGATTGGGGGCCGACGGCCTATTTCACCCAGGGCCGATTCGAGCCCGACGAGGACCTTCTGCCCCTGTTCCACGCCCGCAACATCGCGGTCGAGCGCAACCCGATCGTCGAGATCCTCGGCCGGGGCACGGCGATCGAGGCGGTCCGCTCCGCCGATGGCCTGACAATGCCGGTCGAGGCCATCTTCACCGCGCCGCGAACCTGTCTGACCTCGCCGCTGGCGGAGCAACTGGGCTGCCGTATCGAAGACGGTCCTCTCGGTCCCCTCATCAGCGTCGACGACCAGAAGCGTACCAGCATCGAAGGCGTCTTTGCCGCCGGCGACGTCACCAGCATGATGGCGAATGCCACGATGGCTTCGGCTGCCGGCGTGATGGCGGGCGTGTCGGCGCACCGCTCCCTTGTCTTCGAGAGCACGACGCAAGGCTGATCCGACGCGTCGGGCAGAATGCAAGCGACCGTCCACCGGATGCAAGCCACCGTGCGACCGGAATGATCACATCGTCCGCGCGAGGCTGTCGGCGACATCCCTGGCGGCCGCCAGTGTCACGGCGATGTCCTCGCGGCTATGAGCCGTGGACACGAACAGATTCTCATAAGCGCCGGGATGGAAGAGCACGCCGCGCTCCAGCATGCCCTCGAACCAGCGCCGGAACAGGTCCTGGTCGGCATGGCGCTCGGCGTCGCGATAATTGTGGATCGGCTTGTCGGCGAACCACACTTGCATCAGGGGGCCGAGACCGACCGTATAGGCAGGCAGCCCGGCCTGCTTCAGGACGAGGTCGAGGCCGGTTCTCAATTCGTCCGAGATGGCGTCCAGTTGTTCATAGGTCCCGTCCCGACCGAGTTCGTCCAGCGCCGCATTGGCGGCGGCGACCGCAATGCCGTTGGCCGTATAGGTGCCCGCCATCGACACGGTACCGTCGGCGACCAGGCTCATGATCTCCTTGCGGCCGCCGAGCGCCGCTACCGGGAAGCCACCGCCGAGCCCCTTGGCGAACACCGACAGGTCAGGCCGGATGCCGAACCGCGCCTGGGCGCCGCCGAGGCCGAGCCGGAAACCGGTGATGACCTCGTCGAAGATCAGCACGACGTCATGCCGGGTGGCGAGATCGCGCATCGCCTCCAGATAGCCGGGCTTGGGCAGGATGCAGCCGGTGTTGCACATCACCGGCTCGGTGATGATGCCGGCGATCTCCTCGCCATGCCTGACCAGAACGTCGGCCAGCACCTGTGCATCGTTCCAGGGCAGGATGATCAGGTTCTCTTCCACCCCGCGCGGCATGCCGGGACCCTGCGCCACCGCCTTGGGGCTGTGATCGGGTCCAGCCTTGTCGATCGGCGGATGCTTGCTCCAATACACTCCATCCGAAAAGCCATGATACATGCCCTCGAAGCGAATGATCTTGCGCTTCCTGGTGAAGGCCCGCGCCAGTCGGGTGGCATAGAGCACCGCCTCGGTGCCGGTATTGCACAGGCGCACCTGCTCGACACCGGGGACCGCGGCCACGATCTTCTCGGCCAGGACCGCCTCGTCGGCCGTCGGCAAAGCGAAGACGGTGCCGCGCTGCTCGATGAACTCCACGACGGCACGGGTTACCTTGGGCGGGCGATGTCCCAGGATCATCGGGCCAAGCCCGAGGAGATAGTCGATGTAGTGATTGCCGTCGACATCGGCGAGCCGCGATCCTTCGCCCTTTTCGACGAACAGGGGATAAGGCAGCCAGCCTGACCATTGGGCCCGGGCGGTCGAGTTCACGCCACCAGGAATGACATGGCGCGCCGTTTCGAACAGGGAGGCGCTGGTGGTGGTACGCGTGAGGGAAGGGCTGATGTAATTCACGGGATTGTCTCGCTTGAGGAGGGTTTTGGCGGGCGCGTCACGTGGGAGCCGACGGGCGTGCGTCAGTGCTGGGCCAGATCGGCGTCGAGGAAGCCAAGGGGATGCGGCGGGCGGATCACCCGCGTGCCGGCTTGCTCCTGCTCCGAGGCAATGGTGCGGTGGAGCTCGGGCATCTTGGTCCAATGGACCTTGGGCCGGTAATGATGCTCGGCGTGATAGCCATTGTTCATCCAGGTCCAGTTGTAGACCTTTTCATAGGTGCTCACGCCCCAGGCCAGCGGCTTTTCCGGGTCGCCGCCGAAATGCTCGTAATAGCCGTTGAGGGATGACAGGCACTGGCCCAGATAGTTGAACGGCAGCATGCAGACGATGAAGCGCCAGTCGAGCAGCGCCAGCACCACATAAAAGCCGATCATCACAACAAGTTCCAACTTGGCCTGCCGGGCCTCCCCCGGGCGCCTGAGCGCCATGGCCCGGAGGATCTCGGCCGGGTCATCGCGAAAATAGCTGAGGAAGGTATAGGCCCAGACATTTTCGGGCTTGCCGTCATGGCCATGCTTGTAGATCGACAGGTAATCGATGGTTTTTCCGGCTTCATCGGGCCTGTCCATATTGCCGCTGTGATGGCGCATATGGACGAAGTTATACATGGCCTGCGAAAAGCCGAGCGTGATCGACAGCATGAAGCTGAAGACGACGTTCAGGGTCTGACTGGCGAAGAACGGATTATGAATGAAGTTGTGGGATATACTATTGATATTCCAGGATATCGATAGCGAATAGACCAGCGCCAGGCAGATGAAGCTCCACCAGGACAAATGCGGGAAGGCGACGAACAACCCGATCACGGCGAGGAAATGAGCGGTCCCGAGTACGACGGGTACCCAGTCCCATTTTGAATAGTGCAGAATGCGCATCTTGAACGTTCCTGGTTCGGTCGCCTGGTTGCGGCGACCCACAGAGCGGCTGCCACACCAACCGCAAGGAACGTGCCAAGACCGCCAAAGCCTGGAATGCCCGCATTCCGCCACGACTTTCGACGTGTTGCGCGCCATAGCCGCGAATGGGAGGGCGGCCAGCGCCGCGACATTTCCTGACGCGAGCTACAAAACTTGTAGCTCGCAATTTGGAGGAAGGCCGGTGATCCGTGCCCTCGCCTGCGCTCATTCGCCGCCACAAGCCGTAACAACTGCTTTGAGAAGCGAGAGAAAAGCGGACGAGGACGCCTGCGATCCCAAGAAAGCCGACTGGCATGCATCTTGCGATGAAGAGGGCAAAACCTTCTGCCGGCGGATCGTGAAATGGCGTATCGGATATATTGCGACTTTGATGGAACGATTGCGACAAGCGACGTGACCGACGTGCTGCTGGAAGCCTTTGCGGCACCTGGCTGGCGCGACATCGAAGCCCAATGGCAGGCGGGCCTGATCGGCTCCGCCGTTTGCATGGCCCGCCAGGTGGCGCTGCTGCATTGCAGCCGCCCTGCCCTCGATCATCTGCTCGACGCCGTCGACATCGATCCTGGTTTCGTCGATTTCGTCGCCTTCTGCCGAGACCATGACATCGAGCCGATCATCGTCAGCGACGGCCTCGATTACGCCATCCGGCGCATCCTGTCGCGCGTCGGCCTGGGCGACCTGCCGGTTATCGCCAATCGCCTGATGTTCCTGGCCGAGGATCGTCATGCCATGCTCAGCCCGTATGCCTCCTCGGCCTGTCATTCGGCGGCCGGAACCTGCAAATGCGAAGCCGTGCGTTCGGCCGGCACCGCGGAGACGCACACCACCATCCTGATCGGCGACGGACGTTCCGACTACTGCGCGGCCGGGGTCGTCGATCTCGTCTTTGCCAAGGCAGGCCTGCGGGAGCACTGCCAGGCCAACGGCATCGTGCACCTGCCCTATGCGGATTTTGCCGAGGTCACCCGGCTCCTGGCCGAGCGGCTGCCAAACCTCGGCGCGGCCGGCTTGGCCGACCTTCCCACACACGCACCCAGCGGCGCCTTTCTCGGACAGGAAAAGCAAGCCGCCCTGCTGGAAGCCGGCATCCCCGGCAGGGTGCTGCCATGATGCCGATCCGGGTCCTGGATCTCGACGGCAGCCTACCCGGCCAGGGGCCGGTCGCCCGGCGCCTGCAGTCCGGCCAGGCTGTCCTGCATGACCTGCGCTCGCTTGGGCCGGCCCTGCGTCTATGGGCACGCCGCCAGGCCTATGCCGCCTTCGAGAGCTTCTGGGCCAGCCTGCCGGCCTCGTCGAGACCGGCGCTGACGCTGGTGGGTTCGGGTGATTTCCACCACCTCACCGCCAGTTTCATCGCCTCGGCTCCGGGGCCGCTGACCGTACTCCATTTCGACAATCACCCCGACTGGTGCTGGACCATGCCCCGCCGCCATTGCGGATCCTGGGTCAACGAAGCGCTCGCCCTGCCGCATGTCCAGCGCGTCGTCACCATCGGCCCCTGCAGCGACGATCTCGTGCGTCCAGATCGCAAGGGCGCCAATCTGGAGGCTCTATCGAATGGACGGCTGGAACTCTTCCCCTGGTGGCATGGTCCCTCGGAAACACGCAAGGCCGTCCGCAGCGGCGCCGGGCATGTCGCCGCCGACGGGCTGATCCGCTGGCACAATCTGGTGGACCAGGACTGGGGCGACTTCCTTTGCGCCCTGATGGAGCGTGTGCCGACCGAGCGGATCTGGATCACCATCGACAAGGACGTGCTGCCGCCGACGGAAGCCGTGACCAATTGGGACCAGGGTGGACTGCCGCTGCAACGCCTGATCGAAGCCATCCGACGCCTGGCAGCCAATTTCAGCGTGGTCGGCGCCGATATCTGCGGCGAATACGCGCCGATCCGCCACCGCAATCCCTTCAAGCTCATCGAGGCCCGGCTCGACCAGCCGCGTTCCGACGCCGAACCCGATCTCTCCGTCAATGCCCATACCAACGAGCGGCTGATCGCCGCCTTCGAGGCTGCCCTATGAACGGTTTCGCCCTTCTGGTCCTCTTCGGCACGATCCTGTGCGACGTCGTCGGCCAGCTCTGCTTCAAGGCGGGCCTCGACGGCGTCACGGGCGGGGATTCCTCGCGGCCGGTCTGGCTCAAGGTCACGACGACGCCGTTGATCTGGCTGGGCGTGGCGACCTACGCCATCGAGATCGGCGCCTGGCTGTTCGTGCTGTCGCGCATGCCGCTGAGCGTGGCCTTCCCGCTGGCGAGCCTCTCCTATTGCGGCATTGCACTCGCCAGCCGCTTCATTCTCAAGGAACCGGTATCGCGCCGGCGCTGGCTTGGAACCGCTCTCATCGCCGTAGGCGTCGCCATTGTGGGGACCTCGACATGAACGTCCATACCCCTATCGGCAAGTCGGAGGCCGAAAGCTCGCCGGCTCCCGCCCAGCCCCATGCCTTTCACTATGCCGGCGGCCCGACTGCCATCCTGTTGATCCATGGGCTCACCGGCACGCCGGCCGAGTTGAAGCTGGTCGCCAAGGGTCTCGTGAGGGCCGGCTATTCGGTCTACGGCGTGCAGCTTGCGGGCCATTGCGGCAGCGAGGCCGACCTCACCGCGACCGGCTGGAAGGACTGGCTCGCCAGCGCGCTCGAAGCCTTCGACCGGATCCGCCAGGACCACGACGCCGTGTTCGTCGGCGGCTTGTCGATGGGCGCGCTGCTAGCCCTACTGGTGGCATCCCACCGGTCCGACCGGGTGGCCGGCTGCCTGCTCTATTCGCCGACTATGTTCTATGACGGCTGGAGCGTGCCGCGCGGCAGTGTGCTTTTGCATGGGGCCATCCTGCTCGGGCTCGGGCGCTTCTTCCGCTTCCGCGAGAATTTTCCCTACGGCATCAAGGACGACAGGCTGCGGGCCAGGGTGCAGGCCGCCATGGAGTCCGGCCGCAGCGAAGAGGCGGGCCTGCTTTATATGCCCGGCCGCAGCCTTGCCCAGCTTCTCTATCTCATCCGGGACCTGAAACCGCGCCTGCCCGCCTTGCGCATGCCGGTCCTGGTCCTGCATGCCCGCGAGGACGACGTCACCAGCATCCGCAATGCCAATTACCTGGCGGCCAATCTTGGCGGCAATGTCGAGAAGATCCTGCTGGAGAACAGCTACCACATGATCACGCTCGACCAGGAACGTGAGCTGGTGATCGATCATTCCGTCGGTTTTCTCAAGCGTACCGAGCCCCGCCGGCTTGCTGCTCCCAGCCTGAGCCTGGCGCTCAATCGAGGACGATCATGACGCTCACCGCCGTCGTCGAAAACTCGATCACCGCCTTCGACAGCGCGGACTGGAACCGCTGCTTTCCGTCCGACCCGGAGAACTGGGCCTTCTATCGCGCCTGCGAGGAAGCTGGCCCGCCCGGTTTCACCTGGTACTACGCGGCCATCCGCGACAATGGCCGCCTGGTCGCCGTGGTGCCAGCCTTCGGCACCGAATATCGCCTCGACACCACCGTGCAGGGCGTCCTGAAGCGGATCACCAACCAGGTCCATCGCCTGCTGCCGGCCCTGCTGTCGCTGCGCCTGATTGCCTTCGGCTCGCCGGTTGCCGAGATCTGCCATCTCGGCTTCGCGCCGGAGGTGCCGGCCTATGACCGCCCGGCCTTGCTCAGGCGCATCGTCACCGCGCTGCAGGAATTCGGGGCGGCCAAGCGCTACGGCCTGCTCGGCATCAAGGATGCTCCTGCCCGGGACGACGGCCTATGGCGAGGCGCGCTCGCGCCGAGCGGCTTCACGCGTCTGCCCGGCCTGCCCACGGCCGTGCTCGACCTGCCTTACGGCAGTTTCGACGGCTATCTCGAGAGCCTGAGCAAGGCCACCCGCAAGGATATGCGGCGCAAGCTCAAGGCCTTCAAGGATATCCGGGTCGAGCAGCGCCGTAATATCGACCACGTGGTCGGCGAAGTGTCGGCTCTCTATGAGCAGACCGTCGCCCACAGCGACCTGCAGTTCGAATATCTGCCGCCGGACTATTTCCCGCAGCTGCTGCGCTTTCTCGCCCCGGAGGCCAGTGTCTTCCTCTACTGGCACGACGACGAGCTGGTCGCCTTCAATTTCGTGATCGAGACCGCGGATCGCCTGATCGACAAATATATCGGCATGAACTACGCCGTCGTTCCGAAATTCAATCTCTACTTCAACAGCTGGCTGCACAATGTCCGCTATTGCATCGAGCGCGGCATCCCCGTCTACCAGAGCGGCCAGGCCTTCTACGGCCCCAAGCTGCGGCTCGGCTGCCGCTTGCAGCCCAATTGGCAATATTTCCGCCATCGCAACGCGGCAATTAACACCATATTGCAAGTCGTCGCCAAATTCGTGCGGTTGGACCGTTTCGATCCCGCGATCGCCAATCTCGTGAAGGAAGCGGCATGACCAACGCGATATCCGCCATGCGCCCGGACTACCGCAATACCCTGTTCGCGTGGCTGCTCCTGCTCGTGTTCGAGACCACCTCGCAGCTTGCCCTCAAGATCGGCGGCGAAGCGCTGGCCCATCTGCCCTTCGACCTGGCCTGGCTCATGCAAGCAGCAAGCAATCCCTGGGTCATCGTCGGTGTCTTCGGCTATCTCGGGGCCTTCTCGGCCTGGATGGTCATCCTCGATCGCATTCCGCTCAGCTTCGGCTTTCCCCTCACCGCCGTGGTGATGCTGGTGGTTGCCATCGCCTCCCACTACGTCTTTGGTGAAGAGCTCACACCCTGGCGCCTGGTCGGCATCGGCCTGATCGTCGCAGGGGTGGTCGTCATGGGAGGAGGCGACGGGTGACGATGCTCACCGTTCTCTATAAATGGTGGAGCCGGTCGATACGCTGGAAGCTCGTCGGCGTGTTCGTGATCATCAGCGTCATCCCGATGCTGATCGCGACCAAATTCGCCACGCAGGTCGTCTCCACCACCTTCGAGGACAATGTCGAGGCCTGGCTGTTCCAGACCTCGCACTTCTTCGTGGCCAACATTCTCGACCAGCGTCGGGAAACCGCCAGCATCGCCGACGTGCTCGCCGAGAATGGCAGCCTGACCGCTCTCGTCACCGGGCAGTCGCGCGAGATGCCACCGGCAGTGTCGCATATGATCAACGCGCTCGGCTACGACCTCCTGCTGATCTCCGACAATGAAGGCAGGGTCGTTTTCTCCTCCAAGCCCGCCACCAACATCACCAGCGTGCCCTTCGGCGAGGGGCAGAAGCTCTATCTCGACGTGATCGACGGTACGCCGACCCTGATGGCAGCGGGTTCCAGCACCTTCGACTATCAGGGCCAGCGCTACCATGTGCTGATCGGCACGCTGGTCGACCAGAGCTTCGTCGCCAATATGGGAGCGCTGTCGTCGCTGACCGTCCGCCTCTACTACAAGGTCAACGGTCAGTTCACGCAGGTCTACGCCTCCGGCGGCCAAACCTCAGTGGCGTTGCCCCCGGCAACGCTGGCCGAAGTCGCCGGCAACGCCGCTGACGAGTATACATCCGCCGACATCGACGGCGAGGATACCTCCATCGGCATCTATGCGCCGATCCGTGACGGCAACAATCTCATCGGCGTGCTGTTTTGCGGCCTCAGTTCGGAGTCGGGTATTGCCGACTGGGTGACGAGCAAGAACCTGTTCATCGCCATCTTCGCCTTCGGCATGCTGCTGTCGCTCGGTGCCGGGTTGATCATGTCGCGCCTGCTCACCAGCCCGGTCATCCGCCTTGCGGAAGGCGTCAACGCCATCGCGAAGGGCGATTTCACCCAACGCGTGCCGACGCGCCGCCATGACGAGCTCGGCCAGCTTTCCACCGCCTTCAACTCGATGGCCCAGCAGCTGGAGGGTCTGCGCAAGATGGAGGCCAAGCTCAGACGGCGCGAGCGCATGACCACGCTCGGCGAGGTCGCCGCCGGCCTCGCCCATGAGGTGCGCAATCCGCTCGGCATCATCAAGACGTCCGCCGAACTCCTGCAGAACGGTGCCAATCTGACCGAGGTGGAAACGCGGCGCCTCGGTTATGTCATCGACGAAGTCCGCCGCATCGACCAGCTCATCCGCGACTTCCTGGCCTTTGCCCGGCCGCCGCAGCGCATGATGGACCTGGCTCCCGTCGATCTGATCGACCGGGTTCTCGGCAGTTGCCAGAGCGAGATCGAGCATCAGAAAATCCTTGTCAACGTCGAGGATGAAAGCGGCGGTGCCCGCATCCATGTCGATCGCGACCAGATGATCCAGGCCTGCCTCAACCTGGTGCTCAATGCCCTGCAAGCCATGGAAGGAATGCCCGAACTGGCGACGGCACCCGGCCTTGCCGTTCGCCCGCGCCTCGATATCCGCATCGCCAGCGAAGGAGACGAGGTGCATTTCATCTTTGCCGATAATGGCCCGGGCATCCCGCCAACCCTGATCGACCGCATCTTTGATCCCTTCGTCACCACCAAGGACAGCGGCACCGGCCTCGGCCTCGCCCGCGTCTTCGCAGTTGCCGAGGGCCATGGCGGCTGGATCGAGGCCCGCAACGCTGCGCATGGCGGCGCCATTTTCGAACTCGTGATACCCGCATCCCAACGGAGGGCAGGCGATGTCCCAAACGATCCTGCTCGTTGACGACGAGGTGAAGCTGCTCGACGTGCTGAGCGGCGTGCTGGAGGGGCTGGGCTACCGCCCGCTCACCGCCAGCAGCGGTGCTGCCGCGCTCGAGCGGCTGGAGCAAGAACCCGTCGACCTCGTGCTCAGCGATCTGCGCATGCCCGGCATGAGCGGGCAGGAATTGCTGGCCGAGATTCACCGTCGCCATCCCTCGATGCCGGTGGTGATCATGACGGCCTATTCGACGGTGCGCGACGCGGTCCAGGCCATCAAGGATGGCGCCTTCGACTATATCGACAAGCCGATCGAGCAGGAGGAACTGGCGA
Source organism: Labrys sp. 22185 (assembly GCF_052045555.1). Lineage (NCBI taxonomy): Bacteria > Pseudomonadati > Pseudomonadota > Alphaproteobacteria > Hyphomicrobiales > Xanthobacteraceae > Labrys > Labrys sp. 22185. The sequence continues at coordinate 18,473 of NZ_JBQEPH010000023.1, read as the reverse complement.
CGACCCTCGCCAACGCGCTGCGCCTTCACGAGGCCCTGCGCGACAATGAACGGCTACGCCAGGAATTGGCGGGGCGCTACAAGTTCGACACGCTGGTGGGCAAGTCTCCGGCCTTCCAGAAGGTGCTGCGCGCGGTCAGCGAAGTGTGCGAACAGCGCACCACCGTGCTGCTCACCGGCGAAAGCGGTTCGGGCAAGGAAGTGGTGGCGCGCGCCATCCACTTCAACAGCCCGCGCCAGCGCAAGCCCTTCGTCGCAGTCAATTGCGCCGCCATTCCCGAAGCGCTGCTGGAAAGCGAGTTCTTCGGTCATGTGAAGGGCAGCTTCACCGGCGCGGTCAGCAACCGCGTCGGCCGCTTCGCCCAGGCCGAGGGCGGCACGCTCTTCCTCGATGAGGTTGGTGACATGCCGCTGAACCTGCAGGCCAAGATCCTGCGCGTGCTGCAGGAGCGTCAATATGAACCGGTGGGCGCGACGGGGTCGCGCACGGCGGACGTGCGCATCATCGCCGCGACCAATCGCGACCTCACCCAGATGGTGGCTGAGAACAAGTTCCGCGAGGACCTTTATTACCGCCTCGCCGTTTTCCCGATTGCCTTGCCCCCGCTGCGCGAACGCGCCGAGGACATTCCGCTGTTTCTCGATCTTTTCGCCGACGACCTCGCGCCCACGCTCGGCAAGCGCGACATCCGTTTCAGTCCCGATGCAGTGCGCGTGCTGGCCGCCTATCGCTGGCCCGGCAACATCCGCGAATTGCAGAACTGCGTGGAACGTTCGCTGATTTCGGCACGTGGCCCGGTGATATCGGCCACCGACCTGCCGCCCTACATCGCCGAAAAGCCAGGTAACGGCGCGGCGCAGGACTTCCCCATTCAACTCGACGATGCAGCTGCCGCCTTCGAGCGCGGTCTCATCGTCGAGGCCCTGAAGCGGGCCGATGGCGTGCAGGTACGCGCTGCCGAACTGCTCGGGATCAATGAGCGCAGCCTTTGGCACCGGTTGAAGAAATACGACATCACCGTCTCCAAGACGGTCGGGCCGCGCTCCTAGCGTCGCCCCATAGGAGATCATGAGATGGCTTCCACCCTGGACCGCATCCTGCGCTGGGCTTTTGCGAGGATCGTCAGCCACGGCAATCTGACGGTGGTGACGCCCGCCGGAACCAGGCTCGCCTTCGGTGACGGCAGTGGCGAAGCGGTTACCGTCCGCCTGACCGACCGGGCTGGCGTCATCGCTCTACTGACCGATCCCGACATGCGGCTCGGCGAGCTCTACATGGACGAGCGCTTCCTGGTCGAGCAGGGCTCGATCTACGATTTCGTCCATCTCATCCTGCGCGAGGGCCAGAACCAGACCCATCCCCTGCCCGCGCGCCTGATCGATCGTACCCGCGCCGCCCTGCGTCGATTCCGGCTGCGCAACCTGCCAAGCCGTTCCAAGCGCAATGTCGCCCATCACTACGATCTCGACGGACGCCTCTACAATCTGTTCCTGGATGCCGACCGGCAATATTCCTGCGCCTATTTCGAATATCCGGGCCAGAGCCTGGAGGGTGCTCAGGCTGCCAAGAAGCAACACATCATCGCCAAGCTGCGGATCGGGCCACAGCACAAGGTGCTCGACATCGGCTCAGGCTGGGGTGGCCTCGCCTGCTCGATTGCCGAAGCGGGTGCAAGCGAGGTCCGCGGCGTCACCCTGTCGGAAGAGCAACTCGCCTTTGCCCGCGCGCGGCCCAAGGGTGCCGCCGAAGGCCGCATCCATTTCGACCTGACCGATTATCGCAGCGTCCAGGGGCATTTCGACCGCATCGTTTCCGTCGGCATGTTCGAGCATGTCGGCCTTGCCCATTACGAGACCTACTTCAGGACGGCGGCCCGGCTCCTGGCCGATGATGGGGTGATGCTGCTCCACACCATCGGCTGCTCGGCCGAACCCGGCTTCACCACGCCCTGGCTCGACAAATACATCTTCCCCGGCGGCTATATTCCCTCGCTCTCGGAGATCCTGCCGGCCATCGAACGCGCCGGGCTGATCGTCACCGATGTGGAGGTGCTGCGCTTGCACTACGCCGAAACCCTGAGAGCCTGGCGCGAGCGCTTCCTGGCGCGCTGGAGCGAGGCCGAGGCGCTCTACGACGCTCGTTTCTGCCGGATGTGGGAATATTACCTTGCCGCCGCCGAGGTTGCCTTCCGCTGCGAAGACCTCGTGGTGTTCCAGATCCAGCTCGCCAAGTCCAACCAGGCCCTGCCGATGACGCGCGACTATATCGCCGCGGCGCACCCACCGGCCGCCGGCAATTTTACAAATGTAGACACGCAACTCGACAGCGCGGCCTGAGACGGCGCGCGCCAACTGCTCCCGCCCGGCTCGCCGCCGGGCAAACCTTCGAACGCAACGAACTGATGGAATAGCCGCAAGAACATCCTTCAACACCACTGAACGGTGACGACCATGGCCCATATCGTGCTGATCAATCCGCGCTTCGAGGCTTCCTATTGGGGATTGGAACATGCCCTACCCCTGTTCGACGCCAAGGCCAACCTGCCGGTCGCCTGCCTGCCCTTGCTGGCAGCGCTGACACCACCCGAACACACCGTGACCCTGATCGACGAAAACGTCAAAGCAATCGACTACGAGCTCTGCGCCCGGGCAGATATTATCGGCCTCACCGGCATGATCGTACAGCGTTTCCGCATGCGCGAGATCCTCGACGAACTCAAGCGCCACAATTGTTTCGTGGCGGTCGGCGGGCCCTGGATCACCGTGCGGGAGGACTATTTCGGCGATGATGCCGACGTCACCTTCGTCGGTGAGGCCGAGGAAAGCTGGCCGCGCTTTCTGGATGATTGGATCCAGAACCGCCATGCCCGCCGCTACGAACAGGCCGACAAAACCGACATGAGCACGGTGCCGGTACCGCGCTTCGACCTTCTCAAGATGGACGACTACGCCGTCGGCAGCGTGCAGTTCTCGCGCGGCTGCCCGTTCACCTGCGAATTCTGCGACATCATCGTGGTGTTCGGTCGCAAGCCGCGCATCAAGACCAGCAGGCAAGTCATCGCCGAACTGGAGGCGTTGCTGGCGACAGGCATGGATACCGCCTTCATCGTCGACGACAACCTGATCGGCAACAAGAAGGCGATCAAGGACGTGCTGCGTGACGTCATCGCCTGGCAGGTCGCGCATGACTATCCGATGACCTTCGTCACCGAGGCCTCCATCGACCTCGCCGACGATGCCGAGCTGATGGAGCTGATGGTCGACGCCAATATCAGGGTGGTATTCATCGGCATCGAGACGCCGAACGAGGCGGCCCTGCGCGAAACCAAGAAGCTGCAGAACGTGCGCAAGGGCGCCACCATGCTGGAGAAGGTCCACACCATCCAGCGCAGCGGCATCGAGGTGTGGTGCGGCATGATCCTCGGCTTCGACAGCGACGATGCCACCATCTTCGAGGCCCAGCGCCGCTTCATCAAGGACTCGCGCATCGTCAATGCCATGGTGGGCATGCTCGCAGCCATTCCCAAGACGCCGCTCTATAGCCGCCTCGCCAAGGAGGGCCGCCTCGACCTCGCCGACCGGCAGCCCTACGGCACCAATGTCATCCCCCTCAATTTCAGCCGCGAGGCGTTGCGCGACGGCTATCTGGACGTAATGGCCGATCTTCACCAGCCCCAGGCCTATTTCGATCGCCTGGATGCCCTCTATCTCGACGAGCGCATCAGGCCCGAACGCTCGAGGCTGCGGCATCTGCGCCGCCATCCGCTGCGTTTGGCAAGGCTCAACCTGATGTGGTTGCTCGAGGCCGCCGGCATCTTCCTGCGCCTGATGCGCCGGGTACCCCAGAAGGAACTGCGCCGGGTCTATCGCCAGCGCCTGTGGACGATGCTCAAACGCCGGCGCTCACCGGTGGTAATGCAGATCTACGCGATCAAATGCGCCATGCACTACCACGCCCACACCATGATCACCGACATGCGGGCCGGCCGGATCGTCAACTCGTTCTGAAAAATCTGGAACAAGCTTGCGCTCGGCCTAGCACGACAGTTGCGTTTGTCTAAAGGGAACGGGATATGCGGAGCGTCAGCCTCCTGGCTGACATTCCAATCCGCCAGCAAGCGCTTCGTTTTCAAGATGTCAGCCAGGAGGCTGATACTCCAAATCCCTTTCGAGTGAAGATGGCAACTGTAGTCCTAGAACAAAACGACTTCTCCCTGAATTGTCATTTTGCTCCAAATCCTTGTTTTTAGGCGTTTTATTAGTCGAAAAGTCTATCGATTTTTCTGGAAAACGCTCTAGCAGCACCCCGCCTTACCTGCATTCGAACTGCAGCACGCTGTCGTCCCGGCCCGTTGGTCGAGCCGATGGCGCGGCTTGCAAATCGCCCGGCGCGCCTCGAGTTTCAGGACGACCCGCTCGCTGCCGGTGATTTCAAGTGCACCGACGTCGAATATCCGCATGGGCTCGCCGGGCTGACCCACCTCGAAGGTGAGCCGGGCATCCGCTTCGAGCTCCAGCCTTTCCGCGACCCGTTGCAGAATTCGTTCGAATTTGGCGACGGACATGAAATCCCCGTCGGCGGTCGCCTCGATGTCCTCGACCTGCAGGATCGTTTCTCGCCAGGCATCCGGATTGCCGCCACAATCCAGGGTGACGAACGAGCCCGCCTTGACCTCGGTGACATGATAGCCGGGCCGTATCGTCCGCTCGCCATAATGCAGCACCAGCCCCTTGCCGGCATGCGGCTTCAACGCAGCTCGGAAACCGTCGAGCGAGGCATCGCCGTCAAATTCGATCGTCAATGGGCTGGCAGAAGCGTTCATGTTGGTGTATCCATCATTTCAATGAGTCTTGAGATGTTGAGATAAACATGGACGAAAAGCAAGCCCTCAATGCCTTCGCCGCCCTATCCCAGGAAACGCGGCTGAGGATCGTCAAGCTGCTGGTGACGGCTGGCCCGGGCGGCTTGGCGGCGGGCGCGATTGGCGAGGCCATGGACGGCGCTTCCTCCTCGCGCATGTCGTTTCACCTCAGCCACCTCGAACAGGCCGGTCTGGTTGAATCGCGCCGTGAGGGACGTTCGATCCTCTACAGCGCGGCCTATCCGGCGCTTTCCGGCCTGATCGAATTCCTCATGCGTGACTGCTGTCAGGGCCACCCGGAAGTCTGCAATCCCGCCGTCGCCTCGCTCTCGGCGTGCTGTGCTCCTCGAAAGGATATCCCCCATGCCTGACCCGCACGCGCCTTCGCACATCTACAATGTGCTGTTCCTGTGCACCGGCAACTCGGCCCGCTCGATCCTGGCCGAGAGCATCCTGCGCAAGGATGGCCGTGGCCGCTTCAACGCCTTCTCGGCCGGCAGCAAGCCCAGGGGCAGCGTCCATCATTTCGCACTGCATTGCCTGGAACGGGCTGGATATCCGATCGAAGGCCTGCGCTCGAAGAGCTGGGACGAGTTCTCCGGGCCTGATGTGCCGCAGATGGATTTCGTCTTCACCGTCTGCGACGACGCGCATGGCGAGACCTGTCCGGTCTGGCCCGGGCACCCGATGTCGGCCCATTGGGGCATCGAGGACCCGGCTCGTGTCGAGGGCAGCGACATCGAGAAGGAAACGGCGTTCGTCACGGCGCTGCGTTTTCTCAAAAACCGCATCAATGCTTTCACCGCTCTGCCAGTCGCCAGCCTGGATCAGGCATCCCTGCGCGCGCAGCTCATCGAGATCGGCCAATCCGAAGGGGCAACCTCGCCCCGCAACAGCGCGGCATGACGGCCAGCATGGATATCGTTATCTATCACAATCCCGATTGCGGCACTTCGCGCAACACACTGGCCTTGATCCGGCAATGGGGGACTGAGCCCCATGTCATCGAATATCTGAAAACGCCTCCCTCACGGGCCCTGCTGGCTCGGCTCGTCGAGCGAATGGGTATCGGCGTGCGAGCGCTGATCCGGCAGAAGGGCACGCCCTATGCGGAACTCGGATTGGATTCGCCTGATCTGACCGACGATCAGCTCCTGGATGCGATGATCGCACACCCCATCCTGATCAACCGGCCCATCGTTGTCAGTCCACTTGGCGTGAAGCTCTGCCGACCGTCCGACGTCGCGCTTGATCTCCTTCCTCAAGCAATGGCACGCTCGAGGATCGAAAAGGAGGAAGGTGTTCCCTTCCTGAAGGACGTCGCCGCAGCTCCGACCAATCCGGCCTTTGTCGCCGCCCTCCAGGCGGAAAACCTACCGGTCGACGACCTCGCCGAGCCAGGCCGCAGATTCTTTGCCTATCACACACTCGACGGCCAGCCTGTCGGCTTTGGCGGCTATGAGTTGCAGGGCGACGAGGTTCTGATCCGATCGGTCGTGGTACCGCAGGAGGCGAGAGGAACGGGGATCGGCCGCAACATCGTGCCCTTGCTGCTCTACCGGGCTTATGAAGCTGGTGCAAAGCGAGCCTGGCTCCTGACGACATCGGCATCTAATTTCTTCTCTCGCGTCGGCTTCAAGCCGGTAGAGCGGGCAGCTGCGCCCATCGCAATCCTGGCGACACGCCAGGCGTCATCGCTTTGCCCCGCCAGCGCGGTGCTCATGACCCGCAAGATCAGTTTCTGACATGTCCACATTCGAACGCTACCTGACGCTCTGGGTTGCCCTTTGCATCCTCGCCGGCATTGCACTCGGCCATTTGATGCCGGCGGCCTTCCAAACCATCGGCGCCGCCGAGATCGCCAAGGTCAATCTCCCGGTCGCCGTGCTGATCTGGCTGATGGTCATCCCCATGCTGCTGAGGATCGACTTCGCCGCCCTGCGCGAGGTCGGCCGGCACTGGCGGGGCATCGGCGTCACCCTCTTCATCAATTGGGCCATCAAGCCATTCTCCATGGCATTGCTCGGCTGGCTGTTCATCGGCTGGCTGTTCCGGCCCTATCTGCCGGCTGTCCAGATCGACAGCTACATCGCCGGGCTGATCATCCTCGCTGCGGCGCCCTGCACCGCCATGGTGTTCGTCTGGTCGAACCTGACCAAGGGCGAGCCGCATTTCACCTTGAGCCAGGTCGCGCTCAACGATGCCATCATGGTCGTCGCCTTCGCGCCGATCGTCGGCCTGCTGCTCGGCCTCTCGGCGATCGCCGTGCCATGGGGCACGCTCGTCCTGTCGGTCGGGCTTTATATCGTCATTCCGGTGATGGTGGCGCAGTGGTTTCGCCGTCGCTTGCTGGCCACCGGAGGCCAGGCGGGGCTCGACCATTTTCTCGCGCGCATCGGCCCCCTCTCCCTGCTGGCGCTCCTCGCCACGCTGGTGCTGCTGTTCGGCTTCCAGGGCGAACAGATCATCGCTCAACCCCTGGTCATCGCGCTGCTTGCCGTACCGATCCTGATCCAGGTCTATTTCAATGCGGGGCTTGCCTATGTGCTCAATCGCATCGCAGGCGAGCAGCATTGCGTCGCCGGCCCCTCGGCCCTGATCGGCGCCTCCAACTTCTTCGAGCTTGCCGTTGCCGCCGCCATCAGCCTGTTCGGCTTCAACTCGGGGGCCGCCCTGGCAACCGTCGTCGGCGTGCTGATCGAAGTGCCGGTGATGCTGTCCGTGGTGTGGATCGTGAATCGGTCCAAGCCTTGGTATGAGCGGGGTTCCTCCGCGGCCGTAGCGGAAGGACGCGATGGATGACGAACGACCTGCCCAACATCGCCGCTGATTGCGTGCAAATCCCCTCACTCGATCGTCTGCGGCCGAAGGTGTCGGAACATCCGCCACGCATCCTGATGCTCTATGGCTCGCTGCGGGAACGCTCCTACAGTAGGTTGCTGACCTTGGAAGCGGAACGGCTCCTCAGGCATTTCGGCGCAGAGACCCGGATCTTCGATCCGCATGGCTTGCCGCTGCCGGACACCGAGCCGGCAGATCATCCCAAGGTCCGCGAACTACGGGAGCTGTCGCAATGGTCAGAGGGGCAGGTCTGGTGCAGCCCTGAGCGCCATGGTGCCATGACAGGTATCATGAAGGCACAGATCGATTGGATTCCCTTGTCGATCGGAGCGGTACGCCCGACCCAGGGCAAGACGCTTGCCGTCATGCAGGTCTCAGGCGGTTCGCAATCCTTCAATGCGGTCAACCAGATGCGCGTCCTCGGCCGCTGGATGCGAATGATCACCATCCCCAACCAGTCCTCGGTCGCCAAGGCCTATGAGGAGTTCACGCCCGACGGTCGCATGAAGCCCTCATCCTATTACGAACGCGTCGTCGATGTAATGGAAGAACTGGTCAAGTTCACCCTGCTGACGCGCGATGCCTCGGATTACCTCACTGACCGCTACAGCGAGCGGAAGGAAGCACACGCAGCCCTGGAAGCCCGTCTCAAACTGACGGAAGTTCGATGACTCAACCCCGCGCTGGCCAGACTACCATCATCGGGGCGGCACGGATCTTTGCGCTGAGGGCTTCCTTGGCGCCCGCCTATCGGAATTTCAGGCCGAAGGAATAGCTCAGGCTGAGGCCCACCGTGTTCTGGTTGATCGAACCGAAACGCTTCACGACCGGACTGTCGGCGGCATCGCCCGTCAGGCGTTCGAACTTGTCGTAGAGCGTCGCTTTCCAGGCCGGCGAAAACTGGTAGGAAATCGAGGCCAGGGCGCCATAGGCCTTGATGCCGGCTGAGGGGTCGTAGGGTACGACCTGGCCGTTGCGCACGGCATCGCGCTCCGTCACACCGAAGGAGGAGCGCATATAGGTGCCGTTGCCGACCGACAGGCGTGGGCCGATGGAAAAGGTGAAGGCGTCATAGGGCTGTACCCAGTCGGCCGAGAAATCGGCGACCAGCCCCTGCCCCGCCCGCAAGGCCTGGCGCACTTCCACCCGGGCGCGGAGTTGGTTCTCGATCAGCCAATATTCCATGAACAGACCGGCATCCAGCGTCGCGGGAACCGTATGCACGCCGGTGAGGTCCCGCTCATCCGATCGCGAGCGGCCGCCACGAAAATCGGCGGCGGGCCCGATGGCAAAGCCATGGCTTTCGAACACCGAAAACGAGAACGCGTCATCGGGGGCGCCCCATCCGGGTGCCTCCCCTGCTCGCCTGATGTCGAAATCGGAGGGCAGCACGGTGACGCTGGTTTTCGAAGCGCCCTCATAGGTCGGTCCATACTGCGTCCCGACCCCCACCGTCACGATCCAGTCCGGACCAGCGTCGGGCTGTGAGGAAAAGTTCAGCACCGAATAGGGAGAAGGTTCATCGGCATGCACTTGCGAGCCGGGCATGAATGTACCGGCTGCAAGGCCAAGGAAAGCCAGAACGGGCAATACTCTCGAACGCATGGACGCGACATCCTCAAATTGCATCGTACTTGCGGCGCGTTCCGTCGTGTTGACAAGCAAAATTAGGCTAGAGCCTTAAGATTTCATGGGCATGACGTGATTGCGCCACAGCAGGGAGAACGGTTCGACGCCAGGCGTGACCGTCGATCATCATGCCCGCACCGGCGTCAGCTTGGCCGCAAGATAGAGGCGGTTCATCAATTTGAGCTGGTCAGGCGCGCCTGGCGTCGTCGGCGCGTCCTTGCGCATCATGCCGACCATGGTCTTCATATTGTTGAGCACGACTGCGGCAATGTCGTCCGCTTCGGCCTCCGCCAGGCCTGGCGCGTTGGCCATCAGCGCAGCACGTACGCCGGCTAGAGCCTGGGCGCGGAAGCGTAGGCGGATCTGCGTCCAATCCGTCCTGGAATCCAGCAGGGCCGTAACGGCTCGCGCCTGGGGATGAAGCTTCACCAGGAGATCGATAAGGATGTCCGCCAGCTGCTCCGGCGTAGCGCCTGCTGCCTGATCGCGCACGGCGTCATAGGCAGCGGCAAGCACCGTTGCATAATGATCCATCAGCGCATCCGCCACCGCGTCCTTGCTGGGGAAGAAGCGATAGAGCGAACCGATGCGGGCATCGGCGCGCAGGGCGATCTCCGCCATGGTGGTCGCCTCGAAGCCCCGCTCCTGGATCACCTCCGCCGCCGCCTCCAGCAGTTCGGCGACGCGCTGCCGGCCGACCTCGCGCTGGGGCGCCAAGGTTTTGCGTTTCTGACTTGACAAATTTGAGTCCATCCTCAAATAGATATGAAGCTTGAGTAATTCCTCAAATAGATAGCGACCTTCCCTGTGCCGTGCAACCCGGCGAAGGTCAGTCGAGAATTTCGCGAAAGGATGGTTTCATGCCCGCTCTGTCCGCCAGCACAACGGCCCTTGTCCTTATCGATCTGCAAAAAGGCATTGTCGGTACGCCCACGGAGCCCTATTCGGGCTCGGAGGTACTCGCCCGGGGACGTCAGCTCGCCAGGCTTTTCCGCGCTGCCGGAGCGCCCGTCATCCTCGTCAACGTCGCCTTTTCTGCCGATCGCGGCGATGCCCTCAAGGCACCCGTCGACCAGCCCATGAGAGTACCACCCGGCGGATTTCCCGAAGACTGGGCGGATCTGGCCGATGAACTTGCAGAGCCCTCCGATCTCAGGGTCACCAAGCACCAATGGGGCGCCTTCTACGGCACCGAGCTTGATTTGCAGCTGAGGCGCCGCGGCATCACCACTGTGGTCATCGGCGGCATCGCCACCAATATCGGTGTGGAATCGACAGCCCGCGCCGCCCATGAGCACGGCTATGCCGTCGTGCTGGTGGAGGACGCCTGCGCGGGCCGCGCTACCGACATGCACGCCTTCGCCTTCCAGCGCATCTTCCCACTGCTCGCCCGCGTGACCAAGGCGGACGACATCGTGCTGCAGCCATGAGAAGCCCGGGTGCACGGCCGGGCCTTGCCCGGCTCTCCCTGCAATCAGCGCCGCAGAGCCGGCGGTGGGCCATATTGCTGGCCTGTTCCATCCTGCTTGCGGCCGCGCTGCAGGTTCTGAGGCTTCCTGCTGCCTTCATGCTCGGCCCCCTCGTCGCCGGCGTGCTGCTCCAGATGGTTGGCGGACCAGTCAAAGTTCCTTCCCCTCTGACCGCGGCAGCACAAATGATCATCGGATGCCTCATCGCCCAGGCGATCAATCCGACGATCATCGCCAGCCTTGCCCGGCAATGGCCGATATTCTGTATCACGGTTGCTTTGGGCGTTGCCGCCAGCACGCTGATCGGATGGAGCATGAGCCGCTTGCGCATCATTGCCGGCAGCACGGCTGTCTGGGGCATGCTGCCCGGTGCCGCCACCGTGATGATGGTGATGGCAGAGGCCTATGGTGCCGATTTCCGTCTCGTCGCCTTCATGCAATATCTGCGCGTGGTGCTGGTGGCCGTGGCGGCATCGCTGGTCGCCTTGTTCTTCGTGCAGGGAGGCGGCGGGCGCTTTGTGACCGGCTTTTTCCCGCCGATGGAGTTCGTCGACCTCCTGGCCACGGCCGCGATCGCACTTGCCGGCGGCGGCATCGGCCGCTTCCTGCGCATACCGGCGGGCATGCTCCTCGGCCCTATGGCACTCGGCGCCCTTTTCAACGTCTTGGGCTGGGTTCGAATTGAACTGCCGCCGGTCGTACTGATCGCAAGCTACGCGTTGATCGGCTGGAACACCGGCCTGCGCTTTACGCCGGAGATCCTGGCTGCCGCCGCTCGGGCATTGCTACCGAGCATGGCTGCGACCATCCTTCTCATGGCCTTCTGCGGATTTCTGGCCTGCCTGCTGGTGATCTTCCTGCATGTCGACCCGCTGACGGCTTATCTCGCCACCAGCCCGGGCGGTGTCGATGCCGCTGCGGTCATCGCAGCCTCGACCCATGTCGATACCGCCTTTGTCATGGCCATGCAGACGGTTCGGATGATCGTGCTGCTGGCCGTCGGCCCCAGTGTGGCGCGATGGACCGTTGGAATGCTCGGCCGGACGGCTTCCGAGGCGGGGTCGGTTGATCCCGACTAACTGGTAGCCATCCCGGTTCTCGAACCAATCAAATCAAAAACCGGGATGGGTGCGTCTGAGCCTGGGTATCGCATAAGCCTCATTGATAGATGGGGAAGCGGGCGAGCAGGCCGCTCACCTCCTGGCGCACGCCGGCTTCCACGGCAGCATTGCCCTCCTCGCCATTGGCGGCGAGACCATCGATCACCGCCAGTGTGAGGCGGGCGACCTCCTTGAATTCCTCGACCGTGAAGCCGCGTGTCGTGCAGGCTGGCGTGCCCAGGCGCACGCCGGAGGTGACCATCGGCCCCTGGGGATCGAAGGGAATGCCATTCTTGTTGCAAGTGATGTGAGCCCGGCCGAGCGCCGCTTCCACCGCCTTGCCGGTGAGGTTCTTGCGGGTAAGGTCCACCAGCATCAGGTGGGTATCGGTGCCACCCGACACGATGTCGACACCGCCGGAGGACAGCGCGTCGGCGAGGGCTCTGGCATTGTCGACGACATTGGCGGCGTAGGTCTTGAACGCAGGGGTCAGCGCCTCGCCGAAGGCCACGGCCTTGGCCGCGATGACATGCATCAGCGGGCCGCCCTGCAGGCCGGGGAAGACCGCCGAATTGATCTTCTTGCCGATCTCCTCGTCATTCGACAGCACCATGCCGCCGCGCGGACCGCGCAGGGTCTTGTGCGTCGTGGTCGTCACCACATGGGCATGGTCGAGCGGGTTGGGGTGGACGCCGCCGGCGACCAGGCCGGCGAAATGCGCCATGTCGACGAAGAGCTTGGCGCCGACCTCGTCCGCGATCTCCCGGAAAGCCTTGAAATCGATAATGCGCGGATAGGCCGAGCCGCCGGCCAGGATAATTTTCGGCCGATGCGTCCTGGCAAGGTCGCGCACCTGATCGAGGTCGATGCGGTGCGTCTGCGGGTCGACGCCATAGGAAACCACGTTGAACCATTTGCCCGACTGGTTGACCGGCGCGCCATGGGTGAGATGGCCGCCGGCGGCGAGGTTGAGGCCGAGAAAGGTATCGCCCGGCTGCATCAGGGCCATGAACACCGCCTGGTTCGCCTGGCTGCCGGAATTGGGCTGCACATTGGCAAAGCTGCAGTTGAACATCTGCCGCGCCCGCTCGCGGGCAAGGTCCTCGACCTCGTCGACATGCTGGCAGCCGCCATAATAGCGCCGCCCCGGATAGCCCTCGGCATATTTGTTGGTGAGGACCGAGCCCTGCGCTTCCAGCACGGCCCTGGAGACGATGTTTTCCGAGGCGATCAGCTCGATTTCCTCGCGCTGGCGATGGAGCTCACGACCGATCGCACCGCTGACCGCCGGATCGGCCTTGGACAGGGTATCGTGAAAGAAATGGCCGATATCCGTGCTATCGGTTCTAACGGGGCTGTCCATGAAACTCCTCCCTTATGGCGCCCGAAGGCGCTGATATGACCATCGTCAGCCGGTCCAACCGAGCCCGGCCGAGATGCAGTTGATCGAAAGCAGCAGGGCATTGACCGCCCGCTTGGGGCTGGCGGACTTGCCGTCCTGGGCGCGGACTTCGCGCAAGAGCTGGACCTGCAGGCGGTGGATCGCATCCATCTGCGGGCGGGTCTGGTCGAAATGACGCTTGAACGAGGGAAACCGCTCCGAAAGGGCTAGTCCGCCATTGACCTCGGCGATCATCTTGCGGGTCAGCTCATATTCGGCCGCGATCTTGCGGTAGATGCGCTCGCCTACCTCGCTGTCCTGCACCAGCGAGGCATAGAGACGCCCGATCTCCATATCGGTCTGGTAGAGCCCCTTGTCGACCTCGTCGACGACGAGACGGAAGAAGCGCGAGCGTTCGAACATCTGGCGCAGGAGATCGAGCCCGGCCTCGCCGCGGACGCCGACAAAGGAGTTGAGCGCGCTGCCGATGCCGTACCAATTGGTGATCAGGTGCCGGTTCTGGCTCCAGGCGAAGACCCAGGGGATGGCGCGCAGGTCGGCAATGTCACGGGCCCCGAAACGCCGAGCCGGGCGCGAGCCGATCTTGAGCAGCGACAATTCCTCGACCGGGCTCGCCTGGTTGAAATAGTCGATGAAGCCGGACTCGCGGATCAGGCCGGAATAGGTTGCCTGCGACATGCCGGTCAGCGCTTCCAGCGCCTCGTTGAACTCGGGGTTGTCCTTGAGCTGGCTCTCGTTGCGCGACTTGACCGAATGCGCGAACACGCTCGCGGCCAGGATCTCGAGCTGGTAGAGGCCGGTGCCGCGATTGGCGAATTTCGACGATACCACCTCGCCCTGCTCGGTGACGCGCATCACGCCGTCGATGGTGCCGGCCGGCTGGGCCGCGATGGCTCGGCCGGTCGGCGCCCCGCCGCGGCTGACCGAACCGCCGCGGCCATGGAAGAAGCTGATCTTGACCTTGCGCTTGACGCCGAGGGCGGTGATGCGCCGCTGGGCCTTGCTCAGCTCCCAATTGGACGCAAGGAAGCCGCCATCCTTGTTCGAGTCGGAATAGCCGAGCATCACTTCCTGGCGGTTGGCGAATTCGCGCACCGATCGGCGCACGATGGAAAGGCCCAGCAGCTGGTCGAGAATGTCGGGGGCAGCCCGCAGGTCCGCGATGGTCTCGAACAGCGGCACCACCCGCAGATTGATGGTGCCGCTGCCGTCGGCGGCCGTGGCTAGACCGCTATATTGCGCCAGCAGATAGACGGCGAGCAGGTCGTCACAGGAGCGCGTCATCGACAGGATGAAGGCGCCGATCGCGCCTGCACCCGGATCGGCAGAAGCCTCGCGGATGACGTCGAAGAGATCGAGCAATTCCCGGGCTTCGTCGGACAAGGTTGCCCGGTCAAAAACCGGTCTCCGGCCCGATTGCAGTTCGGACCGCAGGCGCGCGCTCCATGGGCCGGTTTCCGGCTGCGGAGAGTCGCCTCCCGCGATCTGGCCGAACAGCTCGGCCAGCACGCGATTGACCACGGTGGAATTCTGCCGGATGTCGAGCGAGACGGTCCGGAAGCCGAAACTCTCGACCTGCTGGCGCAGGGGACGAATGAGGCGCCGTGCCGTCAGGGAGCCGCCAAGCCGGACGAGGACGTTTTCCAGCTCGCTGAGATCGGCGTTGAAGGTGTCCGCGCGAACATAGGGCTCTGCCATGGACTCGCTGCGCATGGCACGCAGGCGCTCCAACATGCCCGCCGCGAACTGACGCAGCGGCTCTCCCGGGTTGCGGGCCATGACGGCCGATGCGGCACCCGTCGAGCGCAGGAGGCGCTCGAGGGCCTTGCCGAAATCCTCGGGAATGTCGACGACATTGGCGCTGACGCTGAGCAAGGTCACCAGACGGCGCACCTGCTGAATGTACCAGCCGATGATGGCCTGGCGGCAGGCATCCAGCGCATAGGCCGTGGTCTTGGCCGTGACATTGGGGTTGCCGTCGCGATCGCCGCCGATCCAGGAGGCGAAATGCAGGAAGGACGGCACCTTGAGGTCATATTCCGGATAGTGGCGTGCCAGCGCCTCCTGGGCCGTCTCGTAGATCCGGGGTGTCGCCTCGAAGATGACCTCGCGGAAGAAGTGGAGGCCCCAGGCGATTTCGCGCTCGACCGAGGGGCGTTCGAGCCGCAATTCGCCGGACATCCACAACAGCTCGATCTCGCTCGCGAGATCGTTGACATGCTGCTCGCGCTCGCGCGGGGCCCAGCGATGCTGCTCCAGTTCGGTGAGCTTGCGATAGATGCGGCGGTGGATCTCGAGAACGGTGACGCGCTTGGCTTCGGTCGGATGGGCCGTCATCGTCGGCCCGACCCACAACTGATCGAGCGCGGCCTGCACTTCCTCGGCCGGATAGCCGGCGGAGGCGATCTCCCCCATCACATTGGAAAAGGAGCCGACGATCTCGTCGGCGCCGCCGACCTGCTCGAGCTCACGCCGGGCGCGCATGGCCAACAGCTCGTTGGCGATGGTGACCAGCTGGAACCAGATCCCGGTCGCCTGCAGGGCGCAGATGCGTTGCTTCTTGTCGAGCGTATCCAGCGGTTCGGTGCCGACCAGCACCGCAGCCAGGGATGGTTCGCGTTCGCTAACGACGGATAGCAGCAGCCTGAACAGCAGGCTGCGTACATCCTCGCGGAAACTGAGTGGCCTGCTCTCGTCCAAGGCGTCCCCCGTTCGCTGGAGCAAAGCGCGTTCGAGTGTGACCGCTCGTTTGCTCTCGCTCTTTGTTTCGACGCGCCTTTGCGATTCGAGGTGACCCCATCTCATCGCAAAACGCTCTAGCCACGATCCCGCAGGCGGCCCGATACCGGCCTTTCGCCTGTTCCCCCGAATGCTTGGTTCTGGGGATTTTTGGTTGGCTTAGCAGACCGCGTTTTGCCCCGGTTGGAAACGCCCGGACGGGTAGAAATCCTGCTCGTTCGGGTGGTGGAAAGACTGGCCGCCCGGATGACACCGATTGCCCTGCCGAGCAATGACGGGCCGTCGCCTCCGTCCGGACGTGCAGGCGAAGGATGTGTGGCGAGCCTGCAAAAGAAAACGG
The DNA here is from genome assembly GCF_052045555.1 of Labrys sp. 22185. Taxonomy (NCBI): domain Bacteria; kingdom Pseudomonadati; phylum Pseudomonadota; class Alphaproteobacteria; order Hyphomicrobiales; family Xanthobacteraceae; genus Labrys; species Labrys sp. 22185. Next base: position 2,092 of record NZ_JBQEPH010000023.1, on the reverse strand, counting down.
GGGCGGCCAAGGCCGCCCCCGCATGATTGAAACCACCGATTACCCGAAGATCAGACGAGATCGAAGCGATCGGCGTTCATGACCTTGGTCCAGGCGGCGACGAAGTCGGCGACGAAGCGGGCCTTGGCATCGTCGCTGGCATAGACCTCGGCCAGGGCGCGCAGCTGGGAGTTGGAGCCGAACACCAGGTCGGCGCGGGTGCCGGTCCACTTCACCTCGCCCGTGGCGCGGTCGCGACCCTCGAACACGTCCTCGGCTGCCGAGGTCGCCTTCCAGGCCGTGCCCATGTCGAGCAGGTTGACAAAGAAGTCGGTGGTCAACACCCCCGGCCGGTCGGTCAGCACGCCGTGCTGGCTGCCGCCGGCATTGGCGCCGAGCACCCGAAGGCCGCCGACCAGCACGGTCAGTTCCGGCGCCGTCAGGCCCAGGAGCTGGGCCCTGTCGACCAGCAGCCCCTCGGCCGGCACGCTGTAGGTCGTCTTCAGATAGTTGCGGAAGCCGTCCGCCACCGGCTCCAGCACGGCAAAGGATTCCACATCCGTCTGTTCCTGGCTCGCATCGGTGCGGCCCGGCGCGAAGGGCACCGCCACGTCCTGCCCGGCCTGCCTGGCCGCCTGCTCGACCGCGGCATTGCCGCCCAGCACGATCAGATCGGCCAGCGAGACTTGTCTGCCACCGGCCTGCGCCGCGTTGAAGCCCTGCTGGATCTCCTCCAGCACGCCGAGCACCTTGGCCAGCTGCGCCGGCTGATTGACCGCCCAGTCCTTCTGCGGCGCCAGGCGGATGCGCGCACCATTGGCCCCGCCCCTCTTGTCGGAGCCGCGGAAGGTCGAGGCCGAAGCCCAGGCGGTGGAGACCAGCTCGGCGGTCGACAGGCCCGAAGCCAGGATCCTGGCCTTGAGCTCGGCCGCGTCCTTGTCGTCGATCAGGCCATGGTCGACGACCGGCAGCGGATCCTGCCAGATCAGCTCCTCGGCCGGAACCTCCGGGCCGAGATAGCGGGCGCGCGGACCCATGTCGCGATGGGTCAGCTTGAACCAGGCCCGGGCAAAGGCATCGGCGAAGGCGTCCGGGTTCTCGAAGAAATGCCGGGAGATCTTCTCATAGGCCGGGTCGAAGCGCAGCGCCAGGTCCGTGGTCAGCATGGAAGGAGCATGGCGCTTGGAGCGGTCATGCGCATCCGGCACCGAGCCGGCACCCGCCCCATGCTTGGGCTGCCACTGATGGGCACCGGCCGGGCTCTTGGTCAGCTCCCAGTCATAGCCGAACAGGTTCCAGAAGAAGTTGTTGCTCCATTTGGTCGGCGTCGAGGTCCAGGTCACCTCGAGCCCCGAGCCGATGGTGTCGCCCCCCTTGCCGCTGCCGAACTGGTTGTGCCAGCCAAGGCCCTGCAGCTCGATGCCGGCCGCCTCCGGCTCCGGCCCGACATTGGCGGCATCGCCGGCACCATGGGTCTTGCCGAAGGTGTGGCCGCCGGCAATCAGCGCCACCGTCTCCTCGTCGTTCATCGCCATGCGGGCGAAGGTCTCGCGGATGTCGCGCGCCGCCGCCAGCGGATCGGGATTGCCGTTGGGGCCTTCCGGATTGACATAGATCAGGCCCATCTGCACGGCGGCCAGCGGGTTCTCCAGATTGCGGTCGCCGCTGTAGCGCTTGTCGTCGAGCCAGACGTTCTCGCTGCCCCAGTAGACGTCCTCTTCGGGCTCCCACACGTCCTCGCGGCCGCCGGCAAAGCCGAAGGTCTTGAAGCCCATCGATTCCAGCGCGCAATTGCCGGTCAGGATCATCAAATCGGCCCAGGAGATCGCGTTGCCGTATTTGCGCTTGATCGGCCAGAGCAGGCGGCGGGCCTTGTCGAGATTAACGTTGTCGGGCCAGGAATTGAGCGGGGCGAAGCGCTGCTGGCCCGCACCCGCGCCACCGCGCCCGTCGCCGGTGCGGTAGGTGCCGGCGCTGTGCCAGGCCATGCGGATGAACAGCGGGCCGTAATGGCCGAAATCGGCCGGCCACCATTCCTGCGAATCCGTCATCAGCGCAAAAAGGTCCTGCTTCAGCGCCGCCAAGTCGAGCTTCTTGAATTCCTGCGCATAGT
>NZ_JBQEPH010000022.1:0-97950 GCF_052045555.1 Labrys sp. 22185 | reverse complement strand
AAGAACGCGTGAAGGAGGAAACCGGCTTGAGTTCCACATCGATCGGCACGGCTGCCCCAGCTTTGCAGCGCCCTGAAGACGAGAATCTGGGCATCGGCGCCAACCTGGCCTATGGCCTGCAGCACGTCCTGACCATGTATGGCGGCATCGTTGCCGTGCCGCTGATCGTCGGCCAGGCGGCCGGCCTGGCGCCCGAGGAGGTCGGCATGCTGATCACCGCCTCGCTGTTCGCGGGCGGCCTTGCCACCATCCTGCAGACCCTGGGCCTGCCCCTGTTCGGCTGCCGCCTGCCTTTGGTGCAGGGCGTCTCCTTTGCCGGCGTCGCCACCATGGTGGCCATCGTCGTCAGCCCCACCGGCGGCGGCCTGCCGGCCGTGCTCGGCGCGGTCATGGCCGCCTCCCTGCTCGGGCTTCTGATCACCCCGGTCTTCTCCAAGATCACCCAGTTCTTCCCGCCCCTGGTCACCGGCATCGTCATCACCACCATCGGCCTCACCCTGATGCCGGTGGCGGCACGCTGGGCCATGGGCGGCAATCCCAAGGCCCCCGATTTCGGCAGCATGCCCAATATCGCGCTCGCCGGTGCCACGCTCGGCATCGTGCTGCTCCTGAGCAAGCTCGGCAACGCTGCGATCTCCCGCCTGTCGATCCTGCTCGCCATGGTGATCGGCACCGCCATCGCCATGGCCTTCGGCATGACCGATTTCTCCAAGGTCGCCAGCGGCCCCACCGCGGCCCTGCCCAGCCTGTTCCATTTCGGCTGGCCGACCTTCCAGATCGCCGCCGTCGTCTCGATGTTCATCGTCATCATCGTCACCCTGGTGGAAACCTCGGCCGACATCCTGGCCGTCGGCGAGATCATCGGCACCAAGGTCGACTCGCGCCGCCTCGGCGACGGCCTGCGCGCCGACATGCTCTCCTCGACCCTGGCGCCGATCTTCGGCTCCTTCACCCAGAGCGCCTTTGCCCAGAATGTCGGCCTGATCGCCGTCACCGGCATCAAGAGCCGCTTCGTGGTCGCAACCGCCGGCCTCATCCTGGTGACGCTCGGCCTGCTGCCGGTGATGGGGCGGGTGATCGCCGCCGTGCCGCCCGCGGTGCTGGGCGGGGCCGGCATCGTGCTGTTCGGCACCGTGGCGGCCAGCGGCATCCGCTCGCTCTCCAAGGTCGACTACACCAACAACATGAACCTCATCATCGTGGCGACCTCGATCGGCTTCGGCATGATCCCGATCGCCGCACCCCAGTTCTACGAGCACTTCCCGTCCTGGTTCGTCACCATCTTCCATTCCGGCATCAGCTCGGCCGCGCTGATGGCGATCACGCTGAACCTGGTGTTCAACCATTTCAGGGCCGGCAATTCCGACCAGCAATCGGTGTTCGTCGCCGGCATGGAGCGCACTCTGCGCTACCAGGACATCTCGATGCTGCATGAGGGCGACTATTTCCTCAACGGCAAGCTCTATGATGCAAATGGCAGCGAGGTGAAGGTCGAGGAACAGGGCCACCATTGAGGGAGAGCCGTGGGTTTATGCATGCCCGCCGGCATGTTGGTGATGACGAAGCGGTAGCAACGGCTTGATGAACGGAGTCCCATCGTGAAATCCGTTCCGTCTCGCGCCCGCCTCGAAATGCGCTGGACGCACGGGGCAAGGCCACCTTCTCGGAGGCAATCATCGGTCCCTCACGTCGGGACGCGGTGATGGGAGCGTGCGGGGCGGCGCTGTTTCCTATCAAGGGCCGCTTGCCGCGTGGGCAGCACCGCCCCCGAACCTGGATTTCCAACCTCCAGAGCAAACTCAGTGCTGGATAAAACCTGGGAGCAACATCATCGGCCACTTACAGCATCGTGCCCGATCTCCGACCCGATCACGATGCTGTAATTGATTGTTGCCGCATCGTCTCTGCCGGAAACCGATACCCACTTTTCGGCACGACGCTCTCGTCAAACTTGCTACGCCTGCGTCTCCGCCAGGCGGCAACTCCCGGTTCAAGACAACGACTAAACGATGTTTGTCTATCCCTATACAAGCACCTTGGAGAGAAAGGCTTGCGTTTGTGGATGGCATGGGTTGCCCAGTACATCCCTGGGCTTACCTTCTTCGATGATCTCGCCGCCGGCCATGAAGACGATATGATCAGCCACTTCACGGGCGAAGGCGATCTCGTGGGTCACCACGATCATCGTCATGCCGCTTTGGGCAAGATCGCGCATCACGTCCAGCACATCGGAGACCAGCTCGGGGTCCAGGGCGCTGGTCGGTTCGTCGAACAGGATGAGCTTGGGCTGCATGGCGAGGGCGCGCGCAATCGCGACACGCTGCTGCTGCCCGCCGGACAGCTGGCGGGGGTAGGCGTTGACCTTCTCAGCCAGTCCGACGCGCTTCAGGATGGCCTGGGCGCGCTCCCTCACGTCCTCGCGCGGCTCCCGCTTCACCCCGACCGGTCCCTCCATGATGTTCTGGAGAACCGTCATGTGCGGGAACAGATTGAAGTGCTGGAACACCATGCCGATATGGATGCGCTGGCGCGCTATCTCATGCTCGTGCATTTCCTGGAGGTAGCCCTTGTGCTCCCTGTAGCCGATCAGCTCGCCATCCACGCGGATGCGGCCCTTGTCGATACGCTCCAGATGGTTGATGCAGCGTAGGAAGGTGCTTTTGCCGGAACCGGATTGGCCGAGCAGGCACATCACCTGGCCGTTCGAAACGGACAGGTTTATTCCCTTGAGAACCTCCAGGGCGCCGAATGACTTCCGCACGCCGGTCGCCTGCACCATGATCTTGGCCGGCGGCTTTGGTTGAAAGGTCATGACGCGCTCCCTTTCTCGCCAGGATCGAGCCGGCTGTTGCGCGACAGCCCAAAGAACGCGCCGATGCTTTGCAGGGGCGTTGGAGGGAGGTTACGGCTGCTGCCGCGGGCGTAGTGGCGCTCGATGTAATACTGGATGCCGCTCATCACCGAAACGATGATCAGGTACCAGATGACCGCCACCAGCAGCAGCGGAATGGTCTCGAACGTGCGCGTATAGATCGTCTGGGCGGCGAAGAGCAGTTCGGGGACGGCGATGATGCTGACCAGGGCCGACATCTTCAGCATGTTGATGGTGTCATTGCCGAGCGGTGGGATGATGACGCGCATCGCCTGCGGCAGGATCACCCGCCGCAGCAGCCGCCCGCGCGACATGCCGATGGACTGGGCCGCTTCCGTCTGGCCGTGATCGATGGAAATGATGCCCGCGCGGATGATCTCCGCGCTATAGGCGGCTTCGTTCAGGCCGAGCCCGAGGATTGCCGCCACATAGGGCGTGATCAGCACATTGGCATCCAGCTCGACGAAGTCGGGACCGATGAACGGGATGCCCAGCGAGATATGGGGAAACAGGGCCGACAGATTGTACCAGACCAGCAATTGCACCAGCAGCGGCGCTCCGCGGAAGAACCACACGAAAAGCCATGATGCACCCGACAGGATGGGGTTCGGCGACAGCCGCATGACCGCCAGCATCACGCCCAGCGCGACACCCATCACCATGGCGATGGCCGTCAGCTCGAGAGTACGCCATACGCCCAGCAAGATCGTCTGCGAGGTGAAATATTGACCGACCACAGCCCATTCGAACCGCGGGTTGGTGAAGAGCGTGTGCACCAGCATCGCCGCCAGAAGGGCGACGAAGGCGATGGCCACCCAACGCCAGGGATGACTGGCCGGCCTGATGGCCAGGTCGATCGTGGGATCGACATCCGCTCCCTTCGGACGGGTCTCGTTGACCGACATGGCTGGCTCCCGAAGTTGCGGCTGCCGGGTTGCGACCTCCATCCCTTATTGGCCGTCGTTGATCGTGGCCGTCTTGATGGCGCCGACCTCCTGTCCCCACTTGGCCAGGATCTTGCCGTAGGTGCCTTCGTCGATCAAAGCCTGCACGGAGGCCTGGAGGGCCTTGGCCAGTTCGTCGGAGCCCTTGGGCAGCACCAAGCCGTAGCGACGCGGTGCATAGGAGGTGCCCGGCACCTCGAAGGAGCCTTTGTGCTGCTGCGCAATATAGGCGCCGGCAGCGGTGTCGATCATGGCCACATCGGCCCGGCCCGCCTGCAAGGCCAGGACGATCTGGCTGGTGCCGGGCAGGATCTTGGCGCTGACTTCCGGCTTGCCGGCCTTCACGCAGTCGTCCGAAGCCTTCTTGGCATCGTCGATTTCCGTGGTGCCCTTGTCGATTGCGACGGAGATGCCGCAGATGTCGGCCAGGCTATGGATGTTCTTGGGGTTGCCTTGCTTGACCAGGAAACCGCCACCCGAGGTGAAATAGTCGACGAAATCGACCTTCTTGCGTCGTTCCTCGGTGTCGGTCATCGCCGACATCGCCATGTCGTAGCGGTTGGCCGCGAGAGCCGGGATGATGGCATCGAAGCTCATATGCTGGAATTCGAGCTTGACGCCGAGCTTCTGCCCGATCGCTTCTGCCAGATCCTTGTCGAGGCCGATGATGGTGGTGTTGTCGGTGTCGAAATATTCGAACGGCGGATATTCGACGTTGCTGGCGACCCTTATCTGGCCAGCTTCCTTCAATTTGGCGGGCAGCATGGCCTGGATCTTGGGATCTGCCTTGGTCGCAATGGCGGTATCGGCATGAGCCGTACCTACGAGCATTGCTCCGACCAGGAACAACGCGGCTGCGGTCGCCGAGGCCGACCGAGCGTGACGACGACGTTGATTGCCCATGCATTGAGTCCCCTGTTTATCGCGAGGGCCACATTGACGTGGTCTCGAAGCTCGCGGATTTTGGTTCTGGATGGGTTGGTGATTAGATGTATATACTAGCTTATACAACTTGCCGAAGCCGTTTTTGTCAAGCACGATCCGTCCTTGAGGTCCCGGGGAGCGCCCTTCGGTAGCGAGATGGGATCGGTTGGCGCTCCGGCTCTTCCCGACACGGCGGCGTATCGGGACTGGCGGGCATTTCGTTTTACTATATAGCTATATACATTATTGGGAATGGTTGCCCATCGAGCCTGCCTTCGGGGATATCGCGGTTCTCGACCGCTGCCCCACGCAGCTTGTATTAACATGTAGACCTGTTTGATTCAGACGCATTGGCACATGGCGAGATGAACAAGAAAAGAGATGGCGCCTTGAAGGAGATGGCCCGCGGCAACGGCGAGATCGGGGTCTCGCTGGGCCAGCAGGTGCGCAACTATATTCTGGCGAATATCAATTCTGGCGAATGGCAGGAAGGCTATCAGGTGCCGTCTGAATCGCGCCTTTCGGAACAGTTGGGCGCCTCGCGCATGACCGTCCATATTGCCATGCGCGACCTCGCCGCGGAGGGGGTGCTGGTGCGGCGGCAGGGGGCGGGCACCTTTGTCGCCGCCCGCCAGAGCCAATCCACCTTCCTGGAATTGCGCAACATCCATTCCGAGATCGAAGCGCGCGGGAACCGACATACGACAGACGTCATCAAGATGGAGGAGGTCAATAGCGATCTCAATCTCGCGACCGAGCTCAATGTCGTGCCCGGTTCCACGGTATTTCACTCACTGCTGGTTCACCGGGAAAACGGAAGACCGCTGCAAATTGAAGACAGATACGTAAACCCGCAGTTTTCTCCGGATTATCTGGAGCAGGATTTCACCAAAATAACGCCTTATGTCCACCTGATGGCCGTGGCTCCCCTGGAGGAGGTCGAGCATGTCATTCAGGCCGTCCTGGCCGATGAGTTCAGCTGCAAGCTGCTCGAAATGAAGCAGGGCGAGCCGCTGCTTCTGCTGCGCCGCCGCACCTGGTCGCGCGGCATGATTGCCACCAGCGCGCGCTTCCTGCACCCGGGTCCTCGCTTCAGTCTTGCCGGGCGAATGCCTGTCGGTCGCTGACGCGACGGGCGCGCCGCGTTTCTGGCCGGCTCAGCCTCGCCCTCACTGCGCCAAAGAGGCTTCGTCTGCCTTGACAGGGGCTCGACATCTGAAGGATATTCAAGTTGCATATACAACTCTATATAACTTGGATGCCGACATGTTGGGGCCAATGTTTGCAATCGGCGATCAGGGAGCTGACGCGCCCAAGCCCAGCGCGCGGCTGACGGAATTGCCCGGCTACGGACGCGGCCGGGCCGGGCCCGGCATCGCGTTCGCGCACCGACTCGGTTCCAACGAGGCACCGGATCCACCGAGCGCGGCCGTCCAGGCCGCCGTGGCCAAGGCAATGACGGGCGCGCACCGCTATCCGGATCTGCGTGGCGAAACGCTGGCGGAGGCGCTGGCAAACCGGCATGGTCTGCCCGCCGACATGGTCGCGGTGTCGGCGGGCTCCGTCACCATGCTGGACCAGCTCATCCGCGCTTATTGCGATCCTGGCGACAGGGTGATCACGCCCTGGCGCTCCTATGAGGCCTATCCGATCATCGTCGGCGGAGCCGGCGCACGCCTCGTTGAGGTGCCGCTCGACGGTCGTCACCGGCTGAATGCGACAGCGATCCTCCATGCCTGCAGGTGCGAGGCGCGGGTGGTGATCATCTGCAACCCCAACAATCCGACCGGCACCGTGCTGGCGCCGGACGAGTTGGAGTCATTGCTGGATGCCATACCCGCGCAAACGCTCATCATCCTCGACGAGGCCTATGCCGACTATGCCGACGAGGCGGCGATGGTTGCAGCCTCGCCCGCGCGCCGCCTCGCCCGGCATCGGAACCTTGCCGTGCTGCGCACGTTTTCCAAAGCCTGGGGGCTTGCCGGCATGCGGGTCGGCTATTGCCTGGCGGATCGAAGCGTCATTGCGGCGGCCAATGCGGTCGCGCCGCCATTCCCGCTGCCGGCAACCGCGCAGGCGGCGGCGCTCGCCGCCCTTGCCGAAGAGGATGTGGTCGCGGCGCGAATAGCCGCCAGCCTCGAGCAGCGGCGGCGTATGTATGAGGGACTTTTGGCCCTAGGATTCGAGGTCGCGCTTTCGCAGGCCAATTTTGTATGGCTGGCGGTCGGCGCGGAAGCGGAAGCGCTGACCTTTCATTTGTCCGCGGCCGGGATTGCGGTACGCTGTTTTCGCGGCGAGGGGGTGCGCGTCACGACGGGTACAGCTGCCGCCACCGAGGCTCTGCTGAAGGCGGCGGCAGCGTGGCTGTCGAGGTAAAGGCCGATCTGCCCGATGCCGTTCACCGGTGCGGCTATGGCGGGATCGTCCTATCGACCATCGTGACCGCGACAGGATAGTCTTGTCCCGCTCGCAAGCCGTGGGCGCCTTCGTCCATTCCGCAGACGTCCTGCGGACAGCACAATCAGCGGAGTGCCATGTCGAGAGAAAGCACCCTTCCCGAGGCGTTCGTCCAAACCCTGCGCGAGCGGTTCGCGGATCGTTTCCAGACCGGGGCGGCCATATGTGCGCAACATGGCTCCACGACCACCTGGATCGAGAACCAGCCGCCGGATGGCGTGGTCTTCGCCGAGAGCACTGCGGAGGTTGCCGATATCGTCGGGCTGTGTAGCGAGGCCGGCGTGCCGGTCATCCCCTTCGGGGCGGGCAGCTCGCTCGAAGGCCAGCTCAATGCGCCAAGGGGCGGCATATCCGTCGACCTGACGCGGATGGACCGAATTCTTGCAGTCAATGTCGAAGACATGGACTGCGTAATCCAGCCGGGCGTGACACGCAGCCGCCTGAACGAATATCTGCGCGATACCGGCCTGTTCTTCCCTCTCGATCCAGGCGCCGATGCAACCCTCGGCGGCATGGCCGCCACCCGCGCTTCGGGCACGACCGCGGTGCTCTATGGCACAATGAAGGACGCAGTCTTGTCGCTCGAGGCCGTGATGCCGGACGGCCGGGTGATCCGCACCGGCCACAGGGCGCGTAAGAGTGCGGCGGGTTACGATCTGACTAGGCTGCTGGTCGGTTCGGAAGGCACGCTCGGCATCATCACCGAACTCACGGTTCGGTTGCGAGGCATTCCCGAGGCGGTGTCGGCGGCCCGCTGCTCCTTCCCTACCGTCGAAGCTGCCAGCAATGCCGTCATCAGCGGCCTGCAATTCGGTCTGCCTTTTGCGCGGATCGAGCTGTTGGACGCAACCACGGTCAGGGCGGTCAATGCCCATTCGCAGCTGAGCCTGCCGGAGACGCCGCTGCTGCTGGCCGAATTCCATGGCACGCCGGACACGGTCGCCGAATTGTCGGTGCGTTTCGGCGAAATTGCCCGCGAGCACGGCGCCACCGCGCTGGACTGGACGACCGACCCACAGGAACGGACGCGGCTGTGGAAGGCGCGCCACGACCTGTTCTGGGCGGTCCTGGGCCTGCGGCCCGGCGCCAAGGGCATCAGCACCGATGTCTGCGTGCCGATCTCGCGACTGGCCGAATGCATCGGCGCGGCGGCCGAGAAAGCCCAATCACTGGGGCTGCTCGCTCCGATTGCGGGGCATGTCGGCGACGGCAATTTCCACAATCTGATCGTGCTCGATCCGGAGAACCCGGCAGAGCGGGCCGCTGCCAAATCCTATATCGGCTGGCTGAACGAGCTGGCTCTTTCCATGGAAGGAACCTGCACGGGCGAACATGGCGTGGGGCAGGGCAAGCGTTCCTATATGGAGCGCGAGATGGGCCCGGCACTGGATGTGATGGCGGCCATCAAGGCGGCGATCGATCCGAAGAACATCATGAACCCGGGAAAGATCCTGCCGGAACGGTTCGAAGCGCCAGGCCAGCGCATTGTATCGAGATAGATCTTATTCAGGAAAATGACGCAATATAGGAAACTATGGCGTCTATTTCGATTTATGGATCAAGTCCGATGCCGCGACGCCAGTTTGGATGTTGCGGAAGGGCTCATCCGTGGCCGAACGCCTCGACAATGGCTTGCGAGGCGGGATTCAGGATCGCGCTCTTCGCACCGTCGAGCGGGCAGGCGAGGATGACCGGCTCCCGGGCGAAATCCTCGGCGATCGGCACACTGGCCAGGGGAGTCCCGTCATAGGCACAGCTGCTTTTCGATCCTGCATAGGTGATGCCGATGCCATCGCCATGGGCGGCCAGGCTGCGCATGACCTCGAGTGCCTGCACCCTGTGGCGAACGACCGGCTCTGCACCGATCCGCCGGAAGAGGCCCAGGACGTGTCTTACCGACAGGCCTTCCTCGAAGAGGATCAGTGCACGTTGGCCGAGGTCACGGAGGCTGACCTGCCGCAAGCCGGCAAGGGGGTCGTCGACGCGCATCAAGGCGTGGGGCTGGACCGACGCGAGCGGTCGGCGCAGGAAGCTTGCGTCGAGACCGAGGTCGAACGTCACGGCGAGGTCGATGCGCGATTGCAGCATGTCGCGGGCGAGTGTCTCGAAATCGGCGATGCGATAGCGGATCTCGGCGCCCGGCAGCTTGCTGCGCAGGGCATTGAGCAGGCGGCCGATATGAAGCGGCGCCAGATCCTCGAACAGCCCCAGTGTCAGGCGGCCGGCAGTGGCGCGTTGGTTGCGGGCGGGATCATCCAACTGCCGGGCGAGGGAGATGATCTCCTCGACCTGGGCAAGATAATCCCGGCCGAAATCGGTCAGCTCGACCGGGGCACCCCGGCGCCGGATGAAAAGCTTGCGTGCCAGGCGCCGCTCGACCTGCGTGATGGCGACCGAAAGCGAGGGCTGCGATACGTTGAGCTGCGAGGCCGCGGCCGAGAGACTGCCGGAGTGGGCCACGGCGGAAACATACTCGAACTGGCGAAGCGTGAGATATAGCATGAGCCTAAGAGTAGTTTAGATACTTATTATTTGAAACTATAAACGATTGCCTGTTTGCTCGTTCCGTCAAGCAGGGAGGAACGCAATGATACATCCGCTCGTCACGCAGGAACAGATCGAGGCCTATCAGCGCGACGGCGTCGTGCTGGTGCGCGGATTGTTCAAGGATCACGTGGAGAGACTGCGGGCGGGTGTGGCCCGCAACATGGCGGAGCCCAGCCAATATGGCGCCGAGAACCTCAAGCCTGGCGAGGCAGGCCGCTTCTTCGACGACTATTGCAATTGGGAGCGCATCCCCGAATTCGAGACCGTGATCCGTCACTCCGCAGCCGGCGAGGTCGCGGCGGACCTGATGGGGGCGAATTCGGTCCAGGTCTTCCACGACCATGTCCTGGTCAAGGAACCCGGCACATCGAAGCCGACGCCCTGGCACCAGGACGGTCCCTATTATTTTGTCGAGGGGACGCAGACGGTCAGCTTCTGGTCGCCGCTGGATCCGGTGCGCGAAGCGTCGCTGCGCTGCGTCGCCGGCTCGCATCGCTGGCCGAAGCCGGTCCTGCCGACGCGCTGGCTCTCGGAAGAGAATTTCTACGCCGACAGCGATGCCTATATCCCCGTACCCGATCCCGATGCGGAAGGCATGGATATTCGCGAGTGGGAGATGGAGCCGGGCGATGCCGTCGCCTTCAACTACATGACGCTCCATGGCGCTCGCGGCAACAATGCCACAACACGCAGACGGGCGTTTTCCCTGCGCCTGGTGGGAGACGACGCTCGCTATGTCGAGCGGCCCGGCCGCACCTCGCCTCCCTATCCCGGCCACGGCATGTCGGCGGGCGAAAAGCTGCGCGAAGACTGGTTCCCGACGGTTTTCCAACGTGGAGCTACGCGCGACGTCGGCTGACACATCATCGAGGGCCGGTGCCGGCTGTTTTTCCAGCGAGGGCCCTCTGCGGAAGACAACCCGCAATCAAGTGGTCGTGGCGTTACAATAGAGGGTTTTCAAGGGAGTACGGGTTGCCGTGCCCTGAGCCCCCGCAACCCAATCAAATATGCACCAACCCCCGCGAGGTCTCATGATTCCGCGGGGTTCTGCTTTGTGAACACCGGTTTGTGCACAGGAAGGATCAATCACTGACCTCCCTGATTCAAATCGGGCGGCAGCTCCGAATGGCGCTACGCCTAAATATTTTCGCGCGTGTGAATGCCGAATGGCTCGCAATACGGCTTGGGCCCCTGCGCAGTCCTAGCCGTCGCAGTCACGGAATATAGTTGTGGGCCTTGTCCAGCCAGGGCGGATCTTCGGCATACATTTCCTGGATGAGCTTCTTGACCAGGTCGATATAGGGTGAGCTATCGCCGACCCTCTGGTTGAGGATGACGGGAGAACTGGCGTCCCTCTCCTCCAGCAGCCTGTAGTGCACGTCCGACCGCATCTGGCGGGCGGAGGCGGGCACGAGGCATAGGCCTGCATCCGCCGCGACCAGCCCGAGTGCCGCCTGGATTTCCCGCACCTCCTGAACCTCTGCGGGACGCGCATCATGGCCGTGCAGCAGGCCGAGAACATGGTCGGCATAGCTGGGGCGCGGTTCCTTGGGATAGACGATGATCTTCCGGTCCGCCAATGTCCTGATCGACAGCGGTGCGTTGCTTTCGGCCAGCGGCGTGCCCTTGGGGATGGCGACGACCAGCCGTTCCTCGCGCAGCACGATGCCGGTGACATTGGGATCGCTGTGGCGAAGCCGACCGAAGCCGATGTCGATGCGGCCTTCCTTCAGGGCGGGGATCTGCTGCACCGACACCATTTCCAGGAGCTGGATGTCGAGCTCCGGTGCATGCTGGCGCAGCTTGCGCACGAGCGCGGGGAGGCCGCCATAGAGGGTGGAGGCGACGAAGCCGATGGAAAACACGCTGTTCTGGTTCAGCCCGACCCGGCGGGTTGCCGTCAGCATCTGGTCGACCCGGCCGAGAACCTGGAGGGACTGCTCGTAGAAGAGCCGGCCCGCATCCGTCAGGCGCACGGGCCGGCTCTTGCGGATGATCAGGGGCACGCCCAGTTCCTCCTCCAGCAGCTGGATCTGCCGGCTCAAGGGCGGCTGCGCCATGTGCAGGAGCTCGGCCGCGCGGGTGAAATTGCGCTCGCGTGCCACCGCCACGAAATAGCGGATCTGGCGAAGATCCATTTTACCCTCCCTCGGAGGTATGTTGCACTGCGGTAAGTGCCGTTATTCGAGGACTTTTCCCAGTACTATACCTACAAGGTATCATGCCCAACACAAATGGTGTTGGACGGGGCGTCATGGCTGCCGCAGGATCGCAGCATGAACACGGTTTTTGCCCCCCTCGCTCCGGCCACAGCCCTCGCTCCCGTCGTCGAACGGATCGAGACACTGCTCGTCGACCTGCCCACCATCCGGCCGCACAAATTGTCGGTCGCCACCATGGACGGCCAGACCCTGATGCTGGTGAAGGTTCATTGCAGCGACGGCATCACCGGTATCGGCGAGGGCACGACGATCGGCGGTCTCGCCTATGGCGGGGAAAGCCCGGAGGGCATGAAGCTCGCCATCGACAGTTATTTTGCGCCGGTCATGACCGGTGAGGACGCGACCCGCGTGCAGGTCCTAATGGCCCGCCTCGGCAGGATGGTGAAGGAAAACCGCTTCGCCAAGAGCGCGGTGGAGACGGCCCTGCTCGATGCCCACGGCAAGCGCCTCGGCCTGCCGGTCAGCGAATTGCTCGGCGGGCGCCGCCGCGACCGGCTGCCGGTGGCCTGGACGCTCGCCTCCGGCGACACGGCCAGGGATATCGCCGAGGCCGAACATATGCTGGATCTGCGCCGGCATCGCATCTTCAAGCTGAAGATCGGCGCCAGGGGGCTGAAGGAAGACATCGCCCATGTCACCGCAATCAAGCGGGCGCTCGGCGAGCGCGGCGCGGTGCGTGTCGACGTCAACATGGCCTGGAGCGAAACCGAGGCTGCCTTCGGCATGGCGGCACTGGCCGACGCCGGCTGTGAACTGGTGGAACAGCCCGTGGCCTCGGCCGCCGCCCTGGCCCGGCTGGTCCGCCGTTTCCCCGTGGCGCTGATGGCCGATGAAGCGCTGACGGGGCCGGAATCCGCCTTCGAGATCGCCAAGACCGCCGGCGCCGACGTCTTCGCCGTCAAGATCGAGCAGAATGGCGGCCTCTACAACGCGCAGCGCGTCGCGGCCATCGCGGACGCGGCGGGTATCGGCCTGTATGGCGGCACCATGCTGGAAGGGCCGGTCGGCACCATCGCCTCGGCGCAGGTCTTCTCGACCTTTGCCGATCTGCAATGGGGCACCGAATTGTTCGGCCCGCTGCTGCTGACGCAGGAGATCCTGCGCCAGCCGCTCGATTACAGCGACTTCGAGCTGACCGTTCCGGATGGGCCCGGGCTCGGCATCGAACTGGACGAGGAACGCGTCGCCTTCTTCGCCCGCAACGGTCTGCGCAAGACGATCAGCGCCGGTTGAGGAGAGAGCCATGCTGTTCCACGTCAGGATGGATGTGAACATCCCCCACGACCTGCCCGCGAGTGAGGCGGCCGAAATCATCGCGAAGGAAAAGGCCTATTCGCAGGCGCTGCAGCGCAGCGGCAAGTGGCGGCATATCTGGCGTATTGCCGGTGCCTACGCGAACTACAGCGTGTTCGATGTGAAGGACAATGCGGAACTGCACGAAATCCTTTCGGGTCTGCCGCTGTTCAAGTTCATGCGTATCGAGGTGGCGCCGCTGCTGCGGCACCCCTCCTCGATCCGCGACGGCGATGGCTGACATCACCGCATCCGGGGCGACCATGATGACGAGGCCCCCATAAATTCAAAAGCAATAAATGGAGGATTGAAATGAGCGTGAAGATCTTCGCAAGGCCGGACATCCAGGATTTCCTGAAGGTCCTGAGCGGCCTCGACAAGGACGGTGGCAATCCGCGCGTCAAGCACGTCGTCCATCGGATCATGTCGGACCTGTTCAAGGCGATCGACGATCTCGATATCACCCCGGACGAATACTGGACAGCCATCGCCTGGCTCAACGACATCGGTGCGGCCGGACAAGCGGGCCTGATTTCCCCCGGCCTCGGCCTCGATCACTTCCTCGACGAACGCCTCGACGCGATCGACGCAGAGCTCGGCATCGACAACCCGACACCACGCACGATCGAGGGACCGCTCTATGTCGCCGGAGCGCCGGTCTCACATGGCTTCGCCCGCCTCGACGACGGCACGGATACGAACGGCCACACGCTGATCATGCACGGCACCGTCCGCGGCGCCGACGGCCGGCCGCTGCCGGGGGCGACCGTCGAGGTCTGGCACTGCGACACCCGCGGCTTCTACTCGCATTTCGATCCGACCGGAAAGCAGGCGCCGTTCAACATGCGCCGCACCATCATTGCCGACGGCGAGGGCCGCTACAAATTCCGCAGCATCGTGCCGAACGGCTATGGCGTGCCGCCGGGCAGCCCGACGGAAAAGCTGCTCTCCGCCCTTGGCCGCCATGGCCAGCGCCCGGCCCATATCCACCTCTTCATCAGCGGTGAAGGCCATCGCAAGCTGACGACCCAGATCAACATCGAGGGCGATCCGCTGGTCAATGACGACTTCGCCTATGCCACCCGCGACGGCCTCGTTCCAGCCGTCGTCGAGCGGACGGACGCGGCCAGCATCGCCGCCAACGGGCTGGAGGGGCCCTTCGCCGAGATCATGTTCGACATCCATCTGACCGCGCTGGTCGACGGCGTCGACAACCAGATCAACGACCAGCGCAAGCGCGCCGCAGCTTGATTGTTACTGGGCAGCGCGACCTCAACGGCAGGGTGAGCAAAGACTGCCTCGAAGACATCGCACTCTGCTCCAGTCTGCACAGACACCGGCGGCCCTGAGGGCCGTCCCACCCCGATCATCGACATCGTTGCAAGGACCGCGCCGACCGCCGTTCCTTGCGGGAGAGAAGTCATGTCCGCAATCATCGACAAGGCCCGTGATCTCGATCATCTGCTCGCCACCGCCGTGCAGGATGATCACGAGGCCGGCGTGTTTCGCTGCCGCCGCGACATCTTCACCGACGCCGACCTGTTCGCACTGGAGATGAAGCACATCTTCGAGAGCAACTGGGTCTATCTGGCCCATGAAAGCCAGATCCCCGACAACAACGACTATTACACGACCACAATCGGCCGCCAGCCGGTGGTGATCACCCGCGACAAGACCGGCACGCTCAACGCCGTCATCAATGCCTGCGCGCATCGCGGGGCAATGCTCTGCCGCCGCAAGCACGGCAACAAGGGCAGCTTCACCTGCCCGTTCCACGGCTGGACCTTTTCCAACACCGGCAAGCTCCTGAAGGTGAAGGACGAAAAGACCACCCAATATCCCGAGCAGTTCGCCAAGAACGGCTCGCATGATCTGACCCGCGTCGCGCGCTTCGAGAATTATCGCGGCTTCCTGTTCGGCAGCCTGAAGGAGGACGTGGCACCGCTGACCGACTTCCTCGGGCAGGCGCGGATCATCATCGACCAGATCGTGGACCAGGCGCCGGACGGGCTGGAGGTGCTGCGGGGCAATTCCTCCTACATCTATGACGGCAACTGGAAGCTCCAGATGGAGAATGGCTGCGACGGCTACCATGTCTCCTCCGTCCACTGGAACTATGCCGCCACCATGGGCCGCCGCAGCGAGGAAGGCACCAAGGCGGTCGACGCCAATTCGTGGAGCAAATCGGTCGCCGGCGTCTATGGCTTCGAGAACGGCCATATCCTGTTGTGGACCAACACGATGAATCCGGAGGTCCGCCCGGTCTACGGCCAACGCGAGAAGATCCGCGAGCGCGTCGGCGCCGACAAGGCCGATTTCATCATCAACCAGACCCGCAATCTGTGCGTCTATCCCAACCTCTTCCTGATGGACCAGTTCAGCACGCAGATCCGCGTGACGCGCCCCATCAGCGTCGACAAGACGGAGGTCAGCATCTTCTGCTTCGCCCCGAAGGGCGAGGGTGCGGAAGACCGGGCGCTGCGCATCCGCCAATACGAGGATTTCTTCAACGTCTCCGGCATGGGCACGGCCGACGATCTCGAGGAGTTCCGCGCCTGCCAGTCCGGCTATGCCGGTACGGCGGCGCTGTGGAACGACCTGTCGCGCGGTGCGCCGCTCTGGATCGACGGTCCCGACGACAATGCCAGGCGGATGGGCCTCGAGCCGCTGCTCTCGGGTGAGCGCAGCGAGGACGAGGGGCTGTTCGTCCGCCAGCACGAATATTGGGCGACGGTGATGCGCCAGGCGCTCGCTGCCGAGAGGGAGGGAGTGGTCGCATGAGCCTGTCCTACGATACCGTTCGCGCATTCCTGTTCCGCGAGGCGCGCCTTCTCGACGATCGCCAATGGGATGAATGGCTGACCTGCTATGCGCCCGACGTCACCTACTGGATGCCGGCCTGGGACGACGATGATGCGATCACCGAGGACCCGCATGCGCAGATCTCGCTGATCTACTATCCGAGCCGGGAAGGCCTGGAAGACCGCGTCTTCCGCATCAAGACCGAGCGGTCCGGCGCCTCGACGCCGGAGCCGCGCACCAGCCACAGCGTCATCAATGTCGAACTGGTGGCCGACCGGGGTGGCGAGGTGGACGTGCGCTACAACTTCCACACGCTCAACCACCGCTACAAGGTCACCGACCAGTTCTTCGGCACCATGTTCGTGACGCTACGCCAGGATGGCGACAAGCTGCTGATATCGAACAAGAAAATCGTCCTGAAGAACGATTACATCCGCCAGGTCATCGACGTCTATCACATCTGACGGCACCGGCCGGACAGGAACGAAGAGGAGGGTTCCATGACCTTCTACACGATCGCATTGAACTTCGAGGACGGGGTCACCCGTTTCGTCGACTGCAAGCAGGGCGAGAAGGTCCTGGATGCCGCCTTCCGCAACAAGATCAACCTGCCGATGGACTGCTCCGACGGCGTATGCGGCACCTGCAAGTGCCGCGCCGAAAGCGGTGCCTATGATCTCGGCAGTGATTTCATCGAGGATGCCCTGACGGAGGACGAGGCGGCGGAGGGCTTGGTGCTGACCTGCCAGATGGTGCCTTCGAGCGATTGCGTCCTCGCAGTGCCGACGACTTCACTCGCCTGCAAGACCGGCCACCAGAAATTCGCTGCCACGGTGGCGGCCGTGACGCCGCATCATGACGCCGCGATCATGCTGGAACTGGAGGTGGATGCCGCCGCCGCGCCAGCCTTCCTTCCCGGTCAATATGTCAATATCGACGTGCCGGACAGCGGGCAGAACCGCTCCTATTCCTTCTCCTCGGCGCCAGGCGATCGGCGTCTCGGTTTCCTGATCAAGAAGATTCCTGATGGGGTGATGAGCGGATGGCTCGCCGGGGCCAAGCCCGGCGACAAGCTTGACCTCACCGGCCCGCTGGGCAGCTTCTATCTGAGGGACGTGAAGCGTCCTCTCCTCTTCCTTGCCGGCGGCACGGGGCTCGCGCCCTTCCTCTCGATGCTTGAGGTCCTTGCCCGCACGGGGTCAGAGCAGGTGGCCCACCTGATCTATGGCGTCACCCGCGATCTCGATTTGGTTCTCGTCGACGAAATCGCGGCCTATGCCGCTCTCCTGCCGAACTTCACCTTTACCACCGTGGTGGCCGAGGAAGCCTCCAGCCATCCGCGCAAGGGCTGGGTCACGCAGCACATGCCCGCCGAGCTTCTGCATGGCGGCGATGTCGACGTCTATCTCTGCGGCCCGCCGCCGATGGTCGATGCGGTGCGCCGGCATTTCGACGAGAATGGCGTGAAGCCCGCAAGCTTCCATTATGAGAAGTTCACGCCGAACGCCCCGGCGAAGGAAGCGGCATGAACCCGGCGTGCTTCACCGACCGCTTCGCCGGCAAGGTGCTGGTGGTGACCGGGGCGGCGCAGGGCATCGGTCGCGCGGTGGCGATCCGCGCGGCGCGGGAAGGCGGCCGGGTGCTGTTCGTCGACCGTGCCGATTTCGTCGCCGAGGTGGCGGCGCAAGCGGGCGGTGAGACGGCCGCCTTTAGCGCCGACCTCGAAAACCATGAGGGGGCCGCGGCGGCGATGCGCTTTGCCGCCGACAGGTTCGGGGGCATCGACATCCTCATCAACAATGTCGGCGGTGCCATCCGCATGCGGCCTTTTCTCGAATTCGAGCCGCAGCAGATCGACGCGGAAATCCGCCGTTCGCTGATGCCGACGCTCTATTGCTGCCATGCGGTGCTGCCTTTGCTGGTCGCCCGAGGCGGCGGCACCATCGTCAACGTCTCCTCCAATGCGACGCGCGGCATCCATCGGCTGCCCTATTCGGCGGCCAAGGGCGGCGTCAACGCCATTACGCAGTCGCTGGCGATGGAGATGGCCGGCTTCGGCATCCGCGTGGTCGCGACCGCGCCGGGCGGCACCGAAGCGCCGCCGCGCCGCGTTCCACGCAACGCCGCAGGCGATACGGACCGGGAAAAGGCCTGGATGGCCGAAGTGGTGAGCCAGGTGAAGCAGTCGAGCTTCATGAAACGCTACGCCACCATCGAGGAGCAGGCGGCGCCGATCCTGTTCCTCGCCTCGGACGAGGCATCCTACATCACGGGCAGCGTGTTGCCGGTCGCCGGTGGGGACCTGGGCTGAAAAGACTGGCCTGAAAAGACCTGGCTGAAGCGATCTGGGCTGAGATGTCCAAGACAATCGGGGGGAACGACAATGCGCAAGATCGATGTGATCGAAGCGATCGACAACAATCCGTTCGGGCCGTTCCAGTGGGCGGTGGTGGCGCTTTGCGCCCTGCTGCTGATCGTCGACGGCTATGATGTCTTCGTGGCCGGCACGGTGCTGCCGACGCTGATCGCCGAATGGGGCCTGAGCAAGCCGCAGGCCGGGGTGCTGCAGGCCTGGGCACTGTTCGGCATGATGTTCGGTGCGCTGGTCCTCGGGCCGCTCGCCGACCGGATCGGCCGCAAGAGGGGCATCGCGATCAGCTTCCTGCTGTTCACCATCGCCACCCTGGCGACCGGTTTTGCCACCTCACCGGACCAGTTCAAGATCTTCCGCTTCATCGCCGGCCTCGGCTGCGGCGGCCTGATGCCGAACGCGGTGGCGCTGATGAACGAATATGCTCCCAAGCGCCTGCGCGGCACCATGGTGGCGCTGATGTTCTCCGGCTATTCCGTCGGCGGCATGGTGGCGGCCGGGCTCGGCATCGGCCTCATCCCGCATCATGGCTGGAAACCGATGTTCTTCGTCGCCGCGGTGCCGCTCCTCCTCCTGCCCTTCATCCTGTGGAAACTGCCGGAATCGCTCGGCTTCCTGATCCGCCAGGGCGAACAGGAGAAAGCGCGGGCCATCTATGCGCGCATCCTACCCTCCGCCAAGCTCGAAAGCGGCGACACGCTGGTTTTCACGGAAAGCAAGGGAACATCCGCCTCGATCCTCGAATTGTTCCGCCACCAGCGCGCCTTGCGCACGCTCATGCTCTGGATCGCCTTCTTCTGCTGCCTGCTGCTGGTCTACCTGCTCTCCTCCTGGCTGCCGAAGGTGCTGCAGGAGGCCGGCTATGCCGAGAAGGCCAGCCTGCTCAGCCTGTTCTCGCTGAACTTCGGCGGCATGGCCGGGGCTGTCGCCGGCGGCTGGCTGGGAGATCGTTTCGGCCTGCCGAAAGTGGTGATCGGCTTCTTCGCCGCAGCCGCGGCCTCCATCGCGCTGATCGGCAGCAATCCGCCGGCCGGCCTCCTGTTTCTGATGGTCTTCATCGCCGGCGCCAGCACCATCGGCACGCAGATCCTGCTCTATGCGAGCGTCGCCCAGCTCTACAACCTCTCCATTCGCTCGACGGGGTTGGGCTGGGCTTCCGGCGTGGGGCGCATTGGCGCCATCGTCGGCCCGACGCTCGGCGGCATGCTGCTCGCCAGGGAATTTCCACTCCAGCAGAATTTTCTGATCTTCGCCATTCCCGCTCTGGTCTCGACCATCGCCATGCTGGTCTTTGCCATCAGCAACGCCCGCAGTGCCGAAACCGGCCAACTCGCGGCGATATGAGCAACGGGCGGCGACCGACAAGTACTCATCCGCCGGTCGTCGCTTTCTTCCTTTTCGCCACGCCGAAAGCCGCCATGTCTTATCTTGATCTCGCCAGTCACCGCCTTCACTACCGCATCGACGGCGATGCCGCGGACAGGCCGTGGCTGCTGTTCTGCAATTCATTGGGAACCGACCTTACCATGTGGGACGGGCAGGCGTCGGCGCTGTCGCGGAGCTACCGCGTGCTGCGCTACGACCGGCGCGGCCATGGCCTTTCCTCGGCGCCGCTGGTGCCCTACGCGCTTGCCGATCTCGGCAACGACGTTCTGGCGCTGCTCGACGCGCTGGCTATCGAGCGGACCCATTTCTGCGGCCTTTCTCTCGGCGGCCTGACGGGTCAATGGCTTGCCGTCCATGCGGGGAACCGTCTCGGCAAGGTCGTCCTCTGTGCCACCGCAGCGCGGATCGGGACGCCCGAAAGCTGGAATGCCCGTATCGCAGCCGTGCGGAGAGACGGTCTCGGCGCGTTCGTGGCGGCCACGGCTGAACGCTGGTTCACGCCGGCCTTCATCGCCAGCAATCCCGATGCCGTGGGAAACGTCCTAGACCGTTTTGAGATGACCGTGCCGGAAGGATATGTCGGCTGCTGTAACGCCCTTGCCAATGCCGATCTTCGTGGAGAGATCGCCGGGATAGCAAGCCCCGTTCTTGCCATTTCCGGGGTGGACGATCCGGTTTGCCCTCCTTCCGACCTCGAGGCCCTTGCCGCTGCCGTCGAGCGGGGACGGCACGTCTCACTCGTCGGTCGGCACCTCGTCAACGTCGAAGCCTCATCGCAGTTCAATGCCGTGCTATCCGATTTTCTGGAATCTCGCTGAGACATTCCAGCTTGAGATTCCCGGGCGTGGGAAAGCAGTAGCTATCCAGCGAAGACCGTACCTTGTCAGTGCAGGACCGCCTGTCCTGGATCGGCCGGCGATTGAAGAGCTGCAGATGATCGGGAACGCAATAAGGCCATGCCGGGCTGTTCGCTCACTCCAGCATGATGTTGATGGTCTTGGCCTCGGTGTAGGAGACCATCTCTTCGATGCCTTCCTCACGGCCGACGCCGGAGTTCTTCATGCCGCCGAAGGGAACACCGAGGAAATGGTTGGAGCAGCCATTGATCCAGACATGGCCGGAGCGGATCCTGCGGGCGACGTTGAGGGCGTTGCGGATATCGTGGGTCCACACCGCGCCGGTCAGGCCGTATTCGGTGCTGTTGGCGAGCTCCACCGCCTCGTCCACCGTCTTCCAGCGCCCGACCGACAGGATCGGGCCGAACACTTCTTCCTGCCATAGCCGCATGCCGGGCTTGACGTCGGCATAGACCGTCGGCTCCACCCAGAACCCCTTGGCGAAGCGTTCGCCCGACGGCTTGCGGCCGCCCGTCATCAGGCGCGAGCTGTCATGCCTGGCGGTTTCGAAGAAGGACAGCACCTTTTCATGCTGGATGCGTGAATTGACCGGGCCCATGTCGGTGGCGGGGTCGAAGGGATCGCCGAGCCTGAGGCCGGCAACCTTCGCGACCACGCGCTCCAGCACGGCATCATGGATGTCCTCGTGCAACAGCAGCCGGCTGGTCGAGCCGCAGGATTGGCCCTGCCAGCTGAAATTCATGCCGCGTACGGCGGCGGCGGCGATGATGTCGGGATCGGTGTCGGGAAAGGCGATCAGGGGATTCTTGCCGCCCAGCTCCAGCGTCACATGCTTGACCGCCACCTCTGCCGCCGAGCGCTGGATGGCGCGGCCGGTCTGGGGCGAGCCGATGAAGGCGATGCGCTTGATGCCGGGATGGCGGACGATGGCATTGCCTACCGTGGCGCCGGGGCCGGTGACGATGTTGAACACACCCGCAGGCAGGGCCTCGCGCGCGACCTCGGCCAGCAGCAGCGCCGACAGGGGGCTGGTTTCCGGCGGCTTGACGATCACCGCATTGCCGGCGGCCAGCATGGCGGCGGTGCGGGCGACGGCGAACATTAGCGGGTGGTTGAAGGGCGCGATGCGCGCCACCACGCCATAGGGCTCTCGCAGGGTAAGATGCAGGTTCTCGGCCGTGGCCGGAATGGTCTCGCCCTTGAGTTCGTGAATGAGGCCGGCATAGTAGGTCAGGCTGTCGACGGCATGGCCGACATCGCCGCGCATCGGCGTGATGGTGTTGCCGGTATCGGCGACCTCGATCCTCAGGAAGTCCTCGGCGCGGGCACGCAAGGCCTCGCCGAAGGCGCGCATGCGGGCGCCGCGTTCGGATGGGGTGAGGGCGGCCCAGGCAGGCCAGGCGGCATCGGCAGCGGCAAAGGCGCGCTCGACATCCTCGGCCGTGCCGTGCGGCGAGCGGCCGATCACCTCCTCGGTGGCGGGGTTGATGGAAAGGTCGAACTCGCCGCCCGAGGCGTGCACCAGTTCGCCGCCAATCAGCATCCTGTCATGTTCTATCGCGTAAGCCATGTCTGCTTGCCTTTCACCTTATCTTCCGGGTCGCGAAGCCCCTCACCCTTACCCTCTCCCCGTAAGAACAGGGCGAGGGGGCGCGAGCGTCGTGATCAATTCTCGGATCTTTCATCTCGCCCATGGTTGGGCGGGGCGATGCATTCTCGGCATGAAATGCTTGGCCGAAGTCCCCCTCGCCCCGTTCTTACGGGGAGAGGGTAAGGGGGAGGGGCAGCACTACCTGAGCAATACCGATTCAGCGGGATCCCATGCGGGTATCTGCTGCCCCAGGCCTGGCATGAAGGGACCGGACATCAATGGGTGATCATGCCGCCATCGGCATTGAGGAGCTGTCCGGTGATCCAGCGGGCCCGGCGCGAGAGCAGGAAGGCGATGGCATCGGCGATGTCGTCGGGGCCGCCGGCGCGCTTGAGGCATTGCTGCTCGATCATGGCGGCCTTCTGCTCGGGCGTGACGGTGGCCCGTTCGACCTCGGTGAAGGTCGGGCCCGGCGTCAGTGTGTTGACCCGGATCGCCTGGCTGCCGAGTTCGCGCGCCATCGCCCGGGACAGGCCCATTACGCCGGCCTTGGACGAGACGTAATGGGCATAATTGGGCCGCCCGAACAGGATGGTCGAGGACGCCACGTTGACGACCGAGCCCTCGCCCGAGGCGGCCAGGGCCTCACGGGCGGCCCGCGTCATGTTGAAGACGCCCTTGAGATTGACAGCTTGGACCTGGTCCCATTCGTCGGAGGGGATTTCCCAGAAGGGACGCATCTTCAGGGTCGAGAAGATCGAGGCATTGTTGACCAGGCCGAACACGCCACCGAACGCTGCGAGCGTCGCATCGACAGCAGCCTGGCAGCTGGCTTCATCGGCGACATTGGTGCGCACGAACAGACGCCGGCCGGTTCCCGGCGTGTCCTCCTCGGCCACCGTGCGGCCCTTCTCCTCGTTCCAGTCGGCGATGCACACATCGACGCCTTCGCCGACGAGCGTGAGAGCGAGCCGGCGCCCGATGCCCTGGCCGGCACCGGTGACGACGACGGCGCCCTGTGAAGGATAAGGTTGCATGATGAATTCCTTTCCTGCCGGTGGGTCAGGCGGCTGCTTCGAGCTGCAGCGTGACCAGGGAAGCTTCGTCCTTGCGCACGACCTCGGCCTCGAGCAGGGTGCCGCAGGCGGTGCAGACATGCTCGCGCAGTTCGAGATCGGCATGGGTGCGGATATGCGGCCCATAGGTCTCCGGCTCGACGCGATAGCTGCGTACCTTCTCCTTCCAGTTTGCCGTGACCGGACCGAGGTCGCAGCCGCAGCCGCAGGCAAAGCGGCCCTCGGTGATGGCGAGTTCGCCCTTGCCCGCTGTCCGCGTCGGCGTGGCACCAGCCAGACGCCGGCTGCGGATGGCGGCCCGGGCCTGTTCGGTGGCGCGCTGGTCGACCATGCCCTGCGCGATCACCACGCCATATTGGGCCGCAGCGGCTGCGAGGCTGACATGGCCGTTGGTGACATCGCTGAGCACGGCGGCGGGAGTGCGCAGCAGCGGGTCGCCATAGCCGCCCCCGCCCTGGAAGGCATAGCCGAGCACGTCGCGCGAGCTGAGGCGCATGCGGCCGGGCTTGGGGCCGAGTTCATCGACCCCGGTAGCCAGCAATTCCTCGAGATCGCCGGCAAGACCCGCCAGGGTGGCCGGATCGCCGGCGTCGCGGCGCATGACGTTGCGGCCGCAAGCGCCGGGCAGGCCGCCGAACTGGCCCACCGCATTGGGCACCTCCACGCCATGGCCCAGCATCATCGCCTGCAGGGCGTCGGTGCCATAGGGTGCGATGGCGAGGGAGGCGCCGGCGCCGCCGCGCTGGCGGCCGGGGCCGCCGCTGTCGGGCACGAAGGCGCGGAAGAGATAGAGGAAAGGCCCGTTCGCCTCATTGGCCTCGACATTGGCGATGGCCGGGCGCGGCACGCAAAAATCGCCCGAGCCGTCGAGGCCGTCATGGTCGGGGAAGGCACCGCCCCCGCCGGCGGTGGAGTCGAGCAGGAAGGTGCCGAAGGGTGCGCCGTCCCGGTCCTGCCCCGCCAGGGTCATCACCATCATGTGGCCCTTGGTGACGGCCTGGCTTTCGCCGGCATGCTCGGGCGAGCAGGCCACCAGGCGCGACAGGGCTGAAACCACCACGTTCTGGACGATCCAGGCCGTCGAGATCGTGCCCGAGGAAACCGGAGCCGGCCAGGAGGCGTTGCACAGGATGCCCTCCGGCGCGACGAAATCGACGGCGCGCAGGATGCCCTCGTTCCAGCGGATGCGCGGCGCGAGGATGGGCAGCAGCCCCGTGAGGGCGGCGCCGCGCATGCCCGAGGCCGTGCAGTTGATGAAGCCGGGCGCCTGCGGCGAGGTGCCCGTCATGTCGAGGGTGAGGCGGTCGCCCTTCTTGGTCGCGGTGACGCAGACGCGGTAAAGCACGTTCTCATGGCCGTCATGCTCGATATAGTCGCGAGCCCGGAAGACGCCGTCGGGTAGAGTTGAAAGAACCTGGCGGATCTGGCGCTCGGAACTGGCGATCTCCTCGGCCATGATGGTCTCGACGGTATCCCCGCCATAGCGGTCCATCAGTTCGACCAGGCGGCGGGCCGCCACGGTGTTGGCGGCGATCATCGCCTTGAGGTCGAGCCCCAGCACATGGGGCAGGCGGGTCATGCCCATGATCATCTGCCACAGATCCTGGCGCAGCACGCCGTTCTCGACGAGCTTGATGCCCGGCAGCAGCATGGCCTCCTGCTGGATCTCGGTGGCGCCGATGGCCCAGGAGCCGAAGCTCATGCCGCCGACGTCGAGCTGGTGGGCGCAGGAACCGGCCCAGGCGACATGGCGGCCTTGATGGAAGATGGGCGCGACGATCGAGACGTCGGGCTGGTGGATGGCTCCGCGATAGGGATCGTTGAGGATGAACATGTCACCCTCGTTGATGCCCGGATTCTCGGCGAACTCGGCATTGATCGAACGGATGACCGAGGACATCGTGCCGGTGTGGAACAGCACCTGGGGGCCCATGGTGACGATGGAGCCGTCGGCGAGATAGAGGCCGTTGTTGAAGTCGGTCGCCTCGGTCACCACCGGCGAACCGGAGACTGATTTGAGCGTGATCGCCTGTTCCTCGGTGATCGCCTGCAGCTTGTTGCGCACGACCTCGAAGGTGATGGGGTCGATGGCGTTGTCAGTTGTAGACATGGCGGTCTTCCTCACGCTGCTCGATGGTGATGTTGCTGGTGGCGTCGAGCCGGGCGACCTGGCTGGCCGCGACGAAGACCGAGGTTTCGGGATGCTCGATGACGGCGGGGCCGGCGACGGTGAAGTCCGTCGGCAGCTCGCGCCAATTGTAGACGGCGCACTCCATCCACGCGGCGGCGACGGGCTCGAAGATCCGGCGCCTGCCGACCGTCGGCTCGCCCGAGGGAGCCACGAGGGCGATTTCGGGCCGGCGTGCCTTGCCGAAGGCCTCGACGCGGACATTGGTCAATTCCAGGCCGGCCTCGCGGAAGGCCGATCCCTTGCCGTAGGTCTGCTCATAGGTGGCCTCGAAGCGTGCGACGAGATCGTCCAGCGTCGCGGCGGCGATCTCGCCAGCCGGCACGGGAATGATGAGATCATTGGTCTGGCGCCGATAGCGCAGATCGGCCGTGCGCAGGAGCTGGACGTCCTCGCCGGTGACGCCGGCCCGGCGCATGGCGTCCAGGCATTCGGCTTCGAGCGTTGCGAAGGCTGTGGCGATCTCGGAGGCGACTAGGCCGTCGGCCGGCGCGCGAGATCCACCGCCGGCCCGCATCAACAGCGATTTTTCGACCGCGAATTGCAGGTCGGCGGCGAGCGCCCCATAAGCCGAATGCGCCATGGAGGTGACGGGCACCACCATCTTGGGCACGCCGAGCTCGGCGCCGTAGCCGGCGCAATGGACCGGGCCGGCCCCGCCATAGGCGAAGATCACGAAGTCGCGCGGATCATGGCCGCGGCCGATGGTAACCTCGCGCAGCGTATCGGCCATCTGGGCGTCGACGATGCGGCGGATACCGGCGGCTGCCTCCTCGGTGGTCAGGCCGAGCGGCTTGGCGATCTGCTCCTCGATGGCGGCGGATGCCGCCGCCTTGTCGAGCTTCATCTTGCCGCCGAGGAAGGTCTGAGGATCGATGATGCCGAGCACGACATCGGCGTCGGTGACGGTGGCGAGCATGCCGCCGCGCCCATAGCACACCGGTCCCGGCCGGGCGCCGGCGCTGTCCGGCCCGACGCGCAGCTGGCCGTCGACCACGCGGGCGATCGAACCGCCGCCGGCACCGATGGCGCGCACCTCGATCATCGGCGTGGCGATATGGAAGCCGCCGGCCTCGTGATTGGTGGACATCAGCGGCTTGTCGTCGACCACGATGGCGACGTCGAAGGAAGTGCCGCCCATGTCGGTGGTGATGAGGTTGCGATAGCCCAGTTTCTTGGCCAGGTGCACCGAGCCCATCACCCCGCCGGTCGGGCCTGAGGTGACCAGCGTCACCGGCCGGCGTGCGGCCTCAGCGACCGGCATGACGCCGCCGGCCGAATTGAGGATGGAAAAGGCGCCCTTGAAGCCGCGCTTCCTGAGCATCTGCTCGATACCGTCGAGATAGGAGACGACCTTGGGGGCGAGGTAGGAATTGAGGGCGGCGGTGGCGGTGCGCTCATATTCGCCGATGACGGGCGCCACCTCGCTCGACAGGCTGACATAGGCCCCTGGCACTTCCTCGCCGATGATGCGGGCGGCGATGCGCTCATGCTCGGGATTGCGGAACGACCACAGGAAGGCGACCGCGAAGGTCTGCACGCCCTCGCTCGCCAGCGAGCGAACGGCTTCCCGCACCTGGTCCTGGTCGAGCGCGACCAGCACCTTGCCGGCATGGTCGACGCGCTCGCGGATCTCCCGCACCAGATGGCGCGGCACGATCGGCTGGGGATAGCGCCGGCGCGAATACCAGCCAAGCCGGTCGACCGGCACGCCGGCGGTGAAGCCCATCAGGCGCTGGATCGCCAGCGTATCGCCGAAGCCGCGGGTCGCGATGAGGCCGGTGCGGGCGCCGTCGCGCTCGATCACCGCATTGGTCGCCTGCGTCGTGCCATGGCCGAAGGCGACCACGCGGGCCAGCAATTCCTCGCCCGTCATGCCGCGCTGCGCAGCGGCATCCTGCACCGCATTGAAGACGCCGACCTCCAATTCGCCCGGCGTGGACAGGGCCTTGGTGGTGACCAGGCCCCCCTGTTCGTCCAAGAGGACGAGATCGGTGAACGTGCCGCCGATGTCGACACCCAGATACATGGCCTTCCTCCCAGCTTGATACCGGGTGATCCGTGGCCGAGCGCGAGGGCCGCCGTGCCTGGCACAGCGGCTGGAAACGCGCTCAAAATCGGATTCTGTCCCGGCGCGGGGCTCTCTTTCCCCGCGAGCATGGATCGGGTTCTACGCCCGGGCTTTACGACAATCCAATATATAATTCGCGTCGATATATAGCCAAATGCCTATGATTTGGCTGCCGTCATCGCCGGCGTTCAAAGTGGCGAAGGCGAGGCGAAAACCGGCAGCCGGCCGTCGCCGGCAGCCTGCCGCACGAAGTCCATCAGCCGCGACTGGAACCGCGAGAAGGCCTTGCCCCGCTTGTAGATCAGGAAGATGGGAACGGGCAGGTGCAGGCCCGGTGTCTCGACCTGTCGCAGCAGGCCTCTGGCCAGTTCGTCGCGCACGCAGCTTTCCAATACGAAGGCCGCGCCGGCATGGTGGCGCACTGCCTGCTTCATCGCCTCCGGATGCCCGAATTCGAGGATGACCTCGCGATGCCGGATGCCATGGGCATAGAGGGCATCCTCTTCCAGTTCGCGCCGCACCTGCTGGCGGGGCGAGGAGATGAAGGGCAGGCTGGCGATAGTGTCGGCATCGGCGCTGTCGCCGACCAGGGTGCTGTCGGCCGCAACCACCAGGACGAGCTGCTCGGTCCACAGCTTCTCGACGCTGAGGCCGTCGACATCATGGCGGGGATCGAGAATGCAGAGCCCGAAATCGCAGGACCCGTCCCTGACGCTGGCGGTGACGAGTTGCGGGTTGGAGACCTGCACCGTGATGCCGCCCTCGCGCAGGGTCCGGCGAAAGGCGGCGAACAGCGGGGGCAGCACGTAGGAAGCGACCGTCATGGAGGCGGAGACCACGGCACTGCCGGCTTCGCCGTCGCCCGACAGCGCCAGTTCGCGCTCCAGTTCACGCGTTCGGGTGACGATGTCTCGTGCCCAGGCCTCGACGCGGGCGCCTTCGCGCGTCAGGACCAGGCGCCGTCCGCTGCGCTCGAACAGCTTGGCGCCGACCTTGTCTTCCAGGAAGCGCAGATGCGCACTGACCACGGGCTGGGCGATGCGCAGCCGCTCGGCCACGCGCGTTACGCTCTGCAGGTCGCAGACCATGCAGAAGATCTCGAGTTTGTGGAGGCTGGCCTGGGAGGCGAACAAGCGCCGCGCGTCGTGCCCCTTGGCGGCTGGAGACGTATCGGCGCTCGGCATTGGGACCTTTCCCGCTGGAGCAACACGCTCTTGCGATCGGCTCTGGATGGCTAGGCACCATAGCCTCAATCACGAAAGGCGCTCAATCTGCTGGCCGGCAGACCTTGGTGACGAGAGCCATGAAACTGGTTTTCTCTTCCGCTGACAGCGAGCCGAGAATGTCGTCCTGAATCGCGACCACCAGGGGGCGCACATCGGCCAGCAGGGCCTTGCCACCCGTGGTCAAAGTGAGCGTTCGCGCGCGCCGGTCGGTCTTCTTGACGACCCGGCGGATCAGATCGCGCGTCTCCAGCCGCAAAACCACGTCCCCGATGGTCACCTTGTCCATGTCGACCAGCATGGCCAGCGTGGCCTGGTCGATTTCCGGGTTCTCTTCGAGCATCGACAGCACCGCGAATTGCAGCTGGGTCAGGTCGAAGCCGGCTTCCTGCGTCTTCTGCGTGAACGTCGCGACGGAGAGCTGATGCAGCCGCCGGATCAGGTGGCCGGGAAGGTGATGGATGAACGCCATGTTCGCTTCCTATCAGTGGCCCGCAATCGCGACAACCATTGACAATCTCAATTAGTAAGTATACGTACTAATTTATTCAGGGAGAAACGACGATGGCCAATGCGATGCAGCCGGACGATACGCCGGCCCTGCGCAAGCTCTATGCCGATTTCAAGGATCAGCACCTCAATCCGCTCTGGACCCAGCTCGGCGACCTGATGCCGCGCCATCCCCGTCCCAAGGCGGTGCCGCATGTCTGGAGATGGGCGGATCTGTTCCCGCTGGCCCAGGCATCGGGCGATCTCGTGCCGGTGGGCCGGGGCGGCGAGCGCCGCGCCATCGGCCTCGCCAATCCCGGCCTCGGTGGCGAGGCCTATGTTTCGCCGACCCTTTGGTGCGCTATCCAGTATCTCGGCGCCAAGGAGATGGCGCCCGAACACCGCCACTCGCAGAACGCCTTCCGCTTCGTGGTCGAGGGCGAGGGGGTCTGGACGGTGGTCAATGGCGATCCCGTGCGCATGAGCCGTGGCGACTTCCTGCTGACGCCGGGCTGGAACTTCCACGGTCATCACAACGAAACCGACCAGCCGATGGCCTGGATCGACGGCCTCGACATCCCCTTCTCCTACCAGAACGATGTCGGCTTCTTCGAATTCGGCTCGGAACGCGTGACCGATTACGCCACGCCGCGGTTCTCGCGCAGCGAACGGCTGTGGTGCCATCCGGGCCTGCGCCCGCTGTCGGGGCTGCAGAATACGGTGTCCTCGCCCATCGGCGCCTATCGCTGGGAGTATACCGACCGCGCCCTTACCGAGCAGTTGCTGCTCGAAGAGGAGGGACAGCCGGCGACGGTGGATCAGGGCCATGCGGCGATCCGCTATGTCAACCCGACCACCGGTGGCGACGTGATGCCGACCATCCGCGCCGAGTTCCACCGCCTGCGCCAGGGTGCCGAAACGGCGGCGCGGCGGGAAGTCGGCTCCTCGGTGTTCCAGGTCTTCGAGGGCCGGGGCGCCGTGGTGATGGCGGGCGTGACGCACAAACTCGAAAAGGGAGACATTTTCGTGGTTCCCTCCTGGGTTGCCTGGTCGCTCCAGGCCGAGACCCCGTTCGACCTGTTCCGCTTTTCCGATGCCCCCATCATCGAGCGCCTGAATTTCGACCGCACGCTGGTCGAGGGCGGTGACTGATGAGCGATCTCGACGCCGCCCGTCGGGCTCTGCAGGAGCGGCAGGGGCTCGGTGCGCGCTACGATGCGCCGGAAGCGCCGGCGGCGGGTCTGCGGCTCGCCCGGCTGGGCACCGCTTATTTCGCCCGCAAGCTTGGCGAACTCGGTGATGCCGTGCTCTACGCACCCTCCCGGGTGTCCGGCTGGACCCGGGCGCATGTGATCTGCGACGTCGCCTATCAGGCGCGGGCGATCAGCCGGCAAGTGGAGGCGGCGACGGCAGGCGAGCCGGTCCCGCCTTTCTATGACGGCGAGGCCGGGCGGATCGGCGACATCGAGCTCGGCGCCACCTTGCCCGCCAGGGCGCTGCGCCACCTGTTCGACCATGCCGCCGTGCATCTCGACGTGGTCTGGCGCGACCTGCCGGGCAGTGGCTGGGATGTGCCTGCCGCCGACGCCGGTGGGACTCTGCGACCCCTGCGCGCCACGGCGTTGGAGCGTGCGCGCCGGCTCTGGCGCGGGGCGCTCGAACTCGACAATGGAACACGATTACGCGACCTGCCGCCCGAATTCCGGGGCTAAGAGGGGCGCGCGAAACAAGTAACCGGTTCTCCGGGTGCACGGGCATCCTGCCCGTACTTTCTGGTGACCAGCAAACGCCGCGGTTTCAAGAACGGGCAAGATGCCCGTGCACCCGGAAGCGGCCCCTCGAAACGCCCGACCTATTTCGCACCGCTCCCCAAGCGTCGCTGGCATCACAGCAAAAGGAACAAACCGATGACGAGCACGAACCTGTTTGCGTCCCCGGCCTGGCCAACCGTGCCGGTGAAGGGCGAGGCGGCGGCCTATCCCATCCACCGCATCTTCTGCGTGGGCCGCAACTATGCCGCCCATGCCGCCGAGATGGGGGTGGAGGTGGACCGCGAGGCCCCATTCTATTTCACCAAATCGGCGCTGACCGCCGAGCAGAGCGGCGCGACGGTCGCCTATCCGCCCGGTACCTCGAATTTCCACTATGAGATGGAACTGGTGATCGCCATCGGCGCACCGGTCTTCAAGGCCGATCGCGCCGCGGCCGCCAAGGCGATCTATGGCTATGCCTGCGGCCTCGACATGACGCGCCGCGATCTCCAGCTCGAAGCGCGCGCCAAGCAGCGCCCCTGGGACCTCGGCAAGGATGTCGAGCAATCCGCCGTGTTCGCCGCCGTGACCAAGGTGTCCGATTTCGCCGCCATCGGGCCGCAGCGCATCCATCTGGCGGTCAATGGCGAGACCAAGCAGGAGGCCCATCTCGCCGATTTGATCTGGAAGGTCGAGGAGATCGTCAGCCATCTCTCGCACTACTACCATCTCGAGCCGGGCGACCTGATCATGACCGGAACGCCGGCCGGCGTCGGGCCCGTGGTGGCCGGCGACGTCATCACCGGCGGCATCGATGGCCTTGATCCGATCGAGCTGACGATCGGGGCAGCGGAATGATCCATTTCCACGGTTATTTCCGCTCCTCGTCAGCCTATCGCTGCCGCATCGCCTTCAACCTGAAGGGCGTGGCCTACGATTTTTCGTCGGTCCATCTGCGCAAGGATGGCGGGCAGCAGAAGACCCCGGCCTATCGGGCCCTGAATCCGCAGGCGCTGGTGCCGACGCTGGAGGAGGGCGATTTCCGCCTGACCCAGTCGCTCGCCATCATCGAATGGCTCGACGAAACACGGCCGGGGCCGAAGCTGCTTCCGCAGGGAGCGAACCTGCGCGCTGAAGCGCGGGCCTTCGCGCAAATCATCGCCTGTGACGTGCATCCGCTGCAGAACCTTCGCGTCCTCGATTATCTGAAGGCCAATTTCGCGGCAGACCAGGCAGCGCTCGATGCCTGGTGCCAGCGCTGGATCATCGAGGGCCTTGCCGCCTGCGAGACGCTGCTCGCACGGCGCGCGCCTTCGACCTTCTGCTTCGGCGAGACGCCGACCCTTGCCGATATCTGCCTGGTGCCGCAGGTCTTCTCGGCCCAGCGCTTCGGCGCCGACCTGTCGGCCATGCCTCGCCTCCTGGCCGTTCATGCCGCCTGTGAGGCCCTTCCGGCCTTTGCCGATGCCCACCCCAGGAAACAGCCCGACTGGGAGGCTTGATCCACAGGCCGAGTTGGCAAGGGCTTCCGAAGTCTTCATGTAGTGGATCGATTAATCGAAAACGGCAATGCTGCGCAGCATTGCCGTTTCATTCCGTCACGAAACATCCAAGAACAAACGATTCTTTCCGCCTTGCGCCGCCCCTCACCCTTACCCTCTCCCCGTAAGAACGGGGCGAGGGTAAGGGTGAGGGGCGGTGTCACCTGTCAAACAATGCTCTTATTGTTGCGGATATCCCTATGCGGCAGGGGTGCCCCGGTGCATGTCATCGTCACGTGCCAAGGCAGGCCTGCCAAGCATCAGGTCGGCCGCCTTTTCCGCGATCATCATCACCACGGCGTTGATGTTACCGCCGACCAGGTCCGGCATGACGGAGGCATCGACGATCCTGAGCCCGTCCACGCCGGCCACCCGCAATTGCCCGTCGACGACGCGGCGCGAATCCTGCGCCCCGCCCATCCGGCAGGTTCCCGCCGGGTGATGCACGGTCACCGAGGTCGCGCGGATGAAGGCGTCGAGCGCCTCGTCGTCCCGGGCAGCGGCACCCGGTGCGTTTTCCTGGATGATATGAGGAGCCATGGCCGGCTGGCTCATGGTCCTGCGCAGGATGCGCAGGCCTTCGCGCAGCGTGTCGCGGTCGCGCTCCGAGGTCAGGAAGTTCGGCGTGATGCGCGGCTTGGCGTCGGGATCGGCGGAGCTGAGGCTGATCGAGCCGGCACTCTCGGGGCGCAGCAGCGCGACCCGGCAGCCGAAACCATCCGGCACCGGGCTGGTGAAGGGCGGCAGATAGGGCCGAGCGGGGAAGGGGGCCGCAAGGAACAGGAACTGGACATCCGGCGCTGCCAGGTCCGGCTGCGTCTTCAGGAAGGCGGTCACGCCGATCGGCACGTCCGAGGCAAAGCCGTCCTTGCGCAGCAGCGATTTCAGCATGGCCATGGCAAGACGGTCATAGCGCATTTCCTGCTGGAACCAGCTCGGGCTCTTGCGCCGGTAGCTCGCCATCACTGAGAGATGGTCCTGCAGATTGGCGCCGACGCCGGGATTGGCAATCTTGACGCCGATGCCATGCCCGGCCAGATGGGCGGGATCGCCGATCCCCGAGAGCATCAGCAGCTTGGGCGAATTGATCACGCCGGCGGCCAGCACGACCTCGCGGCGCGCCTGGGCCAGCTGGACACGGCCGCCCTGCGTGAAGCGAATGCCGGTTGCGCGGCCGTCCGTGATCTCGATGCGGTCGGCGCGTGCACCGACAATGACGCGCAGGCTCTTGCGGCGAAGCGCCGGGCGCAGATAGGCGGTGGCGGCGCTGTTGCGCCTGCCGGCATGGATGGTTTCCTGGATGTAGTCGAAGCCTTCCTGCTGCGCGCCATTATAGTCCGTCGTCACCGAATACCCCGCCTGGCGGCCGGCCTCGATGAAATCGGCCAGGATGCCATCGCGATAGCGGGTGCGCTGCACGCGCAGCGGACCCTCGCCGCCGCGATAGGCATTGCCGCCGCCTTCCCAGTTTTCGGAACGGCGGAAATAGGGCAGCACGTCGGCATAGGACCAGCCGTCGAGGCCCGATCGTGCCCAGCGATCGTAGTCGCTGTGATGGCCGCGCACATAGGCCATCACATTGATCGAGGACGAGCCGCCGATCACCCGGCCGCGGGCGCATTCGATGCCGCGGCCGTCAATGCCGGGATCGGGCTCCATGAAATAGCCCCAGTCATGCAGGCGCTGCGGGAAGATCTTGCCGATACCGACGGGGATATGGATGAGGGGATCGCGATCCCATTGGCCGGCCTCGAGCAGCAGCACGCTGGCGCCACCTTCCGTCAGCCGGTTTGCCAGTACGCAGCCGGCCGAGCCGCCCCCCACGACGACGAAATCGTAGGTGCCGGTATCCGGGATGGGAGTCTCGTCGGCCATCAGGACACGGCCTTCAGTTCGGAGGTGGCCGTGGCGGGCCTGTGCGACAGCCACAGCTTGAAGAAGAGCACGAAGATGCCGCCGACGATGGCCGCGCCGCCGGCACTGATCATGATCACGCTGGGCAGGGCGCCGATGGCGAGCATCTGGCCGACGAAATAGGGCGCGCAGACCTGGCCGAACCGTCCGACCGCCATGCTCAGGCCGACGCCGGTGGCGCGGATGGCGGTGGGATAGACTTCCGCGGCCATGGCGATGGCGCCGGCCGTACCGATGCCGAGGAAGAGGCCGACGAGCCCGATGCACAAGGCTGCAGCGGGCACGGACGCCACGCTGTAGCCCAGGCCGACCGTGGCGGCCGCCCCGAGGATGAAGGCCGGCACCATGGTCGGGATGATGCCGAACCGCTCGATGCAGCGGCCGGCGACGGCCTGCCCGAAGAAGGCGCCGAGACCGTTGAAGGCGACGACAAAGGCGCCATCGGCCGGCGAGATGCCGTTCATGCCCATCAGGGACGGTGTCCACAGCACGGTGAGGGTCAGCACGCCCATGCCGGTGAAGAAGGGCCCCCAGAGCAGAAGCGTGCCGAGCGCGCGTCCGCCGCGGAAAACCGAGGCGAAGGAGGCGCGTTCGGTCTTGTCGCCATCGGCCACCAGCATGGTGCCGTCGGTGAGAGTGGCAAGGCCCATGCGCCGGAGAATGCGGCGTGCCCTGGCCGTATCGTTGCGGCGCGCGATCAGGAATTTCAGCGATTCCGGCAGCCAGATCGCCAGGATGGCGGCAATGGCCAGCGGCAGCACGCCGCCGATGTAGAAGATCATCTGCCAGCCGAAATGCTCGATCAGCCGCGAATTGACGAAGGCGCCGGCCATGGCGCCGAGCGGGAAGGAGGACCACATCAAGGTCACGCAGCTCGCCCTGTGGCGCTCCGGCGTATATTCGGCCGTCAGCGCGATGAAGCAGGGCGTGGCGCCGCCCAGGCCGACGCCGGCGAGGAAGCGGCAGAGCATCAAGCTATGGAAGGACTGGGCGAAGGCGGTGAACAGGGTGAAGACGCCAATGAGCAGCGCCGCGATGATGAGGAGGCGCTTGCGCCCGACCCTGTCGGCAATGGCCCCGAAGCCGATGGCACCGAGGGCCGCGCCCAACAGGCCGGCCGAGAAGACGGGGCCGAGCTGGGGGATGGTCAGGCCCAGCGACTTGGCGATGAACGGTGCCGCCACGCCGATCGACTGGGTGTCCATGCCATCGAAGAAATTGATCAAGCCGCACAGGGCGATCACCGCGATCTGCAGCCCGCTGATTGGCTTTTCGTCGATCAGCCGCGAAACGTTGAGCGAGGGGCTCGCCATGTCTTGTTTCCTCCCCGAATGGCCGGCTGTCATCCGCGAAGAGATCCGGCCGGGATTCTTATTGGCTTCTTGTCGAAGTCGAGCGGGCGTGGCCCCGCGATTTGCCTTGGCCGCCTCTTCGGAGGGTAGCCAGGAGGGCGCGCCCGTTCGATTTTTCAATTTAGTACGTATACATATAATATGTATACTGTCAATAAAATCGACCGCCGATACGAAGGTCGATTGGGCGTTCGCCGGACGGTCGGATGCCGCGCTTCCTCACCGTCCGAACGCGCAGATCAGGGGGGCGTGCTCTCGTTGTGGAGGCTGACCAGCTCCGTGAGCAAGCGCATCATCGTCGCGCGGCTCTCCGGCGGCAGCGGCGCGAGCAAGCGCTCCTGCACGCGATGGACAGCCGGCTCGACATCGCCCAGGAGCTTTTCGCCGGCCGGCGCGAGATAAAGCAGCTTGGCGCGTTTGTCGGTCGGGCTGGCTCGCCGCTTTATCCATTTTTTTGCCTCGAGGCGCTCGAGCACGTCGCCGATGGTCGAGCGGTCGAAGGCGATCAGGCTCGACAGCCGCGTGGCATCGAGGCCGGGATTGGCGCGGATAGTGAACAGCGCCGCGAACTGCACCGACGTCAGATTGAAGCCTTCGCACTCCTCGGCGAAGATGCTGCTCGATATCTGCTGTGCGCGCCGGATGAGGTGTCCCGGCATGCCATAGAGCTCTGTCATTGCATGCTACCCAATTTTCGCGGGACGATAGTTAGAGGCTGTTATGAACCATGGATAGGGTTTTGATGAGGTCAAGACTGGCCGGATGGGAGGAGCGAGCGCTGCCAAGACTTGTGTCTTGGCAAGCGAAGCGACGCTGCAGATGGCCAGTCTTCACCTCACCCCGAAAGGGCGTGGCGCTTTTGCTCGATGAGCGCGTCGCGTGTCGTAGCAAGCCGCAAGGCTTGCGTCCTCACGCTCCCACGCACTTGCGAAGCAAGTGCGGACATCCTCGAGCAAAATCGCTCACGTCAAAACCCTATCCATGGTCCATAACAGCCTCTAGATCATCGCCCGCAGCAAATCAAAGCAGCTTGGCCGCCGGATTCGAACCTCAGCCCCGGCCGCGACGTGCCTTCGCCTGCTCGACCCAGAGATCCCAGGGACGATGGACCTGCGCCTCAATGTTCTGCGCCGCCGTCCGGCTCTCGCCCTCGCTGAGATAGGTCACCTCGCCGAGCCGGCTGGCTTCGAGCTGGTAGCGGGCATTGAGTTCGGCATAGACAGCCCGGTAGACCGCCTGTGGCAGCGACTGGGCGACGACGGTCGAGCCATGGCCGCGCATCAGCACGATGTCGCTGGCGTCGAACTCTTCGGCGAGGGCACGGCCGAGCGCGTTGTTACTGATGAGGAGATCGGTGCTGTCGCCGCCGGCCTCGCGGATCTCGAACACCGGAGCGGCCTGGCCGATGAAGCCGGCCATATGGAACAGGGCCCGCAGCCTGGTGGATTTCGACACGCTCAGGGGCACGATCGCATGCGAATGGCTGTGGACCACGGCGATCACGTCGGGGCGGCGGCGATAGATCTCGCCATGGATGAAGCGCTCGAGATAGACCCGCCGTCCCTCGGCGTTGACGGCATCGCCGTCGAGCGTGAACTCGACGATGTCCTCGGCCGCCACCCGCCCCGGCGCCATGTTGCGCGCCAGCAGGAAGCGGTCCGGCCGGCCGTCATGGCGTACGCTGACATGGCCGAAGGCATCCACGACGCCCTGGTCGAACAGGATGTGGTTGGCGTTAACCAGGTCCTCGATCAGCGCTGGCGATGGTGCCGCACCGGCACTGGCCTGGTCGGCG
This sequence comes from Labrys sp. 22185, assembly GCF_052045555.1. Classification (NCBI taxonomy): domain Bacteria; kingdom Pseudomonadati; phylum Pseudomonadota; class Alphaproteobacteria; order Hyphomicrobiales; family Xanthobacteraceae; genus Labrys; species Labrys sp. 22185. Next base: position 60,284 of record NZ_JBQEPH010000022.1, on the reverse strand, counting down.
ACGACGACACCGGCGGCATCTTCGGAAGCGTGGGATTTATCGACACACATGAGAAGGTCCTCGAAATATTCTTGAAGGGCTGGATCGGTGCGCGGCGGTCAGGCCGCCGAAATGGATTGGGGAGCCGAGGCTAGGCCGAGGCCGTTGCTGCCGTACAGCCACTGCAGCGTGTCGTACCATTGCTCCTGCGATTTGGCCGACATGATCTCGTTGCGCAAGCGAGCGTGGACGCCCGCCGGATGGTAGATGTGATCACCGACCGCGCGCGACATCAACTGGATGCGCGCTGTGCGGGTGATACGGCGATGCTGGTAGGAGGCGAGGGCGGTCTCGTGGTCGCCGGGATGGGCAGCGATCTCGTCGGACAGGCAGACCGCATCCTCCAGCGCCATGCAGGCACCCTGCGCCATATATTGCAGGGTGGGGTGGGCGGCATCGCCGAGCAGCGCGACCCGTCCCTTCGTCCAGCTATCGGTCGGATCACGGTCGCACAGCACCCATAATTTCCAATCCTTGCCGTGGCGGATGATGTCCTGGGCGCGGGGATGGACATGCTGGAAGCCGGTCAGCACTTCCTCCTGGCTGACCGGCTTGCCGGCAACCGGTTCCGGCGCGTTGTTGTGGTAGGTGACCACCAGGTTGAAGCTCTTCCAGTCCGACAGCGGATAGTGGACTATGTGGCATTTGGGGCCCGCCCACAGGGTCGCCGCGTTCCAGCGCAGATCTTCCGGCATCTGCTCGGTGGGGATCACGCTGCGATAGGTGGTATGCCCCGTCACCCGCGGCGCGCCATCGCCGACCAGCTGGGTGCGGATGTTGGACCATAAGCCGTCGGCGCCGATCAGCAGGCTGCCGCTGACGCGCTCGCCGTCTTGGAGCAACGCGGTGACGCTGGTGCCCTCCTCCTCATAGCCGGTCACGGCGCAGCCGGTGCGCAAGTCGATGAGCGGATCGGCGCGGCAGGCCTCGACCAGGACACGGTGCATGTCGCCGCGGTGGATGACGGCATAGGGATTGCCGAAGCGCTTCTGGAACGGTTCGGTCAGGTCGATGGAGGCGATCTCCTCGGCCGTCAGCGCATCCATCATGCGCAACTGGTCGACATAGACGGCCAGCTTGCGCATGGCATCGCCGACGCCGAGATAGTCGAAGGAATGGAAGGCGTTCGGGCCGAGCTGGATGCCGGCGCCGATCTCGCCCAGTGCCGGGGCACGCTCGAGCACGATGCTGGCATATCCCTTGCGGGCAAGGCCGAGCGCGGTTGCCAGGCCGCCAATTCCCGCGCCGGCAATGACGATCTTGTGTTGCATTTCGAGTGTCTCCTCCGTCCCTGCCATTGGGATCGGTGCCGTCCGCACGGCATCGCAGACCCTGCGGCGGGCCGGGGCAGGCACCCCCGGCTTCGCGATCCTGGCAGTGTTCGATCAGGCATTTGATAATTGACAGTTAACTGATAATCAGTATACTGTCAATTATCAAATGAGCCACCATGATCCGTTCCGAGGCGCGTCGGTTCTACGCCCTGCGGAAAGCGAGGCCGGTGGCTGGAAAATCGAACGGGCCTGTCGACCGGCTCGTTGAACGGGAGGAGCACCATCCGATGAACTACGTCACCCAGGCGGACCGCATGCTGATCGGCGGCGAACTCGTGCATGCCAGCAACGGCGCGTTCGACCTGTCGATCGATCCCGCGACCGAAGAGGTCATCGGCCGGGTGCCGCGTGCGACGGTCGAGGATGTCGACCGGGCTGTCCGGGCTGCCGATGCGGCCTGGCCGGAATGGTTCGCGCTCACGCCCCTGGCGCGCAGCCGTGCCATGCGCGATTTCGGCAAGGCATTGCGCGCCCGCTCGGAGGAGATCCTCAAGGTCGAGGTCGCCGATACCGGAAACACCATCACGCCCATGTGTGGCGATGTCGGCTTCGCGGTCGACAGCCTCGACTACTATGCCGGCCTCGCGCATGAACTGAAGGGCCAGACGATCCCCTCCACGCATGAAAACCTGCACATCACCTTGCGCGAGCCCTATGGCGTGGTGGTGCGCATCGCCCCCTTCAACCATCCCCTGATGTTCGCGGTGGCGAGGACCGCGGCGGCACTGGCCGCCGGCAATGCCATCGTGGTCAAGCCGCCGGAAACCAGCCCTCTCTCGGCCATGATCTTGTCGGAGATTGCGCGGGAGGCGCTACCGCCCGGAATCTTCAACATCGTCACCGGCGACGGCCGGACCGTCGGCAACGCCCTGGTCCAGCATCCCCTGGTCAAGCGCATCGCCTTCATCGGTTCGCCGCAGACGGGGCGGGCGATCCAGCGCGCGGCGGCGGAGGTCGGCGTCAAGCATGTCAGCCTGGAGCTGGGCGGCAAGAATCCCTTCATTGCCTTTCCGGACGTCGATCCGGACCGGATTGCCGATGCAGCGGTCCGTGGCATGAACTTCGCGTGGCAGGGCCAATCCTGCGGCTCAACCAGCCGTCTCCTCGTGCATGCCGACATCTACGACGCCGTGCTGGAGCGTGTCGTCGACAAGGTCAAGGCGATCCGGCTCGGTGACCCGCAATCGCCCGGTACCGGCATGGGGCCCGTCAATTCGCGGGTGCAGCTGGAAAAGGTGCTTTCCTTCTTCGAGAGCGCCAAGACGGATGGCGCACGCCTGATGACCGGCGGCAAGCGTCCCTATGGTCCGATGTTCGAAAAGGGTTACTGGGTCGAGCCGACCGTCTATGCCGATGTCGAGCCGGGCATGCGGCTGTGGCAGGAGGAAGTGTTCGGCCCGATCCTGTCGGTTGGCAAGTGGACGGGCTTCGACGAGGCGGTGGAGAAGGCCAACAGTACCGAATACGGCCTGACGGCGGCGGTGTGGACCAACAACATCAACGACGCCTTGCGGATGGTACGCAAGATCCGCGCCGGCCACACCTGGATCAACGGTTCTTCGGCGCATTTCATTGGCGTTCCCTTCGGCGGCATGAAAAGCTCCGGGATCGAGCGAGAGGAAGGCATCGAAGAGATGCTGGGCTATACCGAGACCAAGACCATCAACATCATACTGCCGAAGGGGTAGGGGCGGGGGCGCCGGCCCGCCCGGATGAGCTGGCGCCGGCAGAGCGTCGCGGTCATATTGACAGCATACTGAATTTATGTATGCTGTTTAATGAGCCAGGGAGTATCCGCGGGCCTTCAAGGCAGGCGGAGATTGAAGGCGAAACCTTCAGGACAAACCCGGCCGCATTCCAGTTTTGTGTGCTGACAACCAAGCAGGGGACGCGCGTTTCGCTTCCGCGTGACGGTGCTGCCTAACCAAAAACAAAACAAAGGGAGGATCCATGACATATGTAATCGGCGTCGATACCGGCGGTACCTTTACCGACGGCTTCCTGGCCAGCACGGATGGCGTGCTGGTCTCCGCCAAGGCCCACTCGACGCCGCCCGACTTTTCGCGCGGCTTCATCAACGTCCTTGGAGAACTGGCACACACGGTCGGAAGCAGTGTGGAGGACCTTCTATCGAAGACGGATTACATCGTTCACGGCACCACCTCTACGCTCAACGCCGTCGTCACCGGCGACGTAGCGCGTGTCGGCTTCCTGACCACTCGAGGCCATGCCGATTCCATCCGCATCATGAATCTGGAAGGGCGCTATGCCGGCCTCGATCCGAGCGCCGTCCAGAACATCTCGCGCACCAACAAGCCCGCGCCGCTGGTGCCGCATCGCGACGTGATCGAGATCGACGAGCGCATCGACCACAAGGGCGCAGTCATCGTTCCCCTCGACGAGCAGGGCGTTCGTGCTGCGGTGAGGAAGCTGCGCGATGACGGCGTGCGGGCGATTGCCGTCTCGCTGCTCTGGGCTTTCCGCAACCCGGTGCACGAGCGGCGCATTCGCGAGCTCATCCAGGAAGAAGCGCCGGAGCTCTATGTCGCCCTGTCGCATGAGACCAGCCCGCGCATCCGCGAATACACCCGCAGCGCCACCACCATCATCAACACGCAGATCGGCCCAGTGCTGAAGGGATATCTCACCCCGCTCGAGGAAGAACTGCGCGCCAAGAAATTCGAGGGATCCCTCTTGGTCATGCAGGGCTCAGGTGGTTGCGTGCAGGCGGCCGATGCGCCCAAACACGCCGTTAGTACGCTGGGTTCAGTGCTCACCGGCGGCGTGATCGGCTGCCTGCGCCTGGCCGAGCGCCTCGGGCACAAGAACATCATTTCCACCGACATGGGCGGAACCACCTTCCTGGTGGGGCTGGTGCGCGACGGCAAACCGAGCACGACGACGACCACGGTGCTGCACCAGCATCAGATCAACACCGCGATGGTCGATGTCCGCACCATCGGTGCCGGCGGCGGTGCGATCGCCTGGATCGACGGCGGTGGCAATCTGCGTGTCGGCCCCCGCAGCGCCGGTGCCCGCCCCGGTCCGGTCTGCTACGGCGAGGGCGGGCAGGAGCCGACCGTCACCGATGCCGATCTCGTGCTCGGCATCATCAATGGCGACAATTTCCTGGGTGGCCGCAAGAAACTGTCCAAGGAGCTCGCAGCCGAAGCGATCCGTACCAGGATCGCCGAGCCGCTCGGCCTGACGGTGGAGCAGGGCGCCGCCGCGATCTACGCCATCCAGAATGCCCAGACCGCCGATCTCGTGCGCAGCGTCGTGGTCAATGGCGGGCATGATCCGCGCGATTTCGTGCTCTATTCCTTCGGCGGCGCTGGTCCGGTCCATGCGGTCAACTATTCGGCCGATCTCGGCGTGTCGGAAGTGGTGGTGCCGCTCGGCTCCACCGCCGCGGTGTTTTCGGCCTATGGGCTCGCCTCCTCCGACATCGTGCTGACCGCGGAAATGTCGGATCCGGGCAACTTCCCCATCGAGCCGGCCACGCTCAACGGCAATTTCGGCAAGCTCGAAGCCGAGCTCGCCGAACGCCTGGTCCAGCAGAATCTGCGTTTTGCCAATGTGATCTATGAGCGGGAAGCCGAGCTGCGCTACACCATGCAGATGGCCGAGGTAACCACTCCGGTGCCGGGAGGGCCGCTCGGGGAGGCGGAGATCGCCGGCATCGGTGCCAGCTTCGAGCAGCTCTATGAACGCATCTACGGCAAGGGTGCCGGGTTCAGCGACGCCGGCCTGCAGATCATCACCTACCGGGTGCGCGCTATCGGCATCCTGCCGATCCGGGCCGATCTCGCCGCGCATGAAAGCGCGACCGCCGATCCGATTCCTTCCTCGATGCGCAAGGTGTTCCTCGATACGCGCAAGGGCTGGCAGGACACCAAGATCTACGATTATCGCAACCTGGGCGCCGGGTCGAACCTGACGGGACCGGCCGTAGTGGAGACACCGACCACCACCGTCGCGCTGCCGGAAGGCTTTGCCGGCGTGGTGGACGCCTATGGCAATCTCGCCATTCGCGTCGCGGAACCGGGCTGAGGGGGAGAAAACCATGCCGCTCATTCAAATCGCAGGGTCGGAGCGCTTCGCCTATCAGCCGAAGGCACCCGACGAGACCCGAAAGCTCGCATCGGGCGCGAAGCTGCACCAGGTGACGGACAAGGACATCGAGGCCGTCGATCCCCTGACCTATGAGGTCATCCGCCACCGCCTCGCCGCCGTGGCCGGAGAGATGGGCGATGGCCTCAAGCGCATGTCGGGCTCCGTGGTGGTGACGGACTGCAACGATTTCGGCGCGACCATTCTCGACGAATGCGGCGATTCCGTCGTCGTCGGGCTCTACAACACCCAGCTTGCCGCTTCCGTCGACATGGCGGTCAAATGGACGCTGGAGAACCGCTCCAGGCAGCCCGGCTTCCAGGCCGGCGACATGTTCCTGTGCAACGATCCCTGGGTTGGCGGCGGCCTGCACCAGAACGATGTCACCGTCTTTGCCCCGCTCGTCCATGACGGCGAGGTCTTCGCCTGGACCGCCGTCGTCTGCCATCAGGTCGATCTCGGCGGTGTCTCGCCGGGAAGCTGGTCGGTGGAAGGGCGCGACGTCTTCTGGGAATCGACGCCGATCCCGCCGGTGAAGATCGTCGAGGGCGGCAGCATCCGCGCCGACATCGAGGACATGTATCTGCGCCGTTCCCGGGTGCCGCGCCTGATTGCCCTCGATTTGCGGGCCAAGATCGGTGCCAACAACATCGCCCAGGAGCGCCTCGTCGCCCTGATCGCCAAATATGGCGCGCTGACCGTCAAGGCGGTGATGAAGCGCATGATGAACGATGCCGAGGCGCGGCTGCGTGCCAAGCTGCGGGCGCTGCCGGACGGCACCTGGAGTGGCGTCGCCCACCAGGATTCCTTCCGCCACAGCGACCGCAATCTCTACAAGATCCTGCTCACCATGACCAAGCAAGGCGACAGGCTGACCTTCGACTTCACCGGCACGGACAAGGAAACCGAAGGCTTCGCCAACTGTACCTTTGCCGGCCTGCGCGGCGGCATCATGCCGATCGTGCTGACCATGCTGTGCGGCGACATTCCCTGGTCGCCGGGTGGCCTCTATCGCTGCCTCCAAATCGTCAGCGAGCCCGGCACCATCAACAATTGCAACTTCCCGGCCGGTATCGGCAAGGCTTCGGTGGCTTCGGCCTGGGCCACGCAGAACGTGGTCTCCGAATGCGTCGCCGGCATGCTCGACGTGCATCCCGAGCACCGCAAATCGCTGATGTGCGTGTGCTGCGGCACCTGGGACCTTGCCGTCCTGGCCGGGCTCGACCAGCGCGGCAATCCCTTCGTGACCATGATCTGCGATTCCATGGCCGGCGGCCTCGGCGCGCGTGTCGATCAGGACGGGGTCGACACCGGTGGCCTCAACTGCATCCCGATGGGGCGCGTCGCCGACGTCGAGATTAACGAGTTCAGCTTCCCCATGCTCTATCTATGGCGGCGGGAGGAGACGGATTCCGGCGGGCCGGGACGTTTCCGCGGCGGCATGGGCGGATCAAGCTGCTTCATACCGCACGATTCCCCGATCGGCGGCGTGCATCTGGTGGTCTCGGCCACCGGCAAGGCGCTCCCGCAGGCAACCGGCAGCAGCGGGGGCTATCCCGCCGGCACCCAGTATGACGTGCTCAAGCGCAATGCGCGCGTTGCCGAGCTCTTCGCGGCCGGCCGCATTCCGGCGACCCTGGAGGAGGCCGGCGGCAGCGCCGATGTTCTGGAGGCCCACCTGGAGACGCATCTGGGCGCGCGGGACGTCTACTATACCCATTGGCAGGGCGGCGGGGGCTATGGCGATCCGCTGCTGCGCGATCCGGTCCTGGTCGCCCGCGACGTCGAGGCCCGCAAGGTTTCCGCCCAGGCGGCCAATGACATCTATGGCGTGCTGCTGAACACCGACGGCAGCGCGGATGACCTGGCAACGCGCCGGCGCCGCACGCAGCTGCGCTGCGAACGCGTCGGCGAGCCCGTCCCCAACCAGGCAGCGGAGTGAGGAGCCATGAAGATCGACGACAACGCCCGCCTGCGCACCGACGGCAGCATCGTCTGCAGCCATTGCGACCATCCCTTGGGAACGAGTGCCGGCGATCCCTTCGCCAACGCCATCCGCCGCGAGCGACCTTCCCAGGCTGCTGGCCCCGGCGTGCGCGCACCCGCCTCCCATTTCACCGACCGGCCTATCGGCCTGCGCCAGGTCTTCTGCCCCGGCTGTTATGTCCTGCTGGCCACCGAGATCGCGCCGACGGACGAACCCTCATACCGACGTTGGGAACTGCAGGACCAATGCTTGGGAGATGCAAGACAGGACATATGAAACGAAGCACGATGCCCTGATATAGCCGAACAGCCGTTCAGGGTTGTTGCAGGCATTCAGCGAAACAGCGCAGGCCGCGTGTTGCCCTGGCATCACCCGGCCGGACAACTGCTGCGACTTTGGTTGCTGTTGCTGCGCGATCGGCTTCGTCTGGTCGAAACCGGCATTCGAAAGGCATGCGAACGGCATCGATATATCGGCTGGTCATGACCCGCCAGGACCGATAATCAACGCAAGATCGTATATTGCCCCTGTCCAACAAATACTTCTATCGAGTGCTGGTATCGGTGGTTGCAGGGCCTCACAACCAAATCTGTCATAAATCACTCGCCATCGAAGTCCTGCCGCTTGGTGGCGTTTTGCCTTTTAGTTTGGAACCTGGCTGAACAGATAGGCCGTTGGTCGATATCAGCGGCCGACCTTTGCTCAGGCGACGCGATTGGGGGCTTCGCCAGGAAGGTCACCCGCTTCGCGACAAATGATGCTGATGTCAGGGACTGCCCAAAGCGGTGCGGCGAGATCAGGCGAGAAAAGATTGCCATCCTAAAATCTACTCAATATATAGATTATAGAGTCTTTTGGGTTGATCGAGAGAAATGATGGCGCAAGTCGGTTCGTTTTCACAGCCGTTTTCGATGCGGGCCAACGCCGTATTGAGCAGAAGGACCCTCTACACCGCCTTGTCATGGCTGGCGCCGCTCCTGGTGCTGTGTGCCTGGGAAAGTGCCTCCCGGCTCGGCCTGATCGCTCAGCAGGTCATGCCCGCCCCTAGCCGCGTTGCCGAGACAGCCTGGGAGCTCGCGAGGACGGGGGAATTGTTTCTTCATCTCGGAGCCTCCTTGCTGCGTGCTGCCGCGGGCTTTGTGATTGGGGGAAGCGTCGGGTTTGCGCTCGGCGTCGCGGTGGGATTTTCGCCGCTGGCGCATGCTCTGCTCGACCGCTCGATCCAGATGGTCCGCGCCGTGCCCTTCCTGGCAATTCTGCCTCTCGTCATCGTCTGGTTCGGTGTCGATGAAAGCGGCAAGATCTTCCTGGTTTCCCTGGCCGTTCTGTTTCCCATCTACATCAACACGGTGCTGGGCATCCGACAGATCGATCCCAAGCTCATGGAACTGGCCAAGGTCACGGGAATGGAGTGGCCGGCGATCGTTCGACGCATCGTGCTTCCCGGTGCCATGCCCTCCATCCTGACCGGCGTGCGCTATGCGCTGGCCCATGCCTGGCTGGCCCTGGTCGTGGCCGAGACGTTGGCAACCACCAAGGGCATTGGCTTCCTGGCAATGGATGCGCGCGAATTTCTCCAAACCGACGTCATTCTCCTGACCATCATCATCTACGCCATCATCGGCGTGGCGGCCGATGCCCTTGCGCGCTTGCTCGAGACCAAGCTGCTCGGGTGGCACCCGAATTTTGCAAAGGGAGCAAGGTGATGAACCAGCTGGTGGACCTCGCCAGGCCGATCACTCAGGAGAAGTGGGCAAGTCGTGCCCCATTCGAGCAAGCCCCGCTTGCCGTTTCCGTCTCCGGCCTGGAACGGCGATATGGCTCGCGTGTCGTCATCGAAGCACTGGATCTCGACATCCACGAAGGAGAATTCGTTGCGTTGCTGGGAGAGAGTGGATGCGGCAAGACGACATTGTTGCGCGCACTCGCCGGACTGGACGCGCCGGACGATGGGCAGATCGACGCCCCGGGCCGGCCAGCTGTGGTCTTTCAGGAACATAGGCTGCTGCCGTGGGCACCGGTCTGGGCCAACGTCGCCCTGGGTCATGAGAACAGCGTAGGCCGCGCGGGAGCGACGCGGGCGCTGGCGGAAGTGGGCTTGGCTGGCCGCGAAGATGATTGGCCGCGCAATCTATCCGGTGGCCAGGCGCAGCGAGTTGCGCTTGCCCGGGCTCTGGTCCGTGAGCCGAAGCTGCTCTTGCTCGATGAGCCTTTTGCGGCGCTCGACGCACTGACACGCATCAAAATGCATGCGCTCGTCCGCGAACTCGTGGCCCGGCATCGCCCCGGCGTGCTGATCGTAACCCATGACGTGGACGAGGCCATCGTGCTTGCCGACCGCATTCTCGTCATGCGTGCCGGGCAGATCGCTGCTTCCTACCGACCGGCCGACCACGGGCAAGGCGAGTTGAGGCGGCAATTGCTCGAGGAATTGGGCGTGACGGCGCACTGACCGTTCTTTCAACCTCTAGACCTGGGACAAGACTGTGACGAACTCCAATCCGAGCCGCCGCTCTCTCCTGCAGGCAGGTGGCCTGTTGCTGGCCGGTGCAGCCGTATCGCGGCTGAGCCCGGCATTCGCGGACGAGCCGAAAAAACCGACGCGCAACACCGACATCGTGCGTCTGGGCTGGGGGCGGGGCGGCATTCCCCTGATCGCAAAACAGCGCGGCGTCCTTGAGAAGGACCTCGCCGAGAAGGGCATCAAGGTCGAATGGGTCGGCCCTTTTCCCAACCACGCGCCCTCGCTGCAGGCGGTGGTCGGCGGCAGCGCGGACTTCGGCTTCTGGGGCTCGACGACACCGGCACTGGCCGCCATGCTGGCGGGCTCGCCGCTCGTCTTCAATGGTTTTAACGTCTACGCGCCGCGCTCGACCGCGTTGATCGTGAAAAAGAGCAGTGGAATCAACGCGGTTTCTGATCTCGTCGGCAAAAAGGTCGCCGTCAACAAGGCCGGTCTCGGTGAGTTTCTGGTCGTCGCTGCCCTGGAGAAGAACGGCATCGACCCGAGCAAGGTCGAATTCGTCTATCTCAATCCGCCCGATGCAGCTCCCGCCTTTGCGCAAGGAAAGGTCGATGGCTGGTCCATGTGGTCACCCGGCGTCGATATTTCCCGTTTCGAGAACGATGCCAAAGACATCTTCAACGAGGGCAAGGATCTCGATTTCCTGATCGACTACAGTTCGCTGGTATCGACGCGCAAGTTTTCGCAGGAGAATTCCGAACTCGTGCGGGCGGTACTGGACGCCTACTACAAGGAAGGCGAGTGGCAGACACATAATACGGTCGAATCCGAGCGGATCGCCCAGGCGGAAGGCAAATATGCCGACCAGGTGCGCGATTATCTCGCCAGCCTGAAGCGCGTCAACACCTTCTACGAACCAAAGGATGCCGAGTTCACGGCGCGATTCCAACGGGCTGCCGATTGGCTGGCGGATCGCAAGATCATCAAATCGCATCTCAAGGTCGCCGATTACAGCGTTCAGGTATAGGGGGCCTCGACCATGTCACGACACCATGTTCGCCTCGGCGTGAACGTGCTCGCCTCGGGCCGCCACGACGCGGCCTGGAAGACGTTCGACGACAAGCGCCACCTGTCGACCGACATCGATCATTTCGTGGCGATCGCCAAATCAGCCGAACGTGGCCTGATCGACGCCATTTTCCTGGCCGACAACCCGGGAGGACTGGTGAGTGAATCCCATACACGCCCCTGGCGCGCGCTCGATCCGGCCGTCCTGGTCGCCAATCTGGCAGCACATACCGAACATGTCGGCCTCGTCTGTACCACGACGTCCCTGTTCGGCCATCCCTACACGATCGCCCGGCAGATCGCCTCCATTGACCATGTGAGCCGGGGCCGCGCGGCCTGGAACATCATCACGTCGCAAAATCCGCCTGCCCTCAACGCCTATGGCGTTGAAAAGGGCTGGGATCAGGCGGAACGATACAAGCGGGCCGAAGAGTTCGTGCAAATCGTCACGGCCTTTTGGGATAGCCTGCCCGAGGAAGCCCTCGTCGCCGATCCGAAGTCGACGGTCTATCTCGATCCCTCGCGGCTGCGCTCCCTCGATTTCAAGGGAGAGCATTTTTCCGCGTGTGGCGCATCCTCCGTGCCGGAGACGCCGCAGGGCCGGCCCGTGATCTTCCAGGCCGGCCAATCCTCCGACAGCCGAGCCTTCGGTGCGCGCTACGCGGATGCGCTCTTCACCGGGCAGCGCATCGTCGAAGGCGCACGCGCCTTCTATTCCGAGGTCAAGACATTGGCAAAACGCTTTGGCCGCAATCCGGAACATCTGCTCGTCATGCCCGGCCTGTTTCCGATCCTGGCTTCGACGGAGGAAGAGGCCGGGCGTCACAAGCGCGACCTCGATGATCTCCTCGATTCTGTCGCCTTACGTGCGGAACTGGCACGCCACCTCGCGGTCGATGAAGCGCTTCTCGAAGATCTCGACGCACCGATACCGTTCGAACAAAGCGAGGCAAATGTGTCTCTCGTGCCGATCGCCTCGCGTTGGCACCGCGCGGAAATGCTCAAGGAGGCCCGGCTGCACGGCTGGAACATTCGCGAGCTTCTCTTCTCGAACATCACTGGCGGGCACCGCGTCTTTGTGGGTACGCCCGAGGGCTTCGTCCAGGACATGTTGCACTGGGTCGATACCAAAGGCGCCGACGGCTTCAATTTGAACATCGACGTGCAACCTGATGGCCTCGACCTGATTGCCGATGAGGTCATTCCGATCCTGCAGAAGCTCGGGCGCTTCCGCACGGCCTATGAGGGGCTCACCCTGCGCGACAATCTTGGCCTGCCGCGCTTCGATGCCGGGGCACAGGGCAGGCTGGCCGCCGCGGTCTGAGCGTTGAAGGAATGCTTCCAGATGTCTGACCTCAGCACATCGGCAGGCGGGAGCCCCCGGCTGGTCTCGCCCATCGCAGCGTCGTTCGGCCTGTCTGCAGCGCTCGAGCATATCGCTCGCACGGCTGTCGAGCGCGAAATCGGCCGTCGTCTTCCTCGGGAGGAGATTGCCGAGCTGAAAGCACTCGGTTTCGGGTCCCTGCGCCTGTCGAAGCAAGCCGGCGGCGCAGGCGCTTCGCTGTCGCAGCTGTTTTCCGTTGCACGCGACCTGGCTGCTGCCGATTCCAACATTGCCCATGCGTTTCGCAACCATCTTTGGCAGGTCGAGGCAGCCCTGCGTCGACCCCAGCACCCGTTTCACGCGCATGTCCTGGCTTTGACCGCAGCCGGAAAGACAATCGGCTTGAGCTTTGCCGACAGTGACGCAATTGCCGCCGGCGCAACGCCGACGAGGGTTTTGTCACGGATAGAATGGGACGAGGCCAGGCAGGCCTATCGCGGGTCCGGGCGAAAGGTCTATGCGACCGGCAATCTTTATAACGACGCCTTTGTCGGGCTTGCCGTCGAAAACCGCGAAAATGCAACGGTCCAATATGTGCTTGATCGCGGTGATGGCGTCGAAAATGAGGACGACTGGGCTGGATTCGGTCAAAGACTGACGGGGTCCGGCACGGCCGAGTTCAACGGCGTCACCATCCCGAGCCATCAGGTCTATCCGCTGGATCCGCCGGCACGCGAGGGAGCAGCGCCATGGCGCTTCACCTTCCATCAGGTCTATCTCACCAACTGTATCGCCGGCGTGGTGCGCAGGATCGCCCTGGATGCGGTCGACGTGCTGCGGGCGCGCGGACGCAACTTCTATCATGGCGAAGCCGAACGCCCTGCCGACGAACCGGTGCTGCAGGCCCAGCTCGGGCGGATCCGCGCCTACGCCGCTGCGGTGGAAGCAACGATCGAACGGGCCATCGACGCGCTGCAGACGGCTTGGGATGCCTATGGAACCGAAGCGGAGTATGAACGTGTCCTTGCCGCATCGCTTTCGGCTGCCGAGGCCAAGGTGGTGATCGACGATCTCGCGCCACAGATCGCAAACTGGCTCATCGATCTCGGCTCCGGCTCGGTCGTGTCCCAAAACAGCGGATTGGATCGGCATTGGCGCAATATCAAGGTCATCGCCTCGCACAATCCCAGGCTCTACAAGGAACGGCTCCTCGGCCAGAACCTGCTGAGCGGACGCCTGCCACCAACCGGGGCGTTCTTTTGAACGCGCCATCAGTCTCCTCGCGCTCCAACATGTTTGCCATGAACCAGCAGATTGCTTCGCCCGACGTCACCACCCCGATCTTTCCTGCATTTTCGCCGACGCAGGTGCGTGCCGAACTGCTGGCAAGGCGGGAAATCCTGCTTGCCGACCTGAGGGAGGAGGATGCCTTTGCCAAGGGGCATCCTCTTTGGGCAGCGAACTTCCCGTACGGCAGGCTGGAACTCGACGTTCCCAGGCGCATACCGAGGCGTGACGTCCTGATCGTGCTCTATGGCAGAGACGATTATCGCGATCTGGCACCCCTGGCGGCGCAAAAGCTTGCTTCCTGGGGGTATGGAAACGTTCACCTGCTCGACGGGGGGCTGGCCGCCTGGACGCAAGCGGGCTACGAACTGTTCATCGACGTCAACGTGCCTTCCAAATCCTTCGGCGAGTTCGTTGAAGCACGTCGTCACACCCCCTTGTTGCCTGCCGAGGAGGTGCGACGCCTGATCGGCTCCGAAACGCCGCCTGTCATCCTCGATGCGCGCCGGTTCGATGAGTTCAACACCATGAGTATTCCCACCGGCATATCGGTCCCGGGTGCCGAGCTGGTGCTCCGGGTGCGCGACTTGGCTCCCGATCCGAAAACCACGGTCATCGTCAACTGCGCCGGCCGGACACGCTCGATTATCGGCACGCAGTCCTTGATCAATGCGGGCATTCCCAACACGGTCGCTGGATTGCGGAACGGCACGATTGGCTGGACCCTGGCCGGGTTTGCGCTCGACCATGGCGCAACACAGCGATCGTCCCAGACAACGCGCCAGGCCCGGCAAGCCGCCCAAATCGATGCTCGCCAGGTGGCCGAGCGTGCTGGTGTCCGGCGTATTTCACTGGCCGCGGCCGACGCGATAGTCCAGCCCGGGCGTTCGATCTATTGCATCGATGTTCGCGATCCCGAGGAATATCGCAGCGGCCACTTGCCCGGATTTGTCAATGTTCCGGGAGGACAGCTCGTCCAGGAGACCGACCACGCGGTGCCGGTCCGAGGTGCGCTTATCCTGCTGGCCGACGACGACGGCACCCGCGCCGACATGACCGCATCCTGGCTGTCGCAGATGGGGTGGGAAGTCCTTGTCGTCGATCCGGTGGAAGACAAGGAGCGCCGTCAGCTTGAAGATATCCGCTTCGATGCCGTTCCGGTTCCCCAAGTACCGCTTGTTTCCCCGCAAGACCTGCGAGACTGGCTCGAGGATGGAGACACAGTTGTCATCGACGTGACCAGTTCGGCAAATTACGTCAAGGGCCACGTTCCAGGGGCCTGGTGGGCCTTGCGCTCGCAGATCGCACCGGCGCTGCAGGCCGTCGGGCCTGCCGAGCGCATTGTCGTCACATGCGGTTCGGGCGCTCTCGCCGCCTTTGCGGCCAAGGAAGTCGCGACCTTGACGGCCTCAAAGGTGTTTGTCCTGCAAGGCGGCACGAGCGCCTGGATCGCAGATGGGCTCGCCGTAGCGAAAGGCGAAGAATGTCTCGCATCCTTCCGCATTGACCGCTACCGCCGCCCCTATGAAGGAACCGACGCATCGCGTCAGGCGATGGAGGATTATCTCGAATGGGAATATGGCCTTGTCGCGCAGCTCGACCGCGACGGAACGCACTTCTTTGAGGTGATCTGAGTATCGCCGCGAATGGAAATTGGGCCATACCTGTAGCCCGTGTTCCCGTCAGCAAGAATCGAACGGGCCGGGCATAGTGAAGTCAGCCCCTGCAGAGGGGCTGCGCACCGGCCAGGAAACTTGGCGAAAGCGCGGTCTTCACGCCAGCTTGACCACCTTGGTCAGATGCCGGGGTGCCACCGTATCGACATTGCGGCGTTGGGCGACACGCTCGCCCAGGAGCTGAAGCGCGGGCAGGCAGACCAGGCCGCGCAATTCGTCGGCGACGTCGAGATCGAGGGAGATGTCGCCCGGCCCGCCCAGACCGACCACGAGGGCGCCCTTCTCGCGCAGCTCCGCCACGAGTTGGGCCTCCTCCTGGGCGGTGAGCGGATCGTAGAGCATGACCACGAGCGTCTGTTCGTCGAGCAGGCTGACCGGACCATGCCGGTATTCGAGCGGATGGAAGGCCTGGGTATAGCTCTGGCTCATTTCCTGAAGCTTGAGCGAGGCTTCCAGGCAGACCCCGTACTGCGCGCCGCCGCCGAGATAGACGAAATGGCTGCGGCCGGCGAGGTGTCCTGCCAATCGCTCGTCCAGGGCTTTCGCCAGGCTTTCGGCCTGTTCGGTCACGGCAGAGGGGATCGCCACGCCTGCCATCCTCAGGCCGAGCAGCAGCATCAGCGAGGCCGAGCTGGTCATGACGATGCCCTCTTCGTCATGGGTCGGCGTGAAGGCGAGATGATCGGCCGCGCGCGCGAGGGCGCTCTCGCTTTCGCAGGTCAATGCCGTGACCGTCAGTCCGGCGTCGCGGCTGGCGGCTGCAGCCGCGACGGTTTCGGTGGTCTCGCCGCTACGCGAGAGTGCGATGACATGCGCACCGGCGGGATCGGGCAGATAGGCCTCGGGACGTCTCAGCCATTCGCCGCCCGGCACGGCGATGGCCCTGCGGCCATGGGCGTTGAAGACGGCGGTAAGCGAGACGGCAAGGTTATAGGAGGTGCCGCAACCGATGATGACGGTGATCGGCGCATCGATCGCGGGGAGCGCTGCCCCAAGGCCCTGCTGCCAGAACGGGAATTGTTCGAAGATGACACGCTCGGTGACGTTCATGACTATACTCACTGGGTTGGATAGGTTCGGTGGTCGGTCACTTGACCGCGCCGGCGACGAGGCCGCTGACCAGGTACCGGTTGAGGAAGATGACGATCAGCGTCGGCACGATGATCGCGACCGAGCCGGCCGCGTTGATCAGGCCGTAATCGACGAAGTTCTTCGTCGCGAATTCGGGGACGAGGATGGTGAGCGGCTTGGTTGCCATGGTGGGCGAGAAGATCAGGGGCACCATGAACTGGCCCCAGGCGCCCAGGAAGGTGATGATGGCGGCGGCGACCAGCCCGGGAGCCGCCATCGGCAGCACGATCCTGGCGAGGATGTAGAGCCGGCTCGCCCCATCGATCTGGGCTGCCTCCTCGATGGAAAGGGGCAGGGACTGATAGACGCTACGCATCAGCCATAGCGACAGCGGCAGGAAGGCCGAGACATAGATCAGCGTGACGCCGAGATAGGTATCGACCAGGCGCAGTGTCGTCATGATCCGATAAAGCGGGATCAGCACCGTGTATCCCGGTATCGCAAAGGTGGCGACCACGAGGATGAAGATCACCGTGCGCCCCGGGAAGTTCAGGCGCACGAAGGCATAGCCTCCCGCCGCCGCCAGGGCGACGCACAGGATGGTCGCACCGAGGGACGTGACGATACTGTTGACCAGCGCGGCCCGGAATTGCTGCCAGACCATGGTGTCATTGGCCATGGTGGTGCCTATCCCGAACAGCTTGGCATAGTGATCGAAGGTAAGCGTCTGCGGAAAGAAGTGCACCTGGCTGGCGGTGAGGTCGGGTGTCGGCGTCAGGCTTGTCGCGAAAGCCCAGTAGACCGGTACCAGTGACCACAGCACCAGCACGGCACAGGCCAGCATGAGACCGAAACGGGAGAGGAGGGCGCGCATGGGTCAATCGAGCCTGGTTTCGCGATAGACGCGTGAGACGAAGACGAGCGAAACCGCCAGTGAAATGAACATGACCAGCACCGACAGCGCCATGCCCCGCGAAAAGCGCAGGTTCTGGAAAGCCTCCAGATAGACCTGGACCAGGATGGAGCGGGTATCGAGGCTGGAGCCGGCCAGGATCCACACTTCGTCGAACAGGTTGAAAGCCGTGACCGTCGATTGCGCCAGGGCGATCGCCAGGCCGCTGCGAATGAGAGGCAGCGTCATCATGCGAAAGAGCTGGAAGCGATTGGCGCCGTCGATCCGGGCGGCCTCGTAGATATCCTTGGGGATCGATTGCAGGGCCGCCAATACGATCACGACCGTCAGCGGCATGGTCCGCCAGACATGCACGACCGTGACGAGGATCAGGGCCGAGCTGCGATCGTTGAACCAGACATGCCGGTCGAAATCAAAGCCGATGGCGGTGAGGAGCCCATTGAGCAGGCCATGGCTGGGATTGTAGATCCACTGCCAGACGATGGCGTTGACCACGCCCGGCAAGGCCCAGGGTAGGATCACGATTGCCAGGAGCCAGCGCCGGCCGATCGTCAGCCTGTTGAGCAGCACGGCCGCAGCTACGCCGCCGACGGTCTCCAGAGTGACCGCAAGGACGACGTAGAAGAGCGTATTGGCCCAGGCCGTCAGGGCGTTCTTGTCGGTGAACAGGGCCGTGTAGTTGGACAGGCCGACGAAGGGGGTGCCCGCCTGCATCGGATCGACCCGATGCAGGCTCTGCCACATGGTGGCGATGACTGGCCAGATCACCAGCCCGATCATCGTCGCGACGATCGGAGCGGCGAGCACCAGCCCGAGCCAGGCGTCGTTCCTGGCACCGCTGCCCCGTTCCGCCTCTGCCCGGCTCAGAGCCGTCGCGCTCATTGCTGCATGGCTCGCTCGGTTTCATCCGCGATCTGCTTGAGCGCATCGTCGACGCTCAGCTGGCCCTTGGCAGCCTGGTTGATGGCCGTATACACGGCGGAGCTGAACTGGGGATACCAGATCGGCGTTCCCTGCGGGAACAGGCCGCCGGCCGTAGAGGCCTGCTCGATCAGGACCTTGCCGCTTTCGAGCTTGCCGACCTTGTTCAGATCTTCGAGCGCCGAAGTGCGTGTCGCCAGCGTGCCGGCTTCCGTATAATTCTTGAGCTGTTGCTCCTTGGCGCTCATCCATTTGACAAAGGCCAGCGCCGCCTCTTTTTTCTGGGACGTGACGGGAATGCCCATGGCCTCGGGCAGGCCCAGGCTGCGTGTCACGCCGCTTGCGGTCGGGAAGAGGGCAGCCACAGCCTTGCCGGCGACCTTGGATTTGCTGGCGTCGTTGAAGAGCGCGAGCCGGCCGACCTCGCCGCAGATCTCCATGCTGACCTGACCATCCATGAAGAGCTGATGGACGTCCATGTCGATGAGGCCGGGTGCGGCGGGATCGACCAGGCCCTGCTTGAGGGCATCGATCTCGAAGGCGAGGGCCTTGTGGCCCGCCGATGACGGGTCGGTGAACAAGGGCTTGAAGTCCTTGTCGAAGAGCTCGCCGCCAAAGGCCTTGGTGAGGAGATACCAGGCGGTCGAGGTGCCCTCCGCGGGGGACAGGGGAATGCCGATCGGGTATTTGGAAACACCCTTTTCCTTGAGGGTCCGCGCGGCAGCCAGCAATTCGTCGAGCGTCTTGGGCATGGCCGTGATGCCGGCCTTGTCGAAGTGCTCCTTGTTGACGATGAGAACGCGGAAATCATTGTTGTAGGGCAGGGCGATCAGCTTGCCGTCGTAACGGAAGATCGGGCTGGTCGCGATGTCCTTGACCGTGGCCTCGTCGAGCAGGCCATCGAGGGGGGTATACCAGCCGGCCGCGCCGAACTGGCCGGTCCACGACCAGTCCACCTCGGTGACGTCGGCCGGCGCGCTGCCTGCGAGCAGGGACGTGACGAGCTTGGCTCGGATGTCGTTCCAGGACAGCGACTGGAGATCGACGTGAATGCCGGTCTCCTTCTCGAAATCCTCCGCCAATCCAGGCCGCTGACCGGAAGGCAGCAGGACCGAGATGCTTTGCCCTGCCAGGGGCTTGGCGTCGTCCGCCCAGACCGGCTGGGCCAGCATCAACGCAGAAAGTGCGACGAACGCACGCAATCCGTGCCGTAACATGTCAATGATCCCTCTTTGTATGGTCAGCTGCGGCCATTCCTCGCGCGGCTTGCATGTTCTGTGATCGAGGCGCGCAGGCGCTCGATCCATGCTTGATCCACGGGCCAGTCGAGGTCTTGCGCGGCGCGCAGCAGCGCGCCGCCAATCGGAGGAAGCCGCGGCGGCATGGGAGAGACCCCCACACGAGCCGTAACCTTCGCCAGTACATGCCCGCTGGCGAACACGCCGCCGGCATAGCTCCAGGATCGGCACGTCTTGGCATCCATGCGGCGCCAGGCCGCCTCGACATGGCGGGCGAGATGTTCGGCGGCCTCGTCGAGGATGGCGACGGCGGTGGCGTCGCCTGTCTCGGCCAGGCGATCGACGAGGACCGACAAGGCTGCGATCTGGGAACGAGGATGGGACAGCTCGACGTGCCATTGCAGCAAGGCGTGCGGGCGATCGGCCCGATCGAGCGCCAGGAAAGCGAAGAAGGCGTCGGCCAAAGCCGGTGCTGTCAGGCGTCCGTCGAGGGCCTGGCTGACGCGGGCGATCGTCTCCCGACCGATCCAGAAGGCGCTGCCCTCGTCGCCGAACGCATCGCCCCAGCCCCCGACGCGCAGGTCGTTGCCATGCTCGTCGCGGGCCCAGGCCATCGACCCCGTCCCCGCCAGGATCAGGACGCCGGGCCCGCCGGCAAAGGCTGCAACATGCGCCGCTTCGACATCATTGAGGATGGCGTGGGATTGCCCAAGCGCCGACGCGGCTGCCTGGTTCTGGGACTGCGTCACCGCTGCAATCTCGCCATAGGCCGGGAGCGCCAGCACGGCATGGTCGCAGGCCTGGGCAGCCGCACCGGCCGCCCGGATCTGTGCCTCGAAGCCGGCGAGCCAATCGGGATTGTCGACCGGGTTGATGCCGGCGCCTTCCAGCCAGGTGCCGATCACGCCGTCCCGGCTTGCTGTCGCCAGGATCGTCTTGGTGCCGCCGCCGTCGATTGCGAGGACCCCGGCCATCAGGAAGCACCTGCCGGTACGTCCACCAGGGTGAGCGGCACGCCGACCTCATGCAGCTGCGTTTGCCAGTCCGAAGACAGGCTGGCATCGGTCATGATGCTGATCGAGGGGGCGAGCGGGGCCACCGCGTAAGTGGACATCACCCCGAACTTGCTCGAATCGGTGACGACGAAGCGCTTCTCGGCGCGCTTGAGCATGCGGGCGTTCAGGCTCGCCTCGGCGCTGTCGACACTGTAGATCGTGGCATCCGGGCCGATGGCACTGACGCCGAGGAAGAGCTGGTCGAACCACAGCCGCTCCAGCATCGCCTCTGCTTCCGGTCCGACCAGGGACGCATTCTCGTTGCGCAGCTGACCGCCGATCACGACCACGCGCAGCTTGGGCACATCCAGCAGTTCCTGGGCCACCAGGAGGCCATTGGTGAACACGGTCATCGGTATCGGATTGATGCGCAGGAGCCTTGCGAGCTGGCGCACCGTGGTGCCGGCATCCAGGAAGATGGTCGCGTGCGGGGCGAGTTTTTCATAAGCGGCCGCAGCAAGCGCCCGCTTGGCTGCCAGGTTCTGGCCCTCGCGTGCGCTGAAGGCAACCTCGACGCTCGACCCTTCCGCAATGCGTGCTCCGCCATGAGCCCGGTCGATGATGCCCTGCTCCTCGAGGATCTGCAGGTCGCGGCGGATGGTGGCGAGCGAGGCGCCTGCGGCATCGGCCAAAGCCTGAATCGTGGAGGGACCATGCGTGTAGAGATGGCCGCGGATCGCGTCGAGGCGTTCCAGTTTGCTCGACCCTTGAGACATGCCTTCCCCGCTGCAACGGCAGGTCACAACCCGCTCCAATAAAATCAATGAATGCCAATAAAACGACAGAGTCAATCAAGATTATGATTTTTTATGATTTTATCGGATCCCGAAGGGATGGGTCGGAAGCGTTCCGGCAGCGCCCTCTTCGCTGCGGGGGAGCCGCAGCAAGCTCTCCGGATCGGCCGTCGGACATGTGATCGGTGTGGGATAGCGGTTGGAACGCAGCGGGCGCCAGGGGTCGGCCGGCTCGCGTCAAGGCTCGGATCGGTTCTTCAGCCTTGCCATCAACGTGCGGAGAGCTGGCTGCGGAACTGGCGCGGCGTCACGCCTGTACGGAGCTTGAAGACGTCGTAGAACCGGCTGGCCGAGCCGAATCCGCAGGCATAGGCCACGTCCAGGATCGGCTGGTCCGTGTCGGCCAGCAGATGCAAGGCCCGGCTCAGGCGAAAGCGAACGATGTATTCGTTGATCGACATGCCAAGAACCCGTCGGAACGCCGATGTGGCGGTGGTCTGATGGATCCCGAGCGCGGCAGCGATCGTGGCGATGGAAAGCTCTTCGCCAAAGCGCAGATTGATGATCTCGATCATCCGCTCGGCATGGTCGAGCGACGGGGATCGGCCGTCACGGCGCTCACCACCCTTGCGTCGGGCGGAATCGCTCGCCTCGAGCGGATCGAGTGCCAGGCGGCGCACGCGCAGGCAGGCCTCGTCCAGGAGCAGGCGCCGCCGGGCGGGATCGGCGCCTGGCCATTCGTCGACCCAGCGCTGGAATGTGCCCGCATCCGTCGTCTGGATCTGTGCCGCTTTCAGGAAGGCGCCGTGCATGACGGCTTTCCGGATCGAGCCTGCGATGGGCAGCGCCATGAAGTCCTGGAAGGGGATGTAAAGGCAGATCAGCCTGGAGCCCGGCGCGACCTCGATGGCCCGGTGCGGGATCGCGGCCCAAAAGAGCGCAAGCCGCCGCGCTTCCACGGTTTCCTGCCGTCCCTGGAAGAGATAGGTCATTCGTCCTTCCAGCAGCAGGTTGAGCTCCACATGATCGTGCCAATGCGCCGCCGCCATCGCGCCGGCGACATGGCTCTCGACATGGAAGGAGCTGCCGTCGAACAGGTCGGCCCAACCGGCGTGCTCGTCTTGAAAGGCTGGTGATTGCCTCGCCATGGCTCGCGAACTCGATGCTTTGATTCCGGAATAAGTCGTCCGAAAGCCGGAAGACATCCTGTTTTCATGAATGGAATAAAGGCCGCCTTCCAGTCAACCGGCAAGCAGGATCTGCCCTGTGCGTCCCGGTGATGTCCCAACCAGCAAGGATGCCCTCCCTTGACCAAGATCTGCCTCGTCGGTGCCGGAAGCACGGTTTTCGCCCAATCGATCCTGAGCGACGTGCTCAGCAACGGTGTGTTTGCCGATTGCGTGATCAGCCTGCACGACATCGACGGCGAGCGCCTGAAGACCTCCGAGATCGTCGCCCGGCGCATCTGCGAGGGGCTGGACCTGCCGCGCGTGCGCATCGAGGCCACGACCGAGAGGCGCGTCGCGCTCGCCGGCGCGAATTTCGTCATCCTGATGATGCAGGTCGGGGGCTATCGACCTGCGACGGTGGTCGATTTCGACATTCCCAAGCGCTATGGCCTGCGCCAGACCATTGCCGACACGCTAGGCATCGGTGGGATCTTCCGCGGCCTTCGTACCATTCCGGTCCTGGAGGAGATCTGCCGGGACATCGAGGATCTGTGCCCCGATGCGCTCCTGATGAACTACGTCAACCCGATGGCGATCAATTGCTGGGCGATCGGCGAGATCGCGCCGGAGCTGCGCACGGTCGGGCTATGCCACAGCGTGCATCACACCTCGGCGCATCTCGCCCGCTGCCTCGGCGAGGATATCGGCGATATCGACTATGTCTCAGCCGGCATCAACCATGTCGCCTTCTTCCTGAAATTCAACAAGCGCCACCGGGACGGCAGCACCGAAGATCTCTATCCCCGCCTCAAGGCGCTGGCGGCGGATGGCAAGGTGCCGCCGGACGATCGCATCCGCTTCGACGCGCTACGGCGCCTCGGCTATTTCGTCACCGAGTCCTCCGAGCATTTCTCTGAATATACGTCGTGGTACATCAAGCGCCGGCGCGACGATCTGATCGAGCGTTATGGCATCCCCCTCGACGAATATATCACCCGCTGCGAGGATCAGATCGCCGGCTGGAACAAGCTGCGCGCCGAGCTCGAGGGTGGAGCGCCCGTGGAGATCTGCCGCAGCAACGAATATGCTGCCGGCATCATCCATGCATTGGTGACGGGCCAGCCCGGGCTGATCTACGGCAATGTCCGCAACCGGGGGCTCATCGACAATCTGCCCGCCGACTGCGTGGTCGAGGTGCCCTGCCATGTCGACCGCAACGGCATCCAGCCGATCAAGGTCGGTTCTCTCCCGCGTCAGCTCGCGGCCGTGATCAGGCTGAGCACCAATGTGCAGGAATTGACGGTGCATGCCGCCCTGGAACGCCGGCGGGAAGCCGTCTACCAGGCCGCATTGTTGGATCCGCACACCGCGGCGGAATTATCGCCGGACCAGATCTGGCATCTGGTCGACGATCTCATCGCCGCGCATGGCAATCTGCTGCCGGCCTATCGCTGATGTTTGGGGCCCGAATGGGCCGGTGCGGTGCAGGTCAAACCGTAAAAATGCGGGGCCAGGGCCTGGAGATTGCGCTCGCCATTTTTGATTATCGCTGCTTGCATCCCGGCCTGGATGGGCTTCACCGCCGAGCCCATCTATTCGGTTCTGTTGCGGCCTGCGCGAAGAGCGTCGGGATCTGAACTTTTATGTGGGCGCCTTGGCCTGGCGCAGCGCTTCGGTGATCTCGTCGCGGGCCACGTCGATCAGGCGCATCATCGCCTGCCGGGCCGTCTCGGGCTCGCGCAATCGGATGGCGTCGAACACGGCCCGATGCTTCATGATGGCATTTTCATGGGACTGGCTCGCCCGGTTGGTGAGGCGAAAGCTCGCCAGCAGGGCGGCGCGAATGGCGGTGGCGAACTGGCGATAGACCCAGTTGCCGCTCGCATTGATGATGGCGGTATGGAAGTCGAGGTCGGCCCGGCTCCAGGCTTCGTTGTCGCGCGAATTGGCCTCGACCATTTCTTCCAACGCATTGGAAATATGCAGCAATTCCCGGGCGCCCGCATGAGCGGCGGCGAGCGCCGCGGCCGCCGGCTCCAGCAATTGGCGCGCCTCGATCAGGGACACATAGAACCGCTCGTCCGTGCCGAATTTCAGCACGGCGTCGAGCACGAGCGGATCGAGATAGTTCCAGTTCTCGCGCGGCAACACCGTGGTGCCGGCCCGGGTCCGCGAGCGGATCATGCCCAGGGCGGACAGATACTGCATGGTCTCGCGCAGGCTCGTGCGGCTCACGCCCAACTGCTGTGTCAATTCGGCTTCGTTGGGCAGGGTCGCGTTCTCGGCAAACTCGCCTGAAACGATCTTCTCGACGAATTGCCGCAGCAGGGCTTCCCGGACGCTGCGCTTGCCGTGGGCGGCGATCGGATTGCCATTCTCGGTCAGTGCCGAGCCGATCCTGATGTCAGTCACTTCCAGTTCCCCCCACGCCGCGGCTTCGGCACCGGCAAGGCTATGCGAGGCGAGCTGGAAAACAAAATCACGCCAGACGCAACGCCGCTCGCCTTGCCAAGGGCACCCGGCCACACATTTCTGCGCGTCCCGATGCGAGTCGAAAATAAATAGTATTTATCTTGACAATAATACGATTATTTTTATGGTGCCGCAACCAGGCATGCCGCGGCTTGCAGGCTCGATCCGGCGTTGCGGGGCTGGCCAACGATCAAAAGACGGGGAGGAACCGATGAAGCTTTCGAAATTCGCAGTGATGACGGCTATTGCCGCTTCCATCTGCGCCGCGGCCGGAAGCGCGCTGGCCGATGGCAAGGACCTTAAGGTCGGCGCCATCTATATGGATGCGCAGGGTTTTTACGCGGGCGTTCGCAAGGGTATCCAGACCGGCGGTGCCGAGGCAGGGCGCAAGCTCGACATCGTGGAGACCAACGCCCAGGGCGACGTGACCAAGGAAGCCTCCTTCATCGACTCGCTGATCTCGGCCGGCGTCCAGGCCATCATCGTCTCTCCGGTCTCCGCCGACGGCTCCTATCGTGCCATCCGCCGGGCCCACGATGCCGGCGTTCCGGTGGTCTGCTACAACACCTGCCTGAACGAGGCCGACATGAAGGAATATGTCTCGGCCTATGCCGTCGGCGATCCCTATGATTTCGGGCACAAGCTGGGCGAGGTCGCGGGCGACTATTTCATCGCGCAGAAGAAGGACGCTCCCAAGATCGCGGTGCTCAACTGCGAATTCGTCGAGGTCTGCGTCACGCGTCGCAAGGGCTTCGAAGAAGCCCTCAAGGCCAAGGTGCCCGGCGCCCAGATCGTGGCCAACCAGGAAGGCGCGATCCTCGACAAGGCCGTCTCGGTCGCGAGCACCATGCTGTCCTCCCATCCGGATCTCGATGCCTTCTTCGGCGAGGCGGGTGGGGCTACGCTCGGCGCTGCGCGCGCGGTCAAGAGCCAGGGGCGTGTCGGCAAGACCGTGGTGTTCGGGGGCGACATGACCACCGAGATCGCCCAGGAACTGGCCGACAACTCCGTCATCAAGGGTGTCGTCGACATCTCGGGCCAGGGATTGGGCAAGCTCGCCCTCGCCCAGGCGATCAAGTCGATCGACGGCCAGCCGCCGGCGGGCATCAAGGTCGCCTACGACATCGACGTCTACAAGAGTGCAGCGGACGGCCAGGCCTGGCTCAAGGCGCATGCCGACGGCATCCCCTAAAGCGTTTTGCGATTTGGTGGAATCACCAAGAAACGCAAAGACGCGTCAGAACAAGGAGTTAGAGCAATTAAGCGTTCACGCTTGAACGCGCTTTGCTCTAGGGATCGCCTGAGGTCTTCCCAGTTGCGGCCAGGCAAGGATAGCGACATGACGCCAGCCATTTCCCCAGGCCCGTTGGCCGACGCCGAACGGGTTGCCTCCATCCGCAATTGCACCAAGCGCTATCCCGGCGTGCTGGCGCTCGACGACGTCACCTTCGAGGTGGCGGCCGGTGAGGTGAGGGCCCTGCTGGGCAAGAATGGTGCGGGCAAGTCGACCCTGATCCGCTTGCTCACCGGTGCCGAGCTGCCCGATAGCGGCGCGGTCGAGATCGCTGGCCAGGCACTCGGCCAGACCGGCTCCGCCCGCGCGCAGGCCGCCTTTGCCAGCGGTGTGCGCGTGGTCTATCAGGAGCTCAGCCTGGTGCCCGGGATGTCGCTGGCCGAGAATTTGTTCCTCGGCCACTGGCCACGCCAGGGCGGTGTCATCCAGTCGGCGCGGATGGAGGCCGAGGCCGCCGAGGCCATGGCAAGGCTCGGGCTGGACCTGTTGCCCAGGCGGCTCGTTGCCAGCCTTTCGCCGGCCGAGAGGCAATTGCTGGAAATCGCACGCGTGCTGATCGGCAAACCCCGGCTGGTGATCCTGGACGAACCGACCAGCTCGCTTGCAGCCGCCGAGGCCGAGCGGGTAATGGCGGCGGTGACACGCATCGCGGCGGAGGGCATCGCCGTGATCTATGTCAGCCATCGCATGAACGAAATCCGCCGGGTCGCGCACAGCGCCACGGTGATGCGCGACGGGCGGGTGATCGACACCGTCGACGTGAAGGGGGCGGACACGCGCCAGATCGTTCGCCTGATGCTCGGCTCGGAAAGTGGGCCGGCCGCACAGCTGGAGAACCGGGTCGCGGACAACACCCTGCTCGAGGTGAGGGATCTCGCTTTGGCGCCGAAACTGGCCTCCGTGTCCTTTCGCCTGCGGCAGGGCGAGGTCCTCGGCATTGCCGGGCTCCTGGGATCGGGGCGCACCGAACTGCTGCAGGCCATCATGGGCGTGCGCAGGGCCGACCGCGGCGAGATCCGCGTGGACGGCAAGCCGGTGACGGGCGCGCGCTATCGCCAGATGGTCGAGCGCGGCTTCGGTTACACGCCTGAAAGCCGCAAGGAGGAAGGTATCGTTCCCTTGCTCGGCGTCGATGAAAATACGCTGGTGACGGACCTTGCCGCCGTCAGCCGGCGCGGCGTGCTGTCCTCCAGCCTGATGGCGCGGGCGACCCGCCGGATCATCGAGCATCTCCATGTGAAGACCGCCCGCACCGACACCCCAATCGGCACTTTGTCGGGCGGAAACCAGCAGAAGGTGGTGATCGGCCGCTGGGTGCATGCGCGCAGCCGCGTGCTGCTGCTCGACGAGCCTACCCGCGGCGTGGACGTGGAAGCCAAGTCGCAGATCTACGCCATCATCCGGCAGCTTGCGGCTGAGGGCTGCGGCATCGTTTTCGTCTCCAGCGAGATCGAGGAACTGCCGCTGGTCTGCGATCGCGTCCTCGTGCTGCGCGAGGGTCGGCTCGCCGAAGAATTCACTGCGCCCGAGATCGATCAGGATGCCGTCATGGCCGCCTGCCTCACCGGACACTGACGAGGATACCCGATGTCACAGGACAGAACCGCAGGGGCTGCCGCTTCGAACCGAAGTGCCCGTGCAGGCTTCGATTTCTCTCGCCATATGAACGAACTGAGCCTGTTCGTCGCCATCATCGTGCTCTACGTGGTGTTCACGGCCAGCGCCACCGGCTTCCTGTCGTTCAACAACCAGATCAACATCCTGCGTGATGCCGCCACGATCGGCATCGCCGCCTGGGCTGCGACGCTGATCATCATCGCGGGTGAGATCGATGTGAGCGTCGGCCCGATGGTGGCCTTCGTCTCGGTGGTCCTGGCCTATTTCCTGCAGTGGGGCGTGCCGACAGTGCCGGCTTTCGCCCTGGCCATCGTGGTCGGCGGGCTCCTGGGCTCGATCGCCGGTGTGCTGAGGGCATTCTTCGACGTGCCCTCCTTCGTGGCCACGCTCGGCCTGTGGAGTGCACTGCGCGGCATCGCCCTGTTCATCACCGATGCCCTGCCGGTGTCGATCGGACGCAACGACATCGTCGACGCGCTCGACCGGCCGGTCTTGGGGATTCCGCCCGCCGCGATCATCATGCTCGTGCTCTTCGGCGTCTTCGCTTTCGTCAGCCGCAAGACCGCCTTCGGCCGCAGCGTCTTCGCCATTGGCGGCAATGCGCAGGCTGCCTTCCTCAGCGGCATCAATGTCACACGCATCCGCGTCATGCTGTTTGCCATCGGCGGTGCCATGGCCGCGGTGACCGGCATCCTCCTGGTTTCGCGGCTGGGCTCAGGCAATGCCACCGCCGCGAGCGGCCTGGAGTTCGACGTCATTGCCGCCGTCGTCGTGGGCGGCACCTCGCTCTCCGGCGGGCGCGGCTCGATGCTCGGCACGCTGCTGGGCGTGCTCGTCATCACCCTGATCGGCAACGGCCTGGTGCTGCTGGGGATCAACCCCTTCTTCCAGCAGGTGGTGCGCGGCTTGATCATCGTCGTCGCCGTGCTGGCCAACATCCAGGCCATCAAGCGCTCGATGGCGCGAAACAAGGGCTAGGACATGCCGGTTGTCGATCTCCAGCACGGCTCCCTGCGCGCGCAATTGTCGACGGCGGGCGGCCTCGTCCTCGGCCTGTGGTGGGAAGAGGCAGGCGTGCGCATTCCTCTCCTGCGCCCGGCGCCCTCGTCGGACGCCGACGCCCTGTCCTCGGCCTGTTACCCACTGGTGCCCTTCGGCAACCGCGTCAAGGACAACCGCTTTCGCTTCGAGGGACAGGACCATGTCCTGGAACCGAACACGGATTGGGACAGGCATTATCTGCATGGGGAGGGCTGGCAGGCCGATTGGCACATCACCGCGCAGGGGCCGACGAGCCTTGCCATGGTGTTCTCGCATGCAGGAAAGGGCACGCCCTATGTCTACGAGGCCGAGCAGCGTTTCGCCCTTGTCGACGGGGCCTTCGAGATGCGATTGGCGGTGGCCAACCGAGGCCATGCGTCCCTGCCGTTCGGGCTGGGATGGCACCCCTATTTCCCCCTGACGCCGGCGACGACGCTGATGGCGAAGGCGACTGCGCTGTGGACGGAGGTGGAGGAGTGGCTTCCCGGCGAGCCCATCGCCATTCCCGAGGCGCTCGACTTTTCCGCCCCGCGCTCCATTCCGGATCGATGGGTCAATAATGGCCTGCAAGGTTGGGATGGCCTAGCCATGATCACCTGGCCGGAACGGAACATGCAGCTTCGCCTCCAGGCCGATCCGGTGTTCAGGCATGCCTTCCTCTTTGTTTCCGACACGCAGTTCGATCCCTCCTTCCGGCGGGACTATTTCTGCTTCGAGCCGATGTCGCACCTGGCCAATGGCCACAACCTGCCCGATCTGGGAGATCTCAGGGTTCTCAGGCCCGGGGAGACATTGGCCGGCAGCGTCCGGCTTCGACCACACCGTCTTTCCGGCCGGCCGCTTCAGGGCGGCGATCATCCCCGTCAACGGGCCTGAGTCCTGGAGCCTGCAATGTCCGACAAGGGGCAGTTCGATTTCATCATCGTCGGGGGGGGCAGCGCGGCCTGCGTCGTCGCCTCCCACCTCGTCGGGCGCGCCAAGGCACGCGTGCTGCTGATCGAGCGCGGACCGGCGAAGGCCAGCCCGATCATCGACTTTCCGGCCGGCTACATGAAGTTCCTGGCGAAGGATACCTATCTGGCCATGCACAAGACCGCGCCGCAGCCCCAGCTCGACGGGCGTGGGCCGATCGTGCCGCAGGGGCGTGTGCTCGGGGGCGGCAGCACCGTCAACGCCATGGTCTATATGCGCGGCCAGCCCGGTGACTATGTGCGCTGGAACGCGGCCGTGACCGCGCCGGGTGCCGCCAATGACGGAGCCTGGTCCTATGAGGACATGCTGGCCTATTTCAAGGCGCAGGAGGACAATGACCATCTGGCCGACGCCTTCCATGGCGTCGGCGGCCCGCTCAAGGTCTCGCATCTCGGCCATACCAGCCCGATGACGCGGACCTATGTGAAGACGCTGCAGGGCATGGGCATTCCCTACAATCCCGATTTCAACGGCGCTTCCCAGTTCGGTGTCGGCTTCATGCAGCACACCATCGACTGGGCGAGCCGCCGTCGCTGCAGCGCCGTCACGGCCTTTCTTGCCCCGGTGATGCGCGATCCGCGCCTGACCATCGTGACCGATGCGACGGTGACAGGGATCCGCATCGAGCAGGGCCGTGCGGTCGGCGTCGACTATCTGCAGGACGGGAGCCACCACAAGGCCGACGTCGGTACCGAAGTGATCCTGGCGGCGGGGGCCTACCAGACGCCGAAGCTGCTGATGCTGTCGGGCGTCGGCCCCGAGGACGAGCTCTCCCGTCACGGTATCGCCGCCAAGGTTGTACTGCCCGGCGTCGGGCGCAACCTTCAGGACCATTACGAGTGTCCCGTCGTCGCCACGACGCGGGGAACATTCGGCTATTATCGCCAGGACCGCGGTTGGCCGATGATCAAGGCCGGCCTGCAATATCTGCTGTTCGGCACGGGGCCGGCCTCGACCACCGGCGTCGAGACCTGCGCCTTCCTCGATCCCACCGGAAGCAGCGCCGAACCGACCATCCAGATGTTCTGCGTGCCCACGGTCTATCTCGACAGGGACGTGATGGGCACCGACCCCGGCGATGGCGTCACCATCAATTCACTGCTGCTGCGTCCCAGGGCGCGCGGTCGCGTAGCGCTCGCCAGCGCCGATCCTTTCGCAGATCCCATCGTCGACACCCAGATCTTCGGCCATCCCGAGGACTTGGCCACGACGATGGCGGGGTTCCGCTTTGCGCGGCAGGTGCTGGCTGCCGCTCCGCTGCGTGACCTGATCGACAAGGAGATCTTCCCCGGTCCCGCCGTGACGAGCGACGAGGCGATAGCGGCGCATTGCCGGCGCACGGTCAAGACCGGATATCACCCCGTCGGCACCTGCAGGATGGGCCACGATGCCGATCCCGAAGCGGTTCTCACGCCGGATCTGCGGGTGCGCGGGGTCGCGGGCCTCAGGGTCGTCGATGCCTCGTTCATGCCGACCATCGTCAGCGGTAACACCAATGCCGCCGTGCTCGCCGCGGCGGGGAAGGCTGCGGACCTCATCCTTCATTCATGAATTGCGGCGGGCGGCCGGGGCAGGGCCCAGGGTCGATCCCATAGAGATCATTGGATAGTGCCATGAAGATCACCAAGCTGACCACCTTCATCGTTCCGCCGCGCTGGATGTTCGTGAAGGTCGAGACCGACGAGGGCCTGTCCGGCTGGGGCGAGGCCGTCGTGGAGGGGCGTGCGCTGACCGTCGAGGCGGCCGTGCACGAACTGGCCGACTACATCGTCGGCAAGGATCCCATGCTGATCGAAGACCATTGGAACGTGCTTTATCGCGGCGGCTTCTATCGCGGCGGCGCGGTCCATATGAGCGCGCTCGCCGGCATCGACCAGGCCTTGTGGGATATCAAGGGCAGAGCGCTGGGACAGCCGATCCATGCGCTGCTGGGCGGCCAATGCCGCGACAAGATCAAGGTCTATTCCTGGATCGGCGGCGACCGCCCGGCTGACATCGCCAGCAATGCCAGGGAAGCGGTGGCACGCGGTTTCAAGGCGATCAAGCTCAACGGTTCGGAAGAGATGCAGATCGTCGACACGCATGACAAGATCGACCGGGCGGTGGCGACCATCGCCACCGTGCGCGAGGCGATCGGGCCCCATATCGGCATCGGCGTCGATTTCCATGGCCGCGTCCATCGCCCGATGGCAAAGGTGCTGGCCAAGGAGCTTGACCCCTACAAGCTCCTGTTCATCGAGGAGCCCGTGCTGTCCGAACACAAGGAGGCTCTCAAGGAGATCGCCAATCATTGTTCCACCCCGATCGCACTCGGTGAACGGCTCTATTCGCGTTGGGACTTCAAGGGCGTGCTGGCGGACGGCTATGTCGACATTCTCCAGCCCGATCTGTCGCATGCGGGAGGCATCAGCGAGTGCCGCAAGATCGCCACCATGGCGGAGGCCTATGACGTGGCGCTTGCGCCGCACTGCCCGCTGGGTCCGATCGCACTCGCGGCCTGCCTGCAGGTCGATGCCGTCAGCTACAATGCCTTCATCCAGGAACAGAGCCTCGGCATCCATTACAACCAGGGCAACGACATTCTCGACTACATCTCCAACAAGGAGGTGTTCCATTATGAGGACGGCTTCGTCTCCATCCCGCAGGGGCCGGGCCTGGGGGTCGACGTCAACGAGGACTATGTGATCGAGCGGGCCCGGGAGGGGCATCGCTGGCGCAACCCGGTCTGGCGCCATGAGGATGGCAGCCTGGCCGAATGGTAGGGGCATGGGCAGGATGACGGGTCGGCTCGCAGGCAAGCGCATTCTGGTAACGGGCGCCGCCCAAGGCATTGGGCTGGCGATGGTTCGCGCCTTCGTGCGCGAAGGGGCTAGCGTTTTCCTCCTCGATCGGGACGAGGAACTGCTTGCCGGTGTCGGCGACGAACTGGCGGGGCAGGGTGCGCCCATCGCCTATCGGGCCGTCGACATCACCGACGAGCAGGGTATTGCGCAGGCCGTTTCGCAGGCGACGTCGGCGATTGGCGAGATCAACGCACTCGTCAACAATGCCGGCATCAACGTCTTCGCCGAACCATTGCAGACGACCAACGAAGAGTGGCACCGATGCTTCGACGTCAATCTCAAGGGGGCCTGGCATTGCTGCAAGGCGGTCCTGCCGGGGATGATCGCCGGCGGCCGTGGCGTCATTCTCAACATTGCCTCGACACATGCCTTCACCATCATTCCCCATACCTTCCCCTATCCCCTGGCCAAGCACGCCTTGCTTGGCATGACCAAGTCGCTGGCGCTGGAATATGCCGGGCGCAACGTGCGGGTGAACGCGCTCGCGCCCGGCTATGTCTCCACCCAGAAGGTGATCGACTACTGGAACAGCTTCCCCGATCCCGAGGCCGCCAAGGCGCAGACGCTGAAGCTGCATCCGGGCGGGCGTATCGCCACGCCTGAGGAAATCGCGCTTGCCGCGGTGTTCATGATCTCGGACGAATGCCCGTTCATGAACGCAGCCTGCCTGACCATCGATGGCGGCCTCAGCGTCCAGCAGCATCCCTGAGCAAAGAGCTTCCAACGGCATCGTTTGGATTCCGGTGAGGGCGCATCCCTGCGGCTGATCTACTCCCAGGAAACAGGACCGTTTTGAGCTGGAGTTTCCCGCGGCCGAATCCCTAGGCTGGGAGGAGCGGAGGACAACGAAGGCAAGCAGGTTTTCGGAGGCCCAGAAGGCGTTCATTCTCAAGCAGGGTACCGATGGTGTGACGGTGGCGGAGATCTGCCGTCGGGCTGGGATCAGAAGACAGATCCGCTTGGATTCACGCCGGCAAAGCGTGCAAGCCCGACCAGGCCATGTAGAGACCCACACAGAATATCACGGCGGCCGAGGCATAAGGTGCGCGCGTAGCAAAGGCCGAGAACCCGGACCAGCGCTTTTCGACATGCCGGATGCTCAGCGCTGCCAGCACACCGGCGGAAACCATGGTGACGGCGAGGCCGATGCTGAAGCAAAGGACCAGCAGGAAGCCCAGGGAGAGCTGCTTGAGCTGAATACACAGCAGCAACACGGTGATGGCAGCCGGGCAGGGGATGAGCCCGCCTGTCAGGCCAAACATCACGATTTGCCCCGTGGTTACAGTACGACCGGCGAAGCGACGACGAATATCCTCGGCATGGGCGCGCGCATGGGCGTCCTCCTCTGCGCCAAGATCCGTGTGCTCATGCCCATGGCCATGCTCATGCTCGGTGAATTCCAGGGGAAAGCTGTGCAGGTGATCGCCATGCCCCAGATTGAGGGCGGCGGAAAAGGCGTGCGGCTCCGGGATTTCCTCGGTGCTTTCGAGATAGGCGCCGCGATCGGCCATGTGAAAGACCTGGCGCGCACCATCCGGACGGATCGTTTCGACGGAGACCTCATGGGCGGGAAATCGCTCGCCCTTTTCGAAGCTCAGGCGCCAGCGCGGCGGCACGCCGTCCTCGAACACCTCGAGGGTGACCGTGCCATGGCCGGTGTTGATGTGCCGCACCTCCTCGCCATGGTGGTGATGATCGTGATCGTGGCTATGGTGCTGCTCGCGCCAGGTGCGCCAGAACATCCAGGCGGCGATGAGGACGATCAGGATCGCTGAAGCCACCTGGAAATAGGGCTCCGTTGCCTCACTGCTCCAATTGCGCCCGAAATATTGTCCGAGCAGCGCGACCGCCCAGACGACGGCGGTATGGGAGATCGTCGCCGACAGGCCGAGCAAGACAGCCTGAGTCACGGTACCTCCGACCGCTATGATGAAAGCCGCCATCATCGTCTTGGAATGTCCCGGCTCTAGGCCGTGCAACGCTCCCAGAAGGATGGCACTGGGGATGAACAGCCAAAGGTTCGTGGAACCTTGCTGAAGCATGTCGGAGATCGAAACCACGTTCGGGTCTTTCTATTTGATATAGGTCCGCAAGACCTCGATCAATTCGGCCGCTCCCTGCGCCTGGCTGGAGTTTTCCTTGTCCGGATCCACGATGTGATGGCGGATATGGTCTTCCATGACCTCGGCGGTCAGACCATTCACCGCGCCACGCATGGACGCGACCAGCATCAGTACATCCGCGCAGCCCAGTTCCTGTTCGAGCGCTCGTTCGAGCGCCTCAGCCTGGCCCTTGATACGGCGAACCCTGGCGATGAGCCGGGTTTTTTCCTTGATCGTATGCATGGCGAACCCCAGCAAGAATATGATAGGGGGGTACCCTATAAGAGAGCCCAACGCAAGCCCGGTGTTGAGCAAGACTGGCTGGCACCGTCCAAAGGCGCCCACGACCGAGTAGGGCAGTCACTTATCGAACCTCGCTGCGGCAGCGATGGCATGGCTGTTGTCCTGATGCTGGCGCCTGCGGAAGAGCTCGCAGCTCCACCAGCCCGTATACCCGGCGGCCTTATCCGCATCGACTCAGCTTTCTAGATCGAGAATGCTGCTTCCCGTGCGAACATCGCCCAAGGCGGTTTCATTCAGGATGTTGGCGGCATAGGGCAGGGGAATCGCATGGATGCACGCCCTAGATGAGATCCTTGTCCAGCCGGGCGATCCGATCCGGGAGGCGCCTGCAGTGAAGACATGCCAGAAAGGAGCAAAAAGCCTCGGTCAGGCGGATTCGAAGGAAGTGGTTGAGGCAGCAATGGACCTATTATCGATTGCTGCGTAGTTTGCCAAAGTCCGCCTTTCGCGACCTTGGGACATTTTACTTCAGAACAGGATGCAGAGCTATGTCGTCGGATTTCTATATATGGCTTAGCGACGCTGCATTGAGAATCACTAGCGTACGCTTTTCCCTGATCGCGCCACAGGCGTTGGCACCGGCTTTTCTACTGCTTGCAGTTGCCGCCTTTCTGACTCTTTTGATGAACCGCCTTTGGCGTGTCAGCGATCGCATCCGTGAGCTCGAGGAAAAGAAGCTGGCGCATCTCGACGGGCAGGATCGTGCTCTCCTGGCCAAGTGGCTGGCCCGGCGGGGGCGCCTGCTTTATCGCGGCATCCGCTCGATCGTCGCTGCTGGCATCTGTGTGGCAACAGTGATTCTGATCGTATTCTTCAACGCCCTGGTTGGTATGCAGCGCGAATGGGGGGCTTCCCTCCTGTTCGTCATATCGATCGTGCTGTTTGCGCACGCACTGATATGCCTGTTCCGCGAAATCAACGTCGCCATCAAGGATTTCGACAGACGTTACCGACATTCGGCGTTTTTCGAATCTTAGAATTGTCTCCCCCGAGACCAAGCTCCGATGATCGGAATTTCATTATTTACGATCATGAATTGCATCGAGCTCATATTACATGAGATTTGGCTCAAATTATTCCGTAAATTCTTGTAATAAATGCAACTTGATCGAAGTATTTGCGACTCACGGCCGCCTCTTCGCGAAAAAGAAGCTCCCTGCTTCGGGGAAGGGAGCTCGAGCCGGGTCGCCTCGCAGAGGCATCTGCATCACAGGCCATGGTTCGGACCGAAAGCGACGTCGGTAGCAATGCTGCCTCTTGGCAGCTTCGCGGCCGTCCGCGCCGCTCTCGGTTTTCTCGCCGGCCAGCCATTGCTCCAGAAGTTCCGGATTTTCGTGGATACGCTTCTTGGCCGCACCTATAGGTTCCGCGCCACCCGCCTCTATTTAGGACCGGAAATCGACCCCGGTGTTCCCTGGACCTGGCAATGGGAGAAGCGGAGCCGATAGCTCCGGCCCATCGTTAAGAAAAAAGAAGCCAAGCTTCCGCTGCAATAGCGTGCTTCGAGGCTCGTGGGATTTCCTCTCCTTCATGCTTGCAGTTCGCCGAGGATGGCCTCGGCGGTGGCCACATCCGTGACGACTGCATTGATCAGTTTTGCTCTGACCGCGCCGATGATTGCCTTCGCCTTTGCCGGTGATACGGCAACGCCGATGACGAGTGGCACGGCCCGCATTTGGGCCGGCGAAACGGCGATCAGGCTGTTGTTGCCATCCCATGGCAATATGGTGCCGTCCTCGTCGAAATAATGCCGGATGACATCCCCCGCGACATGGGTGAGGGCCCGTTCGCTGGACGTAACGGTGCCGGCATGGATGGGGTCGACGGTATGCGGCAGTCCAACCCCCACCAGGGCAACGTCGATATGGTCCCAAAGGGTAATGAGCTCGCGGACGGCAGGATCGCTCACAAAGGCATCGCGATACTGAGGGGCCGGCAAATAGGGCGCAAAGATGAATTTTGGTTCGCCACCAAGCTGTTCGGCCGCCTGGCGCACGAACTCGTTGATCTGGAAATGTGGCGCTGCTTGCTGGATACCGCCCGTTGCAGGCACCGTGATCACGCCGGGAATACGCGGCAGACCGGCTCGGATCACGCCGCGCACCGCTCGGCCCCAACCAATGGCGAGAACAGAGCCATCCTTCAGCCCCGCTTCCTTGAGAAGCGTGCCGACCGGCTGGGCAAGCGAATCCAGCAAGCCAATTTCAACGGTGTCCACCACGGCGGCTTGCTTGAGGCCGAGAGCGTTAATCAAGTCGCGCCTGATCTCCTCTGGCGCAACAAAGTCGCGAATCTCGATGCGCACGATCCCTTCCTCCCGCGCTCTTCGAAGCAAGCGGGAGATGGTGGCGGTCGAGAGTTGCAGGCGCCTTGCGATCTCGACTTGTGAGAGATCCGATTCATAGTGCAGGCGCGCCACCAGATGCAGCGTCTTACGCGTGGCCGACCCATCCATGGAAACATTCTCAGACAGGTTGCAATTCCTTTCAGAAATATGTTACACGTCACTTTGTGAAACAAGAGGCATCGCGTTCTTTCAGGCAGGACACGAGCCGTGCAGCATATTTGCGTCTTGTTCAACGCAAATCGATCAGAGCCGCAGGCCTCTTACGTCTTTGCAAGCGTAAGGGCATGGTCAAACGCGTCCGGCGCTCGGCCGTGAGCACAGATATTAGGAGAGGGTCTCATGACCAGGATGACGACGTCGGAGCTTCGCGGTTACCAGCAGATCTGCGCCCCCAATGGAATGATGATGGTTATTGCCTGCGACCAGCGTGGCGGCATGCGCTCCTTGTTGGCGAACGACCCGGCCGAACAGGCCAAGATCAGTGACGCGACGCTGGGCGAAACCAAATCCGACATCGTCCAATATCTGGCGAGTGCGGCTTCCTGCGTGCTGCTCGATCCGATCTGTGCCGTCCCCAAGGTGGTGGATGACGGCGTACTTGCCCGCGATGTGGCCCTCCTGATCGGCCTCGATGCGTCTGGGTTCGACAAGACGCCGGAAGGCTATCGCTTGTCGCGCCTGGTTCCTGGAATCGATGCCCGCCATGTGCGCGCGATGGGGGGCACGGGCGGCAAGATCATGGTGTATCTTCGTGCGGACCGGCCGGAGGCCAATATCCATAACATCGACATTCTGCGCCGTTGCATCGAGGACTTCGCCCGTGAAGATCTCCTGCTGGTGGTCGAATTCCTGACCTATGAACTGCCGGGTGAAAGCCGCGAGGACTATGTCGCCAAGGTGCCCGAACTGGTTCTGGAGGGAACCAGGATCTGTCTGGACTGCGGCTCGAAGGTCTTGAAGCTGCCCTATCCGGGCACGGCGGAAGCTTGTGCCGGCGTTACTCGTCTCGCCGGTGCGGTACCATGGGCGGTTTTGTCGGCAGGTGTCGATCACTCGACCTTCCTTGGTCAAGTCGAGACGGCCATGAGAAACGGGGCTTCGGGAGTCATTGCCGGTCGTGCCCTGTGGAAGGACTGCATCTCGCTCGATCGCAAGGAGACGGCCGACCGTCTCGCGACAATTGCGGTCCCGCGCCTGCGCGAAATTCAGGCTGTGGTCGCCCGCTACGCCGGCAAAGCCGCGCAAGCGGCCTGACGGGCCAGCCTGCCATGCATAAGCCCCCTTTGGCGATCGGCATCGATATTGGCGGAACCAATGTGCGGGCTGCTTGCATCGATGCATCCGGGCAGATCCTGGAGCGCCTCGTTGAAAGGACATTGCGAGATCCGACGGCGCTGACCTCCCGCCTCATTGCCCTGATTAGGGCCCTCGACAGGCCTGGCATTACAGCGGTTGGCATCGGTGTTCCCGGGCGAGTCGATGCGCGCCGCAATCAGGTGCTCTCGGGCGGATATGTCGACCTGTCCACCATACGGCTTGCCGAAGCGATCGAGCGCGAGACCGGCAAAAGCGCCTTCATCGACAATGATTGCAACATGGCGCTTGTCGGCGAGATTGCCGCGGGCGCCGCCCGCGACTGTCGCCATGTGGCGATGCTGACGATTGGCACCGGTATTGGCGGTGCGGTGGTGCTGGACGGGGCCGTGATGCGGG
The DNA here is from genome assembly GCF_052045555.1 of Labrys sp. 22185. Classification (NCBI taxonomy): domain Bacteria; kingdom Pseudomonadati; phylum Pseudomonadota; class Alphaproteobacteria; order Hyphomicrobiales; family Xanthobacteraceae; genus Labrys; species Labrys sp. 22185. The sequence continues at coordinate 21,187 of NZ_JBQEPH010000022.1, read as the reverse complement.
GGCAGCGTAGCGCCGGCCAACTTGGCCATGTGACGGTCGATCTTGGCGGCGCCGTCTGCAATTGTGGCCGGATCGGTTGCGTCGAGACCACCAGTTCCGGCACGGCTCTCGGCCGCCATATCGCCGCCGCCGGACTTGCGGTTGGAACGAGCGCGGACGAGATTCTTGCTCTCGCACGCAGCGGAGACGCGAGGGCAACAGGGGTGATCGAGGCCTGGGCGGTGCCGCTCAGGGCTGCGATCGACAGCATTGTCGCCAGCGTGGATCCCGAACTCTTCCTGCTCGGCGGCGGGTTGGGCGCAACGGCATGCGCGGCATTGGAATGGGCCCCGGCCCTGTCGCCATGGTATCAATGCCCGGTCAGGCCTGCTGTCTTGGGCGATGACGCCGGTGTCATTGGTGCAGCATTGGCTGGAATGAAGGATGATCTGTTTTCGCCATGAAGAAGGCTATCTTGGTCAATGGCGTGCCGGCGACCGGCAAGAGTAGCGTTGCCCGCTTTGTAGCGGATGCACGCGGATGGCCAATCCTTGCGCTGGATAGCGTGAAGGAGCCTTTTTTCGACCATCTCGGCGTCGGGGATCGCGAGTTCAATCGCAAGTTGGGACGAGCGAGCTATCAGGCGATATGGTCGATCGTGAGAGATGCTCCCGATGGCATGATCTTCATCGTCGATGCCTGGTTCGGTTTTCAGCCCCGCGATGTGCTGGAGGCCCATCTTGTTCGCGCAGGGGTCGGCAGCACGGCGGAAGTATGGTGCCATGCACCGCCGGAAATCCTCGTCGAACGCTATCGCCAGCGGCTCGATATGCGCCATGCTGGACATCCGGGCGAAGCCTTCCTGCCCGAGCTCGATGCGCTTGCCAGGCGGGCGGAGCCATTGCGGCGCGGCCCGATTTTCGACGTCGATACCACGCAGCCGCTCGATCACGAACGGCTGCTTGGCTGGATTGACGAAGTCGTCGGGTGAAGCATCACCAGATCGTGTAGCCGCAGTCCACCACGAGGGTCGTTCCCGTGATGGCACTGGAGGCGTCCGAAGCAAGAAACAGGATGGCCGAGGCGATTTCGTCCGGTCTTGCCACGCGCTTCATCGGCGTCATTTCCATCCAGGTCGGAAAGCGCTCGGGGTCAGTGAAGCTGGTATTGGACATCGGCGTGTCGACATAAGTTGGTGCAACGGAATTCACGCGTACGCCCCGCTCGGCCCTGGCGGCGCTTGGGAGGAGGGCACTTTTGAAATGGCCGTCAACATGGACGAGCAGCGCCGTCGCGTCAGCACGGCCTGGGCCTATCTGACGCCGCAGGTCAGGGCGCGCCCCAATCTGGAAATCCGTACCCACACCACCGCCTCCCGCATCGTCCTGGCCGATGGCAAGGCCGTTGGTGTGATCGCCATGCGGGGAGGCGCCAGCCAGATCGTGCAGGCGAACCGGGTGGTGCTGAGCGCCGGCGCGCTGTCCTCGCCCGCCATCCTCATGCGCTCGGGCATCGGTCCGGCCCCCCATCTGGGCGATTGCGGCATTGAGGCCCTGCATCACCTGCCCGGCGTCGGCCAGAACCTGATGGAGCATCCCTCGGCCGGTATCGTGCCCTTTCTCAGGCCGGCCGCACGCCAGCGGGGCGTGCCCGACTACCACATTCCCATCGGCTATCGCTTCTCCTCCGGCCTGGAGGGATGTCCGCCGGGCGACATGCATATGAACTTCGTCACCCGCGCGGCCTGGCATGCCGTGGGGCGCCAGCTCGGTTCCGTCTTCTTCTGGGTGAACAAGTCCTATTCGCGTGGCCAGCTCCTGCTCGATCCCGCATCCCCGGACGGTCCGCCGCGCATCGATTTCCGCATGCTTTCCGACAGGCGCGACCTCGTACGCCTGGCCGATGCCTTCGAGCGCGCCGTGAGCCTGGCGCTCGACCCGACGGTGAATTCGGTGGTCTCCGGCGTTTACGCCGGCGGCATGTCGGAGATCGGCAAGCGTTTTTCCAAGCCGAGCGCGCCCGGCGCCGTCGTCACCGGGATCGGAGCGGTGGGCCTCGATCTGATCGGCCGGCTGCGCGAGAAGGTGTTTCCCCATATGCTGTCGAACTATGACGATCCCCTCAGACTGGTCGGCAACCGTGGCGAGCTCGAGGCCTATATCGCCGAAACAGTCGGCGGCGTCTGGCATCCGTCCGGCACCTGCCGCATGGGTCCCGACGGGGACAGGATGGCGGTGACGGATGCCACGGGACGGGTGCGTGGGTTGCAAGGATTGTTTGTCTGCGACGCTTCGCTGATGCCCACGATTCCCTGTGCGAACACGAACCTCCCGACGATCATGATGGCGGAAAAGATCGCCGACGCTCACAAAGGCGCTGCCTGAGAGCATGAACACGCTCCTCTGAAATGGAGGAACCCTCAGGCTGCGGCCAAGGTTGACGATCGATCTGCGACAAGGCCTCGGCACGAGACGCTCGGCATCGCCACTTTGGCGTTCCTCCATGCCGCCACGCACTGCTGACGCATTGCACTCGCAACCTTGCAAGTATACTCCTATAGCCGGAGAAACAGTGGCGTTTCCCGCTCTCGCCTGTGTCGACCGGCCCGACAGGCGTATTCCTGTCTGTGCTCCGTTCTCAGGTGATAGTTGTGACCAATGACGATTGGAAAATCGGCGTTCTATTTTCCAAGAGCGGCGTAACAGCTGCCGCGGAAATAGCCGAAGCAAATGCGACGCTCCTGGCCACCGAAGAAATCAACGCTGCGGGAGGCGTGCTTGGGCGAAGAATTGCGCCGACATTCTACGATCCTGAATGTTCGGCGCGTCGATATCGCGAACTGGCTGTTCGGCTCCTGACCGAAGATCGGATCCGGGTCATCTTCGGTTGCTATATGTCGACGGCACGAAAGGCCGTTCTTCCGGAGATCGAGGCCTATCGCGGATTATTATTCTATCCTACATTTTATGAAGGATTTGAATATTCCAACAATTGCTTCTACACGGGTTCATCGTCAAATCAGAATGCTGTCCAGTTGGCGCAATATCTGATCGAGAATTACGGCAAGAGATTTCTGCTGGTTGGTTCAAACTATGTTTTTCCATATGAATATAATCGTGTCGTAAGCGACCTGGTTACCTTGGCAGACGGAACGATTCTAGATGAGATCTATGTTCCGGTTGAAGCGGTTCGAAAGGATTTCGACAAGGTCATCAAACGTATAAAGGAGCTCAAGCCGGACGTGCTGGTGTCCAACGTCGTCGGCACGGGGGCGGTGCTTCTGTATCAGGCCTATCGGGAAGCGGGTTTCGACCCCAGTGCGATGCCCATTGCCAGCCTGGCGACCACAGAGGCGGAGGTGGCCCTGATGCCGTCGGGATTGGCCGCAGGGCACCTGACGGCAGCGTCGTTTTTCGAGACTTTGGACACGCCGGCCGCCAGGCGCTTCGTCACGGCCTTCAAACAGCGTTTCGGCGAGGATGCGCCGGTGACTGCCAGCGCGGAAGCCGCGTATTTTCAGACATATCTCTATGCAGCGGCGCTTGAACGGGCCGGGACCGACAATCCCGACGCCCTTGTGCGCCACCTGGCGGGCTTGGAATTCGACGCGCCGCAGGGGCGGATTCGTATCGACCCCGACAACCATCATACAGAACTGTGGGCGCGTATCGGCAGGCTCAATCCGCAAGGCAAATTCGACGTCATCTGGGAGTCGGAGGCACGGGTAAGACCGGACCCTTATTTCGTTACCGCAGCGCATGACGGCTGGGCCAGCGGTCTGACTCCCGCGCGTCGCAAGGCCTGATGGGAGCAGGCGATGACAGCCCATCTGCTCAAGGATCTCAAGGGCCTGCGCGTGCAGGTCATACATCCACCCGATGCCCAGGGCGTGGCGCTGGTCGAACATCTGCGCCGCATCGGCTGCAGCTGTGAAACGACATGGCCGCTGCCTCAGGCCGTCAGCGCGACCGCAGTCGTCGTGCTGGTCTCCATCGAACAAGAAAACCGGGACAAGATTCTGCGCCTTTTCAGGCCCGTCGAACCCTCGGACCCTGCTGTCTTGGCCGTCGTGTCGTTCGAAGATCCGAGCACGCTCCAGGTGGTGCTCGAATGCGGTGCACTGGCCGTGATCGAGCGGCCCATTCGTCCCTTTGGATTGCTCACCAACCTGATCATCGCCCGTTCGCTTTGGATGGAGCGCCAAAGCGCGGCCAAGCGCATCCGCAAGCTCGAACGCAAACTCGCCGGCAACAACCGGATCCTAAGAGCCAAGACCATTCTTATGGAAACACAGGGGCTCAGCGAGCCGGAAGCCTATGAAAGCATACGCAAACAGGCGATGGGCAAACGCGTGGCGATGGACGATGTCGCCACCGCAATTATCAATGCTTATGAGCTCTTGACGTTCAAGGAAAGTCGTGCCTAGTATGAAACTTAGTTGACGCCGGTGAAACGGCGTCACTCTCGGCGAGAGACAGTGTAGTCTTCGCCATTTGGCTGTGCAGCCCGCAAACTCCCGTTCGGAGTTCGCGGGTTTTTTGTTTTGGTTAGGCCGACAAGGCTGTTGGCCTCCCTGTCTTGCAGTATCGGCGACACTGAGCATGCGCGAGCCGGCGCGTGCGAGGCAATGCTTTTACTCTCTATCCGAAAACCTTTGTCCAGACCTTGTCGCCTGGGGCTCGTGCGCGCCCATGCGGCAGGACCCACATCGAAAAGAAGGAGCCCGGTTCATCATCTTTCGACTACAGCCCTCCTGCTGAGCTGGTGAGGCTGGACCGCAACGGTCAGGGCGTGCTCGGCGCGCTCGCGAGACTTCCGAATGATCCTGCACGGCCGCGAGGGGCGGCTCGAAGACAAGGACGCGCCCATCGAGGCGCAGAGGAGGGGTAATGAACGATAAGACAAGGCGTGCCTTTCTCAAGGCAAGCGGATTCGCGGCCATGGGATTGGCAGCACCAGCCATCCTGCGTCTGGGCGATCGCGCCTGGGCAGCCGAAGAGGTGCCGGTCGGCATCATGTATTCGCTCACAGGCACGACGGCGATCGTCGAGAAATCGATGAATCAATGTGCCCAGATGGCAATTGCGGAGATCAATGCCAAAGGAGGCGTGCTCGGCAAGCAATTGCGCCCCGTGATCGAAGATCCTGCTTCCGAGCCGCGCACCTATAGTGAAAAAGCGCGCAAATTGGTGATGGAAGACCAGGTACCGGTCATTTTCGGCTGCTACACCACCGCCAGCCGCAAGGCGGTGCTGCCCGTGGTCGAGCGCCGCAAAAGCCTGCTGGTATGGCCGACCTGGTACGAGGGAGAAGAGTGCTCCAAGAACGTACTCTATGCCGGATCGGCGGTCCCAAATCAGCAACTCGAGAATTCACTGCCCTGGCTGAAGAAGAAGCTTGGACGTAGCAAGCTGTTCATCGTCGGTTCCGACTATGCCTTTCCGCGGGGCATGGCCAAGACTTCGAAAACAATCTGCCAGAAGATCGGCATGGAGGTCGTCGGCGACGAATATCTCCCGCTCGGCCATACCGAATGGGCATCGATGGTGTCCAAGATCGGGGCGAGCGGCGCGGATGTGATCTTTTCCAATGTCGTCGGGGATTCGATCGTCGCCTTCTATCGCGAGCTGCGCAACCAGGGCTATAGTTTCGACAAGCTGCCCTTGTGCTCGTCGACCACGACAGAGGTCGAGATCAAGGCCATGGGGCCGGAATATGCCCTCGGCAGCTACGTGTCCCTGCCCTATTTCCAGACCGTCGAAACGCCGCAGAACCAGGCTTTCGTGAAGGCGTTCAAGGCCTATGCCGGCGCCGATGCCGTAACCCATGCCGCAATGGAGGCGGTCTATATCGGCGTTCACATGTGGGCGATGGCGGCCGAGAAGGCGGGTGAATTCACGGCCAAGGGGGTGGTTTCGGCCGTCGGCGGAATGTCCTTCGACGCCCCGCAAGGCAAGGTCACGATCGACCCGCAGAACCTCCACAGCTACCTGACGCCCCGCATCGGCAAGACACGGGCCGATGGATTGCTCGACATCGTCGACCAATATCCCGAGCCGCTGCTGCCGCTGCCCTATTCCAGCGTCGGGGAAAGCGCGGAGAAACGCCTCTGCACCACGAGCGGCGCTTCGCTCTAACGCGTCATCGGTCGGACTCCAGGCCGCTGCAGGCACTGCACGGCCACCGGCCACTTGCGATCGGGTTTGAGATGGAAACCTTCGTCATCGGGCTGAGCATCGGATCGATCCTGTTCATGGTCGCACTCGGTCTTGCGATCATTTACGGGACCATGAAAGTCATCAATCTCGCCCATGGCGAGATGGTGATGATCGGTGCCTACGTCACCGTGCTGGCGACCCGTCATCTGGGCTTGAATATCTATCTGTGCCTGCCCTTGGCGTTCCTGGTCACGGCGATGTTCGGCCTGGCGATCGAACGCTCGGTCGTCAGCCGTCTCTACGGACGTTTGCTCGACACCTTGCTGGCGACCTGGGGCATTGCCCTCATTCTGCAGCAGCTCGTCCGCATCCATTTCGGGTTGGCCCTGTTCGGTATCAAGATCGATGGGCTCGGAGCGGACCTGCAAAACGTCCCGGTACCGGTCGAGCTGCAACAGACCTGGCATCTGCTGGGAGCGAACATTCCGGTCTATCGGGCATTTGTCTTCGGGATCGCCGTCCTGCTTGGGGCTGCGACCTGGTGGTTCCTTTACCGCACGCGCTTTGGTAGCCAGCTAAGAGCCGTATCGGTGGCCAGGAACACGGCTGCCGCCTGCGGCGTGAACGACAAGAAGGTCAATGCCCTTGCCTTCGCCTATGGCTGCGGTCTTGCGGGTGTAGCAGGTGTTCTCGTCTCCGGGTTCAAGACAGTGTCGCCGGACATGGGAACTTCCTATGTCGTCGACGCCTTTCTCGTGGTGGTCGCCGGAGGCGTGGGCCAGCTGCTGGGCACCTTCGCCGCTGCCGGAATACTTGGCGAGGTGCAGAGCTTCGTCGCCACCTGGCTCAATGATGTGTATGGCCGCACCGTTCTGTTTGCCGTGGTCATCCTCATCCTGCTGTTCAAGCCGCAAGGCCTGTTCGTGACCAAGAGCCGCTGACACTCCCAAAGACATGGATGAGCGTATGACATATCGAAGCACTTCCATTGCCGCCTACATAGTGTTCTTTGCGGTGGTGTTCGCCCTCCCGTTCTTCCTCAACAGCTTCTGGACCAACCGGGTTGCGACCTATCTCGTCTATGCAATCTGTGCCGTCGGGATAAGTCTGGCCTGGGGCTATACGGGAATACTCAGCCTGGGCCAGGGCCTGTTCTTTGGAATGGGTGCCTATATGCTTGCCATGTCGCTCACGCTGGCGGTGCCCGAAAACAACCCGGTGCCGGATCTGATGCTGCTCAATATGCAGCCGGACGCCGTGCGCGATCTTTGCTGCGTCACCCCGGGCTCCTTCCTGTGGATTCCCTTCAGATGGGTCGCGGTCGGCATGATCGCGGGATTGCTGGTGCCCTGTGCCCTGGCCGCGGGACTTGGCTATGTCATGTTCAAGCGGCGCACGACGGGCGTCTATGTCAGCATCATCACCCTGGCATTCGCGCTGATTGGTCAGTTGCTCGTGATCAACAATCAGCCCTTGACCGGCGGCTTCAACGGCCTTGCCAGCTTTGCCCCGCTGATGATTGCCGGTTTTGAATTCGACCCTTACGGACCCAGCGTCTATTACGCCGTTGCCGGCATTCTGTTTCTCGTCGTGCTCGGGCTTCGCCTGCTTCTTTCCGCTCGCATCGGACAGGTTCTCAAGGCGATCCGCGAGGACGAGGCCCGAGCCCGCTATCTGGGCTATGACGTCGAGAGCTACAAATTATTCGTGTTCTGCCTCTCGGCCACCATAGCAGGGCTGGCAGGCATGTTGTTCACCCTGACGGCGGAGTTCGCCTCACCCTCCCTGATGGCGACGTCGTTCAGCATCTCCATGGTGATCTGGGCTGCGACCGGCGGTCGGGCGTCCCTGCTGGGCGCCTGTATCGGGGCTTTGCTGGTGAATTTCGTCGGCTCCTATGCCAGCGAGAATGCCGTCCTCCAGCCGGTTTGGCCGATCATCCTGGGCGGGCTGTTCGTTTTCGTGGTGCTGGTGATGCCCAACGGCATCGTGGGCCTCATCAAAGCGTGGTTCGAACGCACCCCGCGTGACAATTCCTCACGACGGGAGGCCTACCCATGAACGCCGTGACCAGGATAGAGGCCGCACGACCGCAGGCCGCGACTCCGCCCATTCTGACGACCCGCAATCTCACCGTCCGCTTCGACGACTTTCCGGCCGTGAGCAATGTCGACCTGTCGATCGAAGATGGTGAACTGAGGGTCATCATCGGTGCGAACGGTGCCGGCAAATCGACGCTGCTCGATCTGCTGTGCGGCAAGGTGCTGCCGTCGGAAGGCGAGATCTGGCTGCGCGACCGCAACATCACCGGCATCGGCGAGGCGGCGATTGCGCGTGGCGGCGTCGGCCGGAAGTTCCAGACACCTGCCGTCTTCAAGGAGATGACGGTGCTCGAGAATTTGCAGATCGCAAGCAACCGCTACGTCAAGGTTCGCGACAATCTGTTCCGGCGCTTCTCGCGGGGGCCGACCGACCGGGAATTGGCGGTCGCCGAACGGACGGGGCTGTCATCCTTCATGAAGCGCAAGGCCGGGGAATTGTCCCACGGCCAATTGCAATGGCTGGAGCTGGCCATGGTCCTCAGCCAGGATCCCAAGGTCATTCTTCTCGACGAACCAGCCGCCGGAATGACGGCTGCCGAAACCGACAAGACCGCCGAGCTCCTGCTGGCGCTGGCCGGTGAACACACCGTGCTCGTCATCGAGCATGACATGGCGTTCGTGCGCAGGATCTGCCGCACCATAACCGTTCTCCACCAAGGTTCGGTCCTGGCGGAGGGAACGGCGGATGACATCGAGAAGAACCCCGCCGTCATCGAAGCCTATCTCGGTTCTGCGACGCTCAGCCATGCTTAAGATCAGCCATGTCAATGCCTTTTATGGCACCAGCCACATCATCCACGACCTCGATCTGGAGATACGCAAGGGCGAGACGTTCTGCGTCCTCGGTCGCAATGGCGTGGGCAAGACCACATTGCTGCGCAGCCTTCTCGGCATTGGGGTGCGCACCACGGGGAGCATCGAATTCCAGGGGCACGAGATCGGCAGGGCCCTGACCCATGATCGCGCCCGGCGCGGCATCGGCTATGTGCCCCAGGGGCGGGAGATCGTTCCGGGCATGAGCGTGCTCGACAACATCCTGCTTGGCTGCAATGCACGCGCCGATCGCAAGATCGACGTGCCACCGCTTGTCTGGAGCCTCTTTCCATTCCTGAAGGACCATCTTGGGCGGCGTGGAACAAACCTCTCGGGCGGCCAGCAGCAGCAATTGGCCATCGCCCGCGCTCTCGCCACCGATCCAAGCCTCCTCATCCTGGATGAGCCCACCGAGGGCATCCAGCCCAACATCGTGGAAGACATCGAAAGGGCGATCATCGCGCTCAACCGCGATCACGGCCTCACGATCATCCTGGTCGAACAGAAGATCCGCTTCGCTCGAACGGCGGCACATCGCTTCGCCATCCTTGAGAAAGGGCGTGTCGCGGCGGCCGGCCCAAGCAGCGAACTCACTCACGAACTCGTCCATCGGCACATGAGCCTGTAGCGCGTCGCAACGGCGGACGCCGCAACCGAACAATGGGAGAAACCCAGCATGCTTCGCATCGAAAGCCTTGTCGGCGCCAGCACGGATCCCGGACTGCACGAGCATCTTCATCATCTCGAACATCACGGTGATCTGGAAGTGGTCAAGATCGCCGTCGGGGACCTTGATCGTCGCCGCTTGCTCGCCCGGACCGAACGTGGCGAGGAACTCGCCATCGCACTTCCGCGCGACCAGAAGCTGTTCGACGGGGCGGTGCTGCTCATGGAAGCCAGGAGAGCCATCGTCGTCAAAGCCGGCGAGCAGCGCTGGCTCAGGCTTTCGCCGCGCGGGACCGAAGAAGCGCTGGAGCTGGGCTACCATGCCGGCAATCTGCATTGGCGCGTGCGTTTCGAGGGCAAGGACCTGCTGGTCTCGCTGGATGGCCCGGCCGCCGATTATGTTGCGCGCATAGACCCGCTGGTCAGGAGCGGAGCCGTTCTCGCGGCCGAAGAGCACCAATGAGCACGCTCGATCCGAGCCCTCTGCTCGTGGCCCTGCAGCATGCCGACAGCCAGTTTCCATCCGGAGGCTTCGCGTTCTCCCAGGGGCTGGAAGCGTCCGCGCTCCTGAAGGACACGCTGGGTGGCTGGGACCTTGCCGATTTCATCCTCACGCAGCTCGGCCAGCGCTGGGCCGGGGCCGATCGCGTCGCCTTGATCAGGGCTCATCGCTGCGGAAGCGAACTGGCAGGGGTGGCGGAGCTGGACCGCGAGGTCGAAGCGTCGACCTTCGTGGATGGTCTCAGGGCCGGCTCGCGCCGGAACGGCATGGCGCTGCTGACGACCCACGCTCGCATCGGTACGCCCAAAGCGTCGGATTACCGGGCATTGGTGCGTGAGGGCTCCGCCTGCGGACATCTGGCCGTCATGCAGGGCCTGCTTTGGCGGTCGGTCGGGCTCGATGAAACCGCGGCTGCCTCGATCGGCGGCTATCAGGCCGCCGCATCGCTGGCTACCGCCGCGATCAGACTGGGTCTGATCGGTGCCATCGAAGCGCAGGCCATCCTCACCGCGGCCCTGCCGGTCATTGCCGGAATTTGTCGCGAGCCGGTGGCCGACGACGAACCGATCCGCTCGTTCAATCCGCTGACTGAAATCGCCGTCTCTTTTCATCGCGGCGGCGGTCAGCGGCTGTTTTCCAATTAGCCCGGTCAAAGAGGGAAGCACATTCATGCTGCTGACGCCCACTGAATTGGAACGCCTGACCATCTTCACTGCAGCCGAGCTGGCCCGCAAAAGACGTGCCAAGGGCTTGAAGCTCAATTACCCCGAAGCCGTGGCACTGATTTCCGACGAGATCCTCGAAGGGGCACGCGAGGGACGCTCCGTGGCGGAAATGATGGCGTTGGGATCGCAGATTCTCACGCAGGACGACGTCATGTCCGGTGTCGCCGCCATGCTTCCCATGTTGCAGGTGGAGGCGACATTCAAGGACGGCACCAAGCTGGTCACGGTTCACGATCCCTTGCGTCCTGCCCCCGACGGCTCTCACGACAGTTTCGAGCCGGGAGAGATCGTCAGCGAGGAAGGCGAAATCGAACTCAATGCCGGCAGGGAGAAACGGGCTGTTCGGGTGGTCAATACCGGCGACCGTCCCGTGCAGATCGGCTCCCACTACCATTTCTTCGAGGTCAACCGGGCTCTGGAGTTCGACCGCGCCGCCGCCTTCGGCATGCGCCTCGATATCGCCGCCGGTACGGCGGTGCGGTTCGAGCCGGGGCAGGAGAGAGAAGTGGAGCTCACCACTTTCGGTGGACAGCAGATGCTTTCGGGGCTGAACGCGTTGTCGGACGGCTTGGCCCGCGATCCCAACGCCAAGGCAGCGGCACTCGAGCGTGCTCGCGCCGCCGGCTTTCGTGGCGCTTGAGAAGGAGACGACAGATGGCCTTCCTCTCCCGTCGCGACTATGCCGCGATGTATGGACCAACCACGGGTGACGGCTTCCGGCTCGGCGACACCTCGCTCATCGCGGTGGTCGAGAAGGACTACGCGACCTATGGCGACGAATGTCTTCACGGCGGCGGAAAGACACTGCGCGATGGCGCGGGCCTAGCCGCGGGCGTGACCAGCGCCGAAGGGGCACTGGACTTTCTCTTGTGCAACGTCACGGTGATCGATGCCGTGCTCGGGATCGTCAAGGGCGATCTTGGCATCAAGGACGGGCGTATTGTCGGTATTGGCAAGGCCGGCAATCCAGCGATCATGGACAATGTCGACCCTCGCCTGATCGTCTCGGCGGCGACGACGGTGCGTGATTGCGAAGGCCTCATTGCCACTGCCGGTGCGTTGGATGTCCATGTCCACTTCGACAGCGCCCAGCTTTGCGAGCACGCGATCGCCTCCGGCATCACCACGATGCTGGGCGGTTCGCTCGGACCCATCACCGTCGGCATCGATTGCGGCGGCGCCTTCAATGTCGGCAAGATGCTGCAGGCCGCCGAGCAATGGCCGATCAATTTCGGTTTCCTCGGGCGAGGCAATTCGCACAAGCCAGCCTCGCTGGTCGAGCAGATCGAAACGGGCTGCCTCGGCCTCAAATTGCACGAGGACTGGGGCACGATGCCCGCTTCCATCGACACCTGCCTGTCGGTTGCTGACGATATGGACTTTCCAGTCCAAATCCATACCGACACGCTGAACGAGTCCGGTTTCCTGGAAGATACGCTGGCGGCCATCAAGGAACGCACCATCCACATGTACCACACCGAAGGTGCGGGAGGCGGTCATGCGCCCGACATCATCCGCGTCGCCGGCGTGCCATGGTGCCTGCCGTCTTCCACCAATCCCACCAACCCCTACACCATCAATACCTTCGACGAACATCTCGACATGACGATGGTGTGCCATCATCTCAACCCGTCCATACCCGAGGACGTGGCCTTTGCGGAAAGTCGCATCCGGGCGCAGACGATCGCCGCCGAAGACGTCCTGCACGATATCGGTGCGATCTCGATGCTGGGATCTGACAGCCAGGGCATGGGCCGCATCAACGAGGTCATCTGCAGGACCTGGCAGCTTGCCGACAAGATGAAGCAGCAAAGAGGGCGCCTGCCTGAGGAGAAGACGCGTCTTGGCGACAATGAGCGGATCAAACGCTATGTCGCGAAATACACCATCAATGCTGCGCGTACTTTCGGGATCGCCGACCATGTCGGCTCGCTCGAGGACAGCAAGATCGCCGACATCGTGATCTGGCGCCCGGCCTTCTTCGGCATCAAGCCGGAGCTGGTCATCAAGGGCGGCTTCATCGCCTGGGGCGCGATGGGGGACAGCGCAGCCTCGCTGATGACCTGCGAGCCTCTCTTGTTGCGTCCGCAATGGGGAGCGTTCGGGCGGGCCAGGCAGGCGCTGTCGGCCTGCTTCGTCAATCCGGCCGCTATCGACCGAGGGCTGGCCTCCACGCTCGATTTGAAGAAGGCGCTGCTGCCCTCCCGGGGATCGAGGGGGCTATCCAAGAAGGACATGCTCCATAACGACGTCTGCCCCCAGATACGCGTCGATCCCCAGACCTTCGACGTCTTTGTCGATGGCGAGCTTGCCACATGTGAGCCGGCGCGGGAGCTGCCGCTGGCACAACGCTATATGCTGAGGTGACGCCATGGGCGCGACGTATCTGTTGAAGGATCGGCCATCGACCCGCGTGGGCGCTGCCAGGGTTGGCATTGGCGGGCCGGTCGGTTCGGGCAAGACGGCGCTCATCGAACGACTGATCCCGGCTTTTGCGGCACGAGGTGTCTCGCTGGCGGTCGTCACCAACGATCTCGTGACGGCGGAGGACGCCGAGCGTCTGCGGCGTTCCGGCCTGATCGATCCGGCGAGGGTTGCGGCTGTCGAGGCTGGCGCCTGTCCCCATACCGTCATTCGGGAAGATCCCACCCTCAACATCGCCGCTGCCGACGAGTTGGAGCAGCGTTTTCCCGATGCCGAACTGATCCTGATCGAGAGCGGCGGCGACAACCTGGCCTCCACCTTCTCGCTCGACCTCGTCGATTGGTGGATGTTCGTCATCGATGTGGCTGGAGGCGACGACATTCCCCGCAAGAATGGCCCGGGCGTGCTCAAATGCGATCTGCTTGTCATCAACAAGAGCGATCTGGCGCCCCATGTCGGCGTCGATCTCGACCGCATGACAAGCGAGGCCGGCGCGGCCCGCCGCGGTCGTCCGCTGGTGCTGACCAATTGCCGCAAGGCCGAGGGCATCGGCGCAATCGTGGACCGCATCCTGGCCGACGTGTTGTTCCGATGACGCAGCATTGGCAGCCACCATCGTCACCTGGTGATCCGGCCGTGCACATCATGGCCGAACATCGGGGCCGTTTCGAATTGGACTTCATCCGGCATGGTGCGCGAACGACGCTCGCGCGCCAGTTCGTCTCCTACCCGTTTCATCTGACGCGGCCTTTCCGGCTGGATCCGGCCATTCCTTCCTTGCTTACGCTCTATCAGCAATCGTCATCCGGAGGTCTCTATCGAGGGGAACGGCTCTCATGCCGATTTCGAGTGGGGGCGGGCGCTGCCGCCCACATAACGACCCAGGCCGCCACGATCGTTCATGATTGCCAGGGCCGGCCCGCTCAACAGAGGACTGTCATCGAGGTCGAGGGCGGGGCTTTTCTGGCCTATGCGCCCGACCCGCTCGTGCTCTTTCCAGGTGCGTCCTCTGCTGCCAGCCTGGATGCCCGCCTGGCGGATGACGCGGTCATGTTCCTTTGCGATGCATTCACCACGCATGATCCCCGGGCTGAAGGACGCCGCTTCGACCAGCTCAGTTCGGATGTCGTGATCCGCAATTCGAGCGGGAGGCTGGTCGTCCGCGATAGTTTCCGGCTCGGCGGCGATGCGCTGTGCAGCCAAACTTCACCGATGGGGCGCTGGCAGGTCATGGCGAGCTATCTCGTCCTCGCTCCTCCAGCCCGTCTTCCTTCCCAGGCTGACCTGCAGTGCTCGCAGGTCGAGGGCCGTTCCATCATTGGTGTGAGCGTCCTCCCCAACGCGGCCGGTTGGGGCATCCGCTGTCTTGCCGCAGATGCGATCGCGGCTCGCAAAGCCACCGATCGGCTGTTCTCGCTGTGTTGCCAAGCCGCGTTCGGCCATTCGCCCATGCCCCGGAGAAAATGAGATCTCGGGGGCCGCTGACTGATTTCGAAAGGAGATATGCCCATGAAATCCCGCTGCACCGCTTCCCTGCTTGCTGCGATCCTTGTCGGCGCCATGACAGCCACTGCCAATGCCCATACCGGCATCGGCGATACTAGCGGGCTCGCGCATGGTTTCCTTCACCCCGTCGGTGGACCGGACCATATCCTGGCCATGGTCGCTGTCGGATTGTTTGCTGCCCAGTTGGGCGGGCGGGCGATCTGGCTCGTCCCGTTGAGCTTTGTGGTCGTCATGGCTTTCGGCGGCGTACTGGGACTGGCCGGCGTAACGCTGCCGTTTGTCGAACTGGGCATCGGCCTTTCCGTGCTCGTGCTGGGCGCCGCCGTTGCCTTTCGGTTGCGCGCGGCCGTACCTGTGGCAATGGCTCTCGTCGGGTTTTTTGCAGTCTTCCATGGTTATGCGCATGGCGCCGAGATGCCAGAGAATATCGGCGGCTTCACCTATGGCGTGGGCTTCATGCTCGGAACCGCCATGCTGCATGCCATCGGCGTGGGAGCCGGCCTGGCAATCGGCAGATCGCGAAACGGCCGCGGAGAACTTCTCGTCCGTTCGGCCGGAGCCGTTATTGCGATTACCGGTGCGGCTTTCCTCGGGGGGCTTGCCTGAAAGGCCGGCGCGGACATCCTGCTCCAACGGCAGGGCAAACGGCATGCGCTCGTGGCGATCTTGCCGCGAGGGTACAAGCGGGCATCATCGATGGAGAGCTGGTCAGCCGGACTACGTCGGCGTTCGAGCCGGCGTCTCCTTCCCTGCTGGAGCGCATGCATCGGCTTAAGGCGGCACAATGCCATTGAGCAATTTGGCGGTGGGAGGGCGCGATTGTCGGTAAGAAGAAAGAAGGAACGCCTTCCGGTCGCGATCGGTCGAGAGCTACGGGTCTGCAGGGAGCGCGAAGGGATCTCTGCCGTCGATCTTGCACGCGCGGCTCAAATTTCAGGTGGTACCCTGTCGAAGATTGAGCGAGGCACCATCACGGCCTCCCTGACGATCATACAGTCCTTGGCAAGAATTCTAGGCGTTTCATTGTCTACGCTGATAAAACGAACAGAGAGGCGTCGTAAAGTTATCTTTGTCAGGCAAGCCGATGTGATTGGATCGAGTGTATTCCCTGTCCAGAAAGGTGTCTATAACTTAGATCTTGGCTCTGTCGATTCTTATAACGATCTTCTTAACACCAACCCCTCTTTGGTGGTGATTTATGATAATGAATATTCGAACATTTCATCCCAAGGAAAGGGGTATGTTTTAATTTTCATGCTGGAAGGTGAGATGATATATCGCCATGGCTTGAATAGTCATAAATTGGAAACAGGAGATAGCCTGTTTTTTGATGCTGAGAATTGGCATGGGCTTGCCAAAGCTGTCAAAACACCTCTCAAGTTTCTACAGTTTAATACCTGCTTCAAATAATTAGTATTGTATAAGGGGTTGGTTCATCCGACTGTCGTTGTCACCCGTGCCCACTGCACTATTGCTACACCACGCTGAATTTCGCCGTGAAACGGAAGTTGGGTGCCCTCCAGGCGAGCCCGTCTGATGCGGCAGCTTCTTGGTGCGGCCTCCGTCCATCACAAAAACATGCCCGGTCGCAAATCGCCTCTCATTGGAGGCAAGCGATACCGCGAGATTGCCGATATCGCGCGACTCTCCCAGCCGGCCTGCCGGATGCATGACCAGGAGTTCGCGTCGGATTCGCGACCTGCCGGCTATGCTTTCCAGATAGATCTCGCTGGGCCCCGAATTGATCCAGTCCGGTGAGACTTGCCCGATCTCCTCGGGCAGCACGGTATTGATGGCCTGCAGGGTCTGACGACCCAGTTGTCGCAAAGCGGGCTGGGCGAAGCAGTTTCGTCGTGGATCGGCAACGGAGAAAATCAGGCGGTCACGGCCGACCAGATTTCCCAGGCCCTGGGTTCGCCTATGGTCACGTCGTTGGCTGAGAAGTTCGGCGTTGATCCGGCCCAGGCGAGCCAGTTCCTCGCCGACCATCTGCCGCAGATCATCTCGACATTCCACGGCAATCAAACAGCCTGAAGGAGCCCGGCCGCTCGATCGAATGGAGAGGCGGCCGGGCCTCGCCAACAGACTGTGAATACTGCTGGCGATTGCTTCCGCCGGGCGCGATGGAAGCAAGGAAGAGGGTAGGTCGGCCGGGTCACGGGATGAAGCTTGATCTTGTTAAATGTTGTTTCGTCAACCCGGCGATCGAGGCGAAGTAGGATAGGGGCATGGCGCCCCACGTGTCCTCTTCCTGCTTGAGCGCCCGGTGTGGGGCAGGTGCTGCCTGTTGGATTGCCGCGGCGTTTGTCGGTGCAACGATGGTCGCCGATACTACGAACGGGGCCGTTGTCGGTGCGGGAGATGGAAGTGCAATAGGCTCCCTGGCCGAGGCAGCGGCTTTTCGTCGATACGGCTAGTTCAAGAAGGCAGACGCGCCCATCCCTACGGCGCATAGCGCCATGACACCCGTGGAGAGCCAGCCCAGGCCAAGCAGCCAGCCGCCGATCACCTGCTCGCCCATAATTTTTTTGTCGGTCGACATCAGCATCATGATGACCATGATCGGCACAGCGACGACGCCATTCACCACGGCGCTCCAGAAAAGGGCCCGGATCGGATTGACGGGGGCGAAGTTCCAGGCAACGCCGAGCATGGTTGCGATCGCTATCGTGGCATAGAAGGCCTTGGCGTCCTTGGGCTTGCGGGCCAGTCCGGTGGGCCAGCGCAGCGCTTCTCCGAGCCCGTAAGCGGCCGATCCGGCCAGCACCGGCACGGCCAGGAGCCCTGTTCCCACGATGCCGATGACAAACAAAAGCTCGGCAAATTTGCCTGCAACGGGCTCCAGCGCTTCAGCCGCCTGCGCTGAACTGCCAATGTCGGTGATGTGGTGCACATTGAGCGTCGCGGCCGCCGTGACCATGATGGACAGCGCAATGAAGTTGGAAACGCCCATGCCGGCGAGCGTATCCAGTTCAATCCTTTGATCGGCCTCCTTGGCTTGGTCCGGACTATCCTTCAAAGGGTGGCGCTTGGGCTTTTCCTTGAGGTCCTCCACTTCCTGCGAGGCCTGCCAAAAGAAGAGATACGGGCTGATGGTGGTGCCAAAAATTGCGACAATTGCCATGAGATAGTCGGAGGAAAACTCGATATGCGGCGTAAAGAATCCCGTCGCGAGAGCCGCCCAGTCGATCTTTACGATGAAAAGCGTCGCGACATAGCTCAGCAAGGCCAGGCTGAGCCATTTGAGAATGCGAACGTATTTCTTGTATTGCAGGAATACCTGCGCGATTGCGCATCCGGCTCCGAAAAGCACGACATAGACCAGGGCCGGGCCGCCGATGATGAGTTTGACGGCGTCGCCCATTGCGCCGATATCGGCCCCGATATTGATGATGTTGGCGATCACCAGCAGGCAGACGCCCGTATAGACCAGCCAATTGGGATAATATCTGCGCAGGTTGCCGGCTATGCCTCGTCCCGTGGTTCGTCCGAGACGGGCGCTGATCATCTGGATGGCGCTCATGAGGGGGTAGGAAAACAACAGGGTCCAGCTCGCGCCATAGGCATATTGCGCACCCACCTGGGAATAAGTCGCAATTCCGCTGGGATCGTCGTCCGAAGCGCCGGTGATTAAGCCCGGGCCGAGAACTTTGAGTATACGTGGCTTGCTTGGCTCGACAGCCGGGCTGCGCTCTGTTCTTGGATCGAGGTCCCCCTCAGTCCCGCTCATTGTTCCGCCTTGCTGCAAGATGTTCTTGTTGTTGCTCTGGCGCCGACATCGAAAGCTGCAAATCAATCTGTGCGCAGGATCGATGTGGCGCCCTCTCGTCTGCTATGCGAGCTTACGAACTCGCTCGGTGGCATTCGGTTCCCGAGGAATGCTCGACCGCCCGGCGGAATGGCGATGGCGTACGGTGGCGGAATTGTGCTTGGAACGGATGGGAAGCACCGCGGTTCTGGCTGTCCAGTACCGAGTTTCCAGGAGAACGCTATGATGGAGGCGGCTGTAAGGAAGCTATTCGAGCGATACGAGAACTTCTGCAATCAGTCTCTCGGTGGCCATGCAGACATGGACGAGGTCGCCTCACTGTACGCGCCCGAATTTATCGGCGCCGCACCCGCCGGCGTCATGACTGGAAAGAACGACGATCAGTTCAAACAGGCGATCGTGCAGGGATATGCACATTATCGGGCAATCGGGACGACAGAGATGCGCATACGCAATGTCCGCCTTTCCTCCATAGACGAATGTCATTGCCTAGCCCATGTCGCTTGGACCGCCACCTATGGCCAGAAGGATCGAGGGCACAAAGTGATCGATTTTGATGTCCACTATTTCGTTCAGATACTGGATTCCGAGGCGAAGATATTTGGTTGGGTATCAGGTGACGAGCAGGCACTTCTAAAAGAGCATGGCATCATCTGACGCCAGCCGTGCCTGCAAATGCACGCTTCATCGATCCGTGTGGCTCCTTCCTGTCCGACTTAGAATATGCCGCCTCTGAGGCAGGGGGCGAACCGAGATCGACAATTAGATCGCCGGGCGCCTTGTCGGCGCCGTCACAAAGGTCGCCAATGCTTATCCTGGTGGCCGTATCAGCTAATTCAGGCGTCGAGGGCATGAAAAAGCATGAGACGACGTAATTTTATATAAAAACTAAGATTATAATAACAAATATTTTGAATTTATATATCAATTTTAGGCTTATAAATCATGATAATACGAAATTAAATTTAAAAATACATTATGAACTTCAATTAAATAAGAATTTGTATAAGGATAATTATTTGAATTATTTTAATATACGCGTGCGTGTAGTTCGAATAAATTTAAACTTGCATTCATATCCCCTTCGTCGTTGATTAGTCGAAGTGTCAGGGGAAGGTATGCAAGTCATGAGGCCAGTCTATATCTTATTGCCGTTGGGGGTAGCATGTGTCTTGGGAGCTTGTGCCGACAATAAACCACTCGAGAAGGGGTTGAGGGTTGGCCCGTCCGTTACTCGCCATACGAAAAAAGATCAGTCCGTCACGGTGTACAGCGCGTATCAGGTCGCCAACGATTGCGTCATGTATGACCTGCCACCTTCCGTCAAGATTATCACGCCTCCGCGCAATGGCATTGCCACGGTTGTTCACGTGAAAGACCATCCCGCCTACCCGACGACAAGCCACCTCTACAAATGCAATGCCAGGATGATACCGATGACTGCAGTCACGTATCGGCCGAATCCGGGCTTTACGGGTACCGATAGCCTCGCATTACAGACCAATTTCACCGGATCTCTCAATCCTCCTGACCGGACTGCAGTTGCCGTTGAGGTAGCACCTTAGACCCGGTCACCGGCATTCGCGCCCCCACTCGAGTCCTGCAGTGCTCTTAGTGTGGGGTCGATGATGAACCATATGGGGGGCTGATCGAGCCCGTGGCGCAAGCCGTGATGGCCCGGCAACGCTGCTTTCCGCCGAGCGCAGGGCTTCGCAGCCGGACCGCTTGTTGCGTGGGAGCGGGGCTATCGGAGCAGGATCTGCGACTGCCAAACCCGGGTTTCGATCCGTGCCCGGATCTGCTCGGCCTTGCCATGAACGACCACGAAGTGCTCCCTGTCGAAATACAGGGTCGAGCTGTCGGGCTCATTGCCCTCGATATAGCAGATGCGAGTCACGTTCACTTCGATCGGATGTCGGTCGAAACTTCGTTCGAATGTGCAGAATATCGGGATTTTGGTCTCTGTCCCTTCAGAACGACCCGTCGTCTCCTGCGCTTCGTCCATTCCTACCATCCCACACAAACGCGAGCGCAATGATGGCTCTTCCAGTGCGGAAATCTAGCAATGGCGTTTTCGGGATCAAGACCGCCTGAAATCCCATGGTTAAAAAAAAGCCCGCCGCGCATGGGGGCAGCGAGCGGGCAAGCAGGGGAAGGGAGCAATGCGGGTTTCCTGCCGGCGGCAATTGCTCCTTGTTTTCAGGCTGCGACGTCCGCCGGCGGGGTCATCGACGTGCAGGTTTCGATATGCCTGCGGGTGTCCGCGAGGGTGCCCCTGACGACCACGAATTCGTCTCTCCTGAAATACATGGTCGTCGTGCCGTCGTCATTGCCCTCCAGATAGAGGATGAGATTCACGTTCACCTCGATCGGATGGCGGTCGAAGCTGCGTTCGAAAATACAGAAAATCGGTTTCACCGGTCCTGCTCCTTTGGGGTTAGCAGGCCCTGTACTAGGACCGTGGGCATGATGCCCACTGCGTGTCGCTTCTCGCGTTCGCGAGCGCCCTCTACGCCTTCTCCTCTTGGAAAAGAACAGCCCGC
>NZ_JBQEPH010000021.1:0-108309 GCF_052045555.1 Labrys sp. 22185 | reverse complement strand
GTCTGGGTCCCCCATTTGCCAAAGGGGGCACGGGCCTTGAGCCGGCGACCGCGAGGGGCGCGGCCACGCAGGCGGGTCATTTTGGTGTTGAGGCTCGTCTCGTCGATAAAGACCAGGCGGCCTGGCTGGCGGCGCATCCGGGGCTGACGCTTCTGGATCCAGACACGACGCTTCTCGGCCACGTCAGCGCGTGCGCACTCCGACGCCATCAGCTGTTTTTTTATACGTGAACCCGGCCCGGCACAAAAGGCGCGACAGGGAAGCGGTATGAGCAACAATCCCGCTCGCCTGCTGGAGACGCTCGGCAAGCTCCGGCATGGTTATGTCCGGCGTCTCCTCCACTGCAGCGATGAGGAAGTCCAGATGATCCGACAGCGGCCCTTTGCCCGCCGGCCGCCCCATCTTCGAAGCCTTGACTTGCCCGCTCCGTTCCACTCGTGAAGCCCAGCGGATCGCCGAACTGGCACTCACGGCAAAACGCCGCCCCGCCGCTCGGCGCGACTGCCCTTGGCTAATCGCATCGGTCACTCGAACGCGTAAGTCGTCAGAATGGGCCATGATCCACCTCCTAACACGGTGAATCACGAATCCACCCAAAAGGGAATCCCTCGACTCAAACTTCCCGCACGACGCTCTAGCCGTGCGTCGGGATAGCGATCGGCCAACCAGATCAGGATCGCGGCGCTTTCGCTTATCACCTCCCCCGTCGGCAGTGCCAGGGCCGGCACCTGCAGCATGGGATTGATAGGGGCGAGTTTGTCTGCCTCCTCTTGCCCTTCCCAGGGAGAACATTCCTGCACGTGATAAGGCAATTCGAGTAGGTCGAGAGCCGCCTCGATCGGAACCGATCCTGAGCCTGCTGCTCCATAGACGACGAATGCCTCGGTCACCGCTTTTCTCCTCCCAGGACACGCCCAAGCTCCGGCCAACAAACTCACATGGCCCGAATCAAGACACAGGGTTCATGGACTTCGGAGTGCCTTCATTGAGAGGATTTGCCAATATCTTGGGCTCCAACGGAGGATATTCTGGGTTTTAAGCTCAAAAAAGGGGCATTTCCGGGCCAGTTTCTGCCCTTCTGACCTCGAGCTCTTTACATCCCCGGCCATCGCCGCCATGCTCAAAGGGTTCGCAACCCACGAAAGGAGGTGATCCAGTGTCTAACCTTACGAAGATCCTGGAAATTTGCGCTGGCTCAGCCAAGGTGGTCTCCGCCACTTGACGTTCCAGCTACCGAAAATCTGGATCATCCCCGGATGAAAGGGTGAGCGCTTCGGTGCTCCCGTCATCCGCAAGAACCGGCCGGCGCGCGAAGCAATTCGCGCGCCGGTGCCGTTTTAGAGCCTCGTTGCTCCCCTCGCTGACAACCCCAGGGCAAGATCGATGCGGCCTTCTTTGAGAGCGCGGGCATGCTGCCGCCACCTCGAAGCATCTTGTTCGCCGAGACGACGAGCTCACGCCCTCCTCCGCCTCTCGAACGGCACTCCCTCGGACGCATGGTCGCAGAACGGTTCCACGGCAGGGCCGATCCTTTACAGAAGAAGGCGCCTTGGCTATCGCAGGTCTCGCGGCCCTGCCCCGCGCTCCCCAACGCAGCGTCGGCGACGCACCTTTCCGAGGACCTCCCATTGAGCCCAGCCGTCACGACCTACGCAGCCCTGGTGATCGCCGTGGTTCTCGAAATCATCGCCACCTCGCTCCTCAAGGCCTCGGAGCAGTTCACCCGGTTGTGGCCGACGGTGATGATGGGGCTGTGCTATATGGCCGCCTTCTATTTCCTCTCCTATACGCTGCGCACCATGCCGGTCGGCATCGCCTACGCGCTATGGAGCGGCATCGGCATCGTGCTGATCTCGCTGGTCGGCTTCGTCGCCTTCAACCAGTCGCTCGACTTGCCGGCCATCATCGGCATCGGCCTGATTCTCGCCGGTGTGGTGATCATCAACCTGATGTCGAAATCGATCAGCCACTAGGGCGTTTTGAGATTTGGCGGAATCACCAAGAATCGCAATGCGTTTCCGTCTAGACGATGCGCTCTGCTCCGGGCGAGCTCAAGCGCCCCACCGTGCAGGCCGCTTCTCCAGGAAGGCCTCGACGCCCTCGGCAGCATCCTCCTCCATCATGTTCCGCGCCATCACCTCGCCGGCAAAGCCGTAGGCCTCGCCAAGCGCCATCTGGCGCTGGCGGTAGAACATCTGCTTGCCATAGCGCACCGCTGTGGGGCTCTTGGCCAGGATATCCGCCGTCTTGGCCGCAATGGCGGCATCGAGGTCTGCTTCGGCCACCGCCTGGTTGATCAGGCCCCAATCTGCCGCCGTTTCAGCATCGATGAAGCGGCCGGTCACCAGCATGTCGAAGGCGCGCTTGGCCGAGACATTGCGCGAGAGGGCAACCGCCGGGGTCGAGCAGAACAGCCCGACATTGATGCCGGAAACAGCAAAGCGCGCCGCCTGCGAAGCGATGGCGAGATCGCAACTCGCCACCAGCTGGCATCCCGCCGCCGTGGCAATGCCATGCACGCGGGCGATCACCGGCACAGGCAGCGCCTGGATTGCCTGCATCACCCGGCTGCATTGCGCGAACAGGGCCTGATAATAATCGAGCCGACGGTTGGCATGCATCTGGCGCAGATCATGCCCGGCACAGAAGGCCTTGCCGTTCGCCGCCAGGACGACGCAGCGTATGGTGCGGTCACCAGCGATCGCGTCGAGTGCCTGCTGCAGCGCCTCCAGCATACCCTCGGAGAGCGCATTGAACTGCTGCGGCCGATTGAGGGTGAGAGTCGTCACCCCACCTTTGTCCTCTCGCAGCAGGATCGGCTCCGAGGGACGCTCCAACGGCGCGTTCTGGATCGAGACGGCGACAGTCATGGCAACACTCCGCAACAGGGCGGCCAGTCTACGCGCTCGGCCGCCACGCCCGCAATGTCAGACTGGTTTTCTCAGGCCGGCTTGCGGATACGCAGAACGGTGAACAGGCGCGCAGGCGCCACTTCACGGCGCTCGAGCAGCTGCGCCTCGGGGCGGCTGGCCAGCCAGTCGGTCATCACCGCATAGGGGAAATAAGGCCGCCAGCCGAGCCAGCCGCCCGCGCCGATCAGCGCCTTCTCCGCCCGTACGCGCCAGCCGTCCTCGGCTGAGAAATGGTTGAGAATGATCATCTCGCCGCCCGGCCGGGTTACCCGCCACATTTCCTCGAGCACTTGCTGGGGCGAAGGCGCCACGCTGAGAAGATAGGGCGCCAGCACCACGTCGAAGCGGCCTTCCTGGAATTCCAGGGCCTGCGCGTCCATCACCCTGAGTGCCTTGACCTGGTCGAGCCCCTTGCGCTTGACCCGTTCGCGGGCAATGTCGAGCATGGGGCGGGCGAGATCGATGCCGAGGATGCGCAGATTATCCGGCATCAGCGCAAGCTCGAGGCCCGTGCCGACACCCGCGACCAGCACCTCGCCATTGTTGCCGGCGGCTTGGGCGACGGCCCGCGCCGCCGCCAGGCGCCCGGGATGGAACGGCCAATCGAAGAAGAGGTCGTAGAAACGAGCCCAACGATAATAGGTGCGTGCGTAGGACGGCTCCGCAGCCGTATTGCTGTCTCTCCCAGCCCATTCCATCGGGAAAAGCCCTTTCACCTTGCCGACCACGGCACCACCCGGCCCAGCCGAAAGGTGTTCATGATCTTTGGCGCAAAACGTGCTTCGTTGAAAACGACGCCTTGCCGCCCCCTTGTTTCGACGTCTCACCGATTAAGCCAAATCGCAAGACGCTTTCGCGGGTGATGACCGGTTCCGTCCGGCGCCCGCCTCCCGAGCCGAATGCCGATTTCCGAGGCATCCGAATGGCGCCTCCTGCACGACGGCATGGCACCTAGTCTGTTTACGCCTCTTTCTTTTCAAAATATGCCGCGGAGAGTCAAGGATTCGAATGCTCGCCCTGCCGATCCAATGTCGCAGCCCGGCCGATTATTGGAAAACTCGCGGAGTCATCTGCAGTTCCCTGTCGAGACTGCCGCCGCCCGGCTCAGCGCAGGAGCTTCAGCGATCCGGTCAGTGAGCGGATCCATTTCGTGGGACCCGCAAGGCCGAGGCCATCGACCTCCTCCTCAGCGAGATCTCGCGCGGGCATGGAGATGCCATAGTCGGCGAACACATGCAGACTGCGGGCAAAGGCGGGAAAGGGCACCACTGCCCGTTCATCGGCGGCGGGCAATGCCTTGAGCATGATCGCGCGGATGGTTTCACCATCCGCCTGCAGCACGGGCACGGGCCGATTGGCGCTGACGTCGATGCGCCGCGCCTGACGGTCGGCGAGCTGGGTCGCCCCCAGCACCGGCATCCGGGCTCCGAGACCAACACAGACAGCGCCGACAGTATTGGCAACCAGGCCAATCGGCAGAGCGGGGTTGACGATGATGGCCAGGCGAATGTCGTCGCTCACGGAAGTCTCCTCGCTGATCTCGAAGAGGCAGGGATAGCGCAATTCCGCCGACCAATTTTACCTTTCTGTTCTATATTTTTGATAATTTTGGTAGCTCGTACCTCATTTTCTATATCAATAGGTAGATCATGCCTCATCCTGACCTTGAACCCGCCGATACCCGAATCCTGACAGCCTTGCAGGAGGACGGGCGTCTCACCAATCAGGACCTGGCCGACAAGGTCGGACTCTCGACCTCGCCCTGCTGGCGACGCGTACGAAAATTGGAAGAGGACGGCGTCATCCAGGGCTACAAGGCCGTGCTGGACCGCCGCAGGCTTGGGCTCGGCGTGCTCGCCTTTATTCGCGTCAAGATCGACAGCCACAGCGAGGCGGAAGCCGAGGCCTTCTCCAACGAGGTCCTGCGGCTTGAGGAGGTCATAGCCTGCTATTCGATCGCCGGCGACGCAGACTTCCTGCTGCAGGTCGTAGCGACGGATCTCGACGCCTATGCGCAATTCGCCATGGCCACCGTACGCCGCCTGCCCCGCATCAAGGAAATGCAGACGACCTTCGTGCTCAAGGAAATCAAGCCGCTCCGTTCCCTGCCGGTCGGGCTGGCAGCACCTTGAAGCCTGCTCGTCTCATCCGGTTTGCAAGCCTCCCGCCGATGCCGGGCAAGGGCGGGAGGAACTGCTTTAGACGACTGCACTGACCTGAATCTCGACCAGCAGTTCGGGCGCGGCCAGGCGCGCTTCCACCGTGGCGCGCACCGGCAAATTGTCCTTGTCGACCCATTGGTCCCAGACTTCGTTCATCTGGTCGAAATGGGCAATGTCCCGCAGCCAGATGCTGGCGCTGATCAATTTGGACTTGGAGGTGCCGGCCTCGGCCAGCAGCGCGTCGATCTGGGCAAGAATGTCGCTGGTCTGGCCGACCGTATCGGCGGTCTCATCGCGGCCGGTGATGCCGGCGGTGGTGATGATGCCGTTGACGATGACGGCCTCGCAGAACCGCTTGCCGGGGTGCAGACGCTTGATCATGGAAGTCTCCTGTTGGGATAAGCGTTCAGAGAATGGTCTTGCCGAAAGCTGAGAGGATGAAATTGGCGCATTCGGCACCGATGGTGGGGGGCAGATCGCTATCGATGCCCGAGACGCTGAGCGAGCGCAGCCGAGCGCTGAGCGCCGCCATCTCCATGGCCGAATGGGTCTCGCGCACAGTGATGCCGCCGATGCCGCCACTCCAATCCGACATGTCGGTGGCGGTCGGCGAGTAGCACAGGTGAAAGCCTCGCGTGCCGGCACAGGCGATGGCGATCGCCTCGCGCATGGCATGGCGCAGACCAACCGCGTCTATCTCTGCCATCGTGAAGATGCGCATACGCGAGGCCTTCAGCGCCTCAACCTCCAGCGGATCGGCTTCGCGCAGGCCGAGAAGAACCACGTTTTCCGCCGTGATATGAGGCGGCAGACGGGCGAGCAGATGCCGCAGCACCGCGTTCTCTGCAGGCTTTGCCTCCCCCACGTCCGGCATCATCGCCGCGTCGGAATCGATCCAGATCAGCCCCAGCGCATCGTAGCGACGTCCGGCCGTCTCGATGAAGGGCATGATGTCGGCTCGCCTTGCGCCGGTGGACAGCACGATAGATGCCTGCGCTCCACCTGCCTCGAAACCGAGCCGCTCGATGCGTGCGGCGACATTATGGGCAGAAAGCACCGCGCCGCCGACCTCATCCGTTTCGACCGCATAACTCCGGCTCTGCCCCTGCTCCATCACGTCCCGCATCGGAACCTTCTCCACATATTCCGACGTCATCACCGTCAACAGCGCCCCGTAATTCAGCCGGAAGCTGACATCCTCGCCCACCTTGAGCGGCGGATCGGCCTCGGTGAGGTCGAGCACCAGATGGTCGCTGGAGGCCCCCAGCACCCTCACGCCGGCCCTAGTCGGCATCAGGCCCTCGGCGATGACATCCTCGCGTCCGATATTGGCGATGCCCCTCAGGCGGTCGCCCTCGTCGATGAAGACGGGCACGTTGCCGAAGGCGTCGATGCCGGATTTGCCGATCGGCATGGATGGCTTCACTTTCACTTCCAGCAATTCGCCGGTGAGTTCGAAGGCATCGCGATCGAGCGCCTCCCAGGGCTGTTCCAGGAAAGTGTCGCGGCCGCCCTGCAGGATCGCCTCGCCGATCCTCAGATTGTTGACGCCCGCCGGCATGCCGCCCGCCAGCAGCAAAGGCAATGAGGAGGAGTTGCCGCCCGACACCCAGTCGAGATGTCGCCCGGTTACGCTTTCGACCTTGTAGGCATGGGCCACCAGCTGGTCGAGATTCTCTTTGGTCGGAATGATGGCGCCGAAACAGGTGAGATTGGTGCCGACACCGGCAATGCGTATGCCCGGCAATTCCATCACCGCTTCCACCGTCGGGATCAGGTCGCTCGGCCAGATCCCTTCCCGGAGATCGCCGAGATCCACCATCAGGATGACGTCGTGCACCCGCCCCAGCCGCTCGGCCACGCGCGAAATCTCGCGCATCAGCTGGAGTTCCGATTGCAGGCTGATGTCGACCGTGCGCACCAATTCCTCGACCCGCGAGGATGGCGGACTGCGCAGCAGCATGATCGGGCAATCGATGCCGGCATCGCGCAGGCGGCGAATGTTCTCGAAGCGCGACTCTGCAATGCCGGCCACGCCGCCGCGCAGCATGGCACGCGCCACCTGCGGCATGCCGCAGGTGCCCTTGGTCACGCCGAACGGCGTGATGCCCGCTTTGGCGCAGGTCTCGACGATGGTGCGGGCATTGTGTTCGATCCTGGCGAGATCGATGGCAATCTGGGGATCCGGCATCGCTTCAGTTCCGGTAGAGCAGGCCTGTGGTGTCGATCTCCGGGCGGCGCCCGGCGACAAGGTCGGCGGTGAGCTTTCCCGACCCGCAGGCCATCGTCCAGCCGACATGGCCGTGGCCGGTATCGAGATAGAGATTGGCATAGCGCGCCCGGCCATGCACCGGCACCGAACCCGGCATCATCGGCCTGAGGCCAGCCCAGAGCACGGCCTTGCTCTCGTCGATCGCGCCGGGAAAAAGATCGTGCGCCGTCTTGAACATGGTGGTGAAGTCAGCCGGCTTGTAGCTGCGGTCATAGCCGGCGAATTCGGCGGTGGAGGCGATACGCAGCCGGTTGCCGAGGCGCGAATAGGCGATCAGCCGGTCCTCGTCGACCCCGCCCATGGTCGGTCCCTTGTCGTCGTTGACCGGGATGGTGGCGGTATAGCCCTTCACCGGATAGACGGGCACGTCGATGCCGATCCTGCGGGCAAGCAGCGAGCTTTCGGGCCCGAGCGACACCACCACGGCATCGCAGGCCACCGGCCCCTGGTCGGTCAGCACGGCCTTAACCCGGTCGCCCTCGACATCGAGGCCGGTCACCGTGGTGTTGAAGCGGAATTGCACGCCATGCCGCTCACGCGCAAGTTCGGCAAGGCCGCGGGTGAACAGGCAGGAATCGCCGGTCTGGTCCATCGGCGAATAGACGCCGCCGGCGATCTGGTGCTTGACGGCGGCGAGGCCCGGCTCCAGCGCGGCCAGGCGCTCCCTGTCGACGATCTCGATCTTCAGACCGCGTTCGGCGATGTAGCCCATATGCTTGGCGCCGGCCTCAAGGCTCTGCTGCGAGCGATAAAAATAGAGAATGCCCTTGCGCTTGTCGTCATAGGCAAGGCCGGTTTCGTCCTGCAGCGCGTTGATGCATTCGCGGGCATAGAAGGCGAGCCTGAGCTTCACTTCCGTGTTCGCATTGGCACGAGCCTGCGTGCATTGCAGCAGGAAGCGCCAGGTCCAGGCCAGGAAATTCGGATCGAGGTTGAAGCGGACCTTGATGCCCATGTCGGGCTTGTAGAGCGACTTGATGAAGGTCACGAGCGCGGCCGGCGACGCCCAGGCGGTCGAGTCGCCCGGCGATACAAGACCGGCATTGCTCTGGCTGGTCCCGCAGGCAACATCGGCATGCCGCTCGATCAGCGTGACCTCGTGGCCGTCCTTTGCCAGATACCAGGCCGCCGCCGTACCGACGACACCGCCCCCCAGAACGACAACCCTCATTACGCCTCCCCTACGGAGTTTTCCTCCGTATTATCAACTTATTATCGCACCAGGTGGATCTTCTTCCTTATCCTTGGCAGGAGACGCGGTCAGCTCACAGTCCCCTGCTTGAAGGTCGGCGCGAAACCACCGGAATCGCCGTCATTGAAGCGAATGACGCGCGCTTCCTCCTGGAACTCGGCGCAGGACTGCCGCCAGATCACACCGGGCCAGACCAGTTCGACCGAGGCGTCCTGCGGCCGATAGAGCGCCGTATAGAGCGTGCCGTAGCCTCTGCCATACGAGGTCTGGTAGACGGGCGGGCGCAGGAAGCCGGCCAGGACGTTCTCGGTGCTCTGGTGTATGGCCAGCGCCTTCTCCAGCGCCGCCTCCCGTTCCACCGATTTGGTGGTCTGGGCATGGCGCGCCCATTCCACGCCATGCTGGTGGTTGGTGCTGACACGCTTGGCCACGACCTCGGCCGGACGGTCGGGATTGACATAGACGGTGGCGTGATGACCTTCGCGATCGATCAGCGCCACCGAATAGGACATGTGCACCGGGATGCGCCGCAGCATCTCGATCGCCTCTGCGGTATCAGAGGCGAATTCCAGCACATAGCGCAGCACGATCGGAATACCGAAGCCCGGTCCTGCCGCGGTCCGCCCTCCGAAGGAGAGCGAGACGGCAAGACCATCCTCGTTGATGCCGTCGAGCACGCCCCACAGGCAATCGACCACCGCCACCACCCGCTTGCCGTTGAGGCGGGTGGCGAGCCACGAGCCCTCCAGCAGGCGCGGGCTGTAGTCGTAATTGCGGATGAGTGCCGGTTCGGGATCGGTGATGATCGCTTGGGAGCAACCGCCGACATAAACAGGCGGGCACCACATCGACAGGAAGCGGGCTTCCAGGTCGCCGTCACCGGCTGCCGAGACGATCGCCTCATAGGCCGGCAACAGTTCCGGCATATGGGCACGCATCGCCTTCAGGCTTGCCAGATAGGTCGGGCGAGCCCTGATGCCGTCCCGCATGAACCAGCGGCTATAGGCGTGCCAATGACGATCGAACAGCTGGCGCCATTTGGCACCCGGCTGGTCCTCGTCCACGGCTTCGAACAGGAGATCCATGATCGCGCTTACAGGATCTTGAAGGAGCCGGCCGACGGGGTGTCGTCGCGCTGGACTTCCGTCAGGGGTTTGGTGGCATAAAGCCGCTTGATGCCCTTGATCCAGTTCAGTGCCCGCTCGTTCAGGTCGAACTCGTCGTTCATCACCCTACCACGCGTGATGAGGATGCCGAGATCGGCGCCCTCATAGCGGTAATCGCCGGGTCCGGTGATGCGCAGGAAGAAGGCCTCCTGCTCGTTCTCGATCGCCTGGCGGTGATAGTCGAAGCGGTCATAGGAGACGCTGCCGTCGGGCGCCATGCGATAGATGCCCGACGAAGGCGCATGGGTGACGATATCGACGATGTTGTCGGTCGCCTTGATCACCACCTGCGACCAACTATCGATGAACTCCTTCTGGGCCCAGCGATTGTTCAGTTCCTCGACATCGATCTTGTATTTGATGCCGGAGAATTCCATCAGGTGGAACATGAACAGCGGCGCGTCGGCATAGGCGAAGGCCGCGTGATTGGTCATCGAAGAGGCGCCGCAGATGCGCGGATTGAGCTCGCCCAGATAGACCTCGTTGTCCTTGATGTCGATCAGGAAATCGAGGTCGAAATAGCCGCGATAGCCTTCCTTCACCAACTGGTTGCCGAAGCGATAGGCCATGTCGCGCGCCTTGGCGCGGATGGTCTCGGAGAAGGCGCCCGGGAAGATCTCGTTGCCGCACCAGCCGCCCTTGTAAGGCGTCAGCTCAGGCTGGCCGACGACTTCGGTGAGCAGTGGGCCGACCAGCGTGCCGGACTTGGTGGCGCAGGCCTCCATGGTCGCGCCACGGCACTTGATCCGCTTCATGATCTTGACCTCGTCCTCGGCCGAGATCTCCTTGGCATGCTTGTTGTAGTCGTCCTCGCTGGCGATGAAGAAGGTGGTGTGGCCGCTATCGCCGAAAGCGGTCTGCACGACGAGATCGGTGCCAATACCGGCTTTCTTGGCGGCAGCCAGCAGTTCTTCATAGCTCTTGGCGCCGGCCAGCGTATTGGGCACGGACGGCACCTTGGCCTTGTTGCCAATGCGCACGGTCTCCATCTTGTTGTCGCAGCGCTGGCGCAGCGACGCCTTGGGGAACCAAACCTCGATGCCGAGGTCGTTGCAGATCTCCTCGGTCGTCTCGTCGAACATCAGGAAGGTCGCAACCGCGCGCCCGCCGCGGCGCTTGATGTAGTCGATCACTTCCTTGTGCTGAAGAAGATAGTTGTTGATGTCCTCGATACTTTCGAATTCAGCGTGAGGGATCTCGCTGGGAACGAAGACATTGGGGTGGCGTCCGTCGAAACAGTCGATATAGCTAATGAATTTGAAGTTTCTGACCCATTCATCAATGCCGATCAGGTTGAAATTCGTCGCCGATATGAAATAGATCGGCTGCTCGTTGCGATGCATGACAACGCGTAGATCGGCGACATTCCGAATGGTCTTCATTGCGAACCCCTTATGCTTTCCTGATCTTATCTTGTGCTTCTTCTTATGCTTTTTCTTCGGCATACAGTCAGAACCTAGCAAACTTGCTCGCTATCGTGTCAAGCGCGTCGTGACGTGCTTCACCTCCAGATAGGACGACATTCCCCAGGGCCCGAGTTCGCGCCCGATGCCGCTGGCTTTGAAGCCGCCCCAGGAGGTCTGCACGAAGATCGCCTGCGGACTGTTGATCCAGACATGGCCGGACTCGATCGCATCGGCGACGCGGTTGGCCTTGTCGAGGTCTTCGCTGACCACGGTGGCGACCAGGCCGAAATCGCTGTCATTGGCGAGTGCAATGGCTTCACTTTCACTGTCGAAGCTGCGCATGCACAAGACGGGACCGAAGATCTCCTCCCGCCAAAGCGGACTGTCGACGGGAACGTCCCCGAAGATGGTCGGCTCGACGAACCAGCCCTGATCCAATCCTGCCGGCTTGCCGCCACCCGTGAGCAGCTTCAATCCATCCGCCTTGCCACGCTCGATATAGGACAGCACCTTGTCATGCTGGGCCTTCATGGTGATCGGGCCGATCTGCGTCCCCTCGTCAAGCGGATCGCCCGGCTTGAGGGCACGCGCGGCCGCCACCACCGCCTCGATCAGCCTGGGCGCGATCGAGCGCTCGACCAGCAGGCGCGAAGTCGCCGAGCACATCTGGCCGGCATTGAAGAAGATGCCGCCCAGCACGCACTCCACCGCCTGGTCGAAATCGGCATCGTCGAAGACCACGATCGGTGACTTGCCCCCAAGTTCCAGGCTGACCGACTTGGTGCCGGGTGCGCCGGCCGCCATCACCCGGGCACCCACGGCATTGGAACCAGTGAAGGAAATCTTCGCCACGTCGGGATGCACCGTCATCGGTGCGCCCACCCGCTCGCCGGTGCCCGTGATGATGTTGAGCACGCCGGGCGGCAGGCCGATCTCGGCGGCGATGACGCCAAGCTCGAGCTCGACCACCGGCGTGATCTCGGACGGCTTCAGCACCACGGTGCAACCGGTTGCCAGCGCGGGCGCCACCTTCCAGGAGGTCGTTACCAGCGGGAAATTCCAAGGCACGATCAGGCTGGCGATGCCGGCCGGCTCGCGGCGCAGGCGCGCGCCGAAGGCCGCATCCGGCACCGGTACGGTTCGGTTCTGGCTGGCCTCGAGATCGGCAGCCAGCTCAGCATAATAGGCAAAGGACGCGGCCGCATCCGCCATGTCGATGCGCGCCTCGCCGAGCGGCTTGCCATTGTTGAGCGAGGAGATGCGGGCAAGCTCTTCCGCCCTTTCGGTCAGCCTGCCGGCAATGGCCTTGAGATAGCGTCCCCGTTCACGCCCCCCAGCGGCACGCCAGGCCGGGAAAGCTGCCTTCGCTGCTTCGACCGCCTTGGCGACATCGGCCGGGCCGGCAGCCGTGACCTGGTGATAAGCGGCCCCCCGATAGGGATCGAAGACCGGGATCTGCCCGGGCTCGACCGGATCCTGCCAGCGACCGTCGATGAAGAGCTGGTGTTGCATGGCCGGCCTCACTGGGCCAAGGCAAAGGCGAGCGGCGAGCCGGCCCGGATCTCGATCACCGTCGGCACCTGGCGGCCCGAGGAGGCGGCCAGTTCGCGCGTCAGTTCCTCGATGGTTTCAGGCAAAGCCGCGGCGCAGCCGAGCGCGCGGGACAGCCCGACGAAATCGGGCGTGAAGATGTCGACGCCGATCTGCGGGATGTCCCTGTCGGCCATGAAGGCCTTGATCTCGCCATAGGAGGTATTGTTCCAGATGATCACCACCGTGGCGATCTTCGCCTCCACGGCGCTCGCCATTTCCTGCAGCGAGAATTGCAGGCCGCCATCGCCGATCAGGCAGACTGAGGGCCGGTCGGGCGCACCGAGCTTGGCACCGAAAGCGGCAGGCAGGCCGTAGCCGAGCGTGCCATAGCCGGTGGAGGAGTTGAAATAGGAGCGCGGCTGCGGTGCCTGGTAGAACTGGTTGACGGCATAGACCGGCTCGGTCTGGTCGCCGGCGACCACGGCTTGCGGCAGGGTGCGCGTCACGATGTCCATCAGCTTGCCATGGGTCCGGCAGGCCGGCCACAGCCCCTCCTCGACCTTGGCGCGCACCGCGCTGGCACGCGCCTTGCCCTCGCCGGCCGGCCGTGCCTCGCCGAGCGCCGCGAGCAAGGCCGCAGCTGCCAGCTTGGCATCGGCGGCGATGGGCAGGTCGCAACGCAGTCCGGCGGCGAGCTGCAGCGGATCGATGTCGATGCGGATCAGCGGCCCGCCGAATTTGAGCGGCTGGGGTTCGGGATACATTTCCGTCTCGCCGAACTCGGTGCCGATGGCCAGGATCGCATCACTGGCTGCGAGTTCGGCCAGGAGCGGAGCCATGCCGAGATTGCCGTTGAGGGCTAGCGGGTGGCCGGGCTCGAGGATGCCACGACCATTGATGGTGGTGAAGACAGGCGCGTCGAGCTTGCCGGCGATCGCCGCGATTTCAGCCGCCGCATCGGCGGCCCCACCGCCCGCCACGATCAGCGGCCGCTTGGCGGCCTTGAGAATGCCGGCCGCCTTCTCGATGGCGGCGCCGCTGGCGGCAGCCTTGGCCGGCAGGGGCCAGGCCTCACTCGACAGATGATCGGCGGGTGCGACGATGACGTCGAGAGGGATCTCGATGTGCACGGGGCGCGGGCGCTGCGAATTGAACACGGTAAAGGCGCGTGCCATCACCTCGGGAAGCTGGTCGGGATCGAGCAGCGTATGGCTGAAGGCGGCGACCCCGGCCACCAGGTTGCGCTGGGAAGGCAGTTCATGCAACCGCCCCTGCCCCATCGCGAGCTGGTCGCGGGCATTAACCGCCGAGATGACCAGCATCGGCACCGAATCGGCATAGGCCTGGCCCATGGCGGTGGCGATATTGGTCATGCCCGGACCGGTGACGATGAAACACACGCCAGGTTTGCCCGTCACCCGGGCATAGCCGTCGGCCATGAAGCCGGCGCCCTGCTCGTGGCGCGGCGTGACGTGGCGGATCTTCGTGGCCGGCAGGCCGCGATAGAGTTCCACCGTATGCACGCCGGGTATGCCGAAGATCAGATCGACGCCATAGGACTCCAGCAGCCTGACAAGGTATTCGCCCGTGGTGAGGGACTGGCCTGACATGTGATGTACCGTTTGCAAAAGCATTTTCCAGAAAAGTCGGCAGACTTTACGATCGAGAAAATGCGTCAAGACAGGGAGCTAGGAAGAATTGCGAACTCGCAATTCGCCCCTAGGCGTTGCGCCTCTGTACGCCCGGAAGCACGCAGAGCATTTCGAACAGGAGATTGGCCGCGGTGATCGCGGTGTTGCCGGCCGGATCATAGGGTGGCGACACTTCGACGAGGTCGCAGCCGACCAGGTTGAGGCCCCAGCAGCCGCGGATGATCTCGAGCGCCTGGATGGTGGTGAGGCCGCCGATTTCCGGCGTTCCCGTGCCAGGAGCGATCGAGGGATCGAGGCTGTCGATGTCGTAGGTCAGGTAGACCGGGCCGTTCCCGACCTGGGCGCGGACTTCCTCCATCAGCGGCGTCAGCGACTTGTGCCAGCACTCCTCGGCCTGCACCACGCGGAAGCCCTGCTCGCGCGGCCAGTCGAAATCGTCGGCGGCATAGCCGGTGCCGCGCACGCCGATCTGCACGCAACGCTTGGTATCGAGCACGCCTGCCTCGACCGCCCGGCGGAAGGGCGTGCCATGGGCGATCGCCTCGCCGAACATATGTTCGTTGATGTCGGCATGGGCATCGACATGGATCAGGCCGACGGGGCCGTATTTCTCGGCCATGGCCCTAAGGATCGGATAGCTCAGCGTGTGGTCACCGCCCAAGGTGAGCGGCCGACAGCCATTCTTGATGATCCCCCGATAGGCATCGGTGATGATGTCGACGCATTTGGGCAGGTTGAAGGTATCGATGGCGACGTCGCCGATGTCGGCCACCTGCAGGCTGTCGAACGGGGCGGCCCGGGTCGCCATGTTGTAGGGGCGGATCATGCAGGATTCGGTACGGATCTGGCGCGGCCCGAAACGCGTGCCCGGCCGGTTCGAGGTGCCGATATCCATGGGAATGCCGACGAAACAAGCGTCCAGCCCCTCCGTGGTCGGCTGCGTCGGCAGCCGCATCATGGTGGCGGGGCCGCCGAAACGCGGCATCTCGTTTCCACCGAGCGGCTGGTTGAAGGATTTGGCTGTCATGACTTCCTCCGATGGAGCCGGCGCTCGCCACTCCCGCGACCGCCCGCATCCTGAACTTCGAGTAACTGGGAACAAGGCCCCCAGTTTCTGGTAGCCGGTAATCCCCTACTCGTCCACGCGCGGCAGGATGAGGCAGGGCACCGGGGAATTATGCGCGATCTTGCTGGAATTTGAGCCGAGGAACACCCGCATCACGGGCCCGAGGCTGCTCGACCCCACGACCAGCAATTCGGCATTCGCCCAAAGCAGCGAATCGAAGGCGGCCTTCCAGTTCTTGCCGTCGCCGATCTCCCCCGAAATCGCGACGGGACCGTCCCAATGTTCGAGAACGGAAGCCTGTGCGG
The DNA here is from genome assembly GCF_052045555.1 of Labrys sp. 22185. Lineage (NCBI taxonomy): Bacteria > Pseudomonadati > Pseudomonadota > Alphaproteobacteria > Hyphomicrobiales > Xanthobacteraceae > Labrys > Labrys sp. 22185. Next base: position 92,643 of record NZ_JBQEPH010000021.1, on the reverse strand, counting down.
CGCTCGCCTGTTCGCGCAGGGTGTTGGAGACGATGTTCTCGGCATCATAGCCTGCCCCGGTCGGATACATCTGCTTGTCACGCACCACCAACGTCACCAGGCGCAGGGGAACGCCGAGCAATTGGGCCAGGTCGGCACTGCGCCGCGCCAGCCCCGGCGAGGTGGTGCTGCCGGCAAAGGCGCAGCTCAGCCGCCGCACCTGTGTTCTCGCATCGGCCGAATAGCCCCTCGGCGCCACGGCAACCGGCAGATGGGCCGAGCGCAGCACATCGGTGGTCACATGTCCTTCCCCGAAACGCCCCAACGGGGCGGCACGGGTCGACCCCAGCACCAGGCAATCGGCATCGATGTCGGAAGCGACCTGCAACAGGCCTTCACGCGCCGACGGGGCAGAGACGATGACGAATTCGGCCTGCACGTCGGGAGGCAGGCTCGCTCTGGCTTTCTCCTGCGCCTTGGTAGCATGCTGGTGCAGGAAACTGCCGTATTCGCCATCCACGCGGGCCGGCGACGGCGGACCCCAGGTGTCGGGCGTGACGGTACATACGACCAGGGAGGCGCCGCAGGAACGCGACAGCACCGCACCGAGGGCGAGCGCCTCGCGCCCGCCCTGATCGGCGGAAAGGCCAACCAGATATTTCATTGGGCTGCCTCGCCGACTGCGTTGTCAGGAGCCTCCAGCCGCGAATGGCGGGCCGAATAGGTGAAGTATAGCAGCGCGGCGATGGCGATCCAGACGCCGGTAATGGCGAAGACGATGCCGCTCAGCCTCAGGATGAGATAGATGCAGGCGATGATCGAGAGGATTGGCAGGACCGGACCGAACGGAACCCGGTAGCCGCGCTGCATGTCGGGCTGGGTATAGCGCAGGATGAGCACGCCCGCCGAGACCACGGTGAAGGCGACCAGCGTGCCCATGCTGGTGAGATCCCATAGCAGGCCGGCCGGGACGAAGGCGGCGATCAGCGCAACGAAGACCGAGACGATGATGGTGCAGGCAACCGGGGTCATGGTGCGCGGGTTCACGTCATGAAAGATGGCCGGCAGCATGCCGTCGCGAGACACCGCGAACAGGATGCGTGACTGGCCATAGAGTACGATCAGCGTCACCGAGAAGATCGAGATCACCGCGCCGGCCGCCAGGAGATTGGCGGGCCAGGCTGCACCGGTGATGTTCTGGAGGATGGTGGCAAGGCCCGCCTCCTGCCCGCCGAACTGGCTGGCCGGCTGCACGCCGAGGGCAGCAACGGCCACCAGCACATAGAAACTCGTGACGATCACCAGGGCCGAAATGATGGCGAGCGGCAGGTTGCGCTTGGGATTGACCACTTCCTCTCCCGCCGTCGACACCGCGTCGAGGCCCACGAAGGTGAAGAAGATCGAGGCCGCAGCCGCTTGCACGCCGTTGAAGCCCTTCTCCCCGAAGAAGGGCGTGAAATTGGCGGCGTTGAAGGCACTGCCGGCAATCACGATGAACAGCGTCAGCACCGCCAGCTTGATCAGCACCATGATGGCGTTGGTGCGCGCCGATTCCTTGGAACCGCGCAGCAGCAGCAGGCAGCACAGCGCCACCAGGATCACGGCCGGCAGGTTGATCAGGCCTGAACCATCACCGAAGAAGGCCATGGCGAACGGGTTGTCGCTATCGGGAAGGGTGATCGGTCCCTTGGTCATCCAACCCGGCAGCACGATACCGGTCAGGTTGCTCAGGAGCTTTTCGACATATTCGGCCCAGCCGACCGCTACCGCTGCGGCAGAGATGCCATACTCCAGCACCAGGCAAGCCGCCACGAAGAAGGCAACGCCCTCGCCCAGCGTGGCGTAGGCGTAGGAATAGGAGGAGCCGGAGACCGGGATCATCGAGCTCATCTCGGCGTAGCACAGCGCCGACAGCCCCGCCGTGACGGCTGCGATGACGAAGGAGATCACCACCGCCGGGCCGGCCACGGGCACCTGCTCGCTCAGCACGAAGAAAATGCCGGTACCGATCGTGGCACCCACGCCGAACATAGTGAGTTGGAACAAAGTAATGGAACGGCCGAGATGACCGTGGCCATCGCCGCTGTCGGCGGTATCGGCGACCAATCGACTGACTGGCTTCTTGCGGGTGAGCCGCTCGATGAGGGATGACGCCATGCTTTCACTTCCCCTGGATTGCCCTTGCGGTGCCTTCTTATTGTGCGCCAGTGTAGCTCCCGGCCCAGCAAAAGTGCTGCCAAATTTCTGTCACATTTCAACACTTGCTGCTGCCGGAGCATGGCGACACGCAAGTTTGTGCCGCTCGGAGCCCGCGCTCCGTCTTGACGAGATCACCCGCAAGGTATCCTCATGCCGCCTTGAAAGCGGGCCCGCCGGAATCGCGGCGGGAGGTCGAGCGGCAGGGAGCGAAGCATATGAAAGACGATGATGGCTCGATCCGGCTCGACCAGGTCGACCTGCGCATCCTGGCGCGTCTGCAGGCGGATGCCCGCGCCACCAACCAGGAACTGGCCGATGCGGTGGGCCTGTCGCCCAGCCCGTGCCTCCAGCGTGTCAAACGCCTCGAAAAGGCCGGTGTGATCTCAAGCTACCATGCCAGCATCGACATCGCCAAAGTCTGCCGGCATGTCGACGTCATCGCCGCCGTGACCTTGAACAGCCATGGCCTCGACGACTTTCTCACCTTCGAAAAGATGGTGATGGGCATGCGCTATGTGGTGGAATGCACCAAGGTGAGCGGCCCGATCGACTATCTGGTACGCTTCGTCTGCCCCGATATCGGTTCCTACCAGATGCTGTCCGATGAATTGCTGAAGCTCGGGCCCAAGATCGGCAATCTGTCGAGCTATATCGTGCTGAAATCGACCAAACCCTTCAAAGGCGTGGCCCTCGACGATCTCGTCGCTCCACAGCCGCGTTCCATGCTCCGCTTGGATTCCGCCGCGAAAACGGCTACCCGGCAAGTGGAGTGAACCCATGAGAACCGGAAAAACATGTCAGGCCTTCACCCCGAGGTGAACGACGCATCGGCCCCGCTGCCGCGGCGGGACAATTCCCGTTTCCTGATCGCCGGCATCCAGATGCCTGTGCCGGTCACCGGCCAGAACATCGCGGCGATGGCCGCGCAGCTGGAAAAGGCGGTCGCGCTCTATCCCGGCGTCGACATGGTGGTGTTCAGCGAGCTTGCCGCGCATGGACCGCTGCATGCCTGCGCTTCAGCCGATCCCCTGGCCGACGAGGCCTTCTTCCAGGCGCTAGCTGCCAAGCATCGCATCTGGATCATTCCGGGCAGCGTCTTCGTCGAGCGCGACGGCAAGACCTTCAACCATGCCGTGGTGATCAATCCTGCCGGTGAGATCGTCGGGCGCTACGACAAGATGTTTCCCTTCATGCCGTTCGAGGCCGGTGTCACCGCGGGCAGCGAGTTCCTGGTCTTCGACGTGCCCGAGGTCGGTCGTTTCGGCCTGTCGATCTGCTACGATATCTGGTTCCCGGAGACCACGCGCACCTTGACCTCGGCGGGCGTCGAGGTGCTGATCCACCCGGTGCTGACCGGTACCACCGATCGCCAGGCCGAGCTTGCCATCGTCCAGGCTACCGCGGTGATGTTCTCCTGCTACGTCTTCGACGTGAACGGCCTGGATGGCGGTGGTGTCGGCCGCTCGCTCGTCGTCGATCCGACCGGTGTGGTGCTGCATCAATGCGGCCAGGCCACCGAGATCTTCCCGATCAATATCGATCTCGGCCTGGTCAGGCAGGTCCGGGCCGAGGGGGCCAATGGTCTCGGGCAGGTCCTGAAGTCCTTCCGCGACAAGAATGTCGTGCTGTCGACCTATGCCGACAATGGAAGCTCGGCCTATCTCGACAGCCTCGGTCCCCTGGTTCCGATGCGCAAGCGCGACTGGTCCTGACCGGCTCAAAGCATCTCCAGACCCTGCTTGCGGCGTGGTGGCGGGAAAGCCGCGTCGAGGCTGGCGCGATCGGCATCGCTCAGCTTGATCGCCAACGATCCCAGATTCTCCTTCACCCGTTCGGGATGACGGCTCTTGGGAATGGCGACGATCCCGGGTTTGTCGAGTACCCAGGCGAGCGCGATCTGTGTGGGAGTGGCGCCATGGTCGCGCGCGATCGCGTCCAGCACCCGGTGCCTGGCCAGTGCTCCCTGCTCGATGGGAGAATAGGCCATGATCGGCATGGACCGCTCGCGGCAATAGCCCGTCAGGTCATATTCGATTCCGCGCCGCGTCAGATTATAGAGCACCTGGTTGGCCTGGCAGTCCGGGCTGATCGCTTCGATCTCCTGCATATCGTCGACGTCGAAATTGGAAACGCCCCAGCGTAGGATCTTGCCGGCCTGCTTCAGGTCCTCGAAGGCCGCAATCGTCTCTTCGAGCGGCGTCGAGCTGCGCCAATGCAGGAGATAGAGATCGATGCGGTCGGTGCCCAGCCGCTTGAGGCTCTCCTCGCAGGCGCGAACCGCCTGGCGGCGGCCAGCATTCGAAGGCAGGACCTTGGAGACGAGATAGGTCTGATCGCGCCGTCCCGCGATTGCCTGTCCGACCACCTGTTCGGCACCGCCGCTACCATACATTTCGGCGGTATCGATCAGGCCGATGCCGAGATCGAGCCCGGCACGCAAGGCGGCGACCTCGGCTCCGGCCTCCCGCCTCGCCTCGCCCATGCCCCAGGTGCCGAGCCCGAATACGGGCATGGCGGAACCATCCGGCAGCCTGGTGGTGGAAATCGTCATGGTCTTACTCCTCGTAGCGGCACCAGGAACACTGCGGTCCCTGCCGCAGCGACGATCCTATCGTCCGCTCCGCCGGATTTCGACCCTTGCCCGCCGATCACCGTCCAAGATAGGAAAATCGATGTAAAAATCGGCGCTTACCCTCCCATTCCACCTCGACACCACCGGTTTCCCATACCTCTTTGCGGTAGATGAGGAGGAAAAAAGGGGTGACGGAAAGGCCATGCCGGCGATAGGAACCGACAGGCTGTGGCAGCCGTTAAACTCCTCCCGGCCTCTCCTTACGTCATCCGGCACTGTGACGGCAGCATGACAGCTACGTCTCCTAGCCGCATGGTGGAATGGATTGCTACTTTCGGCCGAGGCGAAAAACGTTTTTCCCGCACCACCCCAGAAATACCCCGCAAATTTGCCGGTCTGCATTTTGAGATCGATTTCATTAAGTTGTCTGGGAGCAATCTACCTTCCATTTGAACGACCCCAGTGAGCTAGGCATCCATGAAAGAGCCGAAAGACCCGGCCATCGCAGCGGCACTCGAATATGAGTTCGCGACGCATGACGCGATGGCCAATCTCAGGGACCGTAGATCCCCGGCAAAGGTCAAGGCCTGCCTCCGCTGGGCCGACGCCCTGTTGCAACTCGAAGCCCTACCCGAATCCGACCATCGCCGCGCCGGCGATTTCCTGGCCATGCGTGGCAAGATTCCGATCGAGGCCCGCAGGATCATCACCGATGCCATGGTGCGCCTGGATGCGGCCGCCATGGCAGCCGAGTGCCGCTTCGCCAAGACACAGACCAAGCACTGATCCCGATACGTCCGAACGGCTCCGAACCGCACCGCGCGCCCTTGCACGCGGTGTCGTCATGTTTGATGGCTTATGGTGGAGTATAGAGGCGGGCAGCAGAGATCGGAATGTCGGTTCGGCCGGGCCGGTCTAAAGTCATCGTGAACCCATCATGATGACGAAAGGACAAGCCCATGTCCGGCCTGCCACGCCCCCAGCCTGCTTCCCTGCCTGTTCCCAACGCCTATGGTGTCGACCGGGTCGCGGCCTATGATTGGCAGGGGCTGACCCGCGAACTCGATGATTATGGCTGCACCGTGCTGGATGGCCTGCTTTCGCCGGAGGAATGCCGGGGCATCGCCGATCTCTATGTGCGGGAGACGCATTTCCGCAGCCATGTCCATATGGCGAGGCACGGCTTCGGCCGCGGCGAATACCGCTATTTCGCCTATCCTCTACCGGCGCTGATCGGCGAGCTCAGAACCGCACTCTATCCGCATCTTGCCGCAACCGCCAACGCCTGGAACCGGCGCCTGGGAATTGAGGCAGGCTATCCGGCCGCACATGCCGATTTTCTAAAGGCGTGCCACTCAGCCGGTCAGAACCGCCCGACCCCGTTGCTGCTGCAATATGGGCCCGGAGACTTCAATTGTCTCCACCAGGATCTGTATGGCGACCTGGCCTTTCCGATCCAGGTTGCCATTCTCCTCTCTGAGCCCGGCCGCGATTTCACCGGTGGCGAATTCGTCCTCACCGAACAGCGGCCTCGCATGCAGAGCCGGGTCGAGGTCGTGCCCCTGCGCCAGGGCGATGCCGTCGCCTTCGCCGTGCATAACCGGCCGGTCCAGGGCAGCAGAGGGTCCTATCGCGTCAATCTGCGCCACGGCGTCAGCCGCGTTCGCTCGGGACAGAGGCACACATTGGGCCTCATCTTCCACGATGCCCGATAAGACGGCACCGGGAAGGCGGCATGCTCCGCCTTCCCGGTGCCTGGCAATCAAGGTTGCGCCGAAGCGGAAGAGCGCGGCACGATCTCCTGGCCGTTGGGTGCTGCGCCGATGCGATCCACTCTCACCACGTCGCCGGGGTAGACCGGGTCGGCTTCATTCGCCTCGATAGTCTGCGTCTTGTCTCCGACCCGCCGGATGATGGCAAAGGTCAGCTTGCTGTTGATGTTGCCGATCTGGGAGACGACAGCCTGCGGCGCCTGCACCTCGGCGTTGTAGATGAGCCCCTGCGTCGTCGTCGTCTTCTCGGCATTCACCGAGATCTTGCTGCGGACGTCCGAGATCTCGGTCAGAATGTCGTTGCGCCGTTTGTTGTGCAGGTCGACGACATCGCGTTCGGCCTTCGAGATATCCTGCTGCGCACGCAAGATCAGTAGATCAATATCCAGGCGGTTGCTTTCGAATTGCGAGACGTTCTGATCCAGCGCCAGTTTGCGCGAGGCGACAGCCAAACCCTTGGACACCAGGCCGTTGACGTTATCCAGTTCCTGCTTGGCCAAGTCGAGCTGGCGCTCCAGGGACTGGCTCTTGGCCTTGAGAGATTCGACCTCCGAGCCGAGCAGCTTCTTGGTCTGGTTGATCGCATCCTCCTGTGAGCGCAATGCCTGCTTGCGTGCCTCAAACAGAAGTTGCTCCTCCTTCATCATCTGGGCGATCTGCGGCGTGTCGGCCTGGCTCATCAGTTCCTTGGGGAAGGCTATGGTGTCGCTATCCCGCAATTCGGCATCGAGGCGCGCCTCGCGCGCCAGCAGCCCCAGCCGTTCCACCGCCAGGGTCCGCAGATCGCCGCGATTGACCAGGCTCTCACGCTGGAAGCTGAGAAGCCCGAAATCGGAGACACGCAGCACCCCCCCCGCCGTACTGATGGCCTGGAGCACGGTGAGGCCGGGCTTATAGGGATACTGGCCGGGCGTGGTCACCATGCCCAAGATGTAGAAAGGCCGGTAGGTCGACACTTCCACCGAGGCATCCGGCCGATTGGAAAGGCCGATGCTGGCCTGCAGCTTCTCGCCGATCAGGACAGACAGGTCGCCCGTGCTCTTGCCGGCCGCCGGAACCTCGCCGATGAGCGGCAGGGATACGTTGCCGGACGCGCCCACGACGAATTCGCCTGTCAACGCAGCCCATTCATGCACCTCGCTCGAGGAAGCGCGCCAGTCATAGACCCTGATCTTGAGCTTGTCTTCCGGCCCGAGCAGATAGGGCTCGGCCAGCGCCGTCGTCGCGATCCCCATCGTGACAACCACTGCGGTCAGCAGGCCTGTCACCAGGCGACGCAGGCTTGCACGTCGTGATTTGCGGCAAAACGAGGCCCTGTGAAATGCTGAGAAACTCATGGGGTTCAATACCGTCCTTCAATGAACGGGCCTTACGGGAAGGCCCGATCCGGTCTGCTTTGAAATAACGCAGTGATGCTCTCACATCGACTATGCCTGCGTGCTTTTTTCATGCACGCGCCGCTCGACATAGGCGCGCATTTTCTCAGTGAAGACTTCCTTGCCGAAACCCGCCGCATGGGCCGTAATCGCCGAGGGGTCGATATCCGTCTTTTCCAGGCGCTCGATCGCATCAATGATGGCTTCCACGCTCTGGGTTTGAAAGAACACCCCGGTCCTGTCGGCAATCACGGTTTCCGTCGCCCCTCCCCGCCCATAGGCGATCACAGGACGCCCGCTGGCCATGGCCTCCACCGGCACGATGCCGAAATCCTCCTCGCCCGGGAACACCAGAGCCCGGCAACGGGCATAATGATGCTGCAGCGCGCTGAAGGGCTGCGGCCCCAGGACCGAGACGGTCGGCCCCGCCATGGCCTTGACCTTGGCGAACATCTCGCCGCCACCGATGATGACGAGTTTCCTGCCGGTTCGGTTGAAGGCCTCCACCGCCAGGTCCGGCCGCTTGTAGCTGACCAGTTCACCCACCATCAGATAATAGTCTTCGAGTTCGGACGTCTCGACGGGGCGAAACGCCGCCGTATCAACGGGCGGGAATATGACATCTGAATCGCGTCGATAATAAGACTGGACGCGGCGAGCCACGGTCTTCGAATTCGAGACGAAATGATCAACGCGTGACGCAGAGGCTGCATCCCAGTTGCGAATATAATGCGCGATCGGGGGCATCATCATGCGTGTCAGGAAGCCACTACGCTCACGGTAGTCGTGGAACATGTTCCAGATATAGCGCATGGGCGAATGGCAATAGCAGATATGAACTGCATCCGCCGGCGGAACGATGCCCTTCGCAGGCCCGGATTCGCTGCTGATCACCAGATCGTAGCCGCGAAGGTCGAGATTCTCGAGGGCCATCGGCATCAGGGGCAAATAGGACTTGTAGAGGCGATGGGCGGCTGGCAAGCGGCTGATGAAGGACGTCGATACCTTATGGCGTCGGATCACCGGCGACACGGCGTCGGGCCGATAGACATGGGTGAAGATGTCGGCCTGAGGGAAAAGCTCGCAAAGCGCCTCGATGACCTTTTCGCCGCCGCGCATGCCGACGAACCAGTAATGTACGATTGCAACTCGCATTGCACCAATTCTTCCTGCGGGCCCCAAGTCGAATGCCCAATTCAAAGCACAAATACAGTTTTCGCAGCTCGCACCAAAGCATTCGGGCGTACGACGAAGGGGGTAATCCGCCCCATCCCGCCGGAGCGCGAAACGCCCGGCAAACTGCGACGGGGTGACCGCAAGCTTTGCGGATTAGCACATGCGAGCCGGCCACGATGTGCGTTCTAGCACACATCTCGCCTGGGTGGGCTATTCGGCCATTTTTGGCCTGAAACCCGCCAAATTCCTAGCGAGTCCCGCGAGATTGCGCTTTCGATACTATCCTTTCTCTCCCTTTGAAGGCGCCTCCCATGACGATGATGCTCTCCCGGCGGTGCCGAAAGCGGGGCGATCCTATTCGAGAGTCTAGGATAGGCTACCCATACACTCCCCGAGGATAGGGAAAAATACGGCGGAGAAGCAGAAAATTAAGCCAGCCAACCTTCCAAAGAGATAGACCTAACCCGTTTCTGCGATGCAGCATCCCCCTTCACCTACCTCCTAAACGGTATGGATTTAATCAAACTCTATCCTTTTTGGATAGGGGTATGCCTCTAACTCAACGCAACGGTAGGTACTAACCCCCCCAAATTCCAACAGCCCTAATCCTTGATTTCCAACACGAAATTCAGCAATTCAGGATCAATAAATTCATCCAAATCAAAACACGCTTCGGCTTGTGTTTACAAACGCCGGCAAAAACTTCCAAACGCCGCACCAAGCCCGATTTTGTTTTGGTTGCCGCAGCGCAACATGCTGAACGGCAACTCCACCCGGGATGAATAACATAGCGTAACGCAGCACTCTGACCGAGGCGAGAGATGGAAAACTTGGCTAGCTCGAACAGTCTTAGCCGTATACCCGGCAAAGACGATGCTTCCTTGTTCAAATCAAACAAGCAAAGAAGCGGCCTATCCCTTGAAATGGCAAAGGGAGGCAAGCGCGTGCTCGACATTGTCACTGCCTCGGCCGCACTCGTCTTCCTGCTGCCACTTTTCATGCTGCTGCTCGGCGTGCTGCTCGTCCTTCAGGGCCGGCCGATCTTCATTCGGCACAACCGCGTTGGTCGTGGCGGCGCACTCTTTCCGTGCCTCAAGTTCCGCTCGATGGTGACGAACTCGGACGAGGTGCTGCGCGAGCATCTGGCCGCCAATAGTGCGGCCCGCCAAGAATGGGAAGAGACCCACAAGCTCAAGAACGATCCGCGCATCACCCCGCTCGGCCAGTTCCTGCGAAAGTCCAGCATCGATGAGCTGCCCCAGCTCCTCAACGTCATCCGTGGTGACATGAGCCTCGTTGGTCCCCGGCCGATCGTCCGCGACGAAATGGTGCGCTATGGCGCCCATATCGAGGACTATCTCAAGGTGCGGCCCGGTCTCACCGGCCTGTGGCAGGTCAGCGGCCGCAGCGATGTGTCCTATCAGCATCGTGTCAGCCTCGATGTCCGCTATGTGCGCGAATGGAGCCTGTGGAGCGACATCGTCATCATCCTGAAGACGATCCCGGCCGTGTTGCGTCCCTCCGGCTCCTATTGAGCTTGGTTCAAGAGTCGGCCGCAGTTCAAGCGATCGAGTAACTGTCAGCCTTGCGCCCGAAGCACCACCGACTTCGGGCGTCTTTTTTTGACTGCTGTGGCTTGTTCAGCCGACGCCTCGCACGCTGGTCCTCAGGTCGCTTGCATCGAAAGGGAAGGCCTGCGATGAACGTCGACACATTGCCGCAATCGAGCGCGATTGACCCGGCTCCCGCCTCACGAGCTCTTTCGGCAACCATGATCGATCCGCTTTCCTTTGCGATCAACGGGCGCTTCCTCACCCAACCGGTCACCGGCGTGCAGCGCTATGCGCGGGAAATCACTGCCCATCTCGACGAACTCCTGCATCAGCAAGGAGGGCAGGCCAGCCTCTATCTGCCGGACAGCGGTGACGTTCCCGCCTACCGGGCCATCCAGGCCAGACGGTCCCAACGCTTGCGAGGGCATTTTTGGGAGCAGATGGAACTGCCCTTGCTCGATCGCCGCTTCCTGCTGAATTTATGCAATCTGGGACCGGTCGCCCGCAGCAGGCAGGTCGTCTGCATCCATGATGCCAATGTCGCCAACATGCCGACGAGCTACAGCCGGGCCTTTCGTGCCGTTTACGGGACGCTCCTGCCCCTGCTGGTTCGGCGCGCCGCCGCGATTACCACCGTCTCGCATTTCTCGGCGGGAGAGCTTGCCCGTCATCTGCCGATCGCCCGCGAAGATATCGTCGTTCTGCCCAATGGCCACGAGCATGTCTTTCGCTGGAACGCATCCCGCTCCTCGATTCGCACCAAGCACCGGTTCGAACGGCCCTATGTCTTCATCATCGGCAGCCGCGCCCGCCACAAGAATGTCGCGATGGTGCTCGATCTCGCCCAAGCCCTCGACGAGCGCGGCATCGACATTGTCGTGACTGGCGGCCAATCCAGCATTTTTGCCGCGGAAGAACACCGGGCCCCCGCGCCGAACGTACGTTTCATGGGCTTCGTCGATGATGACGACCTGGCAGCCCTGCTGCAGGGCGCGTTGTGCCTGCTGTTTCCCTCCTTCACCGAGGGTTTCGGCCTGCCGATCGTCGAGGCAATGGCGCTCGGCTGTCCCGTGATCTCATCCGATCAGGCCAGCATGCCGGAGGTGTGCGGCGATGCGGCATTGCTGGCGCCGCCCGACCAACCTGCTGCTTGGCTCCGCCATATCGAGAGTCTGGCCGGCTCAGATACCTTGCGTTCCACGTTCTCCGAACGAGGGCGCAAGCGCGTCGAGGCCTATTCATGGCGGAAATCGGCCCAAGGTTATCTCGACCTCATCCGCGAGAGGCGGTCCGGAAAAGCATGACGTATTCCTGGAAGTCATGCCGTCGCCACAACATGTTTCCACCGTATGATTTGAGCTTGGCTTGCCGCGAACGGGCGTGAGCCAAACCTTCCACCATCATGACCAATAGTATTGCGAGCCAAGCATTGCGACTTGCCTTCCCTAACTCTATAAGCGCGATATTCGACCTGAACTCTGCATTGCCTGCGCGGAACCAGCCGCGCGGCAGCGCACTGCCTCCAGGCTTTCCGCAATGTGACATGTTCGAGCGCGCTCGAACCGGATCGTTGGGATTGCCCGCGATCCCGTCGTTCCAATGTCGCCCTGTTCATGGATTTTGTTGAAGGTTCGAGGCCGCTGACATGCTCTATCTCAGGCCGCTGAATGATCAGCCCACGAGTTTCGGCTTGCGCGACATTCTCGTCGAGATCATGCGCTATGCCCGCGGCCTGGTGCTGTGGTTCATCCTCTGCGTCTTCGCCGCGATCATCTACATCGTCAGCACCCCGCCGGAATATTACGCAGCCTCCTTCGTGATTCTGGAGCCCAGAAGCTCCTTCTCAAGTTCCCAGGGGGTGGATCCCGGCCTTCTGCAGACCAATCTCGACAATTCGCAGATCGAGAGCCAGATTCAGATCGTGAAATCCGAACGGGTTCTGCGCCTGGTGTTCCAAACGCTGAATCTGCAGAACGATCCCGAATTCGTCGGCCCGCTGCCGGCCCAGGGCGTGACGCCGGATCTGGTCAAACGCCATGATGCAGCGGCCTTCACCACTTTCAGCGACCGCGTCACGGTACGTCGAATCGGGCAATCCCTGGTGCTCGAGATCGGCTATCGCTCGAAATCCGCCGCCAAGGCCGCCTCGATCGCCAATTCGATCACCGCCGCCTTCATCCGCGACCAGATCGATGCCAGGTCTCTGTCCATGCAGCGCAACAATGAATGGCTGCAAGGGCGCATCGACGAGATCAAGGGACAGCAACAGGCCATCGAGGAAGCGGTACGCAAGGGTGTCCTGCCTGATCGCCAGTTCTCCGCCTCCGACGCCCGTATCATCAGTTCTGCCGCCGAGCCCCTTTCGAAAGCCTATCCGCAGACGAAACTGATTCTGCTGCTGGCGGCTTCCTTCTCCCTGCTGACGGGTCTCGGTGCGGTCAGTATTTTTCACACGCTCAACCGCACGCTGCGCGCCAAGCGGCATGTGCAGCGCGAGCTCGGTCTCAATTGCATCGGCATCATCCCCTTTGCGACCGACGAGCGCGGCTCCGGCCTGCCGCACAGCCTTGCAGACCTCCGCCGTGATCTCGCCAAGCTGCCGAAAACGCTGGTTGCCGCGATTAAATCGCTGCGGCTATTCAGGCGGCGCCGAACCGATTCGGATGACAACTACTTTGCCTATGCCACCTCGAAGGCCGGCATGCTCTCCCCCTTCGCCGAAAGCCTGAGAGCCGTGCGCACGGCGATCATGGGCAAGGAGCAGAGTTCCGGCGCGCGAGTCATCGGCATTGCATCGTGTCTGCCCCATGAAGGCAAGTCCACCATCGCCGCCAACCTGGCCCATCTGTTCGCCGCGAGCGGCCGCCACACCATGCTGATCGACTGCGATCTGCGCGACGATGCACTAAGCCGTCACTACGCTCCGGATGCCCGTTATGGCCTGAGCGAAGTTTTGCAACAGCGTGGCAAGCAGATCACCGCCTCCGCGATCAATCTGGTTCCTCGTCTCGACTTCATTCCCGCGAACAGGGCTGGCGGCTCGGTCGATATCGATCTCTTCATCGGTTCATCCGTCATGCAGGAACAGCTCAACGCGCTGAACGCCTATGATTGCGTCATCGTCGATCTGCCTGCCATGAGCCTGTCTTCCGACGTCAAGGCAGTGGCACCGCTCCTTGATACGATGATCTTCGTCATCGAGGCGGGCCGCACCACCAGCGACGACGTGACCGAGGCGCTCGATACCTTGCAGCAGGCCAATGGCAAGGTGATGGGCGCCGTGCTCAACAAGGTGCCGAGGCGCGACTGGCCGGTGCTCCTACGCCGCCCGCGCGCCTGACCTGGCACACCGGGGTCTATCGGGGCCGCTCCCTCAGCGTTCGCCTTTCATCAATTCAGGGATGCTGCTTCGCCGTCCTTACGATCCAGGCCAGCTTCCCTCTCGGGGGAGCCTGCTCGTACGACCGAGGCAGCAGGAAACCAACCCGCTCGCCGTTTGGCCGATGGCTGCTGGTTGCGACGCCATTTGCCATCGCAACCGAGCCAATCGGCTTTCCCATTTACCCCAACGTTCGCCTCGGTTCATTTCGGGGTACCGCCTTTGAGTTAGAGAGTACCTAAATCGGTCCCGACTTTCACTCGCTTCCTATCAACATTGCTAGATTGAATCAGAGCAGAGCTTGCAACATTCTGCAGATGCTCATGATGGCATTGCAGTGCTCTAGACCAAGGAAATACCAGAGTGAATCGTCGAGGTGGCGGCAATTCACAAGTCTTTCCTTCGCGGAACATCCTGGTTTTGTCAGGCATGACCAACGGACATCGGTCGAATTCATGATCCAGGGGATGCGTTCTTCATTCTGTCATCCCTGACAGTAGCTGTCTGTTTCCTGACCGGAATTCAGTCTTACCTTATCCGTTTATATGTTGTGTGAAGTGTCCGAATTGCAATCTACAGATCTATCTCCCTCGGTGCCCTTGAGGCAGCTTGGTCAATCATATGGCCCCACCATGGTAGTAAACAGTCCACCAGGACAAATCGCCCTTATAAACCATAGGACATTACAGCGCGACTGCATCAGCCGTGTCCTGGCGGTAGAGTTTCCTGAACGAAAAATTTTGCCATTCGCCCGTCTGGACGAATGGAATGCTGTTGCCGATGAGCATGAGGAAGTCTCGCTCGTCATCATCTGCGAGGGTGACGATCCGAGTGATCTGACCTTGCTGGCCGCAGCAACCGGGCATATGCCCTCAGCCGCAATCATCATTCTATCGGACTCCGAGGATCCAGCCAGTATTTTCAGGGCTCTCGACCTCGGTGTGAAAGGCTACATTCCCAGCACGCTCGGTGCAGAGGTGGCCATCGAGGCAACACGCCTGGTCATCGCGGGCGGCGTCTTTGTGCCCGCCGCCAGTCTGATCCGGGCGGCGACCGAACCTGCCCTCGTCCGCCAGGAGCAGCCCGGCCGGAACTACCCGCGCATCTCCCCCCGGCAATTGTCGATCATTGCCGCGGTCAGTCGCGGCAAGTCCAATGCCGCCATTGCGACGGAGCTCAATCTGCGCGAAAGCACGGTCAAGGTTCACATCCGCAACATCATGAAGAAACTAAAGGTGAAGAGCCGGACTGCAATTGCCCACAAATCGCGTGATATTCTGCGCGCTGAAGGCTATGAGCTCAATAGTGCTTCGGACATGCAGCGCCTCACCTTGGACATCGCACGGTCTTCCTGACAGGCAGCCGCTTTTCTTCGCCCCGTCGGGCCAGAGAGGGGCATCCGGCAGCGGAACTCGATGATCACTGTTCCGTCCGCCATCAGAGCCGCAGGCTTTTGGCGGCGGGCTCTCCCCTACTCTCGCCGTGCTGGTGGTACCGGTTACCCGGTACTGCCTCACAGCGGCTTTCCTGGTGGCTTGCTTGTTCCACCCTGTCCCACGGGAAGGAAGAGGCCTTCCTTCTGCCCCTGCCAGACCAGCACCCGGTTGCGGCCCTGCTGCTTGGCCCGATACAGCAACTTGTCGGCCCAGCCCAGCAATGCGGCAGGCTTGTCCGTCTGCGACACGAACGCCACCACCCCGCCGCAGCTGATGGTTACCGCTTCGGCAGTACGTGACCTGGCATGCGGCAGATCGAGATCGAGCACCGCCTGCCTCAGTCTCTCCAGCAGTGGCTCCAATTCATGCAGTCCCGGCAGCAGCATCACGAATTCCTCGCCGCCATACCGGGCGACGACGTCATAGGGGCGGCCGGCGGCCCGCGCGAGGGCCTGGGCAACCTGCCTCAGCGCTTCGTCGCCGGCGCCATGACCGTAATGGTCGTTATATTCCTTGAAATGATCGACATCGATCATGGCCACGCTGAGCGGATCGCCGGAGCGGACGGCATGCCGCCAGGCCAGCTCGAACGCCTTGTCGAAATAGCGCCGGTTCGCGATTCCGGTCAGGCCGTCCTTTTCCGACAGGCGCTCCAGTTCATTGCGTTGCGCCACCAGTTTGAGATGGTTGCGCACGCGGGCCCTGACGATGGCGGGACTGATCGGTTTGAAGACATAGTCGGCAGCGCCCAGCGAAAGCCCGCGTTCTTCGTCCTGTTCATCCGTAAGGGCAGTGATGAAGATCACTGCGATATTGACGGTCTGGGGCTCGGAACGCAGTCGACGCAAAACCTCGTAACCGTCCATACCCGGCATTGAGACATCGAGCAGGATCAAGTCGATGCTTCGTTCGTCCTGCGCACGCTGCAGAGCGCTCGGCCCATCCTTCGCCAGGAGTATTCGACATTCACGCTGCAGCAGCTCCGCCAGTATCGTCCGATTGATCCGGTCATCGTCGACGATCAGCACCGTCTGCGGAAAAGCGTCGCTCACTCTTGAGATCTTTCAAACACCCGTTGTTCCAGATCGGCGTTCAATTGCTGCAATAGGGTTTCTGCCTCGACCAGTTCAAGTTCCTCGAAATGGCCCAGGATCGCTCTTGCTCTTTCGGCTTCGACAGTTCCGGAGAGCTCGGCGACAACATCACCAAGAATGGCATAAGCGGCATAGTCACCGCTTTGCAACAAGGGTTTTGCGGCTGCGATGAGGTCAAGAACGTTGCGCAGACCGCCCCTCACTGGCCCTGACCCTCCAGCCGTAGCTTGTGCGGCAACACGATCGAGCTGGCTGAGCAGCAATGCGAGGTCATCCCGGAACGCGGGAAGAAGACGCCGGACCTCATCGACGTCCCCACCGCGAGAAATCTCCTCGATACCAGCTGCTGTCGCACACAACTCATGGGCATCCAGATAGGAAGCAGCCCCCCTGACGGCATGCGCGAGCGCTGCAACGGCTGCGGCATCCCCTCGCAGTGCCGCCTGATCAAGCTGCGCGGGAGCCTCCCTGAAATCGCGAACGAACCCTTGGAGCAGGCGCTGCAATCGCTCGCGGCTATTGCCCAGGCGTTTCTGGGCCGCGGATAGATCCACCCCGCTCATTGACGCGAAAATATCCCCCGAAACACGCCCTTCCGCCATGTCTGGCGTCTCGTTTGCGGCATCCTGTGCGAGGGAGGGCGCAGGGAGCAATTCCATCAATGTCCTATAGAGAGCCAATTCGTCGATCGGCTTGGTCAGATGCGCGTTCATGCCTGCCGCGAGACTGGCTTCACGATCCTTGGTAAGGGCCTGAGCGGTCAGGGCAATCAGGGGCAGGGAAGCCCAGCGCTCTTGTGCGCGAATCCTGCGTGTGGCCGTCAGACCGTCCATTTCAGGCATGTGGACGTCCATCAAGACAGCGTCGTAGGCCGCCGCTTCCAGCTTGTCCAGAGCGTCCCGGCCATTCACCGCCGTGTCCACATGCATGCCGGCCAATTGCAGGAAGTCGCCGACGACCTCCCGATTGAAGGCATTGTCGTCCACGACCAGAATACGCCGGCCCGCGAGTGCCGCCAGGATCTCGTCCTGCGCCTGCGGCGGCAAGATCTCGCCCGCTTCCTCGCCAAGAACGACAGGGGGCCCATTTGCGGCATCGTGAAAGACCCCGACGATGGTGTTGAACATCACCGACACGGTGACCGGCTTGACGAGCACACCGTGCAGACCGAGCTGCTCGGCTCGTCGAAGTACCTCTTCACGACCATAGGCCGTCACCATCAGAACGGCCGGCGTGCTCTTGAGCCTTGCATCGGTCTTGATCCGCGCTGCGGTTTCCAGGCCGTCCATGCCGGGCATGCGCCAATCCATCAGAACGACTTCGAAGGGCCGTCCCTCTTCGCGGGCCTGGCTCAGCGCCGCCAACGCGGCCTTGCCGGAATCGACGACATGGCTCTCCATGCCGAAATCATGCACCATCCCTGCCAATGTTTCGCGGGCACTGGCATTGTCATCGACGATCAGGACCCTTTTGCCCTTCAATTCCCCCGAACGCAGGGTCCCATCATGGGAGGCAGCGCGCCGCGGTGACCTGAGCTCGACCGTGAAATAGAAGGTGCTGCCCTTGCCCAGCGTGCTCGATACCCAGATCTGCCCATCCATGCCTTCGACGAGGCGCTTGCAGATGGCCAGTCCGAGGCCGGTTCCGCCATATTTACGCGAGACGTGCCTCTCCGCCTGGGCGAAAGCCTGGAACAGGCCGGCGACCTGATCGGCGCCGAGGCCGATCCCCGTATCCTGCACGGCAAATTGCAGCCGGACGGCGTTTGAGGCAGCGGCCTGCTTGGCGTCGACCGACACCACGATCTCGCCCTTGTGGGTGAATTTGACGGCATTGTTCACCAGATTGATCAGCACCTGGCCGAGCCGGAGCGAGTCACCGACGAGGCGCGAGGGCACATCCGGCGCCACCGCATAGATGATCTCGATGCCCTTCTCCTCGGCTTTCATGGCCGTCACGGCGGAGACTGATTCAAGCACGGCCTCCAGCCTGAATTCGCTTTCCTCCAACTCGAGCTTGCCGGCTTCGATCTTCGAGTAGTCGAGAATATCGTTGAGGATGGAGGTCAGCGTTTGCGCCGATGCGCTGATCTTATCGAGATAGTTGCGCTGCTTGGGGTCCCGCTCGGCCTGCAGTGCCAGCCGGGTCATGCCGAGCACCGTATTCATGGGCGTGCGGATTTCGTGGCTCATCACTGCCAGGAACTCGCCCTTGGCCGCCTGGGCGGCTTCTGCGGCCTTGCGAGCCTGGATCAGAGCCTGGGCCGTGCGCCGCTCCTCGGTGACATCCTGGTTGATGCCCAGAGCGCGCAGTACCGAGCCGTCATCGGCACGAAAGACCTCGGCCTGGCCTCGAATATGCCGGATGGCGCCATCGGGGTGCACGATTCTGAATTCGCTTTCGAACGTTCCCGTCCTGGCGATGGCCTCCTGCCATTGTGTCAGCACGCGGTCGACGTCGTCGGGATGGAGCAACGAAAGCCAGCGCTCGAGGCTACCGTCGAAAGCGTCGTGCTCCAGCCCGTAGAGGACATACATCTGGTCATCCCAGATATATTTCTGGTCCTGGGCGTTCATGTCCCATATGCCGACGCCGCCGACCTTGATCGCAAGCTCCATACGCTCCTTGAGGGCGACGATGAGATCCTCGGCCTGCTTGCGGGCGGTGATATCCTGCATGACACCGTCCCAGATCACCGTGCCATCGGCCTGGTAGCGGGGAGCGGAACGGCAATGGAGCCAGAGAATCCGGCCGTCCCGCGTGCGAGATCTGAACTGGCAGTCGAAGACGCTGCCGCGCGAGAGCGAATCTTCGAGCAATGCGTTGTAGCGAGGCAGATCGTCTTCATGGATCGTTTGAACGAAGGCCCCTCGCCGTTCCATGATCTCGCTGGCCGGCACGCCGGTCAGTGCCAGGATGCCGGCGCTCACATAGGGCAACGACAATTTTCCATCGGGCGTCTGCACCAGGCGATAGACGGCCCCATGCGGCAGGTTGTCGACAAGGGAGCTGAGCTGGGCTTCCAGCTCCTTGCTCTCCGTGATGTCGCGCATGAGCCAGATGGCGTGATCGCCAACCTGGGTTGCAGCCACTTCCGCCAGGCGCGGCGCTCCGCCCCTGCGAAAAAAGCCGTACTGCCCGGTGCGATAGGTCCGGCCGGCCCGATCATTGCTCGAATCGGAGACAAGAGCCTCAAATAGATCGCGACCGAAAAGCCGCGACCACGCATCAGGAATCGACAGTTCTTGCCTATCGTACCCGGTGAGTTCTTCGGCAGCACGGTTGACCAGGATCCCGTCATCGGTCACGAAAGCGGCTCCGATCGGCAGGTTTTCCATCATCTCGGACAACCACCGAACACGCGCCGACAATTCCATTTCGATCTGCTTGCGCGCCGTAATGTCGGTGTGGGTTCCGATGATGCGCAGAGGCGAACCATCCTCATCGCGCTCGATGGCCTTGCCGCGATCGAGAATCGTGCGCCAGGATCCGTCCTTGGCCCGCATGCGCAGCTCAATGACGAAGTCCGGAGCCTCGCCGCTTATGTGCCGTTCCACCGCAGCCCAACTCGCCTGCAGGTCATCCGGATGGATGCGATCGATGAATTCTTTGAGCGTAGGCCCGATTTCGTTCTCGGCATGCCCCAGCATTGCCTTCCATTGCCGGGAGTAGAAGACATTCCCGGTGCGCAGGTCCCAATCCCACAATCCGTCGCCCGCACCATTGAGCGCGAATTCCCAGCGCGCCTCGCTATGGCGCAAAGCCGTCTCGGTGGCGCGGACATCCGTCATGTCACGGGAAACGCCGATCAAGCCGATCACGTCACCCTTCTCGTCGCGCCTTGGAACCTTGGTCACGAAGAAATGGCGCCTGGTGCCGTTGACGACGAAGGTTTCCTCCATGGTCACGACCTTGCCGCGCGCCATGATCTCCCGATCGGTCCGCAGGATACGGGTTGCATTTTCCGGATCGATCACGGCCGTAAGATCCCGCTCCAGAATTTCGGACGCAGGCCGTCCCAGGAAACGGGCCGTCGCCTGGTTGAGCATCACGAAGCGGCCTTCCAGATCCTTCAGGAAAATGGCATCCGTGGTGCCATCGAAAACCGTCTGCAGCAGATCGGTGGTCTTGCGCAGTTCGGCCGTGCGCTCCGCAACCCTGATCTCGAGCTCGGCGTTGTGCCTGCGGTTGGCATTCTCGGCCTCGACCCGCTCGCTGATGTCGCGCACGGTGGCAAAGAAGGTCTTCCGGGCCTGATAGAGATGGCACGAAAGCCGAACCTCGACCGGAAAAACCGAACCATCCTTGCGGCGATGCCTGGCATAGAGTGTCGTCGCGACGCCCGGCTCGGCCTCGGCCCACACGCTCCTCGCCCATGCCAGGTCGAAATCCTCGACGATGTCGGGCACCGACATCCGCAGGAGCTCTTCCCTGGTGAAACCGGTGCTGAGGGTTACGTGATGGTTGACGTCGAGGAATCTTCCCTGATCGTCATGGACGAAGAAATCGTCAGCCACATGTTCCAGCAGCAAGCTGAAACGATTGTCGCCAAGGCGCTTTTCGGTTTCGATCCGCTTGCCGTCGCGCTGCATCTCGCTCCCGCTGAGGAAGAGCAGCTTCACATCATGCTCGATCTCGTTCCGGAAACGGATGAACAGGCGCTGGTAGGCTGACGAGAACCCCGCCTCACCTTGCTTTTGAACCATCAGCGTGCCGAAGACCTCTCCCTTCGGTCCACGGATCGACGCGCCGAGGAAAGCCTGCCCTGCCGCTATGTCGATGACGGTCCCTGCTCGTCGGCTTTCCCGATCGGAACCGTCTGGTGCGTGTTCGCCGGCTTCGCGTGCAACCGCGATGCTGAAACGCTGCAGAGCAATCTGGCTTGCCGTCGAACCGGCTCGATGTGCCTGGCCCGGCCCGTGGCTGACAGCGATGATCTCGCCACCTTCGCCGACCCCTCGCATGACAAAGGCAGCCGCATGCTCCAGGAGACCAACCAAGATATCGGCGGTAGCGGCCCATCCTTCGAGAACAGCGGCAGGAATGGCCAGCTTGCTCTCGTCCGCGCCATCTCCTTGCCGATCGTTGCTTCGCCTGTTCGAAGACATGCCTGCTTCCCTTTGAAACGCACTGCGCAGAGAAGCTGCCCATCACGCGAGGCACGGCGTCAGGGCCAATCGATCACGACATCGAGCCATCGCCATCCAGAGCAAACGCCTTCAAGCCTGAATGCGCCTTGCTCCAACTCCCCTGTGTGGACCCATCCTTTTCCAGGCGGCTGCATCAAATCGCAAAATGTTTCAGCTTCCCAAGGCCCTGAGCCAACGCTCGAACGACGGCAGGCCGTCTGCGTCCCGGGTTCCCTCCTTCATCAGACGGCTCGGCGCGGGCGCGCTGCGGGCTTGGCGAGGACTGTAGCTGAACTCCCGGCTGAAAGCGCGGCTGAAATCGGCTGCGGAGGCAAATCCGAAACTCTCGGCAATCTCAGCAATCAGGCGACGGTCCGAGGGATCGCTGAGGGCAGCATGGGCAGCAAGCAGGCGTTGCTTCTGGATATAGTGAACCACACCGCCGCTCGGCTCGAACAATTGGTAGAGATGGGTCCGTGATATGCCGAGTTCCCGGCACAGCAGCTCAGGGGTAATGGCGGTCGTCTGCAGATTGCTGCGGATGAAGCGCCGGGCACGTTCCATGGGTGCCACCGTTCCCTGCTTGGTGGCCACCATCGCCCGCTCTTCGGTGGAAGCCACGCAAGCCAGGATCATATCCCTGGTGGCATTGACTACGCCGAGCAGGTCATCCTTGCTGAACTCGCTCAGCCGTGCCTCCACGCTGTCAACATGACTGACCAGCAGGCCAGCAAGGTTGCGCGACAAAATCCGGTTGTTGTTGGCATCGAGCACCGCAGTGGAATCGGCAAAAAGATCACGAGGCAAATACAGCGCCAGGCTCTGCGATTCGAGCATCCTGCCCCGGAAAGCGTGGCCCAGGGAACGGATCTCGACCGTTCCCGGCTGGCTCTCGGCGACACGCCCACCGACTTCGGTCCAAGCTTTTCCCTCGCGCCGGAAGATGATCACCCAGTGGTCGACGAGACTGGAACGAAGCTTGGCCGCGGAACGATGGTAGCTGTGGGCAGCCGCCTTCTGCTGCACAACCAGCATGCCACCGAGATTCCAGGCGACCTGACGTGCGGCAAACCCCTCCTGCACCGTTACGCCGTCGGGCAACGTCAGATCGGCAAGCGGCGCATTGAGCACCTGCCAGGCATCGAACTGCTCGCCAGGTGGCAATTCCTCGGTCGAAAAAATCAGGGGCGTCAGCGCGGGAGGTGGCGGTGGACCGTCACTTTGCGATGAACTGGGCTGCCGCGACCAACGACGGCGCTCCTTGCCGGAACGCGACGCCTGGGCTCCTGAAGCCGGCTGCTGATCGTTGCGGGACGCGCCATCGTCCATTCTGCTTTCCTCGCTTTCGCGGCAGGCTCACCCAAAAGCGGGAGCTCACATACTTTGCCGACGGCGCCTCGAGGTGGCGGCCGCACTTGTTATTATGAACAACAACGGAAATCTTCAAAAGAGACTTTTCAGCACGCTTCGCCCACCCTCCTTTACCTTATGCACAAGTGAATTGCCGCATCCAGCCTGTTGCCCGAGGCTGCATGTCGCACGGTAAGGTTGCGTCTTGCCCAAGGGATATTTCATAAAATCATACCGCTCTGACTGACAGATCATAGAAATTCTTATCGATTATACGGAAGCGCAAATCCGTCGCAAACTCCGCCCGCCCCCTCGCCGCAGTCACTGATGGTGCAGGCGAACGGGAGGTAGATATACGGCAAAAGAGCTCGAATCCTCGATCTCCTATTCCGCACCAGCACTGGCAAGGCGTAGGGGGCTCCTACGCCGTTGGAGTCACTTCTCTACCAAGTCCGAGCCTGATTGCCTCGGAATTTGTACTCACTGCTATGTCTGCGGACTCCAAGCTAACGACCAAATCATCGATCTCGCATAACTTGCCCCTTAGTCAGCATAGTACCAACACGTTGCGGATTGAACATGAACATCGCCCTCACAGACGCTTCCACCATCCTCGACAGGCGGCGGCCCCTGCAGTACCAGCGCGACAGGCGGGTCTTCGACGAGCGCGGTGTCGAAGCTCCTTCCGTCCGCAAGGACAAGGACGTCGCGGCAGAAAAGGCCACGATCAGCATTATCAACGACAACACCTTCACGCGCGACTGCCTGACCCGCTGCCTGGGCGATGCCGTCAGCGAGTTTGAAGTCCGTGCCTATGGGAGCATCCGCGAATGGCAGGATGCAGCGGCCAAAACCGCTGCACCGATCATCCTGCTGTGCGCCACTGGGCGCCAGGCAACCGAAGCCGCGCTTCACCAGGGCCTGGATAGCATTCTGCAGGCGGCAGCCGACGCCAGGGTGATCGTGATCTCCGATGTCGAGGATCCCTCCGGCATGGTCGCTGCGTTGGAACGGGGCGCCAAGGGCTATGTCCCGATGAGCCTGGATCTCGACGTGACCATCGGCGCCGTCAATCTCGTCAATGTCGGCGGCACGTTCATTCCCGCCAGCAGCCTGCTTTCCGCGCGGAGCGCCAGTTCGCCTGCTGCGGAAACCAAACCGCAGAGGCGTGCCTCTGCTTTGCTGACCGAACGGCAGCTGACCGTGCTCGAAAATCTTCGCAAGGGTGATCCGAACAAAGTCATCGCTCACAAACTCAACATGAGCGAATGCACGGTGAAAGTTCACGTTCGAAACATGATGAAAAAGATACAGGCTCGCAACAGAACCGAACTCGTCTGCATGACCAGCGAGCTCTTTCAGTCATGAAAACGCGATCAAGACCTGACAACTACCGACATTGAAAGTCTCGAATAGCCTGAAAAACACTGCCCTGACCTCGGATTCTGATACGCCCAATGCCAATCACCGATGAAGTCTTAACAAGACCGCTGGAGTGCTATAGCATTATTGGCTACCTGGATTTCGTTGTCTGCTGCACCGAGATGCTCCAATGATCGTCAGGCATGACAAGGGCACATTGGGAACAAGCATGCCACTTACGCGTGACAGAGGCATTCACCTCCTCGGACGCTCTGTTCAGGAGAGCGACAAGGCGGTAGCGGTCCTCAATGCCAGGCGCGAAATCGTTTGGATCAACCCCAGCTTCAAAAAGATGCTCGGATATCAATCCGAGGACGTGATCGGCCGTCCGCTGGTTTCAGTGCTCGTCAGCAAGGCCACCCCTTCGGCGACTCGTCTCAGCCTCGAGCGCCTCGTCAATGCCAAACGAGGTGGCCTGGAGGAAATCAACGGTCACGACAAGTTCGGCAATGAAATCACGCTGCTGATCTATACCGATCATATTCGCGACATCGATGAAAACGTCACGGAGACGATCGTCACCATTCACAGCAATACCCCTGCACGCATGATTCAGACACTCCAGAACACGGTGCTGGAGGAACTGGTATCCGGCGCTTCGCTGGAGAACGTATCGGAATTCATCTGCAAGAAAGCAGAGTTCATCACGCGGGACGTCATCTCGACCATTCTGAGGGTGGATCAGAACGGCCTGCTGCATCCCCTCGCCGCCCCGAGCCTGCCCCAATATTATTCGGACGCTCTGGACGGGATCGCAATCGGTCCCAGCGTCGGCTCGTGCGGGACGGCGGCCTATTTCGGCGAACCCGTGCTCGTCGACGATATCGAGACCAATCCGCTTTGGGCGCCCTACAAGGGCCTGGCGCTGCCCTTGGGCCTGCGTGCCTGCTGGTCCGTTCCCATCAAGCTGCGGGATGGTCGGGTTGCCGGCACTTTCGCCTTCTACTTCCGCGAAAAGCGAGGCCCCAGCTATCTGCACGAGGAGATCGTCTCGGCCTGCGTCCATCTCTGCGCCCTGGCGATCGAGCAACATGAGGCCAAGGAGCACATCAATCGCCTTGCCTATTTCGACATGCTGACGGGCCTGCCCAATCGCCGGCAGATCTACCAAAAGGCCGGCCAGACGATCGCAGAAGCCAGCGAGAAGCAAGGCAAGATGGCGCTGCTGCGCCTCGACATCAAGCGTTTCAAGGACATCAACGATACCTTCGGCCATTCCACGGCCGACCAGATCCTCGGCCAGATCGCCACCCGCCTGCAGAACCAGCTTCGGCCCATCGACATTGTCGGGCGCTTCGGTGGCGATGTCTTCGTGATCATCCTGCCCGACGCCGACAGCGCCTATGCCACAATGGTGGCCAGGAAGCTCGTTGACGCTGTCGCCAAACCCTTTGCGATTGCGGATCTGCTGCTGCCGATCTCCATCAGCATCGGCATCAGCCTTTATCCCGACAACGGCACCGACGTCGAAACGCTGTTGAAACGAGCCGATTCCGCCGCCTGCAAGGGCAAGGCAGCCGGGCACGAAGCCGTTTTCCTGTATGAGCATGAGGTTGTCGACGGCGCGCAGGAGCGGGTGATCCTCGGTGCGGCCTTGCGCGAAGCAGTCTCGCAGGAGCAACTACGCTTACTCTATCAGCCCCAAGTCAATCTCGCGGACGGCACTCTACACGGTGTCGAAGCTCTCATCCGTTGGGCACATCCCGTCCTGGGCGACATTTCCACCAGCCGTTTCATCATGATTGCCGAGCAGATCGGCTTAATCGATGAAATCGGGATCTGGGCTCTCAGCGAGGCCTGCCGCCAGATGGCTGTCTGGCACGCTGCCGGCCACCACATCCCGGCGATTTCGGTCAATCTGTCCCCCTTGCATTTCCGCAACCGAAATCTGCCGGACGTGGTGGCCCATCTGATGCGCCAATACGATATTCCCAAGCATACTTTGATGCTCGAGATCACCGAGGGCGTGATGATGGACGATCATCCAACCACCCTGGCAACCATCGCCGCCATCCAGGCGCTCGGCGTCGGGTTGTCGATGGATGATTTCGGTACAGGCTATTCAAGCCTGAGCCGCTTGACGCATATTCCTTTCTCCGAGCTGAAGATCGATCGTAGCTTCATCGAGAGAATGGTAACCGACCCCAGTGCGCTTGCCGTGGTGACGGCAATCAACAGCATTGGCCAGAGCCTCAACATCGCGGTCGTCGCGGAAGGCGTGGAAACCGAAATGCAGCAGCAAATGCTGCAGGAACTGGGTTGCGAAATCGCCCAGGGATATTTGCTAAGTCATCCCTTGAAAGCCGCCGATCTCGAAGCCTGGCTGCAGGACAGGCAAGGCGGTGCGCCGCCCGCTTCGCGACGGATGAAAACAGAGACCCTGCCCGCATAACTTCGCCCGCATAACTTGGACCGCATAACTTGGCCGGTCCGAGTTGTCCGGCCGTGAGAAGTCGAACCTTCAGACCGGCGACTGATGCGGAACTGCTCGGCCACCGAGATGCCGTCCCCTACCGCCGCAAGCCTTCCCGATCCGAATTGGCGCACCGCGCACGCTTCTTATCAGGGCTGGTAACCCGTCCACCAAAACAAATCCGCCCCGATGCCTTTACGGCATCGGGGCGGTGTATCGACGTCGGCGCCTAGAACAAAGCGCGCTCATGACCGAACGCGAATTTGCTCCAGCTCTTTGGTTTGACGCGTCCTTACGATTCTTGACGACTCCATCAAATCACAAAACGCGATAGGCGCGGCATCTCAGAACAGCTCATTGGTCAAGAAGGCAATCTCGGTGCGATTGCGCGCCTTGATTTTACGCATGATGTTACGGACATGCACCTTGACGGTGCACTCTCCCATATTGAGCTTGTAGGCAATGAGCTTGTTCGACTCGCCTTGGCGCAAGCGATCGATCACCTCGAGCTGCCTTTGCGTAAAGACGGTCTGACGGGAACGACCGCTGGTCTCGCCTTCCTCATTCGCCTGGACGCTTTGAGACCGCGACGACAGCAGGCCACTAGCCGGAACAAAAGTACCGCCAGCACGCACCAGTCGAATGGCGGCAATCGCAACATCGAGATTGGAGCTCATCGCGATATAGCCTTTCGCGCCCCGTTCCAAAGCAGCCACGATCTCCGTCGGTTCCTCATAGTCGGAAACAAGGATGACCCGGGCTTCCGGCGCCGTCTGGATGACTAGATCCAGATCGCGCCGTATGGCCGTGTCCGTGGCCTTCCGTCCCGTCGCGCAGAGAAGGACGATCGGCATGGTCACAGCCGCGCCGGCTGCTTCCCAATCCGCGATACGCGAATATCCTTCCGTAACGAAATTTCCTTCACTCGCAGCAAGACAACGCATCAGACAGCTGCGCGACAGAGCATTCTCATCAATGATGACGATCCGGGTTTGCAAATCCTGGTCGAGTTTGCCAGAAGCGGAGTCATCTTGAAGGCTGTCTTCCATACGTCCCTCCCTCCTAAGCTCAACTACAGAGGAAGATGACTTCAACGGCAGCACTGAACCTACCGCAAATGGCATCAAAGCTTGGCTACTCGCGGAATAATCAGTCACAGTCTCAATCTCCAAACAAGTCATCCGACAAATACCATGCGCGTGCTTGAAAAAGCAGCACCATGGCAGTCAATATTCTGGCAACCAGCGCACTCAATTCTGAGCATTTTTATTCTATGCTTGGATTAGAATAACCATATGCCGCCAATCAACGCAGCAACAGTCAAGCATAGTTTTTCAAGCTACTTACTACTATGTATCGGCCTCTTTGTAAACTCCATAAGAATGCCAAGTAGCACATGGAGTTTTGTATGATGCGTTACGTTAGACCCCAGGCTCCGTGACACCGACGTGATACTTTTAGGAGGCCAATCCGTCCAAAGTACGGCGTCGACGTATTAGCTCGCCTTATGCCGTTAGGGAAGCACTGTGTTACCTATCGAACAGGTATAATTGCACTCCTCACCAACAACAGATTCCTGTTTGTCGAAGGCACAGCACCAAGCATACGAACGGGCTCGATCTACAGACCCGTGTCGCACACCATTGAGAAACGCTCTTTCCTTTCAACAGGTTAGAAGAAAAACCTTCCAGAATCGCCGCAGGAGCTTCCAGGCTTTGCTCGTTTGTTTGCCCCCGCCAACCACAGACTTTGGGGAATATGATATCCTCCATTTCCGACATCGGCGCGCCTGCCGTCGACAGCAGAGGCGCCCTCGGACCGGAACATGTCGCTTCGTGGCGATTTCGTGACCCGCGAACGCGAACTGCGAATCACATCCGCGCATCGATCGTGGCCCCGGCGAGGTATGGCTGGCCGCTCTCTCATTGCGTCACCTCCATCACCGGTGCCTTGGCGAATACAATCTTGACGCGACTATCCCGTGAAGCGATGAGCTTGCCGAGATCGGAATTTTCACCGGCGACATACTGGTCCAGAAAGGCGCCGGCATAGGTGTTCACGGCCGCAACCGTGTTTCTGGCGCTCGGCAAGACTGACGCCAGCCGTGCCAGGAACGATCGTTGGGAGACGTCGACGAAGCTCTGGTGCCGACTCCCCGCCATGACGAGGAAATATCCGCCATATCGTTCCATATTGGCCAGAACATGCGTGTAGTCTTCGTCCGTCAATTTGGACGTCATGCGCAGCACGGTATCGCTCGAATTGAGGTCGGCTGCCGTAGGCAACGGGCTATCGTCACTGATTTCGAGAAAAGGCCGGCTCAAGCCGAGCCTGCCGACATCCCCGAACAACCAGCCATCGAGATTGACTGCCGCCTTGAAACGCGGGTCCTGCCTGCTGGTTTCCGCGGCGACTGCACCACCAAACGAATAGCCCATGATGCCGACCCGCTCGAAATCGAGCCTCCTCAGCACGGAGGCGACATCGCCGTCCTCAGCACAGGGGGCAGCTGCCCGCAGGATGTCGAGGACGATGCTATTGTCCTTGGCAAAGGCACCGGCTTTGAGGTTGACGGCCGCCCGGGTGCGTACGAATGCCTCCTCGCCCGAAAAATCGACGAACTGCCTGTAGGCTTCGGGATCTTTCTGATCGACTCCGATCACCACATAGCCGCGGTGAACCAGGGCGTCGATCTGGTTCATATGGCCCTCGACACTGCCCCCCCAGCCGGCATTGAAGAATATGACGGGCGATCGAGGCATAGCCCCGGCGCCGGCGGCCTGCTTGGCATACCAGGCCCTGACAGCAAGGCGATCAGCGACATCGCGCGGCAGAGCGGCGGATTTGTCGCCACACAACCCCGACAATGGCACCAGCGTAACTGCAACCTCGGGATCGCCGGCCCGCGCGAGGCTTGCGACACCGAGACCGACCGCGAGCAATGCCGCCCCAAGGCAAAGCACTCCCACGAGCCCCTTTCTTCTGCTCGACCATACCGGCGATCGGATGAGAGAGGCTGGCATGGAGATCCTCAGCGGCCGGAGAGCTGTTTGAGTGTTGCGTTGATGACGTCGCCGATCGTCCTGGAGGCCGTGCGGCGAATAAGCTCCTCATGGGTCGCTGCCACCGAAACCATGGTGACGCCCTTCGATGTCAGGGCATTCCAACCCATGGTCCTGTCGAGGAAATAGCCGAGCGGCATGTTCTCGTTGTGGAAGGCGAGGATCGGCATGGGAAGCGGCGTGCCACCTTCGTCCCTGCCGGCCTCGACCACCCAATGGCCGATCCGTGCATCGTCATCCGGCCCATCCTCGAACGATTTCCGGCCGAACACCGCTTTCAGGAAGAGGCGAATGCGCCTCAAGGCGTGTCGGCGCTGTTCCGCACCACCGAAGAGGCAACGAGCATAGTAGAGCCCTGACTGGATCTGATAGGAGTATCGTCCCAGCATTCCCTTCAGCCGCGACTGACGCTTCGAATAGCCGGGAGCCCAGGCATCGAGCGTCACGAACAGTTCGATTGTGTGCCCCCTCTCGATCAAACGCCGGGCGACGGCGACATTGAGCCGAGCCGCGGCGCAAAAGCCGAGCAGGATGTAGGGGCCGTGCGGGCGCACTTCTTCGATGATGCGCACGCAGTGCTCCACCATCTCCGCCCGGCTGGTTTCCGCGCCTCCCTCGACGAAGGCCGGCAACGGGACCGAAATGAAGGGCTGATCCTCCCCCAGATGGTTGACCAGTTCCTGGTAAATGAAGGTGTCGTGCAAAGCGAAGATGGGCGTGCTCGCGCCATGCGGCTGCATGACCACGGCCCCCTTCGCCTCCGTGATAACGGGCCCGCCCAGAAGTTTGGCCAACTCGCCGATGGTGGGGTGGCTGTGCAATTCGTCAAAGGAAATGCGTTTGCCGAAGACCTTCTCGACCCGCGAAAGCATGCGGAACGCCGAGAGTGAATGCCCGCCAAGCGCGAAGAAATTGTCCTTCAAATTGAGGATCGGCACCTTGAGGATGTTGACCCAGATGTCCGCAAGCTCGGCTTCCACGCGCACATGACCATCGGGAAGCCCGGGTGCGCGCGCAGATGCCAGCTGCGGGGCAGGCGCGCGAACGGGCGCCGGGCTGGCCCCCTCGCCAACCGGCCGGTCCAGATCGGCAACGAGGCCGTCGAGCAGGTCCTGCAACTGGGCGAGATACCCCTCCACAGTCTCCTTGTTATAGAGCGAGGTGTCGTATTCGCAGGACATGCGCCAGCCATCGGGGCGCTCGACGAAGAAGAAGTTCAGATCATAAAGCGCGCCCGGCGAAACGGACGGCATGTCGATCAGGCTGAGTTCCGGGCGCTCATCGGTGGGTATGAACGAACGCTGGCAGATCAGGTTGACGGAGAATAGCGGATTGCGACCGGGCTCGCGCACCGGTTTGGCAATGGCGATGATGTCTTCGATCGGCATATGCTGGTTGAGCAGCGCGCCCTCGATGACGTCATGCATCTGGGCCAGCAATTGCCGGAAGCTCGGATTTCCGGTGATCCTGCTGCGCAGGGGCACGGTATTGATGAAGGGGCCGACAATGTTGTTGAGCTCGACCCGATCTCGCCCGGCGATTTGCGTACCGACCGTAATGTCCTCGGAACCGCTGTGGCGATGCAGGAGACACATCAACGCGGCTGCCCCGACCATGAAGAACGTGCAGCCCTCCGCCGTTGCCAGGGCGGACATCGCATCGGTCAATGTGCGGGGCAACTGACGCCCCACAATGAGCGCCGGCGCAGCCCCCGTTCCCCCGCGCGGCTTGTCGGAAGAAAGATCGAAGCGCTTGAATCCGGCCAGTTGCGAGGTCCAATAAGCCCGCTCGTTTTTGAGCGCGTCCGCTTTCATCCATTCGCTCTGCCACGCCGCGAAGTCGGCATATTGCAGAGGAAGATCGGCCAGTTTGGGCGCGCGCTGCCGCAGCCGGGCCTGGTAGAACTCCATCATGTCACGTGCGATGATCCCCACCGACCAGCCGTCACAGGCGATGTGGTGGACGGTAACCAGGATGATGTGCTCCTCGGCCCCGACTTTCAGCAGGGTCGCACGAAGATTGGGCACCCGCGTAAGGTCGAAAGGCTTGCGTGCCTCGATCTGGCTGATGCGCTCTCTTTCCTCGTGACGGCTCGCTTCCGGCAGCAAGGTCAGATCGATGACCGGAAGCTGGATCGATGCGTCGGGATGAACGAGTTGTTCGGGCTCTCCATCGACGTCGCGATAGCTGGTGCGCAAGATCTCGTGACGGTCGATCACCGCATTCAGCGCCTGCTGGAGCACGGCGACGTCGAGCCGGCCGCGCAGGCGCCAACGCACTGCAACGTTCAGCGCCGGGTCTTCCGGGGTGATCTGGTCCAGGATCCAGAAGCGGGCCTGGGCCAGCGAACAAGGAAAGGCATAGAGGTCCGTGTCGGCCTCCTGGGCGCCGATACCGATGTCGTTGCCTGTTTCAGAACCTGCCATCGGCTTCACCGTTCCGGAGACTGCAGAGCGCTGGCGGCAACACGGCGGCTGCTCCTGGCAACACGAACGAGCTGCGGGAGCTCGGAAGGTTCCGCGGCCGGCGACACCCCCGCGAGCGTGGCTGCCGCCTTGGCGATACTGCGCTGCTGCAGCAGGGTCTTGGCCGACAGGTTCAGCCCGGCCTGGTTCGCACGCGCCACGATCTGGAAGATATGGATCGAATCCGCGCCAAGCATGAGCAGATCGTCCGCCACACTGATTCTCCCCTGTCCAAGAACCTCGGCACAAATGTCCGCCAGGATCGTTTCGGCTTGATTGCCGGGCGCGACATAAGTGCCCGACAACTCGTTCGCGGATGTCTCGCTCGGCTTGGGCAGGGAACGGCGGTCGAGCTTGCCACTCGACCCACGCGGCATGGCGTCAAGGCGGACCCACTGACTGGGTATCATATAATCAGGCAGGTCCCGGCCGAGGGCATTGCGAAGAGCCTCGATGCTGGGTGCGCTCGAGGCAGGCGCCTCGTAATAAGCCACGAGCCTGGGATCCCCTGGATTGTCTTCGCGCAGGATCACCGCATTGACGTCGAGGCCAGCCTTGCCGAGCGCGGCCTCGATCTCGCCGAGCTCGATGCGAAAGCCTCGCAGCTTCACCTGATGGTCGTTGCGCCCCAGAAGCTGAAGGCGGCCACCCGGCATGAGGCGGGCGAGATCTCCCGTACGATAGAGCCGCGCGCCGGGCGTGCCCGAAACACTGTCCGCAATGAACTTTTCGGCAGTCAGGTCGGGCCGGTGGAAATAGCCACGGGCGACGCCGTCGCCGCCGATATGGAGTTCGCCCACCACGCCGAGCGGCTGCACGCGATCGAACTTGTCGAGCACGTGGAACTGCGTGTTGGCGATGGGGTGGCCGACCGTGATCGGATCCGGGCCCGGACGGATATGGGCGACCGACGACCAGATCGTCGTCTCGGTCGGTCCATACATGTTCCACAGCTCGCCATCATTCTGGACCAATTGATCCGCCAGGCTGCGCGGCATCGCTTCGCCGCCGCAGAGCATCTTCAGCTTCGGCGAAGGCTTGAAACCGGATTCCAGCAGGATCACCCAGGTGATCGGCGTTGCCTGCATCACGGTGGCGCCGCAGCCTTCCAGACGCTTGAGCAGGGCCTGGCCATCGGCCGTCTCGCTCTGGGGTGCGATGACCACGCTGCCCCCGCAAGCCAGCGGCAGATAGAGCTCGAGCGCTGCGATGTCGAAGGAGATCGTGGTGACGGCCAGCAGCCGGTCTTCGGCGGTGAAGCCCGGCACCTGGCGCATCGAGGCCAGGAAATTGGCGACGCAGCCATGCGTCACTTCGACCCCTTTGGGCTTGCCCGTCGAGCCGGAAGTGAAGATGACATAGGCGAGATCCTCGCCGGTCGCCCTGGCCACCGATGCGGGCAAGGGCTGGCGTGCGGCAATCGCGTCACGGTCGCGATCGACCAGGACCGTCACGGCCGCAGCCGAAGCAATGTCTTCATAGGCTGCCTGGGTCACCACAGCGGCGACTTCAGCTTCAGCCAGAATGCCATTGAGCCGGGCTGTCGGGTGATTGGTCGCGAGCGGAA
Organism: Labrys sp. 22185; assembly: GCF_052045555.1. Lineage (NCBI taxonomy): Bacteria > Pseudomonadati > Pseudomonadota > Alphaproteobacteria > Hyphomicrobiales > Xanthobacteraceae > Labrys > Labrys sp. 22185. Next base: position 58,699 of record NZ_JBQEPH010000021.1, on the reverse strand, counting down.
CATAGGCACAGCCTGCCTTCAGCACGGCCAGCAGTGAGACGAGCATGTCCAGCGAGCGATCGACCAGCACGGCAATGCGTGCGCCCTTGCCAAGACCGCGATCATGCAAATGCGCAGCGAGCTGGCCGGCGCGCCGGTCGAGTTCGCCATAGGTGAGTTGCTGATCCTCGAAGAGCGCGGCGACGCCCCCCGGATTGGCCACTGACTGGGCTTCGATCAGACCATGAATGGTGAGCAGGTTCGGATCGGAAGGCGCAGGCAAGGACGGTCCGGCCAGGGTGGCCGGCACATCGCCGGCGGCCAGCAATGACAAACGCTCGATCGGCGTGGTCACGTCATCGGCGATCGCCTGCAGCAAGGCACGGTAATGCCCCAGCCAGCGGCGGACCGTCGCCTCGTCGAAGAGATCGGCATTGTAGTCGCAATCGATGCGCAAGCCGTTGGCGGATTCCGTCACATTCGCAAAGAGATCGAAGGTGGAGAAGCGCTTGGGGTTGGGAACGACTTCGGTCGTCAGCCCAGGAAACGCCAAGTCTCCGCCCAGGCGCTCCACGTTGAACTGGACTTCGGCGAGCGGCAGCCGGCTGGCATCGCGCGGGAGCGTCAGCTTGCGCAGGATCGTGCCGAGCGTGCAGCTGCGATGGTCATAGGCCTCCAGCACGCTCTGCTTGGTGACGGCCAGAAAATCGGCAAAGCTCATGCCGTCCTGCCAGCTCGCATGCAGCGGCAGCAGATTGACGCAATGGCCGACCAGTGCCCTGTCGTCCTCGATCAGCGATTGGCCAGCGGCCGGTATGCCGACCACCACTTCATTCTGGCCGGCAAGACGGCCCATCAGGATCTCGAAGGCAGCGAGCAAGGTAGCAAACAAGGTGCTGCCGCGTTTGGCTCCAGCCTTGCGGACCGCCTCATAGAGCGGCCTTTCGATGGCGAACTGGACCGATCCACCGTTGAAGGTCTTGATCGGCGGCCGCGCGCGATCACAGGGCAGCTCGAGAGGCGGCGGCGCGGTGCGGAACTGCCCGACCCAATAGGCTTCGTCATCAGCCACTTCCTGCACGGTCTGGGCGTAGCAGCTGAAGGGGAGCGGTTCGGCCAGTACGGGCTGGCTGTTCTCGACTTTGGCTCGATAGAATTCCGAGAGTTCGCCGATCAGCACATTGATCGACCAGCCGTCGCAGACGATGTGATGGGCGGTAAAGACGAGGACGTGCCGATCCGGCGAGAGCCGAACCAGTTCGCCGCGCACCAGCGGGCCGCCGACCAGGTCGAAAGCTCTCCTGGCATCCTGTTCGATCCGCATCTTCAGCGCCTGTTGCGGCGAGGCCTCCCCGGAAACATCCACCAGCGGCAGCTCCAGACGAAGCTCAGGTGCAAAGCTCATGCGGGTGCCGGTCGTATCGAAATGGATACGCAGCGCATCGTGTCGCGCAATGACGTCGTTGAGCGATGCGCGCAGGGCTTGCGTGTCGAGGGCTCCCTCGAAACTCAGGCTGATGGATTCGTTGAAGGCACAGGAGGCCTCGTCGCCGAGCTGCGCCGAGAGCCAGACCTCGGTCTGGGAAGCGGTCGGTGCAATGGGACCGGTCGGTGAGGCCATTTTGGCTGCCGCTCCGGTCTTGCCGTCGCCGCCTGCAAGCGGAGGGCCACCGGGCAGCATGCCGTCGGCCTGCATGGCTTCGATGCTCTCGCGGAAAGCCCGCACGATCCGCGCGACATCCTCGTCCGTATGCTCGGTGGTCAGGAAGCAGGGGAAGCCCTCATGCACATAGATGCCGCGGGCGCGCAGATGATAGTAGAGCAGGCTGCCAAAGCGGTAGTCATGGCTCGGATTGATGTAGAACAGGCTGCCAAAGCTCGGGACCGGCAGGGACAGGCCGCACGCGGCGAAACAACCAGACAGCTGTTCGGCCAGGCGCCCCATGCGGGCCGAAACCTCCTCCTGCAAGGCCGGCCCCCTGGCCTTCAGATGCTCGAGCACCGCCTCGAGCGCGGCCAGGACCAGCGGATGGCGCACGAAGGTGCCGGCAAAGAAGGTGACCCCGACTTCCGGATAGGACTCGTCGCCATAGCGCCAGTCGCCACCGTCGAGCGCGTCCATGAAGCTGGCCTTACCGGCCAGCACGCCCACGGGCAGCCCGCCGCCGACCACCTTGCCGTAGCAGGCGAGATCGGCCTTGATGTCGAACAGGTGCTGCATGCCCGCTGGGTGCATGCGGAAGCCCGTGACCACCTCGTCGAACACCAGCGCAGTGCCGGACGCTTCGGTCACGGCGCGAACCTGCTTGAGGAATTCGACCGGGCGCAGGTCCGGGCGGCGGCTCTGTACCGGCTCGACCACCACGGCGGCGAGTTCTTCCGCATGCTCGCGGATCCAGGCCAGAGCCTCCTCGGAGCCGTATTCCAGCACGGTGACGTTCTCGACCGACTGCGGCGGAATACCCGGTGCCACCGGCAAAGTGCGATGTTCGCCCTGACGGACCTGCCCCCTGACCAGCACTTCGTCGAACTGGCCGTGATAGTCGCCGGCGAACATGACGACGCGCTTGCGCCCAGTGACCGTACGCGCCACCCGCATGGCTGCCATCACCGCTTCCGAGCCGGTGTTGCAGAAGGTGGCGCGCTCATTGCCGGTCATCTCGCAGAAGAGAGCCGCAACCTTGCCCGCCCTTGCGGATTGCGGGCCGATGGCGAAGCCTTCCTGCAACTGTCTGTCGACCGCCTCGACCACGAAATCCGGGGCATGGCCAAACATCGTCTGGCCATAGCCATTGACCAGATCGATATATTCGTTGCCGTCGACGTCCCAGATCCGCGAACCCTTCGAGCGGGCCGCGATCACGGGATAGACCATCTCCTTCCAGTCAGGATTGAAGCCGGAGGCTGCGCGTGGGTCGGCCAGGACGTTGCGATAATCCTGCGTCAGCTGCTTGGAGCCGGGGCTGCGGGCATTCCAGAGCGAGGTAAGCGCCTCGATATGGCTGCGCTGGCGGGCATCGAGCCCCTGATCCTGCGACTTCTGGCTGTTCTTGTAGACGGCGAAGCGCGACGGCAATTCCTTGACCGGGGCCGCATCTGCCTGAGGTGCTGCGGCAGGCTGCGGGGCGGCCGCGGCCTGAAGCGCAGGCGTCGGGGAAGGAAACACGGGGGGTGCCATCACGGCCTGGACAGCCGGAGCCTGCAATACCGCCCCACCACGCAGCACTTCGAGTTGCTGCTGCATCAGATGCGCCATGACCTGAAGCTGGTCGCGCATCAAGCCCTCCACGCCAGCTCCCGTACCGGCAAGCGGCAACGCAGTCGAAAGGAGAGGCGCAGATTGGCCGACCGGCGAAACAACATTGGGAACCGGTGCGGCGACCGGAGCCACTGCAACCGGAACCGGAACCGGCGCCGGTGCAGGTGCGAATTTTTCGGGCGGCAACGCCGCTGCGACATGTTCCGTCAGAGCCTCGATGCTGCCGAGATCCCCCAACAGGGCGCGGAAGGTGATCTTGAGGCCGAACTTGTTCAGGAGCTCCTGGGCAGCCTGGGTCAGGAACAGGGAGTCGAAGCCCATTTCCAGGAAGGTCGTGCCGGGTTCGGCAGAGGCCACGTCCTCGCCGGACAGGTCGGCGAAGATCGAGATAATAGCGGCCTTGATGGTGTCGGTGCGGGCGGTCATATCGGACATCACGTTTTGCTCGGGGAGCGGCATTGCGAGGATTTCGGCAGGCGGCGTATTGGCAGGAAGCGCCGGCTCGGATCGCGGAGCGACCGGCGGACTGGCCACAGCCGCGGAAGCAGGCTGGCGCGTGGGCGGCTCTATCCAGTGGCGCGTGCGCTCGAAGGGATAGGTCGGCAGAGGCACTCTGCGTCGCGTCGCCTCGCTCGACTGCAAGGCCCAGTCGACGGCCACGCCGGCAGTCCACAACCGGCCCACAGCCTCCGCTACGGTATCCTGGTCGGGCCGCTCGCGTGCCGCGTCGGGCAGGCAGGAAACCACGGTCCGGCCCCGCGCCGCACCCTGCAGCGACAGCGTGGTCAAGGTGTTGCCGGCGCCGACTTCAAGCAGGATCGCCGCCGTATCGCCGAGCAGAAGCGCCAGGCCGTCGGCAAAGCGTACCGGCTCGCGGAAATGCCGCGCCCAATAGTCGGGCGATGTTGCAGCCTCAGCCGTGATCCATTGGCCCGTGACGCCGGAGACATAAGGAATGGCGGGCGCCCTCAGTCCGATCTTGCGCACCTCCTCGGTGAAGGGGGCGAGGATCGGGTCCATCATGGGGGAATGGAAGGCATGCGAGGTGTGGAGTCGGCGACTGACGACACCGCGTGCCTTCAGCTGCGCTTCCAGCGTATCGATGGCGTCGTCCGGCCCGGATGCGACACACAAGGCTGGGCCGTTGATGGCAGCGATGGCAAGATCGGCGCCGAGCAAAGGCACAAGCTCCGCCTCGGGCAGCCTCACCGCCAGCATGCCTCCCGGCGGAAGGTCCTGCATCAGGCGACCACGGGCGGCGACGAGCGGCAGCACCTCTTCGAGCGTAAAAACCCCGGCCAGGCAGGCTGCGACGAATTCGCCGACGCTGTGCCCGATCATCGCGCGCGGCACGATCCCCCGGGCGATCCACAAACGGGCCAATGCATACTCGACCGCGAAGATCGCAGGCTGGGCATAGCAGGTGGCAGCCAGCTGCTTGTGATCATCGGCCTCGCGCCTGCCGGGATAGAGCAGGTCCTTGAGATCGCGCTCCAGATGCGGCCGCAGGATCGCCGCACAACGGTCGATGTCGGCCCGGAAGCCTGGTTCGGCCTCGTAGAGACTACGCCCCATGTCGGGATATTGCGATCCCTGTCCGGGGAACATGAACACGACGCCAGGATCGCTGGCGGCCTTGAAGACACGCGCCGCCGGGTCGTTCAGGGCCGCGACGGCTGCCGGGATATCACTGGCAGCGGCGGACCAGCGATAGTCGAAAGCCTTGCGTCCGAGCTGCAGCGTGTGCGCGACGTCCGAGAGTTCCAGCCCGGGATTGGCAGACAAGTATCCGGCCAGAGCCGAGCGGGCCTTGCCCAAAGCTGCTTCGCTGCGGGCCGACACAGTGAGGATCTCGACGCCCTTTGCCGCTGGACGCGGCGTCGGCATCGGCGCCTCTTCCAGCACCACATGCACATTGGTGCCACCGACGCCGAAGGCGCTGACGCCCGCCCGGCGCGGCTCCGGCCCCTCCTGCCAGTCCCTCAGCGCCGCATTGACGAAGAATGGGCTGTTTTCGATGTCGAGACGCGGATTGGGCTTCTTGAAGTGCAGGGTCGCCGGCAACTGGCGGTTTTCGAGGCTGAGCGCCGTCTTGATGAAACCGACCACGCCAGCAGCCGCGTCGAGGTGGCCGACATTGCTCTTGACCGACCCGATTGCGCAATACTGCCTGCCCGCGTCGCCCGTGGCGCGGAAAGCCTTGGTCAGGCCTGCAATCTCGATCGGGTCCCCGAGCGGCGTTGCGGTACCATGGCATTCGACATAGCTGATCGAGCGGGGATCGACCCCGGCATTGGCATGCGCCATCATGATGGCAGCCGCCTGGCCATCGGAGCTCGGCGCGGTGTAGCCGACTTTGGCCGAACCGTCATTGTTGACGCCGCTGCCGCGCACCACGGCATAGATATGATCGCCGTCGGCAAGCGCGTCCTCGAGCCGCTTCAGCAGCACGGCGCCGGCGCCGCTACCGAAGACGGTGCCTCTGGCGTCGGCGTCGAAGGTGCGGCAATGGCCATCCTCCGACACCATGCCGCCTTCCTGGGTCAGATAGCCGCGCTTCTGCGGGAAGGTGATCGAAACGCCGCCGGCAATGACCATGTCGCTCTGGAACAGCAGCAATTGCTGGCAAGCCTGCGCGATCGCCATCAGCGAGGTCGAGCAAGCCGTGTTCAAGCTGAAGCTCGGTCCGTTCAGGTTGAATTTGTAGGACACTCGCGTCGCCAGAAATTCACGACTGGCGCCGAGCAGCATCGGATATTGCCCGACCTGGAAGGCATTGGTGAAATCCTCCGACACGTTGCGATTGCCGACGACGTGATGGAGGAAATAGGTGTTCATGCTGCAACCGGCGATGACGCCGATGCTGCCGGGATAGCTTGCCGGATCGTAGCCACCGTCCTCGAGCGCTTCCCAGGCGCATTCGAGGAAGATGCGATGCTGCGGGTCAGTCAGTTCTGCCTCGCGCGGATACATGCCGAAGAACTCGGCGTCGAAAAACTCGACATCGGGCAGGATCGGACGGGCCCGCACGAAATTGGGCGCCCGCCGAATGTCGGGCCCGTACGTATCTTCGAGCTCGCTGTCCTCGAAACGGGTGATCGATTCCACACCGTTGCGCAGATTCTGCCAGAATTCGCCGACAGTGCGGGCACCGGGAAAGCGGCCCGCCATGCCGATCACGGCAATGGCGTTGAGGGGAGGGTCGGAGATGGAGCTCACCTTGCCGCTCCCATCTGGCGCTGGCGCATGCGCTGGAGCGCCTCGGCCTGCTGGCGGGCGCGCAGATTCTCCGGCCTGGCGGCCGGGCTCGCGGCAGGCGCGGAACTCGAGCGGATGAAATTGGCGAGAGCCGTGATGGTGGGACGCTCGAACACGTCGCTCAAACGAAGCTCAGGATGGATACTCTCCTGGATTTCGTTGAGAACAGTCAGGATCTGCAGCGAACTTCCACCCTGATCGAAGAAATTGATCTTGGTGCTGACGTCGGGCACGGACAGAACCCGCGACCAGATGGCCGCAATTTTCTGCTCAAGCTCGTCACGCGCCTCCGGCACGATCGGGCTGGCCGCGAAAGTCGGGCTGGGCAGCGCTTTGCGGTCGAGCTTGCCGTTCTCGGTCATCGGCAATTCGCCGAGGTCGACGAAGGCGAAGGGAAGCATGTAGTCCGGCAAGGTCTGCGCCAGATGTGCCTTCAGGGTGGCGGCATCGGCCGGAGTGGCCGAAGGCACGATATAGGCGACCAGCTTCGCCTCCCCGGGGCCATCCGTGCGAGCGATCACAGCACAAGCCGTAACGGCAGGATGGCGCATGAGCTGGTTTTCGATTTCACCCGTCTCGATGCGGAAGCCGCGGATCTTAACCTGGTGATCGCTGCGCCCGAGATATTCGAGGTCACCGTCCGCCGTACGCCGGACGAGATCGCCGGTCTTGTACAACTTCTCGGCTGCCTGACCTTCCGAGGGCTGCCAGTCGATGAAACGCTCCGCCGTCAGCTCGGGACGGTTCAGATAGCCCAGGCACACCCCCTCCCCGCCGACATAGATCTCGCCTTCCTCGCCCACCGGGACAGGCCTGCGGTTCTCGTCGAGCACATGGATGGTCAGATCGGGGATCGGCACGCCGATCAGGCTTGCCCGGTTGCTGTCGAGCTCGGACGCAGACACGGGACGATAGGTGACGAACACAGTGGTTTCGGTGATGCCATACATGTTGATGATGCGTGGCTTGGCATCGCCATAGCGGTTGAACCACGGCCGCAGCATCTGGAACTCGAGGGCTTCGCCGCCGAGGATCACATAGCGCAAGGCGAGGGCCGACGCTTCCGGGCGGCGGCGCTCCACCTCGATCAAAGTGCGAAAAGCGGATGGCGTCTGGTTGAGCACGGTCACCTGCTCGCGAACGAGCAGGTCCAGGAAATCCTCGGGCGAGCGGCTGACGCGATGGGGCACCACAACCACGCGGCCGCCATAGACCAGCGCGCCCCAGATCTCCCACACGGAGAAGTCGAAGGCATGCGAATGGAAGAAGGTCCACACATCCTGCGGGCCGAAGCCGAACCAGTGGTCGGTTGCGTGGAACAGCCGCACGACGTTGTGGTGGGTCAGCCGGCATCCCTTCGGGCGGCCGGTGGAGCCCGACGTATAGATGACGTAGATGAGCGACTGGGGATCGATGGCGATGTCCGGATTCGTGGCCGGTTCAGTGCCGAGGCTATCGGCGTCCTGATCCAGCAGAATCATCGGCAGATCGCTCGGCGGCAGCGCCGGGCGGCCGCTGGCCGTGGTCACGAATGCCAGGGGCCGGGCATCCTCCAGCGTGAAGGTCAGGCGCTCGCGCGGATAGCTCGGATCGAGCGGCAAATAGGCAGCACCCGATTTCATGATGCCCAGCATGCCCACGATCATGTCGATCGACCGCTCCAGGCCGATGGCGACCAACGTGTTGGGCTTCACGCCCATCTTGAGCAGGCGATGAGCGAGCTGGTTGGCGCGCGCGTTCAACTCACCGAAGGTGATCGAAACGCCGTCACAGGTCACCGCAAGGCTGTCGGGGCGAAGCGCGGCCTGCTCGCTGATCAATTGATGGACGGAAAGGTTGGTTTGAAACATACTCACGGAGCCCCCATGCAAAATCGTGTACAGTGCCCCGGAGGATCGTTCCGCCGCAGGCCGTGCCGCCAAGCCGTCGTTGCCGACGCCTACAGCACCGATGTGATATCCATTGCTTTCCTTCGGCCCGTCGGGACGGCCAGAGGTGCCGAGCTTACGATTGCGCGCGAACCGGAATATCCTGGCTTTCGGACGCTTCGTGTGCGTTTTCACACATTCCCCAGCAACCCAGTCCCATAATTGCGCCGAACATTCCCAGATCAGCTATTGCCTTTCTCATTCCAGATATGCGTGAGAAATACTTCAATATCGACATAAACATATGTTTCGAAAACATGCGTGAATTTACCGTGAAACGAAAAAATCTTCGCACGTAGATTTCAAAAACTACAAGGCACACTACATTCTACGAAGGAATTATTGAGGTGGTATACCTCTTTCGCTCTCTTGACGCCGAAAAACCAAAATGACCTTTGCGGAAACCAAGAAAACAGTTGAAGCTCAATGCAGACCCAAAGAACCCATCCAGCGAAACACTGCGATTATTGTAGAGTTTGAAGATCACGGCCTCAATTCGGGAAATTGAATGCCCTCCCCCCACCCGATAGGCAAAATCGGACCAAAAGGAGTAGGCTCCATCGATCCCTGAGACTCACGCCCCTACCCCGATAGCCGTAAGGCACAGGGCTGAAGGTGGGAGTGACGGCTCAAACGCCTCCGCCATCGCTCGACCCGGGAGAGGTTGCGCGCCGGCCTCGATGCTGATCGAGTGGAATCAGTCAACCGCCACGCCAGTTGAATCCAAGCTTTCGATGCCGCTTCCCCTGCTCATCCCCCCTACTCCACACGACGTTCATGTCTGGCAATGGAGCCTTGACGCCGACGAAGACGACTTCGAGCGCAACTGGCAGGTCTTGTCGGGGGAGGAGCGCGGTCGCGCTGACAAATTCCGCTTCGAGCGGCATCGTCGCCGCTTCGTGGCGGCGCGCGGAAGGCTTAGGCAAATTCTTGCCGACTATCTCGCGGTATCGCCGCAAGCGGTTGGTTTCGGCTATAGCGCCGAAGGCAAGCCCTTCTGCACGACCCAGCCTTCGGAATGGCGGATCTGCTTCAATCTGAGCCATAGCGAAAACACGGCTGCCCTCGCCGTCGCGAACGACTGCGAAATCGGCATCGACATCGAGCATATCCGCCCGATCGAGGACAGCATCGCATCGCAGGTATTTTCACCTGCCGAGCACACACAATTCGAGGCACTGCCAGCCGGCGTGCGGCAAGGCGTCTTCTTCGAGAATTGGGCGCGCAAGGAAGCGTGCCTGAAGGCGCTCGGCACGGGCTTTGCTCACCCGCCAACCCATTTCGAATTCGATCTTGCCATCCGGGGCGACACGGCACCCCGCTTCGTCGGTGGCGATCCCGACGAAGCGAAATGTTGGCGTATTCACGCTCTGAGATCCGCTATGAACCGCACTGGCTCGGTGGCAGCACGGCGCCTCGATTGGTCGATCGTCGAAATGGCTTGACGGACAGCACCAGCCACTCTGCCGATACGCCAGACAAGCAGCATGCCGAGGGCTTGCGGCCCTTGGACGCCCTATGACACCTCAGAATGTGGCGCCAGCTCCTGGCGACGGCATCCAGCCCACATTCCCAAGGCGACTGGGATGAGCCCGGAGCCTTCCTGGCCTCGGGCATCGAAATTTGCGCTTCTCCAGCCAATTGGCTCGCAAACTCAACGATTGCGGCTTAAGCTGCAACCGCGTGGACTTGCGTTTCGGAACGCAGGACCGAACCTGTGATCTGGCCGGCTGCAGCGATCCCGGCGCGCATCTCCTCGCTGATCTCGAAGAGACCGGCATAGGTCATCACGCGGCCGATTCTGGTCGGCACACCAATGACGTCCGCCGGGCAGTTGGCCAGCTTGAAGATGCGGGCCATGCGGGCATCGTAGACAGACACCACGAAATCGATGCCAGCAAGCATGCCGACCTCGACGATGCCGCACAGCAGCTCCGTCGTCACCGAATGCAGGCGACGGTTGCCGTCATTGGCCAAGTCGGGGTCGATCGCGAAGCGGGAGCTTTCCCAAATGAGCGGGCTCTCCACAATTTCGCCATCCGGCAACAGTACTGAGAAGACATCGCGCAGCATATTCGGGCCGGTCGTAGGCAACAGGCGCAGACCGCCCTCCACACGACCCGTGTATTGATTTCGCGATATCAAGTAGACAGGATCACAATCGTCGAAATAGTCTATCTCGCGACCGTTGGAAACATTAACGTCCCAATCAAGCCTGTCTTTAAAGACCCTCGCACGCATCTCGTAAAGTGCATCCAGGGTTTCAGTATGTAAATGACGTTCGTAACTTTGAATGACTTCAATCATCGAACAGACCCTCCGTCGGAATCTGCTCGAATTTATTGGTCACTTATTCCCTTAGAAATACGGCGTATTTGACGGGTTACCTCGATCCGAAAAAAATGCTCATATTCATTGCCTTGGCGACGGCATGAGTAACATTAGTTGCATTCAGTTTTGCTCGAGCCAGGTCGAGGTAAAACCGCACCGTCCGATCCGAAAGGGAGAGTATCGTCGCAGTTTCCGAGACCGTCTTGCCGCGGGCAACCCATTTCAGGCATTCGATCTCACGCGGAGAAAGATGGACTTCCTCTTCTTCAACCGCCTCCGTACGCAGGATGGCATTGTGGATATGGTAGGCCAAGACCTGGAAGTCGCGCTGGAAGGCCCCTAACGTCTGATCCCATTCCTGATCGGAGACGTCGCTGGTGATGGTGAAGAGGGCGCGCTCGCCATGGCGGCCGCGGATAGGGAAGGTCAGGCCCTGACGCCCCAGCCCGAATTCGGCGGCCTCGCCGAAAAAGGCTCGGAGCTTCGACCCCTTCAGGTCGAATTTGCGCCAGTCAATGGGCAGGACGGCCGAAAACCCCTCCCTTAGAACCGGATCTATTCTAACGTAATTCTCGCTCTTATAGTGTTCAACCCAATCATCGGAGTAAGTAACGGCCAAATAGGGATCGTCACCATTAGAGCTAGGAATATTTACAGCAAAATAGGCCGCCGTACGCAACCCGTAACTCTGAACAACACGATTCAGCATCCCTTTTACGTCACGAGACGTCGGTACACTGCCAATTTCATCGACAATATCATAATATATCTTGTCGAGCGCTCTCATATGCCGCCCCCTAAACCTCGGGGCGGTATGATAGTGCAAAACGTAGCGGGATGCTAGTTCCTAGATTACTTCTTGGGTGCCCGGCGGGATAGAATGAAGACTTGGATTATATACTTCGATGTCTCTTTAAATCTCGAAAGAAGAATGGCAGCACTCTGAGTTCATTTCAGTCCGATGCCAGTTAGTAACCAACCAACCAAGGTTGATCGGTTGAATATCTGTCAAGAAACGACAACCGTTTCAACCTTCGATACGACGATGTTTCGCCATTCCCGCGAACGGTGGGGTCGAACCGATGATAAACAAGGGTCACGACGCAATGCCTAAAGTTCAACAAGGTCAATCGATGGTCACCATCGATGACGACACCGGCACGATCACCATCGATCTGGTGGCTTATGGGCCGGTGCGAATCGTGATGACGGCCGATGGCGACATCGAGGTCGAGGGTCGCAGCATCCTGAACACGGCTCATTGGACGAGTTTTGGCAACGAGCTTCCCAAGCGGGCCTAAAAGTCGCCGCCGGAAACCTGGCTGAGATCGACACACTCTGCTGAATGACATGAAGCCCGGGCGGTCATGCTGCCGCGGGTTTCCGTCATGTCTTGATCTGCAGGGCACCGCCAAGGATGCCCACATGGCAGGTCCCTCCTATGGGCATCGGCAAGGCCGCCATGCGCGGATATGTGTGGCCAGCGTCGCTCCTCGATGATTTCCAAGGGCAGCGCGACGCCATCGTCTTTCCGCAAACATCCAATCCCGCCGGCACTCTATCCACGAGGACACCCCAAACCGAGCTTCTGGGCTTGGCTCATCGCGCTCTATTGCTCCTGCCCCAAGCGCTGTCACATACCCGCATAGGCGCAATGCTATCGACAGATAGCAATCTCATGGCTTCCATGTTGCGGATACGGCACCACCACGCTTGCAGTGCCTAGAGGCGCGCCCGGCATGGCTGCGCCGACTTGCCGATCGCGCGCATGGGCCGCATGGCCTGAAGGCAATGTGCGAAATCGCACATCGCAGCCCTGCGCCATGGTGTTTCTCACTGAGAGGATGGGTGTCCACCCATCGTGTTGAGGAAGAGTGTCGAATCCAAGTCATGCCGCGCCAATTCCACGCGCCACGACGCCGGCGTATTGAATATTTCCCCAAAAAGGAAACTGTCTCCGCCTTGGATTGCGAGAATATGGAAGTTTGACATTTCGCTGAAAGTCCTTGCCTATTTCGCGATTGAAGGAGGGGAAGCAGGTGAGATCGATCGGTGAAAGTGGCCTGACACACGAGGGAGAGCGTTACTTGAAGATCCCCGTTTGTGTAATCGACAAGCGAGCCTTCTGGCGCGATTGTCTGACGATGTGCTTGACGGCCTCTTCCGCAAACCTTGCTGCCGTCGGCTATGACACCATCGATGATTGGCTGACAGCCTCCACGCATGCCCCTTCGACGATCATCCTGCTATGCGCCACCAGCGAGGAAGGCACGGCCCGAGCCATACAGTCCGGGCTCGATCGCATTCTCTCCAGCGTGCCGGGCGCGCGCGTGGTCCTCCTATCCGATATCGACAATCCGGCGACGATGGTCTCCGCCTTGGAACGCGGGGCACGCGGCTTCGTAACCATGAGCCTCAGCCTGGAAGTGGCGATCGAGGCAATCCGCATCGTGAATGTCGGCGGCACCTTCGTTCCGGCCAGTGGCCTGTTGTCGGCACGCCAGGGCTTTACAGCCCAGCTCGATGGCCAACCGCCCGCTGTGGAGGGGCGGCCGCATTTCACCGAACGGCAGCTGGCAATCATCGCCTGCGTACGCAAGGGCGAGCCGAACAAGATCATCGCCCACAAGCTCAATATGACCGAAAGTACGGTCAAGGTTCACATCCGCAACATCATGCGCAAGATCAAGGCCAAGAACCGCACCGAAGTTGCGTTTCTGACCAACGAGTTGCTGCTTCCCAACGAAACTTCGAGCGACTGAGACAGACGCCGTAGCAGCGGATATGGAACGGGCTGGAACAGGATCGCTTCCTGGCGGTGCCGGCGCCTTGTCTTGCAAACGCAACTCCCCGGCCCTGCTCCTTCAGCGACGTCTTGTTCTCCTGCTCGAGGATGGCTACTGGCTTGTCCATCATCGTTGGAGGACGTGACATGCCCGGAACCATCCGGATTCTCGACGGCGGCATGAGCCGGGAACTGCTTCGCCTCGGCGCCGAGCTGCGCCAACCCGAATGGTCCGCGCTCGCTTTGATGGAGGCTCCCGACATCGTCCGCCGGGTTCATGCCGAGTTCATCGAGGCTGGAGCCGAGGTGATCACCACCAACAGCTACGCCCTGGTCCCCTTCCATATCGGTGAGCAGCGCTTCCGCGAGCAGGGGCCAGCCCTGATCGACCTCGCCGGCCGCCTCGCCCGGCAGGCCGCCGACAGCAATTCCGGCCGCAAGGTGCTGGTGGCAGGATCGCTGCCGCCGATCTTCGGCTCCTATGAACCCGAACGCTTCGATCCTTCCCGCGTCCAGGGCTATCTGGAAGTGCTGGTCGCCGGCCTCGCTCCCCACGCCGATGTCTGGCTCGGCGAAACCCTCAGCCTGATCGCCGAAGGCGAGGCCGTGCGCCAGGCCGTGGCCGCCACAGGCAAGCCATTCTGGGTCTCCTTCACCCTGGCCGACGAAGTGGGCGCCGAGGACGGCGAGCCGCAGTTGCGCTCCGGCGAAAGCGTGGCCGATGCCGCTGCCTGGGCGGCCGGGTCAGGGGCCGAAGCGCTGCTCTTCAATTGCAGCCGGCCCGAGGTGATGGGGAAGGCCGTGCGCGTAGCCGGCAAGATCCTGCGCGAGCGGCAATCAGATCTCGAAATCGGCGTCTATGCCAATGCCTTCGAGGAGCAGGACGGGGACGGCGCCGCCAACGAGACCCTGCACGGCACGCGGGAGGACCTGACGGCCATGGCCTATTCCCGCTTTGCCTGTGACTGGGCCGAAGCGGGCGCCACCCTGATCGGCGGCTGCTGTGGCATCGGCGCGCGGCATATACACAGCCTCGCAACCGCCTTGAGACGCTGAACCTGGCAACCGCGGCGGCGGACCACGCCGGCCTCCGGTGGAGAGGTACGCCGCAATATCCTCGGCTTATCCGGCTCGCCCCAAGGCAATGGCCGATCCGGTAAAGGGCAGGACGAGATCGTAACCGGTCGGGGGCGGCGAGATCGGCGTAGTCGCCGCGGTACCGAACTGGGTGATGCCGGCCCCAACAGCCTCGGCGAGATCGTAGTGCTTTCCCGCAAATTCGAATGCACGGCTCGCGATCAGGCGCGCCGAGAACATGTTGGTGCCTATGATGGCTCCGCTTGTTTGCGCGAGGGAAGCGTCAACCGTGGTGCCGACCACCAGGCTGGTGCGGCGGAAGGTGGCAATGCACTCGCCCAGGGCGAAGGAGGCTGGATCGGCAAAGGTCGCCTCTGGCCGGCGCTGCAGATACAGCGAGAATTCGCCGACCGGATCGAGGCCAAGCGAAAGTGCACCATTGTCGATCCCGTTCGCCTTGAACGGCGTGGCGGCGAAGGTGAAATACGCCGTCGTCTCTGCCGGCTTGCCATCGAACAGCGGCGCATCTGCAAACGGCAAATGCAGGAAGTAGCCGTAGTCGGCCAGTGAGCCATCATTGGCGCGGTAGAAGCGCCCGGTGGCGTACCAGGCAAGTTCGGCTGTCATCAAGGCGGTCATGAAGAGTCCTCTGCAGGAAAGGGACGTTACTTCATAGACCGGGAGCAAAGCGCATTCACGACCATATGCTTGTTTGCTCTGAATTTGAGAACTTGAAAGATCGGGGCGACACCTCCGTAGCCGATGCCGCTTCGTCGTCTCTCCTCAGGACCTGGTCGTTCCGGCCGATCCGCCCGCGCTGACCTGCGGCGGCTTCGACTTGACGGTGACGGTTGCCGTCTGTCCCGCCACCAGGTGAAAGCCTTCCGGCAGCTTGTCGAGTGCCACGCGGATCGGCACGCGTTGGGCCAGGCGCACCCAGGAGAAGGTCGGGTTGATGTTGGCCAGGAGGTTCGAACCATCGCTGCGTTCGCGATCCTCGATGCCGCCGGCAATGCTCTCGACATGGCCGGTGATGACGGCCGGCTGGCCCATCAGATGGATGTCGACCGGATCTCCCACCGCGATCCGGGGCAGCTTGGTCTCCTCGAAATAGCCTTCGACCCGTAGTGAATCGGTATCGAGCAGCGCCGTCACCGCCTTGCCGGCCGAGACATAGTCGCCGGGATTGAGGTTGAAGTTGGTGATCACGCCATTGACCGGCGCCTTGATCTCCGAGCGTTCGAGATTGAGCTTGGCCACGGCCTGATTGGCGAGGGCCTGCTGGTAATTGGCGCTCGCAACATCCTGGCTTGCCAGGGCCTGCTCGATCTTCTGGGCCGAGGCCACGTCCTTGCCCAGTTCGCTGTAGCGCACATAGTCGCGCTTCGCCTGTTCCAGCGTGGCCTTGGTGCCGGAGACGGCCGCATCGGCCTGCTGCAGGGCAAGCTCGAAGCGTTTGGGATCGATGCGGATCAGCACGTCGCCGCGATGGACTTCCTGGTTGTCGCGCACCAGCACTTCACTGACCAGGCCGGACACGTCCGGCGTGATGCCGACGATATCGGCGCGGACATGACCATCCCGGGTCCAAGGGTCGTTCATGTAATAGTCCCACAACCGCCAGCCGAAGCCGGCAGCGATGACGACGACAATGAGGGTGATGAGGACTCGCCCCAGCGAGGCAAAAAAGCGTTTCACGACACGAACCGTTGAAAGATGGAAAACAACCCGCTCAGCACGATCACGAACAGTGCGAGATCGAACAGGGAGCGGTGCCAGACCAGGCGATAGACGCCAGCCCTGGCCAATACAGAACGAAGCAGAAGATTGGCGATGATGGCGACGAGCGCGAGGATCATCAGGCTCGGTACATAGACGCCAAAGATATCGATGTCGGCGTTCACGATGCGAGCTCCAGTTTGGGAAGGATGGGCATGGCCACGGGCGCGGCGAGGTTCACGGGCGCCGGCGAGGCGGGAAAGAGGGCGCGCCGCAGGCCGACGAGCGCCTGCACCGCATTCCGCCGCACGCCCGGCTCGACTCCCTGGGCGAAATCCGACAGGGCCTCGTCGATGGCACCCAGCAACGAAGGTGGCGGATCGACCGCCCTGCCCGTCGCCGCCCGCGTGCCATAGAAGCGGGCAATGGCATCGAGCACTTGCTGCAGGCGCCGACGTTGCGCCGATGACAGCTTGCCGCGCAGCCTCTGCAGGTCGAGCACGTTGATGCCGACCCGCAGTTCCACCAGGAGATCGGCCGCCGCAACGTCCTCGCTGACACCCTGTGCCAGCCGCGGCACCAATTGACCGAGCCGATCGAAGACCCGGCCGGCGAAGGCCTCGGCATCGGCGTTGCGCCCACCGCGCGAGGTCGCGGCAATATCCGCCCAGCCGGCCTTGACCAGGCGCTTGGCGACCATGGCCGCCCCGAAGGGCCTGGTGGCCAGGGTCCAGACCAGGGCGAAGGCACCGCCGAGGATCGAGGCGACGGACGAGTTCATGAATGCCGCGAACTCGGCACTGTAATTGGCCTGCAGCCCGACGAAGGACGCCGTGTTCACCGCGAGCAGCATGGCGATCATGTTGAACTGCGGGCGCGACACCAGCGTCCCGACAAGGATGAAGGGTACGGCAAACATCACCACCAACCCGACATAATCATGGGCCAGCGGCAGCAGGGCGAAGAGGTACACCGCCGACAAGCCGACGCTGATGGTCATCCATATCGTGAAGCTGCGGATCTGGCTGACGGGATTGTCGATAGCGGCAAAGAAGGAGCAGCCGACCGCCGTCATGATCACGCAGCCCGATCCCTCGCTCCAGCCGGTCCATATCCACATCAGGCCGGACAGGATGGTGGCGAGCGCCACGGAGCCGACCTGGAAGGCCAGCAGTGCATAATCATAGTGGCTGACCTTGCCGACGGTCCGACGCATGCGGAAGGTCGGGCGCCAGCGGCTGATACGGTCGCCGAGTTCGATCTGCCGCTGCAACTGGCGGCAATCTTCCCATAGATCGACCAGTTCCTTCATGCGCTCCAGAGTGCTCGACAGCACCAGGGCCGGCCATTGCGCCTCCTGGGCATCATCCGGGTCGACCTTCGGCTCCAGTGCGGCAATCGCGGCGAGCAATTGATCGGCCTCACCGCGTTCATTGCCCTCGCCCGAGCGCATCCAGTCGAGCAGGCGGGCACGCAAGGCCTCGATGCCGACGATCTCGCCGCCCGCCTCACGCAAGGCAGCCAAGCGGTCGTCCAGGGAAGACAGCAGAGGCAGCAGCAACGCCATGCGCCCCCGTAGCTCATGGGCAACGCGCACGGTGGCCTGGTTCGCCGTGTCGTAGCTGAGCTGGCTGATCAGCATGTCCATGGCGCGGATGTCGCTGGCCAGCCGCTGGCGTTCGAGCGTCGCGCCGGCTCCATTGTCGTCGGTCAGTACGGCGCTTGCCCAGGCTCCCGCATCGCGCAGCCACCCCTTGATCTGCTGCCCGAGCACCGGCCCGATCCGGGCCGGGAAGAACAGGGAATTCACCAGGGCGGCACAAACGATACCGAGCGTGATCTCTTCGGCGCGCGAAACAGCGACGTCGAAGATGGTCTCGGGCGCGCTGACGGCCGGCAACGCGATCAGGGGAAGCGTATAGCCTGCGAGCATGAAGACATAGCTGCGCGGCGTGCGGTCCAGCAGGGAGACGAACAGGAAGACACCGGTCCACAGGCCGACCACGATGACGAACAATTCCGGCGCCGACGAGAAAATGGGCAGCAGCAGGATCGATCCGGAGGCGCCGATGAAGGTGCCGAGGGCCCGATAGAGCGCTTTCGACGTCGTGGCGCCAGCCAGGGGATTGGCAACGACATAAACAGCCGCCATCGCCCAGTAGGGGCGCTCCAGCCCGGCGGCCAACGCGATATAGAGTGCCAGCATCGAGGCCGAAAAAGCCTTGAGCGAGAAGATCCAGTCCCGAACGGTTGGCAGGGCGAAGCCGGCGGTCATGTCGCCGCCTCCGCCTGCTGACGGGCCGACGCCTCTTCGATGGCGCGGAAAACGCGCAGCGTGGCCTCGATATCGTCCTGCGAAAGATGACCGAGAATGCGGGTACGCAAGCCGACGAGTTCCTGCTCGATCACGCTTGTTACCCGTTCGCCCTCGGCCGTGAGCCAGAGTGTCTTGGCCCTGCGATCCGCACCTTCGCGCCTCTCGATCAGGCCGCTGGCGCAAAGCTGGTCGAGCAGGCGCACCAGGGAAGCTCCTTCGATGCCGATCGCATCGGCGACCTCGGTCTGATTTACGCCGCCGCCCATGCGCTCGATCTGGATGAGCGGCACCGCCGCGGCGTCCGAGACGCCATGGGTCGCGACGATATCATGCACCAGGCGGCGCCAATGGCGGCCGATCTGTTGGGTTTTGCCGGTCAATGCGAAACGCAAGGCGTCAATCTTTTCCATGTCTAATAATTAGCATCCTAATTAAAAGCATGCAAATTATTTATTGCAACAGATATCGCCGCCAAAGAGAAAGCCTCCTGACATCATCTGTCAGTCAGGCGTATAGAATGATGGCTCCACGTCAGATGAGACGCCATGGCCAGAACGAGCCGCCTCCTCTCGCTCCTGCAGATCCTGCGCGGCAAGCGCCGTCCGGTGACGGCGGCTTCCCTGGCCGAGGAACTCGCCGTCTCAGAACGAACGCTCTATCGTGACATCGCCGAACTGGTCGCGCAGGGCGCTCCCATCCAAGGCGAAGCCGGCATCGGCTACATTCTGCGCCCCGGCCTGTTCCTGCCTCCTCTGATGCTATCGGAGGACGAGACCGAGGCCATCGTGCTCGGCCTGCGCTATGTCGAACAGCGCGGCGACGACACGCTCGGCAAGGCGGCGCGCGAGGCACTTTCCAAGATCGAGGCGGTGTTGCCGCCTGCTGCGCAGGAAATCGCCCGCAACCCCGTCGCCCTGCCGGGGCCCAGCCGGAACGCCTTTCCCGACAACAAGGTGGCTATCGAGGTATTTCGCAGTGCCATCCGCGCCCAGGCCAAGCTTCGCATCGACTATGGCGACCTCAATGGCCAGGCGACCACCCGCGTGATCTGGCCGATCGCCATCGGCTTCATGAATGAGGCGCGCATGCTGGCCGCCTGGTGCGAGTTGCGTGAAGACTTTCGCCATTTCCGTACCGATCGCATCGCCGCAGCCAGCGAGATCGGCGAGCGCTATCCGGGGCGACGCAGCCAGCTGGTGAAGGCCTGGCGGGCCGTGATGGACCAAATCGCCAAGCGCTAGCCTCGCTGGCCGGTACCGGCTCTTCTTCTTCCTTGCCTCGCCCCGGCAAACCGGGCAAACGGCCCTCATGCGCATTCTCGTTCCAGGCGGCTACGGCTTGATCGGCTCGGCCATCGTTTCGGCCCTGCTCGCGGCCGGCCACGAGGTCACGGGTCTTGGTCGTTCCGTCGGCCAAGCGCGCCTGCGCGAACCCCGCGCGCGGTGGCTTCAGCACGATCTCCAGGACCTCGTCAGCGCCGAGGCCTGGCGTCCTCTCCTTGACGATGTCGATGCCGTGATCAATGCAGCGGGCGTGCTGCAAGACGGCCCCGGCGACGATGTCATGGTGACCCAGTCACTCGCCATGGTCGCGCTTTTCGAGGCCTGCGAGCAGGCCGGTGTAAAACGCTTCGTCCAGATCTCAGCCGTCGGCGCCTCGCCCGATGCCGCCACCGTGTTCATGCGCAGCAAGGGCATTGCCGACGAGGCGTTGGAAGGCTCGTCGCTCGACTGGACCATCCTGCGGCCCGGCCTGGTGCTGGGCTCGTCGGCCTATGGCGGCAGCGCCCTGCTCCACGCCCTGGCCAGCCTGCCCGGCTTCATTCCGCTGCCTCCAGCGCCATCGATCCGCAGTGTAGCGCTCGATGACGTCGCCGCAACGGCGCTGGCCGCGGTGGAAGCACGTCTGCCGCATCGGCGCATCTACGATCTCGTCGAGGACAGGGCTCATAGCCTCCGGGACATCGTTGCTGCCTTACGGGCCAGGCTCGGTCTGCCTCCCGCCCGTTTTGCCCGCTGGCCCCTGTGGATCTTCCGGCTCGGCTTTTGCCTCGGCGATCTGGCGGGCCTGCTCGGCTGGCGTCCGCCGATGCGCACCACCTCGCTCGACCAGATACTGTCCGGCATCGACGGCGATCCGACACCGCTCGGAGCAGCAAACGGCCGCTCGCTCAAGGCCCTGCCGGAAATCCTCGAAGCCGTCGGCGGCACCGTGCGCGAACGCTGGTTCGCCCGCCTCTTCCTGCTCAAGCCGGTGATCATCGCGACACTGGGCTTGTTTTGGCTGCTTTCGGGCCTGATCGGCCTCTTTGCGGCAGATCAGGCCGAAGTCGTGCTGACGATACGGGGCTTTTCGCCCGCGATGGCGGCTCTCTTCGTGCTTGGCGGCGCCATCGTCGACATTCTTCTCGGCGCCGGCATATTCTGGCGACGAACCATGCCGGCCGCCGCGACGGGCATGATCGGCGTCACCCTGGCCTATCTCCTCGCCGGCAGCCTGTTCACGCCCGATCTCTGGCTCGACCCGCTCGGCCCCTTCCTCAAGACGCTGCCGGCAGCCGTTCTCGCTCTGGTCGCGCTCACCATCAAGGATGCGCGATGACCTATGCCGACCTGCTCCTCTGGCTCCATGTCATCGGTGCCACCGTGCTTCTGGGCACCGGCGCGGGCATCGCCTTCTTCATGCTCGTCGCCCATCGCACCGACGATGCCCGGCTGATCGCCCATGTTGCCGGCACCGTGGTTACGGCGGACCTTCTGTTCACCGCCACTGCCGTCGTGCTGCAGCCCCTCACCGGCGCCTTGTTGGCCCAGGAGATCGGCTGGCCGTTGAGCTCGCCCTGGATCGTGCTGTCCCTGGGGCTCTACGTCTTCACAGGGCTGTTCTGGCTTCCGGTTGTGGTCATCCAGGTCAAAATGCGGAATCTCGCCAGAAAAGCCGTGCAAGAGAATTCCTCTCTGCCGCCAGACTATTACAGGCTTTTCCGCATCTGGTTTGCCTGCGGCTTTCCGGCCTTCATCGCCGTGCTCGCCATTCTCTGGCTGATGCTGACCAAGCCGCAATTCGGATAGTACAAGCCTGGCTTGCTTGTCTGCGAACCCGCAGAGACCTATACCCTCAGGCACGAATACGGCCACCAATGGCGGAGGGACCATGCGCATCCTGGTTGTCGGTGCCGGAGCGACAGGCGGCTATTTTGGCGGCCGGCTAATGCAAGCGGGCCGTGACGTCACCTTCCTGGTTCGCCCCGCGCGGGCGGAAAAGCTGCGGACGGAGGGCCTCAGGATCGTCAGCCCCTTCGGCAATGCCGAGTTGGCACCAAAGCTGGTTACCAGCGGCGGTATCGCCGAGCCCTACGACCTCGTGCTGCTTGCCGTGAAGGCCTACGGGCTGGAGGCCGCGCTCGATGACATCGCACCCGCCGTCGCTTCCGAAACGATGATCCTGCCGGTTCTCAACGGCATGCGCCACGTCGATGTCATCAAGGCCCGCTTCGGCGAAAAGGCGCTGCTCGGCGGCGTCTGCCTGATCGCCGCCACCATCGACGACGAGGATCGCATCATACAGCTCACGCCCATGCACAACCTCATCTATGGCGAGATGAGCGGCGAACGGTCCAAACGCATCGAGACGGTCGATGCGACCATGCAGGGGGCCGGTTTCAACGCCAAGCTTTCCGAGGATATCGAGCGCGACATGTGGGGCAAGTGGATCACGCTCGCCAGCCTGGGCGGCATCTGCTGCCTGATGCGCGGCTCGGTTGGCGAGATCGAGGCGGCACCCGGCGGCCTGGCCTTCGTGCTGCGCTTCTTCGACGAGGTGGTGAGCGTGGTGAAAGCCGTGGGTAAGCTGCCGGGCGAGCCCATCCTGAACATGGCATGCTCGATGCTGACCCAGAAGGGCTCGGTCATGGCTTCCTCCATGTATCGCGACCTGCAGAAGGGCGCGCCGATCGAGGCGGACCAGATCATCGGGGATCTGCTGGCGCGCGCGCAGAAGGCTGGAATGGAAACCCCATTGCTGTCAGCGGCTTATACAAATCTGGCGATCTATCAGAACAGGTAGCCGAGAGCGAATATCGGCCGACGTCCGCCCGAATAGTGACCGCAGGCACATGGCGGATCGCGCCGTCCCCCGCCTAGCCTGTTCCCAACCTCATCTGGGACGGGAACAGCGATGACAACGGCAGGCGCGCAGACAATCGGCAATCCCATCGTCATCGGCATCGATGCCGGCGGCACCATGACCGACACGATCCTGGTCGACGGCAACGGCCACTTCAAGATCGGCAAGGCGGCGACCACGCCGCGCGACGAATCGGAAGGCTTCATTATCTCGGCCGCCGATGCGGCCGAGGCCTGGGGCATCTCGCTGGACGATCTGTTCTCCGGCATCGACGTGGTGCTCTACTCCGGCACCGGCATGCTCAACACCCTGCTTTCGCGCACGGGACGCAAACTCGGCCTGATTACCACCAAGGGCCTGGAGGATATGATCCTGATGGGCCGCGGCCTGCAGGCCTGGGCCGACTATTCCTATGCCGATCGCCTGCATGCGATCACCCACCACCACCCGGATCCCCTGGTGCCGCGCCGGCGCACCCATGGCGTGACCGAGCGTGTCGACCAGTTCGGCGATATCATCATCCCGCTCTACGAGCACGAAGTCGTGGCGTCCGTACGCAAGCTGATCGCCGACAAGGTCGACGCCATCTGCATCATGACGGTGTTCTCCCACGTCAATCCCACGCACGAAAAGCGCATCGCCGAGATCGCCCGAGAGGAGATCGCCAAAGCGGGCGCCGAGATCCTGGTCTATACCAGCCATGAGGTGCGCCCCGTCATCCGCGAGCAGTCCCGTCTCAACTCGGTGCTGATCGAGGCCTATGCCACCTCGCGCGGGCGCAAGCAGTTGAAAGGCATCGAGGACATCTCGAAGAAGCACGGTTACCGCTATCGCGTGCAGACCCTGCTCTCCTTCGGCGGCCTCACCTCGATCGATCATCCCCGCCTGCACGAGACCATGATCTCCGGCCCGATCGGCGGCATTCTCGGTGCCGCCTATGTCGGCAAGTTGATCGGCAACGACTCGCTGATCTGCTCGGACATGGGCGGCACCTCTTTCGACATGGGGGTGATCACCCGCGGCCAGACCCGCATCGAGAACGAGCCGATCATGGATCGGTTCAAGCTCAACGTGCCGACGCTGCATCTCGATACCATCGGCGCCGGGGCCGGCATGATCCTCAAGGTCGACCCGCTGACCCGGAAGATCAGCCTCGGTCCCGAGAGCGCCGGTTCCGATCCCGGGCCGATCTGCTTCAATCGGGGCGGTACCCGCCCGACCATTGCCGATTGCGACGCCATACTTGGCCGTCTCAACCCCGACTATTTCCTCGGCGGCAAGGTGAAGCTCGACGTCGAGAAGGCGACCAGGGCCTTCAAGGAGCAATGCGCCGACGTCCTCGGCGTGCCCCTGCATGAAGCCGCCGAGGGCATGATCCACATGCTGGAGGACGACGCCAACAACGCCTTGCGGCGCGTGATCTCCGGCCAGGGCATCCACCCTTCCGAATTCACTTTGCTCTCCTATGGCGGCTCGGGGCCACTGCACCTGGCCGGTTGCAGCCGCGGCATCGGCTTTCGCGACATCATCACCTTCCAGTTCGCCGCCGCCTTCTCGGCCTTTGGCTGCACCACGGCCGACTATATGCGCCGCCACTCGATCTCCACCCAGATCGACATTCCCAGTGCCGCCGGCGAGGACGAACTGGCCGCTCATGCCGCACGCATCTCAGGCGTCTGGAAGGAACTGCGGGAAGCCGCGATCGCGGAGATGGTGGCCGATGGCCATCCGCGCGAGAAGGTCCGCACCGTTCCCTTCCTGATGATGCGCTATACCGGCCAGCTCGAAGACGTCGAGGTCGCCGCCCCGCTCGACCAGGCTCAAACGGCCGACGACATGCGCCGGATCATCGAGGCCTTCGAAACCGTCTACGGCAAGATCAATCATCGGGTCTCGCGCTATGGCGCCGTCGGCTATTCGGTGATGGAGCTCGGCCTGATCGCCACCGCCGACAAGGTCAAGCCGGTGCTGGTCAAGCGCCTGCTCGGCGGCGCCGATCCCGCTGCCGCGCATAAGGGCCGCCGCGAAGCCTATCTGGGCGGGCGCTGGCACAAGGCCAATCTCTACGAGATGGACGATCTGCAGCCCGGCCACGAAGTGAAGGGCCCGGCAATCATCGAACACCCCGCTACCACCCTGGTGGTCCACCCCGGCGACAGCGTCTTCGTCGACGAATGGACCCTCCTGCATTACCGCCACGGCTGACGTCTCTACCCTCCCCTGGAGGGGGAGGGTCGGACCGAAGGTCCGGGGTGGGGTGAGAACCTCCACCCGTCGAGCAAGCAAGATCCATGCGGCATCTTGGATATGTCGCCCCGCCACCCCACCCCGAGGCTTCGCCTCGACCCTCCCCTCCAGGGGGAGGGTGGAAGATGAGGACACCATGCTGGACCACGTGAAAGCCCACATGCCGCTTCGCGAAAGGATGCTCGAATCCGAGCGTCTGATGGAGGAGACCGGCTGCTATGACGGCATCACCGCACTGCAGCTGCGCAGGCAGGATCCGCTGAAATTCGAGACCCTCCACACCAAGCTGCGCGCCTTCTGTGTCTCCGCCCGTGAAATGGCGCGCCGCATCTCCGCCTCGCCCGGCGTGCGTGAGGTCGGCGAGATGGTGGTTGCCATCTACACGCCGGAGGGTGATGCCATCGCACTCTCCAACGGCATCATGGTGCATGTCCACACGATGAGCCGCTTCATCAAATGGATGATCCGCGAGGGTTACGAGGCCAATCCCGGCATCCGCCCGGGCGACATCTTCGCCAACAATGACGCCTTCATCGGCACGGTGCAGGTGCCCGACGTGATGGACGTGGTGCCGATCTTCCATTCCGGCGAACTGATCGGCTGGGCCGGCGCCGTCTGCCACGAGCTTGAAGCCGGCGGCATCACCCCCGGCGGCGACGTCTGCCTCGCGCAGGAGCGCTTCACGGAAGGCCTGTTCGTCTGCGCCGAAAAGATCGGCGAGAATGATGAGATCCGGCGCGACTACGTCATCCGCTGCGAGCGCAATCTGCGCATGCCGATCTACTGGGTGCTGGACGAGAAGGCCAAGGTCGCTTCCTGCATCGACATGCGCGAGAACCTCATCGCCCTCGTCGACGAGATCGGCCTCGACTACTGGAAGCAGATCTCCAAGGAATTCATCGAGGAAGGCCGGCTTTCGCAGCTGGCCCGCACGCGCCAGCTCACCGTGCCCGGCATCTATCGCGGCCACACCTTCTATGGCCATGTCACCGAGGGCAAGCCGGGCTTCCAGCCGCTGGCCGATCCCAACTGGCTCTACAACATCCCGGTGGAGATGGAGATCACCACCGAGGGCAAGATCAAGCTCGACTTCGAGGGCACCCAGCCCTGGGGCTACCACTCGATGAACTGCACGCCCGCCGGCATGGATGGCGGCATGTTCGTCACCCTCACCCAGCACATGAACTTCGAGGGGCTGGTGAATGACGGCGCCTGGCTCGCCACCGAGCTGAAGATCCCCAAGGGCACCTGGACCAATCCCGACAATGAGATGGTGGCGACGGCGACGTCCTGGGCCCTGCTGCTGCCCGCCTATGGCGTGTTCCAGCGCCTGCTCTCGCGCGGCTTCCTCGCCCGGGGCTTCATCGAGGAGGTGTTCGTCGGTCAGGTCAACTCCCCGATGATCGAGATGGGCGGCGAAAGCCAATACGGCACTTTGTTCGGCATGGCTCATTTCGAATGCGCCGCCGCCGGCTCCGGCGCTCTCGCCATCAAGGACGGGCTCGACACCGCCTATGTCGGCTGGAACCCGGAATCCGACATGGGCAATATCGAGATCTGGGAACAGAACATGCCGATGCTCTATATCGGCCGTTCGATCCTGCCCAACTCCGGAGGCGCCGGCAAATATCGCGGCGGCTGCGCCTTCATCTCGACCTGGCTGGTGAGCAAGTCCAACCATCTGCGCCTGGTCACCTCCGAGCATTCCTCGCGCGTGTTCGACAATGGCGGGCTGTGCGGCGGCTATCCCGCACCGACCTGCCAGATGCACCGGGCCGTGCGCGATACCAATCTCGCCGAGATCATCGCCGAGAAGCGGCCCCTGCCTCATACCATCGGCACCGACCCGGCCCATTCGGACCTGGAAAAACTGGTCGAGGGCCGGCACGTCACAGAGGAAGGTCCCTATATCACCGCCCCGCATAAATCGGGCGACATCTTCACCCACTCCTATAATGGCGGCGGCGGTTATGGCGACGTGCTGGAGCGTGATCCGATCAAGACCGCGCAGGATGTGGAGAACGGCTTCCTGACGCCGGAGGCAGCCGAGCAGGTGTTCGGCATCGTCATCCGCGAAGTCCCGCAGACGGATCGGCTGGAGGCCGATCTTGCCGCCACCGCCGCCTTGCGCGAGAAGATGCGGGCCGAACGCATCACGACGTCCGTGCCTGTTTCGGCCTGGATCGCCGAGGAGGCCAAGCGTGTCGCCGCCTGCGACTTCGCGCCCGAGGTCGCCAAGATGCATGCCAATGCGATGAAGCTTTCACCGCGCTTTGCCGCCGACTTCCGCAAGTTCTGGGGGCTGAGCGAGGACTTCACCGTGAAATATTGAACGCCGCAATCACCCTCCCCTGGAGGGGGAGGGTCGGACCTAAGGGCCGGGGAGGGATGAGAAATCTCGTCCCGTCTTAACTGCTCCCATCGAAGAACCGTGCCACTTCTCACCCCACCCCGACGCTGAAGCGTCGACCCTCCCCCTCCAGGGGAGGGTAAGAAGAGATCTCAGCATGTCCAGCTATCCCAAGGAAACCATTCGCGAACTCGTTGCAGGTACCCTGCCCTGGCACCAGACCCGGCAGATCATGAGCGCCTACAAGGACGATGACCGTTTTCAGACCTATATCCAGGTCCTGCAGGAGCGAATGGCCTGGAAGGACCCGATCCTGCTGCCGGTCGGCGACCACCTCTTCATCGCCGACACGCAGAATGGCCGTGTCACCAAATGCGAATGCGGCCAGGAGTTCGGGCATTACAAGAAGAACTGGAAGCTCGGCGCCCATATCCGCGTGCGGCGGACCAAGGAGGCCCTGCGCGAGATCTATCCCAATTCCGATATCCCCGATCCGGAATGGATGGAAATACGCGAATTCCTCTGCCAGTCTTGCGGCACCCTTCACGAGGTCGAGGCGGCCGCTCCCGGCTATCCCATCGTCCATGACTTCGAGCCGGACCTGGAGGGCTTCTATCGCGAATGGCTCAAACGGCCCCTCGAACCGGAAGGAGAGAGCCGGTGAGCAGGCGGCCCAACATTCTCATCCTGATGGCCGACCAACTGGGCGCTCCGGCGCTCGGCGTCTACGGCCATCCGATCGTCAAGACCCCCAACCTCGACCGCATCGCCAAGGGCGGTGCGGTCTTTGACAATTTCTACTCCAACTTCCCCCTCTGCGCCCCCGCCCGCTTGGCCCTGATGACGGGGCGGCTGTGCTCGAACATCCAGGCCTGGGACAATGCCGCGCAGATCCCGTCCGATGTTCCGACCTTTGCCCACTACCTGCGCGTGCTCGGCTACCGGACCTGCCTGTCCGGCAAGATGCACTTCATCGGCCCAGATCAGTTGCACGGCTTCGAAGAACGGGTGACGACCGATATCTGCCCGTCCGACTTCAACTGGACGGCCGACTGGGACGATCCCTGGCGGACCATGGACTGGTTCCACAACATGAAGAATGTCAGCGATGCCGGCATCGCCGAACGGGCCCTGCAGCAGGACTATGACGAGGAGGTCGCCCACAATGCCCGGCGCTGGCTGTTCGATCAGGCGCGCGATAGCGACGATCGCCCCTTCCTGCTCGTTGCCTCCTTCACCCATCCGCACGATCCCTATGTGACGCCGCAGCGCTTCTGGGATCTCTACGATCACGACAAGATCGACATGCCCCGCGTGCCCTTCATTCCGCCGGCCCAGCGGGACGCCCATTCCCGGCGTCTGTGGGAGCAATATGACCGCGGTGAATTCGGTGTGGGGGACGAGCATGTGCGCACGGCCCGCCACGCTTATTACGGCAGCGTGTCCTATCTGGACGAGCGCGTGGGCGAGGTGCTCGATGCGCTCGAACGCTCCGGGCACGACAAGGACACCATCGTGATCTTCCTTGCCGATCATGGCGACATGCTGGGAGAGCGCGGGCTCTGGTACAAAATGAGCTTCTACGACTGGTCGTCGCGCGTGCCGCTGCTTATGGCCGGCC
The DNA here is from genome assembly GCF_052045555.1 of Labrys sp. 22185. Lineage (NCBI taxonomy): Bacteria > Pseudomonadati > Pseudomonadota > Alphaproteobacteria > Hyphomicrobiales > Xanthobacteraceae > Labrys > Labrys sp. 22185. Next base: position 29,703 of record NZ_JBQEPH010000021.1, on the reverse strand, counting down.
CCAACGTGCCGGCAGGCGCCCGCATCAAGGCGAATGCTTCGCTCGTCGATATCCTGCCGACCCTGGTCGAGATCGCCGCCGGCCCGGAATGGAACGATTACCCCGAGCGCCCCGACGGGCGCAGCCTGCTGTCCCTCCTGAGGCAGGATGCAGACGATCGCATCGCTGTCAGCGAATTGATGTCGGAAGGCGTGGCGGCCCCCTATGTGATGCTGCGCAGGGGCCGCTACAAATTCACCTATGTCGAGCACGATCCGCCCCAGCTCTTCGACATGGAAGCCGATCCGGACGAGATGCATGACCTCGCGGGAGATAGTGGTCATGCGGACGTGGTGCGAGACATGCTCGGCGAGGTCGAGCGCCGATGGGACATGCCGAGGCTCAAGCGGGAAATCATCGCCAGCCAGCGTCGGCGCCGCCTCGTCTACAAGGCACTGACCACCGGCAAGGTCACGCCCTGGGATTATCAGCCCTGGAGCGACGCATCGTTGCAATATTATCGCGGAACGAAGTCGTATCACGAGGCCGAGGCCCGTGAATTCATTCGGCCATAAGGGAAGACCATGACCAGCTTGAAAGGGCGTACCGCCCTGATCACCGGCGGCCTCACCGGCCAGGGCCTTGCCATCGCCCAGGCTCTAGCTGGAGCCGGTGCCAATGTCGCGGTCGGTTCCTATATCGGCGAAGGCGCGCGCCAGGGCGATGCCGCCGCCTATCCCGCTGAGGCCGAGCTGCAGCGCGTACGCGCCATGCTCCAGGCCGAGGGCGTCAAGGTGCATGCCGGCCATCTCGACGTGCGCTCCAGCGAGGTCATCGACGCCTTCATCCAGGCCGCACAAGCCGCCTGCGGCCCCATCGACATCCTGGTGAATGCGGCCGGCACCACGGCCGAGCAGCCTGTCAGCGGTCATTCCGACGCGCTCTGGGAGAAGATCCTCGACACCAACCTCACCGGGGCCTTTCGCACCACACGCAGCCTCCTGCCGGGTATGATCGCGCGCGGCTGGGGGCGCATCATCAATATCGGTTCGACGGCCGCCAGTGTCGGCTGGAAGGACAACCCGGCCTATTGCGCCTCCAAGTCCGGCCTGCTGGGCCTGACGCGCTGCGTGGCACTGGAAGGGGCACCGCATGGTGTCACGGCCGTGATGATCTCGCCGACCTGGGTGGAGACCGAGCTGATGCGCCGCAACGTCGCCCAGGTCGCCGAGCGCGAAGGCAAGGGAGAAAGCCTGGAAAGCGCCATGGCGCGGATTGCCGGCCAGAACCCGCAGCAGCGCATCATCCAACCCGGCGAAGTGGCTGGTCTCGCAGTCTTTCTCTGCAGCGAGGCTGCGAAGGGCATCACCGCCGAAAACATCCAGATCACCGGAGGCGCGCTCTGGTAGAGAGCTTCAGGGAACGCTACCCTCCCCTTCGGCTACGAGTTCGCCGGTCAATAAACGTATTGAATTGGCTCGGCCTTTGTCATTGCCGGGCTTGACCCGGCAATCCAGCCCCCTTCCGGTTATCGAAGTCGGGGCCGCTGGATGCCCGGGTCAAGCCCGGGCATGACAAAGGCAGCGTCTCACTTATTGTAAGATAACGCTTATAGCCGAGCGTCACTTCGGCGTGGAAGGCTGCGGATGAAATCGACCCTGATCGCCTCCGGCCTGCCGCTTGCTACCGTCAATGCCGCTATCGGAGAGGCCGCCCGGCTGGTGGGAACATCCGACTTCTATGCCGCCCTGCTCGCGGCCTTTCGTTCCCTGGTCTCGCACGACATCGCTACCATGGTGCGCTACTCGGCGGTCGGCCGGCCGAGCTTCCTCATGCATCACGGCTTCTCGGATGCGCTGGCCCGCCAATATGAGACGACCTTCCACGTCTTCGACCCGTTCCATCGCTATTGGGTGCAAACCGAACGGCCGGGCGTGGTCAGCCTCGACATGTTCCCGGCCACGGCAACCCGGCAGAGCCGCTATGTCCGCGAATTCCTGCAGGAATCCAGCATCACCGACGAACTCGGCTACTTCCTGCCTGCGATGGGACGGGCCAGCGTCGCCCTGTTTCTCGAACGCCGTATCGGCCGTTTCCTCGAGAGCGAGCGAGCGGCGATGGAGGATTTCTACCCCCTGTTCGCCGGGCTGGAGAGCGCGCATGTCAATGCCGTCCTCGCGGCCGCGATCGGGCGCGGCGCAGGCGGCGTCTCGCTGCCGCTGGCCATCATGCTGCGCGATCTCGAAGGCTGCGTCATTCACGCATCCGAGGCCTGGCGGGACTTGGAGAGCCGGAATACCAACCTGCGGCGCGCCGCCGAACGGCTGACGGCCGAGAATGCCGGCGAGGCTGTACTGGACGACGCCACCGTTCTGCACAGGACTCGTATCTCGCCGGCCCATAGTTCCGCGCCGGAGGGCTGGCTTTTCACGGTGGAGAAATCGGCGTCCTCTTCAACAGATTACGACCAGGCGATCATCTCCAAGCTCAATCCGACCCTCACGCCTCGGGAGATCGATATCGTCAAGCTGGTGCTCGAAGGTCACCCCACCGCCACCATCGCCCAGCGTCTCAAGCTCCAACGCGGCACGGTGAAGAACCACCGGCTGCGCATCTACGAAAAACTGGACATCACCTCAGAGCGGGAACTCTTCCTCACCTATATCCAGGCGCTGCAGCGGCACAGAGCGAACGGGTAGGCTCCTCAGAAGAAAAGTTCGTCTTTACGGTATGATAACCATAAAATTCGAACCAAATCATCCGCTTCGCGATGAGGTGGCGAGGCCACCCGGCGATGGCTTCTGGCGAATTCCCTCGCCTTCGAGGACAGATTTCAAATCGAATAAATTCAACAATATCAATATATTGCTTGAATATTCGGAAGCCCCCGCATCGCCGCGACGGCTGGCGATGTCACGGCGGGATGCCCGCTTACCAGCGCAGCAGACGACGGCCGGCAACATATCCGACGATAGTGACGATAGCGGTGGCCAGACTGTACCAGGTGGCGACGAAGAGCGGGCTGTCGTCCACGCAATGGCTGGCATAAAGGGTCGCCGCGATGCCGCTCGCAGCAAGACCCGCTACCGCCCCGGCCCTGCCGGGATTCTCCGGAGCACCCTGGCGCAGAGCATAGAGAATGCAGGCCAGCGGCCCGAGCGCCAGCAAGGGTATCAGCATCAGGCAGTAACGGGCATTGACGCCAATCCAGCGCGCTCCCCAGCTCGCGGACGGCATGACCATCAATTCCACAGCGACTGCGGCGGCCAGGAGCAGGGGCGCGACGATCAAGGCAAGGCGCCATCCCCCTGATCCGGCGCCCGGCCGGACCAGGCGCAGGATCAGGCCACCGGCCGAAACGGCCAGGGACGCCGTCACCACAAATTTGAACAGAAAGCGCCACGTCTCGGCGGCTGCAGCGATATCGGGACGGGGTCGGAACCCCACGAAGAAAAGCACGGCCGAAAAAGCCGTACCGACGATCACCGCCAACGCAAAAACCCTGCCGAGGGACCATTTGATCGGCGCATCCTCGGAAATGGCATTGATGAGATCGTCGGTCTTCACGACTGGTCACTCCGATAGAGCGCTGCGAGCTTCTTGAGGCCTCGATGCAGGGCGACGCGAACGGCTACCTCCGTCATCGACAGCCGTCCAGCCATCTCCCGGATGCTGACGCCACCGAGGGAGATGCCTTCCACGATGTCCCGCTGCGGTGGTTTCAGATGCGCCAGCATTTTCTCGGCCTCATGCTGTGACAGTCCTGATGCCGGCTCCTCCGCCTCGAGAACCTCGATCACGTCCTCGATCGGCACCATCACCTGCCGCCCCCTGCGGCGCATGGTATCGATCATCTTGTTGCGCACGATCGCCGACAACCAGGGACCGAGCGGGCGCGAGGAATCCCAGGTTCCGCGCTTGAGGTGAATGGCGAGCAGCACTTCCTGGACGACATCCTCGATTTCCGCCGGCGGCGCGCCGAAGCGCTCGCAATAACGACGCGCCGTCCCGCGTAGATAGGGCGTCGCAGCCTGCAGGAACCGCCGATAGGCCGGTGCATCCCCGGCGATCGACTGCCGCAACCATGTCGCCCACTCCTCTTCGCGCATGGGATTATGCACGCGCCATCCTCTCTACGGTCGGTCTCACGGCTTTGTTACTACCGAATACCGGCACCGACTCACTGTGCCGCTGTCGCCTCGGCATAATCATCCAGTACCGCGCGTATGGCCAGAGAGAGGCAGGTGGCCATGTCGAGCGGGCCTTCATGCCCCGTCACGGCTGGCACGAACTGATGCACCAGGGTCGGCGGCAAGGCGCGCCCCGCCAGCGCCTGCGACAAACGTGCCACAGCGGCGGCCGCGACCGGATGCGGCCAGTAATAGCGGATGCGGTCGCTGTAGCTGTAGTGGCGCAGCACATGCTGGCTGGCGGCATCGCCCTGATAATAACGTTGCCAGTAGCCGGGCTCGGCCAGCATCAGGGCTTCCATCGCCTTGGCCAGCGAGCGCTCGCCATAGGAGGCATCGAGTTCCCCGGCGATGAGATCGAGGCCATAGAGCGCCTCGCGCCAGGCAAAGGTCAGGCCGGGCCCGACCTTGAGGATGGCGAAGCCGTCGGCTACCAGCCTCGTCAGCTTCTCCCGCGGCTGGTAGTCGGTGGAATGGGCTTCGAACACGAGGGAAGGTTCGTTGTCCAGCACGCCGACGAGGTCACGGGCCTTGTCGGGCTGGTAGACCACCACCTCCTCATGCCCGAACTCGACGCCGGGCTGCACCACCAGGCCGATCACGCGGTCGAGCGCCGCCTCGACGCCTTGCTGGCGAAAGATGGTCCGGTGGGTTTCGATGGTCTGGCGCGCCGCGCCCGCGGCGGTCGGCTGCAGGCCGTCGAGCGCGTGCCAGGCGCCGCCCGGCACCGGCACTTCGGTGCCGATGATATAAACCGGCGGGGGCAGGCCGTTGTCGCGCGCGGTCTGTTCCGCCACCCGTGTGAGGCGGGCAGCGCGCCCGGCGGTGGTTTCGTCGTCGAGCGCCTCGGGCTCGCCCTTGCAGCCCATGCTGGCATCGAGATGGATCTTGCCGAAGCCCGCCGCGACATAGGCCGCCATCATCGCCTCGGCCTTGGCCATCGCCTCTTCCGCCTCGAACTGGCGCCAGGGATTGGGGCCGAGATGATCGCCGCCAAGGATCAGCTTGGCGGTATCATAGCCGGCCGCTTTCGCCTTCTCGAACACGAAACGCCTGAAATCGGCCGGCGTCATGCCGGTATAGCCGCCCTCCTGGTTCACCTGGTTGCAGGTCGCCTCGATCAGAACCTCGCGTCCGCGCTCGCGGCCATGGGCCAGCGTCGTCCCGATCACGTCCGGATGAGCCGAACAGATCGAAGCGATGCCCCGTGGCTTTCCGGAGCGCCGTGCGGGAGCCAGGTCGAGAAGGGTGGTCATGTCGGGTCTCCGTGAAATGAGGATCGCAATCAGGCCGAGGCCCGCATCATCAATTGGGCACCGAGCCGCAATTGCTGCTGCCCCTGTGAAGGTTCTTCGCCCTCGACCTGGGCGAGCAACAGTTCGACGCCGAGATTGCCGAGGCGGAAAAAGTCCTGCGCCACTGTGGTCAAGGGCGGACAGCCGAAGCGGCTATAGGGCTGGTCGTCATGGCCGGCGACTCGCAGCCGGCAATCGGCCTCGCGCCCGACCTTCAGGCCGCGCTGGAAGGCGGCGGCCATCACCCCCACGGCGATGCGGTCATTGGCGCACAGCACCGTCGAGGTCGGAAATCCCGCCCCATCGATCACTCGCAGGGCTTCGGCATAGGCGATTTCCTCGAAACGCCAATCCGGCTTGCCCGCCACGGTAACGATCTCCGGCTGGAAGCCAAGCCGCTCCATCGCCTGGACATAGGCATTGCTGCGCTCGGCAGCATTGTGATTGACCGCCGGCATTTCGAAGAAGCTGGGTGGCGTCCCCGTGCGGCAGAGATAATCGGTGATCAGACCGATGCTCTGCTCATTGTCGGTGCCGACGAAGGGCGAGCCGTCCTGCAGCGAGGAATCGAGATAGACCACGGGAATATGGGCGCGCAGGGTCTCCATCCGCGTCGCATCGGTGTAGGCGCCGAGGGGGGCGATGATCGCGCCGGCGATCTTGAGCGAAAGCAGCGTCTCCACCGAGCGGGCCTCATGCAAGGCATCCCCGCGCGAGGAGAGCACCAGCACGAAGTAACCGTCCTGCGCGCAGCGCCGCTCGATGTGTCGCACCATCTCCGAATAGAACATGTCCGAGGTGTCGGGCACGATCACGCCGATGATCTTGGGCCGCTTGCGATTGAGGTTCACCGCGAACAGATTCGGCCGATAGTCATATTTGGCTAGGGCCCTCTCGATACGGATGCGGATCGATTTGCGGACGCTGCCCGGGTCGTTGAAATATTTCGACACCGTCGGCCGCGAGATCCCGCTGAGTTCGGCGAACTCCGCCATGTTCCTGATCTTTCGCACCGTCCTGGCGCTCCCTTCCACTCGAATTGCCTCAAATCTTTACACGAGCAAACAATTTTGTTTTTTACATGCCGTAAAATTGAGACAATCGAATTCGATACCGCTTCATTTCACATTATAAATTATCATTGTTTTTCAATATATTATTCTGCATTTTCTCCAATTCGCAAAGCGGTATTTCGTCAATTTTATCACGCGCAATATCTTTAATTGACGCCTACGGCACGAAACCATAGTCTGACAATTCATAAAAGACAAAAACAAATTCAGGGAGGGAGATGGCACCGTAGGCGCACCGCACCTGCCGTGCCCGGCCGTTTACCCGGCATCCTTTCCTCAACTCGATCGGCGGCCCTGTCCGCCGTAGCCGGCAGGATACCTCGCGTTAGAGGAGGATCCGCGCCGGAGGGATCGACCCCTTCGTCAAACCGAGGAAACGATATGAGGAAATTGCTTACGGCCCTCGCGGCTCTCGCCATCGGGGCCAGCGTGCTTGCCGCCCCGGCGCAAGCCCAGGACAAGAAATATACCATCGCCCTCATCCCGGGCCTGACCACCGACGCCTTCTATATCTCCATGCGCAAGGGCGCTGAGGCGGCCGCCAAGGTGGTGGGAGCCGAGCTCGTGTTCCAGGGCGCGCCCGATTTCAATCCGGTGACGCAGACGCCCGTGCTCGATGCCGTGATCGCGCGCAAGCCCGACGCGATCCTGATCGCACCGACGGACAAGGTGCAGCTCGTGCAGCCCCTCAAGAAAGCCGCCGATGCCGGCATTCCGGTGATCACCGTCGATACCTTCATCGGCACCGGCAAGTACCAGACCGGCGCGGGTGACGCCGACTTCCCGCTCTCCTATGTCGCCTCGGACAATATTCTGGGCGGACGCATCGCGGCCCGTGCCCTCGCCAAGGCCATCGATGAGAAGGGCAAGGTCTACGTCTCCAACGTGAAGCCAGGCATCTCGACCACGGATCAGCGCGAGGAAGGCTTCAAAGACGAGATGAAGAACTACCCCAACATCACTGTCCTAGAAACCCAATTCAACGACAACGACGCCAACAAGGCCGCCTCGCAGATGCAGTCGGTCTTCGCACGCAATCCCGACCTCGCTGGCGTCTTCGGCGCCAATCTGTTCTCCGCACTCGGTGCCGCCAATGGCGTGCAGCAGGCCGGCCAAAGCGGCAAGGTCCGCGTCGCCGCCTTCGACGCCCCGGCTTCGATCGTTGACAACATCAAGTCGGGCCTGGTCGACATCGCCATCGCGCAGCATCCGGCCGAGATCGGCTATTTCGGCGTGCTCTCCGCCTATGCCCATCTCACCGGCCAGTCGATCCCTGCTTCGATCGGCACGGGCTTCACCGTGATGGACAAGTCCAACGTCGACAAGCCGGAAGTTGCCGCCTTCATCTATAAGGAATGAGGCCCTTCCCGCATCTGCGCCGCCGGAGCCCTTGGAGCAGGACACTCCGGCCCGGCGGCCTCTCCATGACCCCTGAACGGAGCGCCTGATGTCGGCAGCCCAATCTTCCCTCAGCCGGGCGCAGCCCGCGGCAGGCCCCCATCCCATCCTTCTGCGCATCGCAGAGCTCAGGGCCTGGCTCTTCCTGGTCCTGCTCCTGGTTTTCTTCGAATGCTGGGCCCGGATCGCCTATGGCTCGACCTTCGTGTTCTCGGTCCCGACGCTGCAATCGATCTCGATCTATGCCGTCGCACCGCTCCTGCTGGCCCTCGGCTCCACCTTCGTGATCATTTCGGGCGGCATCGACCTGTCGATCGGCTTCATCATGGGACTGTCGGCGGTGGTGGCAGCCCACACGGCCAATCTCATGGGCGCCTCCATGCCGCCCTTCCCGGCCATGCTGGTCGGCATCGTGGCCGGCGTCGCCGTCGCCACCATCCCCGGCTATATCAACGGCCTGCTGATTTCCAAGCTCCGGGTCCCTCCCTTCATCGGCACGCTGGGCATGTATGGCGTGGCTCGCGGCATCGCCTATCTGCTGGCCGGTGGCACCACCGTTCCGGTTTCGAACGCCTGGTTCGCGGCGCTCGGCAATGGCCGCTTCTATGGTGTGCCCATCGTGGTCATCGTGGCCGCCCTCTTCCTGATCGCCATGCATTATCTGCTTTCGCAGACGCGCTTCGGCCAGCATACCTACGCCATCGGCGCCAGCGAGCAGGCTGCGCTTCGCGCCGGCATCAATGTCTCCAGGCACACCCGCAAGCTCTATGTCCTGTCGGCCGTCTGCGCCGGCATCGGCGGCGTGCTCTATGCCGCCCGTTTCACTGCCGGCGCGGCGCAAGCCGGCGAGCCGCTCCTGCTCGACTCGATCGCCGCCGTGGTGATCGGCGGCGCCAGCCTGTTCGGCGGCTCGGGCTCGATCTCCGGCACGCTGGCCGGGGCTCTCGTCATCGCCGTGATCCAGTTCGGCCTCGTTTACATCAATGTCGAGCCCTTCTGGCAATTCGTCTCGGTGGGCGTCGTCATCATTGTTTCCGTGCTGGTCGACCAGGCCCAGCGCTCCATCGCCGGAGGCCGCCGTTCATGAGCACCCAGCCCCTCCTCGACATACGCGACGTCTCCAAGCATTTCGGCGGCGTCACCGCCCTCAACGGCGTCTCACTGCAGCTCAATGCCGGCGAAGTTGTTGCCCTTGCCGGCGACAATGGCGCCGGCAAGTCGACACTGATCAAGACGATCTCCGGCGTCTACCAGGCTGATGGCGGCGAGATCCGCCTGAAAGGCGACGTGGTGAAGTTCGCCACGCCCGAAGCCGCGCGCGGCCACGGCATCGAGACAATCTACCAGGACCTCGCTCTGGCCGACAATCTCTCCATCGGCGCCAACATCTTCCTGGGACGCGAGCCGATGACCAAGGCCTTCGGCTTCCTGCCCGTGCTCGACCGCAAGAAGATGGCCAAGGCGGCGCAGGAAACCATGGCGCAGCTCGACTTCCACGTGACGCGCCTCGATGCCCCCGTCGGCAACTTCTCCGGCGGTCAGCGCCAGGCTGTCGCCATCGGCCGGGCCGTCTACTGGAACGCGCAGGTGCTGATCATGGACGAGCCGACCGCCGCTCTCGGCGTGCCCGAGCAGCGCAAGGTCGTTTCCCTGATCAAGACCCTCAAGGCCCAGGGCCGCGGCATCATCTTCATCTCGCATAATCTGCAGGACATCTTCGCCGTTTCCGACCGCATCGTGGTCCTGCGCCGCGGCACCCTGGCGGGCGAGCGCAAGATCGCCGAGACCAACCATGACGAGATCGTCAAGCTGATGGTTGGCGGCTGAGAACCGCAGAGCGGGCGCCTTGCCCGCTCTGCCGCCTTGGGTCACCGACGAGAATGTGATCAGGGCAGGACTTCTCATTTCCCTCAGCCCGTGACATCACTCTGGCGTGACCTGCTGGCATCTCCTTTCCCGCCTGCTCTCGATCGTCATGATCGCAAGCCTGCTGAGCGCTCCGATGGCACCCTTCTCGGCCGCCATGGCGGCCGTGCCGTTGCACGCGGTGAGCCAGGCAGCCATGGCTTCCGACATGCCATGCTGCCCTGAACAGAACCCCTCGCTACCCGGAGGGCAGAAGTCCTGCCCAGTGGCGATCGTCTGCATGGCCAAATGCGCGCCCGGTGATCCGATCGCGGTAATGGCCCAAGCACCTCTCTTCGAGACCAGCCGCCTCGCCCCGTCCGGCAACGACCTGGACAGGACGCCCTTCATCACGGCGCCGCCGGACCGTCCTCCCCGCGCCTGAATTCATCCGCGCCCCGTATTGGGGCAGTCCGTCCGGCGCCTTCGGGGCCGGGCAGCATTAGCAGCCGTCGAACCTCCTCCAGAGCAAAGCGGGTCCAGGCGAGAACGCCTTTCGATCCCGGCTTTCGCTCCGACGCGACCTTGCGTTCTTCGTCGATTACGGCGGATCGCAAAAGGCCTGGGAGACGTTCGTCGGCTAGGGATGAATCCGGAATATTTCAGACATGACGTCATTTGGCACCAACCGCATCGCCCTTGCGGCAGTGATCGGCCTTGCCTGCGCAACCGCCTCCCCCGCACAAGCCGATATCGCAGACTACGAATTTCAACTCGTCCGGCCCGAGATCAAGCTGAACGAGACATCGGAAATCGCCGTACGCCTCGTCGACAGGCGCTCTGGCAAGCCTGTCCCCAACGCGGTGATTTTCACCCAGCGCGTCGACATGGCGCCGGACGGCATGGCCGCGATGAAGGCCCCGATCGAAGCCATCGCATCCGATGAACCCAGCATCTATCGATTCAAGGCAAGGCTGAGCATGGAGGGCGGCTGGCGCCTGTCGCTCGCCGCCAAGGTCCAGGGCGAAACCGGAACGCTCGAAAGCAAGCTCGTCTTCAAGGCCGTGCCATGAGCCGTGTCGGTCGAACAAATCTCGTCCTCATCGCGATCGTCGCGGCCGGAACAGGCGGCTATTGGGCAGGCCGGCATGGCCCGGCCCTCTCGGCTGCGGCCTGGCAGCAAATGCTCACACTAACCGGCGGACCTTCGTCGCCCATGGCGGGTGCGGCAGCAGGGCCTGGCGAGCCGGTGATCTATTATCGCGCCCCCGATGGATCTCCCGCCTATTCGGCAACGCCGGCCAGGACAGCCGATGGCCGCGACTTCGTCGCCGTCCACGCCAGCGAGGAAGTAAGCTTCGACGGGAAGCCTGCCGACGCGGCCCCGGCACCCGCCGCCTCAGCCCCCCGTCCCATCCTTTATTACCGCAACCCCATGGGCCTTGCGGACACGTCACCGGTTCCGAAGAAGGATTCCATGGGCATGGACTACATCCCCGTGCTTGCCGGGGAAGGACCGGAAACGGGAACCGTCAAGGTCGCAGCAGGCAGGCAGCAGCAGACGGGCGTCCGTACCGAGATTGCGGCAATGCGCGCCCTCGTCCGGCCCGTGCGCGTCCCGGGCAGCGTGCAGCTCGACGAGCGTCGCATCAGCGTGGTCGCCACGCGTTCGGATGCCTTCATCACCAAGGTCTCGGATGTGACGACGGGCGATCGGATCGCCAGGGGCGAATCGCTTCTTCAGCTTTACTCGCCCGAAATCGCGGCTGCCGGCGCCCAGTTCCTCACCGAGCTTGGCAATGGCGGGCGTGGCGGAACGGGCGGCGGCGCACGGCAGCGGCTGGAAAATCTCGGCGTCCCTCCCGAAGCCATCGCCGAACTCGAACGAAACCGGAAGGTGCCGCCAGCAATGACATGGCGAGCCCAGCGAGACGGCATCGTGCTCCAGCGCAACGCGACCGAGGGCATGAAAGCCGCGCCCGGCGACATCCTCTTCCGCCTCGCCGACATCTCGACCGTGTGGGTGCTGGCCGATGTGCCCGAATATCAGCTCGGCGCCATCAGGCCCGGAGCCCCTGTCACCGTCCGGATCCGCAGCCTGCCCGGCCGCGTCTTCGAGGGACGGATCGCGCTGATCTATCCCGAAGTGGTCAAGGAGACGCGCACCGCCAAGGTGCGGATCGAGTTGCAGAACCCGGAAGGCCTTCTGCTGCCGTATATGTATGCCGATGTCGACATTGCAACCGGCGATGCGAAGGAGGCGGTGACAATCTCCGACAGCGCCGTGATCGACACCGGCACGCGCCAGACGGTCATCCTTGCCAGGGGAGATGGGCGTTTCCAGCCGCGAGAGGTCAAAGTCGGCGCCCAGGGCGGCGGCTTCGTCGAGATCCGCGACGGCGTTGCGGCCGGTGACCGCGTGGTGACGGCCGCAACCTTCCTCATCGACGCCGAAAGCAACCTCAAGGCCGCGCTGAACGGCATGACCAGTCCGGAGGCCGCGCCATGATCGCCCGGCTGATCGCCTGGTCTGCACGCAACCTCGTGCTGATCCTCGTCGGCACCACCTTTGCCGTGGCATCCGGGCTTTATGCCTTGAAGACGCTGCCCCTCGATGCCATTCCCGATCTCTCCGACGTCCAGGTCATCGTCTACACCGATTATGCCGGCCAGGCGCCGCAGGTCGTCGAGGACCAGGTCACCTATCCGCTGACGACGGCGATGCTGACGGTCCCGAAGTCGAAGGTGGTGCGCGGCTTCTCCTTCTTCGGCGTCTCCTTCGTCTATGTGATCTTCGAAGACGGTACCGATCCCTACTGGGCGCGCAGCCGGGTTCTCGAATATCTCAATGCAGCGGCGCAGCGCCTTCCCGCCGGCGTAACGCCAAGCCTCGGTCCCGATGCCACCGGGGTCGGCTGGGTCTATCAATATGCCGTCACTTCCAAGGACATGTCGCTTGCCGAACTGCGCTCGCTGCAGGATTGGAAGCTGCGCTATGCCGCCTCCAAGGCGGAAGGCGTGGCCGAGGTCGCCGGCGTCGGCGGCTTCGTCAAGCAATACAGCATCGTGGTGGATCCGTTGCGGCTGCAGGCCCAGGGCATCTCCCTGTCGACGGTGCGCGATGCGGTCAGGGCCAGCAATCGCGACGTGGGCGGGCGCACGCTGGAACTGTCCGAATTCGAATTCATGGTGCGCGGCCGCGGCTACGTCAAATCACCGGCCGACCTCGAGAACATCGTGCTCAGGACCAGCGCCGGCATACCGCTTCGTCTCAGGGACGTCGCCCGCGTCGAAATCGGGCCGGACGAGCGCCGCGGCATCACCGAACTCAACGGCGAGGGAGAAGTGGCCGGTGGCATCGTCCTACAGCGCTTCGGCGCCAATGCCCTGACCGTCATCGACAATGCCAAGCAACGCCTGGCGGAGATCGCCGCAAGCCTGCCCAAGGGAACCGAGATCGTACCGGTCTATGATCGCTCCCACCTGATCGAGGCGGCGATCGAGACGCTCAAGGGAACGCTGTTCGAGGAAAGCGTGATCGTCGCCCTCGTCTGCATCGTGTTCCTGCTTCACCTGCGCAGCGCCCTGGTCGCCATCCTCATGCTGCCCGTCGGCATCCTCATGGCCTTCGGCGCCATGAAGCTGACCGGCCTCGGCTCCAACATCATGAGTCTCGGCGGCATCGCCATTGCCGTCGGCGCCATGATCGATGCCGCCATCGTCATGATCGAGAACGCGCATAAGCATCTCGAACGTGCTGCGCCCGGCCAGTCCCGCGTTCAGATCCTCGTCAATGCGGCAAGTGAGGTCGGCCCGGCCCTGTTCTTCAGCCTGCTGATCATCACCGTCTCCTTCCTTCCCATCTTCACGCTGGAATCGCAGGAGGGGCGCCTGTTCGGGCCGCTCGCCTTCACCAAGACCTTCGCGATGGCCGCCGCCGCCCTCCTGTCGGTCACGCTGGTGCCGGCGCTGATGGTGATCTTCGTGCGCGGCAGGATCATTCCCGAGCACAGGAATCCGATCAACCGTCTCCTGATCTGGCTCTACCGGCCGGTCATTCGCGGGGTCCTGAAAGCCAAGATTCTCACCATCATTCTCGCCGTGGCGGCGCTGGCCGTCAGCATCTGGCCCGCGCGCCAGCTCGGCTCCGAATTCATGCCGTCGTTGGACGAGGGAACCCTGATGTATATGCCGACCACCCTGCCCGGCATCTCGATCACCAAGGCCGCTGAATTGCTGCAGATGCAGGACCGCATCATCAAATCGTTTCCCGAGGTCGCCTCCGTCTACGGCAAGGCGGGTCGCGCCATGACGGCGACCGATCCCGCACCCACCGAGATGTTCGAGACCATCATCAACCTCAAGCCCAGGGAACAATGGCGGCCGGGCGTTACCTTCGACGGCCTCAAGACGGAGATGGACAAGGCGCTGCAATTTCCGGGGGTGTCGAATGCCTGGACCATGCCGATCCGCGCCCGCATCGACATGCTCTCGACCGGCATCCGCACGCCGGTCGGCGTCAAGGTCTTCGGCACGGATCTCGCCGAGATGGAAAAGATCGCCCGCCAGATCGAGGCCATTCTCAAAACCGTGCCGGGCACCTCCAGCGCCTATGCCGAGCGGGTCATCGGCGGCTATTATCTCGACATCGTGCCGGACCGGGACGCACTCGGCCGCTACGGACTCGCCGTGGGCGATGTCCAGGACGTCATCGCCACGGCACTCGGCGGCGAGACCGTGACCACGACCGTCGAGGGACGGGAACGCTATGGCGTGAACATCCGCTATCCGCGCGATCTGCGCTCCAGCCGCCAGGCCATCGCCGCCGACGTGCAGGTTCCCCTGCCAGGCGGTGGCACGGTCCCGCTGGGCGAGGTGGCGAAGGTCGAACTGACGCGGGGTGCGACCTCCATCCGCACGGAGAACGGCCAGCTCGCAACCTATATCTTCGTCGACATCGACGGGCGCGATCTCGGCGGCTATGTCGCCGAGGCGCAGAAGGCCGTGGCTGCGAAAATCGTGCTGCCGCCGGGCTATTCGGTCGGATGGAGCGGCCAATATGAATATCTTCAGCGAGCCGAAGCCCGGATGAAGATCGTGGTGCCGGTCACGCTGCTGATCATCCTCCTGCTGCTCTATCTCAACTTCCGCAGCTTGACGGAAACGCTGATCGTCATGCTGTCGCTGCCCTTCGCCCTGGTCGGCGGCATCTGGCTGATGTGGTGGCTCGGCTTCAACATGTCCGTGGCAGTTGCCGTCGGCTTCATCGCCCTGGCGGGTGTGGCTGCGGAGACAGGCGTCGTCATGCTGATCTACCTGCAGCAGGCCCTGGCCGAGGTGAAGGCGGAGCGATCCCGCAAGGACCAGCCTTTCACCAGGGCGGATCTTCGGCAGGCGATCATGCTGGGTGCCGTGGAACGGGTTCGCCCCAAGATGATGACGGTCATCGCCATCATGGCCGGGCTCATCCCCATCCTGTGGAGCACGGGCGCCGGATCGGAGGTGATGCAGCGCATCGCGGTTCCCATGATCGGCGGAATGGTGTCATCGACCCTGCTGACCCTGGTGGTCATCCCCGCCATCTACGGCATTATCAAGGGATGGCGCCTGCCCGCCGGCCGGCAGCAGGAGACGGATGCCGTGACACCCGCCCCTGCAGTCGAGCATCGGGCTGCATAAGGACGCGCCAAGCTTCGGTCAGGCGCGCTCAGCACAGGTCCATGCTGGCTTCGAGCTTGTCGAGGCCCTGCAACAGTGCCTCGGCCTCCGGGCCGAGGGCTGCCAGCAAGGCTGCTTCGAAAGCCAGCGCGCGCGGCACGATCTCGGCATAGACCCGCCGCCCCAGCGGCGAGAGGCTGAGGATCTCCTCGCGCCTGTCCTCCACGCTCTCGCGGCGCTTGAGCCAGCGGCGTTCCTCCAGCGCTCGCACGGCGCGGCTGACCTTGGTCTTGTGCATGGAAGAATGGGCGCCGATCGCCTTCGCGCCCATCTCATCGAATTCGCCCAATGTCGCCAGCACCCGCCACTCGGGCACGGTCAGGTCGTGCTCCGGCCCGTAGACGGTGCGAAAATCGCGCGACACGGCGGCGCCGATGCGGTTGAGCCGGTAGGGCAGAAAGTTCTCGAGCGTGAGCTTGGCCATGCTTTGATAGTTACATTATCGACAGTTACACTTGCAACTTCATAAACGAGCGGCCGCTTCTCGACGTGTGGTCGCATAACCAACGATCCGCGACCGGGAGGATGAAGATGGCTTCGATGGCGTCCCGCCTGAAGGTGATGCTTGCCGCCACATTGGGCTCGACACTGGAATGGTATGATTTCTTCATCTTCGCCGCGAGCACCGTGCTCGTCTTCAACAAGGTGTTCTTTCCAGCCGACGATCCCTTCGTGGGCACCCTGCTCGGCCTCGGCACCTTTGCCGCCGGCTTCCTCGCCCGCCCCTTCGGCGGCGTCGTCTTCGGCGTGATCGGTGACCGGCTCGGCCGCAAGAACACGCTGATCGTCAGCCTGTTGATGATGGGTATCGCCACCGTCGCCATCGGTCTGCTGCCAACCTATGGCACCATCGGCGTCGCCGCTCCCCTGTTGCTCCTGCTCATCCGCATCTTCCAGGGCGTTGCGGTCGGCGGCGAGGCAACCGGCGCGCTGACCATCGTGGCCGAATCCATGCCGGCCCGGCATCGCGGTTTCTGGACCAGCTTTCCGATGGCGAGCGGCCCGGCCGCCAATGTCCTCGCCCTCGGCATTCTCGGCCTCGTCCAGCTCTGGCTCGGCGAGGAGGCGTTCCTGGCGTGGGGCTGGCGCATTCCCTTCCTGCTGTCGATCGTGTTGATCATCCTCGGCTTCTGGGCCCGCCGGCAGGTCGATGAATCGCCCGCCTTTCTCGAGATCAAGGCCGAAACGGACGTCGCGCATGCGCCACTGGCCGAAGCCTTCGCTACCCAGAAACTCTCGATGGCCAAGGTCTTTTTCGTCAAGGCAGCCGAGAACACGCTGCTCTATCTGTTCTCGACCTTCGTCCTGCTGCTGGCGACGACCCGGCTCGGGCTGAGCCGGGCCCAGGCCGTCGACGTCGTCCTCGTCGCCTCGCTCGCCTCTTTGCCCGTCATCCTCGGCTCGGGCTGGTTCAGCGACCGCATCGGGCGCCGGCCGGTGATGATCGCGGGTTTCATCGGTGCCACAATCGCCGCGTTTGCCCTGTTCACCCTGGTGCAGGGCGCGGCGCCATCGGCTCTCTACCTTCGAGCCGTCCTGGCCTTGTGCACCCACGGGTTCCTCCTCGGCGGCCTTGCCCCCTATGTCACCGAGATGTTCCCGACACGCGTGCGCTACACCGCCCTTTCCGCCTCCTACCAGGCTGCCTCCGTGCTCGGTGGTTCGGTCGCCCCGCTGATCGGCGCCCTCCTGATCGAGCGCACGGGCACGCCGATGTCGGTCGCCATCTACGCCGCGCTGATGGTGGTGCCGGCCTTGCTCGTGCTCATATTGACGCCGGAGACCCGTGGTAGAACCGCGGATGACGACATCTCCAGCCAACCCAATGCCGGTCCGTTCGGGCAGGAGGATCTGCAGCGCAGGCCGCAGCTTTGATGGTTACAAACGCAACGATTACAGTTGAAACGTTCGAATGCAGGAGGCGATCATGAATCTCCAGTCTCCCACGCCAGGCGGCGATCAAAAGAGCCAAGCCGTCAGTGCCATCCAGGCCGGCTACATGTCGGGCTTCGGCAACGGCTTCGAGACCGAGGCACTGCCGGGCGCCCTGCCCCTTGGCCGCAATTCCCCGCAGCGCTGCGCCTATGGGCTCTATGCCGAGCAGCTCAGCGGCTCGCCCTTCACGGCGCCGCGCACCACCAATGAGCGCTCCTGGCTCTACCGCATCCGGCCGACGGTGAGCCATTGGGGTGCGTTCGCCAAGGCCGATATCGGGCTCTGGCGCACGGCCCCCGCTCCCGAGGTCGAGGTTCCGATCGCGCCGCTGCGCTGGGATCCACTCCCGATCCCGGCCGAGCCGGTTTCCTTCCTCGACGGCGTGCATACACTGACCACGGCCGGCGACGCCGCCACCCATGCCGGCATGGGTGCGCATGTCTATCTGATCACCCGCTCGATGGTGGATGAGTATTTCTACAATGCCGATGGCGAACTTCTCTTCGTGCCGCAGCAGGGTTCGCTGCGCCTCGCGACCGAGTTCGGAATCATCGATATCGAGCCGGGCGAGATCGCCGTCATTCCGCGCGGCGTGAAGATCCGGGTCGAGCTTCAGGATGGCCCGGCCCGCGGTTATCTGTGCGAGAATTACGGGGGCGCCCTTACCCTGCCCGAACGAGGACCGATCGGGGCCAATTGCCTGGCCAATCCACGCGATTTCCTCACACCCGTCGCCGCCTATGAGGACCGGGAGGTGCCCTCGCGCCTCTATGTCAAATGGGGCGGCGTCCTCTGGTCGGCTGCGATCAACCAGTCGCCGCTCGATGTCGTGGCCTGGCATGGCAATTACGCGCCCTACAAATATGATCTCAGGCGCTATTCGCCGGTCGGCCCCGTGCTCTACGATCATGCCGACCCGTCGATCTTCACCGTACTGACCTCGCCGTCGGAAACGCCGGGTACCGCCAATATCGATTTCGTGATCTTCCCGGATCGCTGGCTGGTGGCCGAGAACACCTTCCGCCCGCCCTGGTATCATATGAACGTGATGAGCGAGTTCATGGGCCTGGTCTACGGCCAGTACGACGCCAAGACCGGCGGCGGCTTCGTGCCGGGTGGCGCCTCGCTGCACAACATGATGCTGCCCCACGGGCCCGATGTCGACGCTTTCGAGAAAGCCAGCCAGGTCGAGCTCAAGCCGCACCGGCTGGAAAACACGCTGGCCTTCATGTTCGAGAGCCGCTTCCCGCAGCGCGTGTCCGCCTATGCGGCCGGCTCCGACGCCTTGCAAAAGGACTATGGCGGCTACGGCCACAAGATGACCAAGCATTTCGATCCGAGCAGGCCGTGATGATTGAACTCGACCAGACGCACGATCCTAAACTGACCAGTTGGGTCGCCTCGGCGAACGGCCATGCCGATTTCCCGATCCAGAACCTGCCGTTGGGCATCTTCAGCCCGGGGGGCGCGACACCGCGCGCTGGCATCGCCATCGGCGATGCCATTCTCGACCTGCGCGCCGTTCTCGATGGCGGCCTCCTCAGCGGTGCCGCCGAACGAGCAGCGAAAGCGGCGCGGGGGAACGATCTCAACGGCCTGCTGGCGCTGGGTGCCGGCCCGCGCCGCGCCCTGCGCCAGGCGCTCTCCAACCTCCTGGCCGAAGCCAGCTCCCTGCGCCCCCGGGTCGAGCCCCTGCTCTACAAGGCCTCCGACTGCCTTCTCCAACTGCCGGCTCGGATCGGCGACTACACCGACTTCTATGTCGGCATCCACCACGCCACCGCCGTGGGCAAGCTGTTCCGCCCCGACAATCCGCTCCTGCCCAACTACAAATATGTGCCGATCGGCTATCACGGTCGCGCCTCCTCCATCCTTCCCTCGGGAATCGCGATCCAGCGCCCGCTCGGCCAGTCGAAACGGCCGGAGGCGGAGACGCCGACTTTCGGCCCGAGCGCGCGACTGGATTACGAGCTCGAGCTCGGCGTGTGGGTGGGACCGGGTAACGATCTCGGCACCCCGATCGGGATATCGGCCGCAGGCGACCAGATCGCCGGCCTCTGCCTGCTCAACGACTGGTCGGCCCGCGACATCCAGGCCTGGGAATATCAGCCTCTCGGGCCCTTCCTGGCCAAGAGCTTCGCCACCACCGTCTCGCCCTGGATCATCACAGCCGAAGCGCTCGCCCCCTTCCGCATTGCACAGCCACCTCGCCCCGAGGGCGATCCTGCGCCACTTGGCTATCTCACCGATGCCGGCGACCAGGCCCAGGGCGCCTTCGATATCGAACTGGCGGTCCTGCTGACGACTGCCAAATTACGAAGCCGGGGCTTCCCAGCCCATTTGCTGGCTCGCTCCAACGCCAGGCACATGTATTGGACTGTAGCGCAGATGCTGGCCCATCACAGCTCCAATGGCTGCAATCTGCGCCCGGGCGATCTCATCGGTACGGGCACCATTTCGGGGCCAGGACAAGACGCCTGCGGCAGCCTTCTCGAAGCCAGCCAGGGCGGCAAGAATCCCATCCGCCTCGAAACGGGCGAGGAGCGCCGCTTCCTCGAGGATGGCGACGAGGTTATCCTCAAGGGGCACTGCCGCCGCGAAGGCTTTGTTTCCATCGGCTTCGGGGAATGCCGTGCAGTGATCCGGCCGGCGCTGTAGTTTCGTCATAAGGATGGAGGCTGGCGCACGTTTGGTGTGCCGATCTCGCGCGTATCGCGCTCTGCGCATCGCCATGACAGGAAGGCAACGCGACCATGAAACTCTACACCTATTGGCGCTCCACCTCGTCCTATCGGGTGCGGATCGCCCTTGCCCTCAAGGGCCTGGAAGTGGAACAGGCCTTCATACATCTCGTGCGCAATGGCGGCGAACAGCATGCCGAGGCCTATCGGGCCCTCAATCCGCAGGAGCGTGTGCCCACGCTGGTGCTCGATGACGGCACCGCTCTGACCCAGTCCCCGGCCATCATCGAATATCTCGAAGAAGCCTATCCCGTACCGCCCCTGCTGCCTGCCGACCCCGCGCAGCGCGCCAAGGTGCGGGCGGTCGCCGCGATCATCGGCTGCGATATCCAGCCTCTGCACAATCTCGGCCCGCTGACCTATCTGCGCCGGACGCTCGGCCAGGCCGAGCCGGAGGTCGACGCCTGGATCACGACCTGGGCCGGCTCGGGGCTGAAGGCGGTCGAGGCGCTGATCGGCGACGGCCCCTATTGCTTCGGCGAAACACCGGGCCTGGCCGATGTCTACCTCATCCCGCAGCTCTACGCCGCCCGCCGCTTCGGCGTGCCGCTCGACGCCTATCCTCGCATCCGCCGCGTCGAGGCCGAGGCCGAAGGGCATCCCGCCTTCGTCAAGGCGCATCCGGCGAACCAGCCTGACAGCGAGTGAGAGTGTAGCTGTCCTTGATCGGCAGCGAGGCAAGACATGACGTTGCTATGCCGCGTGCAGTGATTTCACGTCTTCGAGAGTGGAGCCAAGCCGCGCGCGCGTCGTCAGAATATCGTACCGGCTCTGCAGGTTGACCCAGAACTCCGGCGTGGTGCTCAGCACCTTGGCAAGACGGATGGCGGTATCGGCAGATATACCCATCTCCTCCTTGGCAATTCGCTCGATTCGAGTGCGAGGAACGCCGGCTGCGGTTGCAACCCTGCCAGCGGACAGGCCGAGAGGAATCAGGAATTCCTCCCGCAATACTTCGCCGGGATGCATAGGCGGCAAGGTCGCTACGATTTCGACCACGATACTCCTCCTCAATGATAATCCACGATCTCGGCACGCTCCGCGCCACCATCCGACCAGATGAAACAGACCCTGAACTGGTCATTAATCCGGATGGAATGCTGGCCGGCGCGATCTCCCCTCAACACCTCGAGACGATTGCCTGGTGGCGAGCGCAGGTCGTCGAGACTATGAGCAGCATGAAGCGCTTCCAATTTACGGCGGGCAATCCTGACGATGTCCGTTGGAAAGCCCTTGGGAACGCCGCCATTGAAGACGGCTTCCGTCAGCCTATCCTTGAATGAGCGGATCATGTCTCACCCTATGCAAGGTACATGTATCATTCCACGATACATTTTACAATGAAATGTATCTCTATCCGATACAGCCGCCCCTGCCTCTCTCTGCGCTGGCCATCATTGCCGTCACCTTCAAATCTTCACCCCCTCGGTGATCAGCCCGCGCGTGATGCTGCCGGTAGTCGGCAGCAGCGGAATGAGGCAGGCCTGAAGCGCATGGTAGATGTCGACCTTGCCGTAGAACGGGCCGGTGTTGGGCTTGAGGTCATCGCCGAGCTGGGGGAACCAGCCGCCATGCACCTTGTCGATGAAGCGTGCGGCGCTGAAGTTCCAGATATTGCGGTACCATTCTTCGTAGAAACCGTCGCCGTCGGTGGCGTTGAGAAAGGCCGCCGCGCCGATCCCCTCGCAGCAGGGCCACCAATAGCGATCGCGAATGCGCGCCGCACCGGTCCAGTCGAGCGTATAGTAGAAGCCGCCTTTTTCATGGTCCCAGCCATCCTTGACGGCCTGGCGGAACAGGTTGGCGGCGGCATCGGGCAGCCAGGTCAGCTTGCGCCCGCCCAGTTCCCACAGCTGCAGCAAGAGGCGCGCCCATTCCAGCCAATGGCCCGGCGTGGTGCCGTAGGGGCGGAAGACCGGGCTGCCGGAATAATCCTTGTTGAGCTGCCAATCCTGGCTGAAATGCTCGGGCAGGTGCCAGCCATTCTCGGCGGCGTGGCGCCGCACGATCAGGTCGGCGATGCGCTCGGCCTTGTTGAGATAGCTGCTATCGCCCGTTGCCTCGAAGGCAGCCATCAGGGCCTCGGTCAGATGCATATTGGAGTTCTGGCCACGATAGGTATCGAAGGACTGCCAGTCCCGCGTGAATTCCTCGGCCGTGGCACCGGGCCCCTCCTCCCAGA
Organism: Labrys sp. 22185; assembly: GCF_052045555.1. Lineage (NCBI taxonomy): Bacteria > Pseudomonadati > Pseudomonadota > Alphaproteobacteria > Hyphomicrobiales > Xanthobacteraceae > Labrys > Labrys sp. 22185. The sequence continues at coordinate 7,347 of NZ_JBQEPH010000021.1, read as the reverse complement.
AATGCTCATCCAGCACGGTGGAGATGTCGGCGAGCAGCCGGTCGGCGTCGGGATGACCGGCAACCTTGGCGCTGGAAGCTGCCAGCAGCACGAAGGCGTGGCCATAGGCCTGCTTGGTGTCGTCGGTCGGCCCCTCATAGCCGACGCCCCAGAAATAGCCGCCCTGGTCCTTGTCGCGATGGCCGTTCCAGATGAAATCCATGCCGTGATCGATCATCACGTCGGCGCCCGGGCGCCCCATCAGATGGGCGATGGCAAAGCAATGCACCATGCGCGTGGTCGAGTGGATCTGGCGGGTCGGCAGGCTGCCGGGCGGTTGTCCGGGCACGAAGGGTTTGCAGGCCATGTCGAGATCGTAGAAGCCGCCCAGGGGATTGAGGCTGTTCTGTTCGAATACGGAGAACAGCGCATCCGCCTGCTGCAGGAGCCAGGCTCGGTGGCTCGACAACGTCACCCATTTCGGCGTGGTGGGAGCGGAAGCGGCGGACGTCATCTGAAGTCTCCTCGGTGCGGCACTGATTGGGGCGTCGAGCCCGCTCCCTGCTTAGAACAGCTCGGGCGCATGCGCCACCGATTGGTCAGAAGAAATAGCGTCCGACAAGGTTGACCCGGCCCTGCGCAGGCCTATGCTGCCGCGGTCATGATGATGCAGACACTCAACATCGCCACCGTCTTCTTCCTCGTCCGCTAACCGAGGAAAGACTGGATGCCGGTCCGCTCCGGCGGACCTGTCGCCGTGAATCATACGGCGGTTGCCGTTCACCCGTGGCGGCGCAACGGCGCGATGATTGAGATTTCTCATGCCCACACTCCCACAAGAGCGCGCTCTCGATGCCGCGCAGATCGAACGATTCATCGAAGACGGCTTCGTGAGGATCGATGGCGCCTTTTCCCGCGACCTGGCGGTGCAGGCCCGTTCCATCCTGTGGCGGGACATCCCCTGCGATCCCGACGATTCCGCCACCTGGAAAAAACCCGTGATCCGACTCGGCGGCTATGGCGGAGGCCCGTTCCGGGAGGCCGCCAACACACCCGTGCTCAAATCGGCCTTCGACCAGCTCGTCGGCAAAGGGCGCTGGCATCCACGGGACGGCCTCGGCAGTTTCCCGATACGCTTTCCCCACCCCGACGATCCCGGCGACGCCGGCTGGCATGTCGACCTTTCTTTTCCTGGCGAGGACTGCGACCCCGATGAGCGCACCGACTTTTCGGCCTGGCGCGTGAACGTCACCTCACGCGGGCGGGCCCTGCTGATGCTGTTCCTGTTCTCCGACGTGGGACCGGACGATGCGCCGACCCGCATTCGCATCGGCTCGCACCTCGACATGGCGCGCTACCTCGCTCCGGCGGGCGAAGCCGGGCGTTCGCGCATGGAGCTGGAACAGATGGGTGTTCGGCGCCAACAGACGCTGGCAACGGGCGAGGCCGGCACGGTCTATCTTTGCCACCCCTTCCTGGTGCACGCCGCGCAGAAGCATCGGGGCTCCACACCGCGCTTTCTGGCGCAGCCTCCGTTGATACCGAGGGAACCTTTCCGGCTGCAACGCGACGATGGGGACTATTCGCCCGTGGAGATTGCCATCCGGCGCGCCCTCTCGGAGACTGGCCCAACCTGACGATGACCGCTCACCCCTTCCGGAGGATATTATGGTCCAAGCCCTGCGCCTCGCGACCGCCGCCGATCTTCCGGCCATAGAGCACATCGTCGAGGCAGCCTACAGGCCTTATGTCGTGCGCATCGGGCGCAAGCCCGGGCCCATGCTCGACAACTACGCCGCGCTGGTAGAGGCAGGGCATCTGCATGTCCTCGTCCTTGATGGCGATATCCAGGGCATACTCGTCCTGATCCCGCAAGCGGATGCGATGCTCCTGGACAATGTTGCGGTCGCTCCCGCCGCGCAGGGGCGAGGACTGGGTCGCCGCCTGCTCCTGGCGGCCGAAGACTTCGCCCGTGAAGCGGCCTATCGCCGGATCCGGCTCTACACCAATGAGGCGATGACGGAGAATATCGCGCTCTACAGCCGCTGCGGCTATGCCGAGACACATCGCATCGAGGAAAAGGGCTTGCGCAGGGTCTATATGGAGAAAGATCTGGGCTGATGCGCTCCGTTCCCCTTCAGTCTGCGTCGACGCTTTCCAACCTGGCCTCGAGAGCACCGATTTCCGCCGGCGTGAAAACTTCGAGGCCCTCCGCCCGCAGGAGCGCGGCCGTGACGCCGGCACCGGCATGTTTCCGCCCTGCAAAAGCCCCGTCATAGATGAAGGCACCGCCGCAGGATGGGCTGCCATCGATCAGGAGCGCGAAGCGGCACCCCTCCGTCTGCGCCAAAGCCAGGGCGTTCCTGGCGCCGTCGAGAAAGAGCGCGGTTACATCGGCGCCGGTGATATCGACCACCCGCGCAGCGCCCGCCAGGACGTCGTGGCCCGACAGTCCCCCGGCGATCTCGGCCGGGGCCCGGGGTACGCTGAATCCTCCGGCGAGTTCGGGACAAACCACGACGAGACGCCCTTCGTCGCGCCAGCGTGTGAGAGCCGGGTGATCGAGCGTCTTCGCCGCACCGTCGTAACGAACAGGCCGCCCCACGAGACAGGCGCTCACCAGGATCTTGGCCGTCATTGCCGCCCCGTATCGCTCTTGAGCATCAGCGCTGTGATAGGACCAAGTGCCGGCTGCGACAACCGTCGACTTCGGCTCCCGGCTTACCGGCTGTCAATGCCCCAGCGCTGCAGCCGGATAAGTTACCGTTGGTACGGTCCTGGTATCAGTCCAGTCGCATTCTGGTTCTATTCTTGACAGGCATGCAGTGGGGATTCGCGGATACAGGCGGGCTCGAAGAGCACGAATTGTCTTAAGATTCTCACATATTGAGGCGTTCATGTCAGACAATTTTCGACCATCCAAGCAGTTAATCGATTTATCCGATGATGGCATCGGACATGCTTATTTTTTGTATTGATGAGCGTAGCGAGCTTTGTTACGGGATGGCGCAAGCTTGCACTGAAGTTATGAAGTCGCAGACGCCTTATTTGCCAGGAGATGCTTAAATTTAGCATCCAAGCGCAGATTTCGATTGCAATAACTTAACGTCATGCAAGTAAATGCCCGCCGGAGGAGGAAGACAGGCGCTTCCTCCTCCGGCTTTTCTTTGCTTGATACCCCGCCAGGTCTACCGACCAGCCGACCTCCCCCCGGACCTGCAGGCAAGCAAGCTCATCGACCTCACCCATGCAGGGCCCCGGAAAGCCCTGCCAGCGGCTCTCAAGTAACGCTCTGCCGACGCTTGAAGGGCAGGCTGTCGATACCCGCAAAGCGGGCCTTGGATCCGAGGGCTTCTTCAATACGCAGGGCCTCGTTCCATTTGGCCATGCGTTCGGAACGGGCGAAGGAACCGACCTTGAGCTGTCCGGCATGCCAGCCAATCGCGAGATGCACGATGGCGACATCCTCTGTCTCCCCGGAGCGAGCCGATACGATCGTGCCGAAACCGGCGCGTCGTCCCGCCTCGCAGGCAGCCTTGGCCTCGCTGACCGTGCCGGCCTGGTTGACCTTCACCAGCACCGCATTGACGGTTTCGTTCCTCGCCGCCTGTTCGACCAGCCCGGCATTGGTGACCAGGAAATCATCGCCGATGACCTGAATGCGGTGGCCCACGGCCGCAGTAAAGCGGGCAAGCCCTTCGGCATCGTCCTCGGCGAAAGGGTCCTCGATCGACAGGATGGGATAGCGCTCGCACCAGCCCAGGAGATAGTCCGCCATGCCGTCCCGGTCGAGCTCGCGTCCCTCCAGGCCGAGCCGGTAACGCCCGCCGCGGCCGAATTCGGAGGCGGCGATATCGAGCGAGATCGCGGCGTCGTCACCCGGTGTGAAGCCGGCTCGCTCGATGGCCAGCACCAGCGTGTCGAGCGCCTCTTCGTTGGAAGCAAATGCAGGCCACCAGCCTCCTTCATCCGCAACGCCCTGCAACAGGCCGCGCTCGGCCATGATCCTTCCAGCCGCCAGATAGACCTCGGCCGTGATCTCGAGCGCCTCGGCAAAGCTCGCCGCCTTGGGCGCCATCACCATGAAATCCTGGATATCGGTGCGGCGGCCGGCATGCGCGCCGCCGCCGAAGATCTGGATTTCCGGAAGGGGAAGGGTAACGCTCCCCTCACCCGCCAGATATTGCCACAGCGGCTGGCCCTGACTGGCGGCTGCCGCATGCAGCACAGCGAGCGAGACCGCGACGGTGGCATTGCCGCCGAGCCTTTGCTTGGTCGGCGTGCCGTCCAGCGCGATCAGCGCCGCGTCCAGCCCCGCCTGGTCGAACGGGTCGCGGCCGATCAAAAGCGGCGCGATCTCCTCACGCATGCCAGCGAGGGCTCCCTGGACGTCGAGGCCACCCAGCCTTTCGCCGCCATCCCTGCGCTCGAGCGCCTCGCGGCTGCCCCGGGAGGCGCCAGCCGGAGCAATGCCCCGCGCGATAGTGCCGTCGCTGAGCTCGATTTCGGCTTCGACGGTGGGACGGCCGCGTGAATCCCAGATGCGGCGCGCATCAAGTCTACGGATGAATATATCGGTCATTGGCGGGCCCAGGCATTGGCGATGGCAATCAGGTCTTGCTGCGGGTCGGCGATCAGCGGTCTGGCAAAGTGGCGCACGGCTTCCCGTTCGTCCTCTTGCGTCAAATATTCGACAGGCGACTTGCCATCCACACGCGCCAGGAACAGCACCGGCAGCAGGGCAGCCGTCCTGGCCTCGAGAGCAACGCGGTCCTCCCAGTCGATCCTGGCGAAATAGGTGCCGGCAAGGGCTTCGAAGGCATCCCGATAGGCCGCGCGTGGCACGCCTCGCCGCGCCCCTTTCAACAGGAGATGATTGAGGCAGAAGGCGAGATCGAAGGCCGGGTCGCCAAAACAGACGCATTCGGCGTCGAGAAAGACAGGCCCCTTCCGTCCGCACAGGATGTTCTTCGGGCTGACGTCGCCGTGGATCAGCGCCTTCTTGCTGGCAAGCGTGCGGGCGGCGATGGCCTCGATCCTGCCGGCCAGATCGGGATGCGCGCGGGCCGTGGCCATGAGATAGGGCTCGATGCGGATCGGCCCGAAGGTCGTGTCATTGGCAAAGCGCAGAGCAAGCTCTCCCTCCCGGGCGCTGGCTGCATGAATGAGGCCGAGATCGGCACCGACACGCGCCGCGAACGCGCTGTCGACCCGCTGTTCCAGCAGATGCTCCTTCCACACCGGGTTGAGTTCGGGAGCCAGAAAGGCCATGGCGAACAGGCCGAGTTGCTCGTCCTCGCCAAGCAAGGCGGGCACGCCATCCGGCAACCACTGGCCTATCTGGCGGATCCAGGCTGCTTCCGCCGCGTTGCGGTTCGTCGGCGCCTCCCAGACGGCCGCTACCTTCAGGCGGGCCAATGCCCGCTTGACGCAGAAGCGCCGGCTCGCGGTTTCGACCAGATGGATGTCGGAAGAAACCCCACCCGTCAGGGCTGAAAAGCGCGCCGTCTCCCCCGGTCCGAGCAACCCCATTCGGCGCAAAGCCGCAGGGATCGTCAGCGAGGCATCATCGGATTGGTGATTGGAATGCATCCTCTGATCCTTCATCCAGCCGGAACGCGCAAGCCATCGAGCACGCGCCGGATGAGCGCCCGCCATTCCTCTCCGGCCGCTCCCGCGGCCATCGACAGTGCCGCCCTGTCATAGACGGCCGACAGGAGCAGCGCCGCCGTTTCGAGGGGTACCGGTCGTAACAACCCGCTTGCGACCGCTGCGGCGATACCTTCTCGCAGCGTGCGACCACCATGGGCGGCGTCGATGGCATCCACCGTCTCGCGCCCCAGCACGGCCGGGGCCTCGATCAGCAAGAGCCGGGTACGCCCGGGTTCGGACATGGCGGCCAGAAAAGCCTCGCCGCCGGCGATCAGCGCCTCCATCGCACCGAGTTCTTCCGGTGCCGCCCGTTCGATCTCAGCGGCCAGGGCAGCATTCTCTGCCTCGACGACAGCACGGAACAGCGCCTGCTTGTCGACGAAATGATGATAGAGCGCACCGCGCGTCACGCCCGCCTCGGCCACCAATTCGGGCGTTCCCGTATCGGCATAGCCCTTGGCGACGAACAGGCGCCGCGCAGCCGCGATCAAGGCCGCCCGCGTTCTGAGCGTGCGATCCTGGTTGGAGCGTCGGCCGTCCTCTTGCATACATACAGCCTGTATGTTATCAAAAAACATTCAGACTGTATGTTTATAGGGGAGGCGCAGGAAAGTCCATGAAGATCACCAGCTATTATCCCGTGATCATGACCAGGCAAGTGGCCGCGACTGCGGCCTTCTATGTCGAGCATCTGGGCTTCCGGATCCTGTTCGAGGCGGACTGGTATGTGCATCTGCAATCGGCAGCTGACGAGACGGTCAATCTCGCCGTGCTCGACGGCGATCACCACACCATTCCCGAACAGGGGCGCGGTGGGCAGGTCGGCGGTCTTCTGCTCAATTTCGAAGTCGCCGACGTCGATGCCCAATATGCAAGGCTCAAACAGGTGGGCCTGCCGATCCTGCTGGAATTGCGCGACGAGGCGTTCGGGCAGCGTCATTTCATCACGGCCGATCCCAATGGCGTGCTGATCGACGTGATCACGCCCATTCCACCCGCTCAGGAATTCGCCGGCAACTATGCGCCCGATGCCGCGCCGCAGTGAAGGCGAGGCAGGATGGGCATCTATGCAGACGTTTTCACGACGTGCCGGAAGCACGATCCGTGCCCGACAATGGTCACATGGATTCCATAGGCTTGCTGGATAAACGTCCTTCATGGCGCAACACGCCATGACAGGTGAACACAGGAGTTCTTGATGTCCGATCTTATTGTCGTCGGCTTTGATTCCATCGATGAGGCCGACAAGGTCCTGCTCAAGCTGGACGCGCTCAAGAAGGAATATCTGGTCGATCTCGAGGATGCGGTGGTGGTCACCCGCAATGCCGAGGGCAAGGTTCATCTCAAGCAGAGCATCAACCTGACCGGCATCGGTGCAAGTTCCGGCCTGCTCTCCGGTGCGTTGTGGGGCGGGCTTGTCGGCCTGCTCTTCCTCAACCCGCTGGCCGGTTTCGCCATCGGAGGCGCCGTCGGTGCGGGCGTCGGCGCCCTCTCCGGTTCGCTCGCCGATTACGGCATCGACGACGACTTCATCAAGTCGCTCGGCCAGACCATTCCCAACAATTCCTCCGCCCTGTTCGTGCTGGTCCGCAAGGTCCAACCCGAGAAGGTCCTGGCCGAATTCAGCGGCCTCAAGGGACGGGTGATCAAGACCTCGCTGTCGCCGGAACAAGAGCAGAAGCTGCAGGAAGCCCTGTCGGCAGCACCTGCCCCGAC
>NZ_JBQEPH010000020.1:0-132814 GCF_052045555.1 Labrys sp. 22185 | reverse complement strand
CCTGTGTAGTTAGACTGTGTCAGGATGGGTGCGGGCGAGAGACCGTGTGCACCCAGGCCCCTTGAGGCCGTTTTCCGGCTTGGTCCTCGCCCGCGTTCGAGTACCCAACCTGAACAGTTGATCGAGGCCGCACCACCGGACCTCGTAGCACAGGGATAGGCGCGATGATCATACACCCTGGCTTCATCGGGATCGATGTCTCCAAGCACCATCTCGACATTTTCGATGCCACCACCCAGCATGCCGAACGCATCGACAACACGGCGCAGGCGATCATCTCAACCTTCGAGCTGCTGCAAGCCGATCCGATCAAGCTCGTCGTCTTCGAGGCGAGCGGGTCTTATGATGGGTCGCTACGCTCTGCTTTGACGAGCCTGCAATTGCCCTTTGTTCGCGTCAATCCAGCCCGAGCCCGCGACTTTGCCAAATCCATCGGCCTGCTGGCCAAGACCGATGCCATCGTGCGAGATCAGACCCCCTTCAAGGCATGACACTCGCTCAACTACAGTTGCCGGAATCTCCCTCAGGCCTCGACCTTCGTCGCGATGTTCAGCTTGGGAACGCGGAAACCCATGGCGATCCATGCCCCCAGCAGCTTGGCGTAGAAGGAGATCGTATGGGTCTTCAGATTGGGGATGTCATCGGGAAGGCCGGAGGCATCGTTGAGGTCGCCGACCATGGTGCGCATCTCCACTTTCGGCCGCGCCTGCTCGGGCCACAGATGCAGATAGAGGCTGAGCCAATGCGCGCCCTTCATTTCCAGGAAGACGGGTGTGTTGCAGCAGGTGGCGACCACGCGGCGTGACCCTGCCTTGTCGGAAAGCCGGAATTCGCTCAGGTGTTCGGCGCCGGAAAGGATGGCGATGCGATCCTTGCGGTATTCGGCGCTGGGCGTGGCCTCGTGGCAGGTCAGCATGGGCCTGGCGCCGGGCAGCTTCGCCAGCCGCCCCGCTGCGGCCCGGCAAGAATTGCACAGGCATTCGGATACCAGGATCGGCGCGCCCCTGACCTCCAGGCGTGTCCGTCCGCAGTTGCAGCCGATCGTCGTGGTCCCGCTCATTGCCTGTGCTCCCCGCTGAGATGAAACAAATGCCGGATATATCGGTCGAGATGATCGAGGCTTTCCCGCGCCAGTCCAGGATCGTTGCCGGCCTTGGCCAGCACGAAGCCGCCCTGGATGACGGCCTGGGTGTGCCGCGCCAGGCTTGCGGCCGTCCAGTCGCCAGCCATGCCGCGCTCGCGCCGTGCCGCCTCGATATCGGCCTCCAGCGTGGCGGCATGGCCGAAGATGCTGTGCCCGCAGGCCTCGCGGATGTCGGGGGCGGTCGCATAGACCTCCTGCGCCATGGTGCCAACCAGGCAGGTGAACTCGGGCAATTCGCCCACGATAATCGCCCTGCGAAAGGCGACATAGGCCAGAACGCGTTCCAGGGGATCGGCCGGGGCGTGATAGGGCGCCACCTGGAAGAAGCGGGTGGTCGTCTCCTCCCAATATTCGGCGGCGGCGACGCCCAGCGCTTCCTTGCTGCCGAAATGATGGAAGAACGCCCCCTTGGTGACATCGGCCGCGCGGCAGATGTCGTCGACGGAGGTGGCCGCGAAGCCCTTCGCGCGGATGACGTCCCGCGCCGCCTCCAGCAGGCGGTTTCGGGCATGGCCGCGTTCGGGCGATTGCTTGGTGGGTCTTGACATGCGATATACATACCAAATGGTTGGTATGTGTCAAGCATGAAGTCAGAATGGCATTTCGGGAGGCCGGCCTTTCCCTGCCGGCCTCCCCTTCTGCGTTGGCGCAATGTTGTAAATGGATATTGTCAGGCGGCCCGAAGGTCCGGCCGCCGACTATCGGCCCTTCCAGACCGGCTCGCGCTTTTCGACGAAGGCCTTGGCGCCTTCGCGCGAATCCTCGGAAAGCTGCATGGCGCGGTGCTCGGACACCTTGCCGGCGTAGACATGCTCATAGGCCTCGCGCACGCCCATGCCTTCGGTAGCGGCGAGGATAGCCTTGACTGCGGCGATGGACAGCGGCGCGTTGGCCGCGATGGTATCAGCCAGTTCCCGCGCCGTGGCCATCAGGTCGGCCATCGGCACGACGCGATTGGCAAGACCCCAGCCATGGGCCTCCTGCGCCGTGAAGCGGCGGCCGGTGAGCAGCAATTCGCTGGCGATGGCAAGCGGAATGCGGCGCGGCAGGCGCTGGATGCCGCCGGCATCGGCGACGAGGCCAACCGTCACCTCGGAGAGGGCGAATTCGGCGTGATCGGCCACCACCATGAGATCGGCGGCCAGCGCCAGTTCGCAGCCACCGGCGATGGCGACGCCGTTGACCGCCGCGATCACCGGCTTGGTCAGCTCCCAGAAGGCGGTCAGGCCGGCAAAGCCGCCCGGTCCGAAATCGGTATCGGGCTCCTCGGAGCCGGACGCGGCCGCCTTCAGGTCCCAGCCGGCCGAGAAGATGCGTTCGCCGCCCCCCGTGAGGATGGCCACGCGCAGCTCCGGATCATCCTGCAGGGTGCGGAAGGCGGCATGCAGCGCCTTGGAGGTGGCGAGGTCGATGGCATTCGCCTTTGGACGATCCAGCGTGACCTCCAGCACCGCGCCGCGGCGTTCGAGCTTGACGGATTCAGACATGGCAATCTCCTGAAACAGGCCACACGGGCAAGCCCGCGCCAGCCCGGCAACCAATCCTTGACGTCATTGCGAGCGGAGCGAAGCAATCCACCTCTCGGCGGGGAAGCTCTGGATTGCTTCGCTCCGCTCGCAATGACGATAGTGTCAGCGGGTCAATCCCGATGGTGGTGCGAAGATCAATCCAGCATGCGCACCAGCGCATCGGCAGCGATCGCTCCGCGCCCCTCGGGCAACACGAAGAGCGGATTGACGTCGAGTTCAACCAGCCGGTCGGCATGGCGTTCGGCAAAATCGGCGATGGCCAGGATGGCCTTGATGGTGCCACGGATGTCGCCGCGCGGCTTGCCGCGGAAGCCTTCGAGCAGGCGTGCGACGCGCAGGCTCATCAGCTTTTCGCGGATCTCCTCGGCGGTGACCGGCAGCAGCATCACGGCCGCGTCCTTGAGCATCTCGACCAGCACGCCGCCGGCGCCGACGGTGAGCGTCGGGCCGAACTGGGGGTCGCGCACCACCCCGACGATCAACTCGGCAACGGCGCCTTCCACCATACGCTCGACCAGGAAGCGGTCGCCCAGATGCGACATCGAGGCGACGGCGTCGGTCACGTCGGCCCGCGAACGCAGGCCGAGCTTGACGCCGCCGACATCCGATTTATGGGCAATCTTGTCGCTGTGGATCTTGATCGCCACCGGAAAGCCGAGGGCAGCCGCTGTGGACGGGGCCTCGACCGTGCCGGCGATACGGCTCGGCGGCAGCTCGAGGCCGTGGCGGCCGAGCAGATGCTTGGATTCATATTCGCTGAGCAGGCGTGCCTTGCCGACATCGATGCGCGCGACCTTGCGCAACGGGACGAGCTTCTCCCAGCCGGCACGCGCCATGGTGAAGTCGACGCCATGGGTGATGGCGGTCAGCGCATCGCCCATGCCCTGCATCGGCAGCACACCGTCGGCAAGCAGTGCCTTGGCATCGTCCTCCTGCATGTTCTCCGGCAGCGAGGACACCACGGCGGCGCGGGCGCCCGAGGCTGCGGCAGCACGGGTGATCGCAGCGCGAGCGGCGGCAAAGCCGCCATCCGGCACCAGGCCGCGATCGGTGCGCGGCTGATCCAGCACCAGGAGGTTAAGGTCGAAGCCCGAGTTCAGCATCTCGGTGAAGACAGCCTCGTTGGCCGGCTCGTTGCCCCAGATATAGGTGTGGTAGTCGAGCGGGTTGGAGACATGCACCTTGTCAGTGAGCAACTCCTGCAGGCGAGCGGCGTTTTCCGGCGGGATCGGCGCGAACTCGAGGTCGCGATCGGCCGCGAGGTCGGCGATCAGCGCCGCCTCGCCGCCCGAACAGCTCATCGAAGAGATGCGCTTGCCCGGCAGACCGCCGAACAGGTGCATGAGCTTGAGCGTCTCGACGAAGGCCGGGACGTCGACAACACGCGCCACGCCGTAGCGGGCGAACAGGGCGTTGTAGAGCGCATCGGCGCCGGCGAGCGAGGAAGTATGGCTCATGGCGATCTCTGAGCCGATCTCCGAGCGCCCGGTCTTCAGCACGACCAGGGGCACGCCCTTTTCAAGCGCCTTGATCGCTGCCTGAGAAAACAAAGCGACATCGTCGATCGATTCCACATGCAGGCCGATGGCCGTAACGCGCTCGTCCGCCAGCAGCGCCTCGATATAGTCACCATGGTCGCCGATCGCCTTGTTGCCGACGGCAATGACATAGGCGATGGGCAGCGCACGCCGCTGCATCGTCATGTTGAGGGCGATGTTGCCGGACTGGGTGATGATGGCGACGCCCTTCTCCACCCGCTCGGCGCCATGGGTATCGGGCCAGAGCACGCAGCCGTCGAGCAGGTTGAGCACGCCGTAGCAATTGGGGCCGACGATCGGCATGCCCTTGGCGAGCTCGACGAGCTTCTTCTGCAGCGCCGCGCCCTCCTCGCCGACCTCGGCGAAACCGGCGGCATAGCAGACGGCCGCACCGGCTCCCCGCTCGGCCAGCGCCGCGACGATGTCGACCGTGGGTTCGCGCGGCGTCGCCACGAAAACGGCATCGGGCGCCTCCGGCAGATCGGCGACGGTCCTGTAGGCCTTGTGTCCCGCGATTTCGGTCTTGTCGGGATGAATGGGCCAGATCGGACCGGCATAGCCGATGCGGTCGCATTCACGGATGATCACGGAGGCCAATCGCCCCCCCGCGACGGCAATGTGGCGGGGTTTGAGCAGGCGGCGGAGGCCATCGACGACGGACATGCGGTGGGACCTATGGAGACAAAGCAGGCGGGAAACCTCGCACCCTAGGGAGGAGGCGTTGCTACAAGGTTGACGAGCACGGGACCGGCGTCAATCTGCTCATGTAGATTGATACCGCTTCGTGTAAAAATTCTGTCATGGACCGCCATCATCGACGACGATCTCAAAGATGCGGGTTGCGCGGCCGATACTGCGCAACCAGCCCGGCATTGATCTCCTTGGCGCCCGGCATGTTGGCGCTGCGATAGATCGGGGCATTGCCGCCCTCGGCCTGCAGGCGCGCCGCCACTTCCGCGAAGACCGCGTTGAGCAGGGCCGCACCGATCGAGGTCGAGACCGGGCCCGTGCGCAATTCGCTGTCCGGCAGCGCCATCACGGCATCGCCGGGCGGTGCGCCATTGTCGAGCACGACATCGGCCAGATCGGCAAGCCGGGGCCGGCCCTGTGCTGCCTGGCTCGAATAAGCGAGCGAGGTAATGGCGACGATGGTGGCACCGGCCGCCCTGCCGATCTCCGCCGCCTCGATGATGGCGGCATTGACGCCGCTGTTGGAGGCGATGATCAGCATGTCCTTGGCCCCGATCGGATAGCGCGCCAGCACGGGCGCCACCATGCCCGGGATGCGCTCGAAAGCCGTGCTGGCCACCGAGCCGTCATGCAGCATGGTCACCGCCGACAGGATCGGCACGGTCAGGGCCAGGCCGCCGGCGCGATAATGCGCCTCCTCGGCCAGAATGTGGCTGTGGCCGGTGCCAAAGACATAGACCAGGCCGTCCTGCCGGGCCGTGCGCTCGACGGCTACAGCCGCTGCTGCGATGGCCTCGGCATTGGCCCAGAACAGGGCCCCGATGCGCCGGGTGAGATCGGCGAGATAGGCGGCGGCGGTCGGTATGTCGGTCATGGCAATCTTCCGGGAACTGGCTGCTGCATGCGGGAGAGGTGTTCCTTCCTGCACGATCATGATGCTCCCGCCAAGCGTCGCCATTTTGGGCTCATCCGTCACGAAACGAATCGAGATGGTTCGACCTCTGTCATTGCCGGGCTTGACCCGGCAATCCAGTTCCTCCCTCCGGATCTCGGCGACGGGGCCTCTGGATGCCCGGGTCGAACCCGGGCATGACAAAGGTGGCGCCTCAATCGTTACGGGACATCGCCTCAGCGCCCCTCATGTGGGCGCAGCATCTGCCGCGCAATGATCAGGCGCTGGATTTCGCTGGTACCGTCCCAGATGCGCTCGACCCTGGCATCCTTCCACCAGCCCGCGATCGGCAGGGTGTCCATCAGGCCCATGCCGCCGAAGGTCTGGATCGCCCTGTCGGTCAGCTTGCCGAGCATCTCGGAGGCCGCCAGCTTGGCCATGGCGAAATCGGCATCGGTGGCCTTGCCCTGGTCGAGCAGCCAGGCGGCCCGGAGCGTCAGGAGGTCGGCGGCCTCCAGCTCCACCGCGAGATCGGCAAGCGGGAAGGAGATGCCCTGGAACTGCGAGATCGACTGGCCGAACTGCTTGCGCTGGCCGGCCCAGGCCAAGGTCTCGTCCATCACCCGGCGCGCCCGACCGACGGAGGTGGCGGCCACGGTAAGTCGGGTGGCACCGAGCCATTCGCTCATCAGGTCGAAGCCCTTGCCTTCCTCGCCGAGCAGTTGGTCGGCCGGGATGACGCAGTCGTCGAAATAGAGCTCGCAATTGTGGTAGCCGCGATGCGACAGGGCGTGCGGGCCAGGGCGGATGGTCAGGCCGGGCGTGTCCTTGTCGACCAGGAAGCCGGAGATCTGGTTGCGCGGGCCGCGCTTGGTTTCTTCCGTGCCGGTGACGGCGAACAGGATGATGAAATCGGCCTTGTCGGCATGGCTGATGAAGTGCTTCTGGCCGTTGATGACATAGCTGTCGCCCAGCCTGGCATCGTGTCTGCGGACGGCCTTGGTCTTCATCGAGCGCACGTCGGAACCGGCGCCCGGCTCGGTCATCGCCAGGCAGTCGACGCGCTCGCCGCGGATCGCCGGCAGCAGCCAACGCTCGCGCTGGGCCCCCCGGCAGCCTTGGAGGATGTTGGAGGGGCGAGCCACCACCATCTGCAGGCCGTAATTGGCCCGGCCGAGCTCGCGTTCCAGCAAAGCGATACCGACGGCATCGAGGCCGCCGCCGCCGAGCTCCACCGGCATGTTGGCGGCGTAGAGCCCGAGCTCCATCGCCTTCTTCTTGATCTCGGCGGCGAGGTCGTCGGGCACTTCGTCGGTGCGCTCGACCTGCGCCTCATGCGGATAGAGCTCCTCCTCGACGAAACGGCGCACCGTTTCGACCAGCATCTCCTGCTCTTCGGTCAATGCGAACTGCATGGCGCTTCCCCTCGGTACAACGGAATTCGATCGGCGCCCTTTCTAGTCTTTTCATGGCGCCGATCATGCCGATCACGACATGGATCAGGCGTATTGCGACGCGTCCATCTCGATGATCGTGGTCACTGGCGCGCTCGCGGCCGCGCGCAGGGCTTCCTTGACCTCGCCGAGGGAGCGAGCAGCGACATGCCTGGCGCCGAAGGCCTTGGCGGCGGCGGCGAAATCGGTCGCCTGCAGTCGCACGCCGAGCGGTGCGATCTGGTTGCGAACCATATATTCCTCGATCTCGCCATAGCGCTGGTCGTTCCAGAGCAGCACGATGACCGGGGCGCCGGCGTCGGCCGCGCTGGCAAGCTCGGGCAAGGTGAACTGGAAGCCGCCATCGCCGATGATGCAGACCACGGGCACCTTGGCCCGGCCGACCTTGGCACCGATGGCGGCCGGCAAGGCATAGCCGAGCGTGCCGAAGCCGGTGGCCGCGCTCATCCAGCGCCGGGCTGCGGGCGGCTCGGCCATGAAGTTGCCGCCATAGCTGGCTGCGGTGGAATCGGCCGCGACGACGGCCTCCGGCAGCACCTGCCAGATCGCGTCGAGCAGCGGGCGATGCCGGACATAGCGCGGATCGGCCCCCTCGAGACGCGCGGCCTGCAACTGCCGGGCATAGGCGGCTCCACCCTCGATCGTCTTCACGAGCGGCGCCAGGGCGGCGGCAAAGCGCCCGGCATCGCCCACCACCGGCAGGGTTGGGCGGGCATTGCGATGCAGCTGGCGCGGATCGATGTCGACGCGGATCACCGCACCGTTGAGCTTCAGCCCATCGAGCTCATACCAGAACTCGGTTTCGCCCAACTCGGTGCCGAGGGCCAGCACGAGATCGGCCTCGCCGATCGCGCGGTGCAACGCAGGAGTAAGCATGCAGCCGCCGGCCAGCAGCTTATGCCCAGCCGGCAGGATGCCCTTGGCATTGGCGGTGAGCAGCGTGGCGGCGCCCAACTTCTCGACCAGCCCGCGAATGGCATCGGCCCCGGCGACCGCACCGCCGCCGGCGATCACCAGCGGCTTCTTAGCCTTGGCGATCAGGGCCGCGGCCGCCTCGACATCATCGGTACGCGGCACCGGCGGACCGGCCGGCTTGCGCATGCTGGTGACCGGCCCCGGGAAGGGCTCGGACAACAGGTCGATCGGGATTTCGATCAGCACCGGGCCGGGACGCGCGGAAGCCATGAAGGCGAAGGCTTCGTCGAAGGCGGGAATGAGCTGGTCTGCGGTCCAGATCGTCAAGGCGAGGGCGGACACCTCGCGGCCGACCACGGACTGGCCGCGCAATTCGTGGAGATGCCCCTCACCGCGGCCGAGGGTCTGGCGCGGGTTCAGCGTGGTGATCACCAGCATGGGGATGCTGTCGGCCAGGGCCTGCCCCATGGCGGTGGCGATGTTGAGAAGGCCGGGGCCGGTGACGATGAAGCAGGCGGCAGGCTTGCCGGTCGCCCTGGCATAGCCGTCGGCCATGAAGCCGGCGCCCTGCTCGTGGCGCGGCGTGATGTGGGTGAGCCCGGACCCGGGAATGCCGCGATAGAGCTCGACCGTATGCACGCCGGGAATGCCGAACACCGTGTCGATGCCGCGTTCGACCAGCAATTGCGGAATGAGCGTACCGAGATGAGGATGGTCGGCCATGGTTCCCCCGTGGATGCGGTTATTATCTTGCAGGACACGTCTCCCTTCTCCCCTTGCGGGAGAAGGTCCCGGCAGTGGGATGAGGGGTGGCACGCCATATACGGCTGGCGTTGCAAGACCCCTCATCCGTCCCTTCGGGACACCTTCTCCCGCAAGGGGAGAAGGAAAATCTTGCCTCAGGCGGCCTTGCCCTGGCTCAGCCGGATCGCCAAGCTGACCATGCGGCTGGCGGCTTCGCGCAACTGCGAGGCATCGGAACTGAGGGCGACGCGCACATGGCCCGCTGCCTGCTGGCCGAAGGAGGCGCCGGGCATGACGGCGACCTTCTCCTCTTCGAGCAGGCGCCAGGCAAAGGCCTCGCCGTCAATGCCGGTGCCGGAGACGTCGACCATGGCGAACATGCCGCCTTCCGGCTTCGGGCAGCGCAGGCCCGGCGCATTGGCGAGCATTTCCGGTAGGATCTCGGCCCGCACGCGAAAGCTCTCGGCGCTCTCGGCGCATTCGGCGAAGGTCTCGCTGAGCGCATAGGCCGCCATGTCCTGAATGAAGGGCTGGCCGCCGAACAGCATCATTTCCGACAGCGGCAGCAGGCGTTCGATGAACTCCACCGGCCCGACGCACCAGCCGGCGCGCATGCCCGGCAGCATGTGCGACTTGGAGAGCGAGGATACCACCACGGTGCGCTCGGCTCCCTCGGCCAAGTCGAAAGGCGAGGCGAAGGGGGCGCCATAGGACAGCATCTCATAGACTTCGTCCGAGACGATCCACAGGTCGTGACGCCGGCAGACATCGACGATGGCGGCGATCTCGTCACGCGACAGCGTGGCGCCGGTCGGATTGTGCGGCGAGTTGAGCAGCAGGACGCGCGAACGCGGCGTGATGCGGGCTTCCAGGTCCTCGGCACGCAGATGGAAGCCATTGACCGGGTCGAGCGGCACCAGCACGATATCGGCACCGCTGGCACGGATCACGCCTTCATAGGTAGCATAGAGCGGATCGCCCACCAGGACCTCGTTGCCGGCTTCGGCCAGGGCGGCGAGCGCCGCATAGAGGGCGGTCTGGGTGCCTGGCATATAGGCGGTGTTGTCGGTGGTGATGGTGCGGCCGGTGCGCTTGGAATATTTGGCAGCGATGGCCTGCAGCACGGATGGCTCGCCGCGCCCGCCCGAATAGCGGATGCGGCGCGCCTGCAGGCTGGCGATGGCGGTATCGATCAGGGCCTGCGGCGCCGGCGTGTCAGGCTCGCCGATGGTGAGCTCGATGATCGGCTCGCCAGCCGCAACACGGCGGCGCGCTTCGAAATGCACGGCCCATTTCGCCGCACCCAAATCGGCCAAACGATCGGTCACGGAAGCAAAGCGCACGGTACACTCCTAAGAACTGTCCTCCCGGGATGTCGGTGTTTCGGGGAGGAGACGCATCGAGGCCAACCTGATGAATGGTTGATGACACCGAATGAGATGAGCAAGCCGATACCATGGCGCGCGATCCGGCGTAACCCCCGCGACGTCTTGCCCCAAGGGCCCGGCCCCGAGGCTCACGGCACCGCCAGCCTCAGCCGCCTCGCCGAGGGCGCGATCTCGACACGACGGCCCCAGTCGAAGGCGAGATGGTCGCTTTCGATGCCATCGGCGAAGATGGTGCCGCCATCCATTTCGGAGGTCACGACGACAGGTGCCTCCTCCACCAGCCCCCGTACCAGCTCGGTGCCGGTGGCGGGGCTCGGCCAGGCCTCGCGCACCAGGAAGCCAAGGCGCGGCTGCACCGGCGAGAGATCCAGGCTGGCATGGGTGGCGTTGAGGATCGAGGCCGCCCAGCCGGTGGCGCCGGTCCCGGTGGCGACGATCAGGCCGGAAGAGGACTGGCGTTCGCTTTGCCCGCCGCAGGACAATGTGTAGCGTGCCGACTGGTGGCTGGCATGGCCCACGAAGATCTCGTTGAGGGCGAGCAATCGCTCGCCCTGGTCGAGACGCGCTTCCGCCATCACGCGCTCCTCGACGCGGATACTGCCCTTCACGGCCTCCTGCAACGCGTCGCCGGTATCGCTCACCCCGAACCGCACCAGGACGCCAGCGTTCTGCCCCGGAAAGGGATCGATGCCGATGACGACCTGACCATCGAGATATTTGGCGACATTGGCGACCAGCCCATCCTGGCCGATTGCCAGCACGACATCCTCCGGACCGAAGACGAAACGTTCGACATCGGCCCGCAGGATGGTAGCCTGGCGCCAGTCGGCCGGGATGGCGGCCCTGATGCGATGCAGAGCCTCGGTAAAGCGCCGATGCGTGTCCTCCACCGCTTCCAGCGTCAGGCCCTTGCGCTCCAGTACGAAGCGTGCAGCGGCAGCGCTGGTGTAGCTTGCCTGGATGCGGTCGAGATCGGTCTCGCGCCGGACCAGGATGACACGGGGGGCGAGAAGGGACATGGCGGGCTCCGGGGTTCGAGGGATAGTTTCCTTCTCACCCTGCCTGCTCCTCGCCCTTGGCCAGGGCCGCGCCGAGCACGGTACCGAGCTGGGCCAGCACGTCGGGGCCGAGATTGAGCGTGCCGATCCTGGCATTGGCGAAGGCTTCCTTGAGGGCTTCGGCCACCGGGATCAGCACCGGCAGGGTGTTGGCGATCTCGGCTCGGACACGCTCGCCGACGAGCTTGGCCTCGTCGAGCCGGCGGATCGCTTCGGCTTCGGCCTCCGAGGCGACACCGCGTGTCACAGCCTGGCTGCGGGCCGTCAGCTCGCGGGCCGTCGCCTCGCCTTCGGCCGACACCATGTTCTTGTCGACAGCCGTGCGTGCCTGGGCGAGCTCGTTTTCGCGCTCGCGCTCAAACAGGCGCCCGCGCTCTTCCTCCAGCCGGATCTTGGCCTTGGTCTCGTTCTCCGCGATCGCGGCCTCCTTCTCGACAGCGGCGGCGCGGCGGGCAAAGGTCGCCTCGTCGGCAGCCTGCTGCAGCTTTTCCGCCGTCGGCTGGCGCAGGGCCCTCACCAACTCCGGTGCCGGGGTGAGATCGGACAAATGAATACCGGTGAGGGCAATGCCGATCGCCGACAGCGCGGCGGTAGCGGCAAGATCCCGCTCCACCTCGGCCAGCAATGTGCCGACGCCTTCGGCCAGCACGACACCGATGCTGCGGCTGGAAAGGAAACGCTCGACCGCGGTCTTCACCAGCCCGTCGATCAGGTTCTCGACCTGGCTCAAGGGATCGGCGCGATAGGAGCCGGTGCGCAGGTCGACGGAGAAGTCGATGCGCTCGGCCAGCAGCGCCGGCTCCTGGGCGCGCCAGCTCGCCAGCCCCTGCACGCTCACCGCCTGGAAATCGGCGGTGCGACCGGTGACGGCGACGATGTGGTTGCGGTCGTCGGCCGGCACCTCGACCAGCGAGGTGCTGCCCTGGGGCGAGAACCACACGGCCTGGCCCCGGCCCGACCGGGCGAGGCGGCCGCGACGGTAGACGCCGAGGAAGGATGAGGCCTCGACGCGGGCGTGGCTGAAGAAGGGATAGCGGCGAATGGTGGCCATGGCTGGCTCCTGCGTTGTCGAGATCGACTGAACTCGTTTTAATTTATTAAATTACAAAGTGCAAATTGTATTTTGTATATTTATGCCAGACTCACATCGACCCTGTGTCGAACAGCACATGCGGGTGGTAGGAGCGCACCGGCTTCGACCGGGAATGAGGGAGGCAGACGTCCCTACCGCCTATCCTTGGTCGGGTAGCCGTGCTTGTTGCACCAGCGATAGGAACTATGCGTGGGCGTGACGACCCCGGCACAATAATTTTCGTCAACCGAGTTCCCTGTCTGATTGAAGGAACTACTCGAGGAAGAAGGTGGTGCCGGCTCCGGCCGCGGAGGTTCCGGCAATCGGGCCGCCGCTTCGTAATTGCCGGGTATCCTCGGCACATGGCCGGTGAAGGGCTTGACGATGACCGTGGATTGCGGCGCCGCGCAGCCGGCGACGAGGGTGGCCAACAAGGCAGACGACAGAAACGAGCGCATGTCTTCCTCTGCTCCGGATCGGATGCCGTTTCACCACGGATCGCACCATCGGTCAGTTCCCAAGCGAACAGGCGTCGACGGGAAGGCATCTGCGCCAGCCAATAAAATCACAAATTGCATTTTGCGCCTTGATCTCGCTGCCGCTTCCGGCTGTGCTAGAACGATTTGACGGAATTGGCACCGCGGGCAGGGAGCGCCCTGGGTTCCACCGTTGCCCCTGTTTATGGATGTCGAAATGCCTGTCGTTTCCTCTGCCGGGCCTGAACAGCGCCCGATCGCCACGGTCGACATCGTTCTCGTCACCTTGAACGAAGACGGCCTGCGGCTCTGCCTGCAACGGCGCGAATACGATCCCCATGCCGGCGAACTCGCCCTGATCGGCGGCTATGTCAGGCCGGAGGAGGATGCCGACATCGAGGCGTCGGCGCGGCGCATCCTGGCCAGCAAGGCCAGGCTCGATGGCCTCTATCTCGAACAGGTGCGCAGCTTCGGCGGCCCGGATCGCGACCCGCGCGGGTGGTCGATCGCCATCGTCTATCTGGCTTTGGTGCCGGACGAGCGCCTTGCCGCCGCCGAGGCAGCCGGCGCTCCCCGTTTCGAGCGCATCGATCCCGACCATTGCCCGCCTCTGCCCTTCGACCATCGCAGGCTGATCGCCGCCGCCCTGGAGCGACTGCGCTCGAAAGCGAGTTATTCCACCCTGCCGGCCTTCCTGCTCGGCGAGCAATTCACCCTGCCCGAGCTCAAGGCCGTCTATGAGAAGGCCATGGGCACGCCGCTCAACGACAGCGCCTTCCGCCGCAAGCTGATGGAAATGCAGATTCTCGAGGAGATCGATGCCAAGGCGAGCGCCACAGCCGAACGCAAGCGCCCGGCGCAGCTCTACCGGCTGGCCAGTCGGGCGCTGACGGAATTCGACAGGACGGTGTGATCCAACCTTTCTCCTTCCTTCATGCTTAGCCAAGAACCCTGCCAGCCTTCCTGGATAATGCTCCAGTCGAGACAGCGTCATCATCGCCTGCGAAAACAGACCGACAGAGTAAGGAGACCATCATGCTGCGCCCGATCAATCCGCCCGGCTCCGCCATTCCCGGCATTTCCCAGGCCATGCTGGTCGAAAGCGGGCGGCTGCTGCTGCTTTCCGGCCACGTGCCCTTCGACGAAACGGGCAAGGTCGTCGGCGATGACCTCGCCTCCCAGCTCGACAAGGTCTTCGCCAACCTGCTCGCCACCCTGCAGGCGGCCGGCGGCGATTTCAGCGCGCTGGCCCGGGTGACCATCTATGTGCGAGACTACGATCCCAGCCAGCTGCCTGTGATCCGGGCGGTGCGTGATCGCTGGATCGGCAAGGAGCGGCCGCCGGCCAGTTCCCTCGTCGGCGTCGCCTCGCTGTTCCTCCCCGACGTCCTGGTGGAGATCGACGCCATCGCCGTGCTGCCGGAGCAGAAGGGAAGCATGGATACGGGCCGATAACGGGCGGGTCACGCGTCCCCCCTATTCAGTGGATACTCAAAACGCCGGACACCGCTAGTGTCGGCAAACCGAGAACATCCATCGCGAGACGACAGTGCCGATCGCGAGAAGGAGGATCGCATGCCCCTCCGTGCGCGCGTAGGTCGCCACGCCTCGACCGGCGCCCAGTGCCAGAACTGGGCCGAAGACCAGCAGATCGTCATCGCACTCCTCAATCTCATTCCCAAGATTGACGGCGGAGCCCAAGCCGGTATTGCAGGCCGCGTCGTTGGCGGCATCGCCAGCGACGCGCTGTGCAGTGCCATCCTCACGTTCCAGAAGAAATACTTCCCGGCGCACCAGACAGGTTTCATCGAGCCCACCGGCGCAGCCATCGCCAAATTGGAGGAACTCGCCTCACGCCCCTCGCCGACGCCGGCTGCCACCCCGACCGGGCCTTGGGGCGTATTCCAGAGCAACTCGGTACCGAAAGCCCTGCGCGCGGCCTTGGCCGACGATCGCCATCTCAACCATGTCGAGGTCGTCGAGATCCTGCGCGCCACCCTGCAGGACGGCCGGGTGACGCAGAGCGAACTCGCCGACCTGAAGATGATCGCAGAGAAGTCCAACACCATCATGCCGCGGTCGAAGGCGATGCTGGAGCGCTTCGTCGACCTGGCCGGCACGATGATCGCAAAATGGCCGTTCGACGTCTCATCGGTCCAGCGCAGCTATGCCGTCGGCCGTGCCTGCGACTTCATGCGCAAGCTCGGTCGCGGCCAATGGCCCAATCTCGACCGGGACGAAGTCGGCATCGGCATCATCATCCGCGTCGCCTATCCGGGCACGCTCGACCAGAACCAGACGAATTTGTGCGGACCAGCGGCTCTGGTCTTCAATGTCCTGCGCGACCGTCCGGGAACCTATGCCGCCTACGCCTGCGACATGTACGACAAGGGCGAGGGCGTGCTCTACAGACTTCCGATCAAGCCGAAAGCCGATCTGCGCCATGCCGCCCCCTCGTCCTCCGATATTGCCCCGGTCGACTGGCTGACGCTGGCGAGCATCCGCAACTCCAACGACTGGGCCATCCATTACGATTCGACCGACGGCGGATTCTCGGGCATGACGACCCCGATGGAGCTGGCCTACTGGTTCGACCAGGCCGGCTACACGGATGTGCGGGAGGATGCGAACTTCTTCCGCCACCAGCGCGACACCGACAACATGAAGGAAGCGAACCGCCTGCTCGCGGCGGGCTACCATGTCGTCCTGCTCATCGGCTCCAACATGGTCGATGGCCATCAGACCCAGAGCTCCGACATTCGCGACGATCACTGGGTCGTGCTGCAATCGCAGATGAAGGTGGAGAATGGCGAAGTCACGTTCCACATCTATACCTGGGGCGACGGCTATCGCGAGGTGCCCTTGAGCGGAACGCTCACGCTGGATGACTTCCTGATGAACTATTATGGCTATGTGGCTGCCAAGCCCTATTAGCCAGCATCAGGGTCACGGGCAGCCGTGCTCGGCCTTGGAAACAAGGCACCAGGCCAACCTCGTGAAGAACCCGGATAGAGGCTCCCGCGGCCGAAACTCCAGCTTTCCGGACCGCCGCATTTTCAAGCGCGGACGAGACGTCCGTTTCCCAGGCATAGCTCGGCCCCGAGCCATGCCGAAATGCAGACGTAAACCGATTTACATTTTCCCCTTCGGAAGCAATATTGCAGTGCAATACATCGTTCCCAAATCGCTGATTCAAGCCATTGCCAGCCTGCGGCCTCTCGCCGTGAGGTTTCTCATCTTGTTTGTTTCGAGCCATTCGCCCTGAAAGCCCTCCCGTGACCCACCCGGCCACCGCTTCCCTCGCCGACCTCAACGCCGACAGCCCCTCCCATCGCCATCGCGCCGCCTGGATCGAGTTCGCCCTTGCCGTCGGCGCTTTCGGCGTCGGCGCCGGTGAATTCGCCTCGATGGGCATCCTGCCCAACGTCGCCAACGGTCTCCTGGTCACCGAGCCGCAAGCCGGCCACATGATCAGCGCCTATGCGCTCGGCGTGGTCGTCGGCGCGCCGGTCATCGCCGTGCTTTCGGCCCGTATGGCGCGCCGCACCTTGCTGCTCTGGCTGATGGTGGTGTTCGCCGCTGCCAATGCCGCCAGCGCCCTGGCGGGCGGCTATTACCAGCTGATCGGCTTCCGCTTCCTGGCGGGCCTGCCGCATGGCGCCTATTTCGGCGTCTCCTTCCTGGTCGCCGCCGGCATGGCCGAGCCCAATCGGCGCGCCCAGGCGGTCGGGCGCGTGATGATGGGAATCACGCTCGCGACGCTGGTCGGCTCCCCCCTCGCCACCTGGCTCGGCCAGACCCTGGGCTGGCGCCTCGCCTTTGCGACCGTCGGCGCCATCGGCGCTCTTACCGCCGCGCTGATCCTGGCCTTCATGCCGCTCGACAAGGTCAAGCCCAGCGCCAGCCCGCTGCGTGAACTCGGCGCCCTCAAGCGCAAGCAAGTCTGGCTGACCCTGGCGATCCCGGCCATCGGCCTGGGCGGCATGTTCGCCGTCTACACCTATGTCGCCTCCACCCTCACCCAGCTCAGCGGCTTCTCGCCCGCTTTCGTGCCGGTGGCGCTGGTGCTGTTCGGCATCGGCATGAATGTCGGCAACATCGCCGGTTCCTGGCTGGCCGACCGCGCCCTGATGGCCACCATCGGCGGCATGCTGGTCTGGGTGATCGTGGTGATGGCGCTCTATGGCCTCACCGCATCCAATCCCTGGATGATCTCGCTCTGCATCTTCCTGATCGGCTGCAATTTCGCCATCTGCCCGGCGATCCAGACCCGCCTGATGGACGTGGCCGGCGATGCCCAGACGCTCGCGGCCGCGCTCAACCATTCGGCCTTCAACATCGCCAATGCCCTCGGCGCCTGGCTCGGCGGCGTCGCCGTCGCGGCCGGCTTCGGCTGGGCCTCGACAGGCTGGGTGGGCGCCCTGCTGGCCGTGGCCGGCCTCGTGGTCTTCCTGGTATCCTGGGGCCTGGAGCGGGCCGACAGGCGCGAGCCCGAAGCCGCCGCCGTCGCGGGTTAGGAGCGACGGGTTGGAGCTGCGGCGAGCCCGCTTAGGCCGCTGCCCCGATCGCCGGCCCGGCTCCGAAACGACGCCGGTAGTCGCGCGGCGACAGCCCCATCAGCTTGGCGAACACCTTGCGGAAGGCAGCCGGATCCTCATAGCCGACCGACCAGGCGATCTGGTCGACATTGCGATTGGTGGTTTCCAGCAGGGAACGGGCCCTGCTGACACGGATATGCTGGAAATACTCCGTCGGCTTCAGGCCCGTCGCTTTGTGGAAGCGGCGCAGGAAGGTGCGTTCCTCCAGGCCGGCCCTGTCAGCCATGGCTGACAGGGAAACCGGACGCATGTCCTCCGCCGCCTCCTCCTGGTCCTGCAGCCAGCGCTGCACCTTGAGCACGGCCTCGTCGCCATGGCGCAGATTGGGCGTGAAATTCGAATAATAGCGCTGCTCCCGCCCCGGTGGGTCGACGAGCAGGAAACGCGCCGTCTCCAGCATGACCTCCTGCCCCAGGACCCTGTCCACCAGCGTCAGGCCAAGGTCCGTCCAGGCCATGATGCCGCCGGCTGTAATGATATCGCCATCGTCGACGATCATCTTGGCGGTATCGATCAGGATATCGGGAAAGCGCTGGGAAAGGGCCTGGGCGAAGCTCCAATGCGTGGTGACCAGCCGTCCGGTCAGCAGGCCGGTTTCCGCGAGCAGGAAGGCGCCGGCGCAGACCGAGCACAGCATGGCCCCCTCGTCATGGCGCTGGCGCAGCCAGGCGGCGAAAGGAGCGGAGACCGCATGGGACGGCAGATCGCCGAGCCCCGGCAGGGCAACGATCGCCACAGGCTTGTGGGGGGCTGGACCATGGCTGTCCGCCACGCATTCGATGCCGCCGCCCTCGGCGATCTTCCACTGGGAGATCCGAATGCCGATATCCGCATCGCCGGCCCGGCGGCGCGCGATGTCATTGGCTGCGTCGAAGAGATCGACCATGCCGTAGACGGCGGCCGTGCGCACGCCAGGATACAGCAGCAGGCCAATCTCAGGTAGAGTGCTACCCATTGCCATTTGTCAGTTTTGCCCCGAACAATGTCAGTTTCGCCAATCCGTATCACGCCCATGGCGCGGTATTCAATGTCTCACCAGGCCGCCACGTTCCGAGGCGCCCCGCATTTCAACCCAGCAGGAGACCGACGATGAGCACGATCACCACCGAAGACGGCACCCAGATCTTCTACCGCGATTTCGGCAGCGGGCAGCCCGTGGTCTTCTCCCATGGCTGGCCTCTGAGCGCCGATGCCTGGGACGCCCAGATGGTGTTCCTCGGGCAGCATGGCTACCGGGTGATTGCGCATGATCGCCGCAGCCATGGCCGCTCGACCCAGACCTGGGACGGCAACCATATGGACCAGTATGCCGATGACCTCGCCGAACTGATCGAGGAACTGAACCTGAAGGATGCCGTGCTCGTCGGCCACTCCACCGGCGGCGGCGAAGTCACCCGCTATCTCGGACGCCACGGCACCAAGCATGTCGCCAAGGCTGTCCTGGTCGGCGCCGTGCCGCCCTTGATGCTGAAGACCGACGCCAATCCCGGAGGCCTGCCGCTCGAAGTCTTCGACGGCATCCGCAAGGGCACCTTCGACGACCGCTCGCAGTTCTACAAGGACCTGACCCTGCCCTTCTACGGCTACAACCGCCCAGGCGCGAAGGTTTCCGAAGGCGCGCGCGAATCCTTCTGGCTGCAAGGCATGCTGGGGGGCCTCAAGGGCCAGCTCGACTGCATCAAGCAATTCTCGGAGACCGACTTCACCGAGGATCTGAAGAAGATCGACGTACCGACCCTGATCATCCATGGCGACGACGACCAGATCGTGCCGATCGGCGCTTCCGCCCATCAGTCGGTCAAGCTCATCCCCAACGCCACCCTCAAGGTCTATCCGGGCGGCTCGCATGGCCTGACCTTGACGCAGCAGGACCAGTTCAACGCCGACCTGCTTGCCTTCATCAGGGGCTGAAGTCAGTAGGAAAAGACGCAGCAATCCTTCTCCCCAGGTGGGAGAGGGATTGTCGCGCTTCACCCGTCTTGGTCGGAATAGCCGGCCTCAGCCTCGCGCCTTCTCGGCCAGATGTACCAGCGTCAGCCGCAGGGCGGTGGCGTCCAGGACCGGCTTGTCGAAGACGAGGCGCAGCGTGTCGTCGGCAAAGGCCAGATCCAGGCCTTCGGGATCAATGCCGCTGATGCGCCAGGGGCCGTCGCGGCCGCCGAGCAATTTGGTGGCGTAGAGCCTGACGGCATCGGCATGATCAGCGTTCATATGCTCGATCGCCCCGGCCTCCGCGGCGCGCAGGGCCTCCGCGCCCTTGACGTCGGTAAGGAGTTCCTCCGCCGACAGCAGGGCAGCGCGTGCAAAGCCGCCATTGAGATGCCCGCCGCTTACCGCCACGCGGAAAAAGCTGAAATCCGGGAAATCGGCGTAAAGCGCCGATTTAGGATGCCGGGCCAGAAAGCGCGCCTTGCAGAGAGCCCTGGCATCTTCATCCTCGACGATCTCAGCCAGGCCCTTCACGGTCAGGCGGGCATGGGCCAGCGGATCGCCCTTGCCGCCCTCGCTTAGCAGCAGGGAAATGCGCGCATCCTTCTCGATATTGCTGCGATGGGCTGCCAGCCGGGAGAGTAGAAGCAGCGGCGCACCATCGAAATCGGTGGCTGTATTGACGAGGCTGGCAAAGGGGGAGCCATCGCTCGAATCAAGTGTCGCCAGCGCGCCGGCGCGGATGCGCCTGAGCAGGGCCTTGCCCTCCGCTACGGGCTCGAAATCGGCAGGCTGGTTCGCCGGAACCGGCTGGCCGGGCAGACGCGTGGTATCGCTCGAAGACATCGCTCTGGAAGACTCGTTTGGATGGAAACAGTTTGAAAATGCCGTTTTGCCGGCGATTGGCAACAAGAAGTACCGTTTTGAACCGATAATTGTCACACTTCCGCCGGTTTAGGCGTAGAATGCGAAGGCAAGTATGGTGATTTGCCGCGCAAACCATCATAATAGCCTTTGGCGGTTACACCGCGTCATGAAAGGATTGCAATGCCGACGATTGCGCTGGTCGATGACGACCGCAACATTCTGACCTCGGTTTCCATCGCGCTGGAGGCGGAAGGCTATCGCATCCAGACCTACAATGATGGCATGTCGGCCCTGGACGGTCTGAAGGCCAATCCGCCGGATCTCGCCATCTTCGACATCAAGATGCCCCGCATGGACGGCATGGAGCTGCTGCGCCGCCTGCGCCAGAAATCCGAGCTGCCGGTGATCTTCCTCACCTCCAAGGACGAGGAGATCGACGAATTGTTCGGCCTGAAGATGGGCGCCGACGATTTCATCCGCAAACCCTTCTCGCAGCGCCTGCTGGTGGAGCGCGTGAAGGCGGTGCTGCGCCGTTTCCAGCCCAAGGATGCCGCCGCAGCCAAGGCTTCGGACGCCAAGATCCTGGAACGCGGCCTGTTGCGCATGGATCCCGAACGCCACACCTGCACCTGGAAGGGCGAGGCGGTGGTGCTCACCGTCACCGAGTTCCTCATCCTGCACGCCCTCGCCCAGCGCCCGGGCGTGGTCAAGAGCCGCAATGCCCTAATGGATGCGGCCTATGACGACCAGGTCTATGTCGACGATCGCACCATCGACAGCCACATCAAGCGCCTGCGCAAGAAGTTCAAGCAGGCCGATGACGATTTCGAGATGATCGAAACGCTCTATGGTGTCGGCTATCGCTTCAAGGAAGCGTGAGGGTTTCCTCCCGGCTCAACCTGGAGACCTTCTCCGCGCAGTGGGGAAGGCCATCCCCTGGAATGACGCCTTCTTCATGCCCTGAAGCAGGCTCTCGCGCTCCTCTCGATAGAATTTCGTACCAGACCCGATGAGCCCCGAGCGCGCGACCCCATCCGAGCACCCAAGGTCGAGATCGATCATCCGGCGGCGCCTGCGGCTGGCCCTGCGCGCGATCACCGTGCAGACCTTCTCCAGCCTGACACGGCGCATCGTCGTGCTGAACCTGGCCGGCCTGGTCGCCCTGGTCGTCGGTATCTTCTACCTCAACCAGTTCCGCGAAGGCCTGATCGACGCGCGTGTGCAGGCCCTGCTCACCCAGGGCGAAATCATGGCGAGCGCCGTGGCCGCTTCGGCTTCCGTCGAGACCGGCTCGATCCGCATCGATCCGGAAAAACTCCTGGAACAGCAGGCGGCGGGCGAGGATGAGAGCGACGACGCAAGTTCGCTCGACTTTCCGATCAATCCGGAGAAGGTCGCGCCACTGATGCGGCGCCTGATCTCGCCGACGAAATTGCGCGCCCGGGTCTATGACCGCGACGGTAATCTGGTGATCGATTCCAGGGCCCTGTTCATCTATTCCGACATCGTCCGCACCGACCTGCCGCAGCCCAAGCAGGAGCAGAACCTGGCGGAGCGGGTCTGGAACACGGTCAAGCGCTACCTCTTCCGTTCCGATGCGCCGCTTTACAAGGAACTCGGCAACCAGAACGGCAAGGGCTATCCGGAAGTGATAACGGCGCTCAGCGGCGCTCCCTCCACCCAGGTGAGCATCAACGAGCAGAACGAATCCATCGTTTCGGTTGCCGTACCGATCCAGCGCTTCAAGTCGGTGCTGGGCGTGCTGCTGCTCTCGACGCGCCCCGGCGAGATCGACGAGATCGTCACGGCCGAGCGCCTCGCCATCCTCAGGGTCTTCGCCGTTGCCGCGGTGGTGATGGTGATCCTGTCGATCCTGTTGGCAAGCACCATCGCCGGCCCGATCCGCCAGCTGGCGCGAGCGGCAGAGCGGGTGCGCTACGGCGTGAAATCGCGCCAGGAAATCCCCGATTTCACCGAGCGCTCCGACGAGATCGGCCATCTTTCCGGCGCCCTGCGCGACATGACCAATGCATTGTTCAAGCGGATCGAGGCGATCGAGAGCTTCGCGGCCGATGTCGCCCATGAGCTCAAGAACCCGCTGACATCGCTGCGCTCGGCCGTCGAGACCCTGCCGCTCGCCCGCAACGACACCTCGCGCAACCGGCTGCTCGAAGTGATCCAGCACGATGTCCGCCGGCTCGACCGGCTGATCTCGGACATTTCCGATGCCTCGCGCCTGGATGCCGAACTGTTGCGGTCCGGCGCCGAGCCCGTCGATCTCGCCAGGCTGCTCACCGCCCTTACCGGCGTGTTCAACTCGGTCGAGCGCGAGGACGGGGTCAAGGTGCGCCTGTCCATGCCCACGGGCCTGCCGCCGCAAGCCCTTTTCATCAATGGCCATGATTCCAGGCTCGGCCAGGTCATTAACAATCTCGTCGACAATGCCCGCTCCTTCTCGCCCCGGGACGGCGAGGTGCGGGTCGAATTGCGGCGGAACAAGAACGACGTCGAGATCGCGGTGGAGGATGATGGTCCGGGCGTGCCAGACCATGCCATCGAGCGGATCTTCGAGCGCTTCTACACCGACCGTCCCGAGGAACAGGGTTTTGGCCAGAATTCGGGCCTCGGCCTGTCCATCTCCAAGCAGATCATCGAGGCCCATGGCGGCAAGCTCTGGGTCGAGAACCGCAAGGATGGCGACAAGGTGCTCGGCGCCCGTTTCGTCGCCCGCCTGCCGGCCGCGCAGGCCTAAGCCATGCCAACCTCGCCCACCGTACATGCCACCTGCATCGTCATCGACGGGCGGGGCATTCTGCTGCGCGGCGCCTCTGGCGCCGGCAAGAGCCGGCTGGCCCTGCATTTCATCGAGACCGCGCCGGCCCAGGGCCGCCTGGCCCGCCTGGTAGGAGATGACCGCGTCTATCTCGAAGCCGTCGAGGGCAGGCTGATCGCCTCCGTGCCATCAACCATCGCCGGCCTGATCGAGCGACGCAGCAGCGGCCTGCGGGATGCCGGCATTGAACGGATCGACTGGCAGCCCTCGGCACCTGTCGGCCTGGTTGTGGATATTCTCGACGATGACGCAGAGATCGTCATCCCCAGCAAAAATATTCGGCACATCAGGCTGGAAGGCGTGGACCTGCCCTATTTGCCGGTTCCTCGCGATTTTCAGGCAGCTGTCGCCCTGATTGAGGCCATCTTGCCGCAATTGCCGCCGGTTTGACCGGATTCCAGGCCCGATCCGCGCCAGTCTGCGTTAACGAAACGTTGATGCCTATGGCCTTCATGTGACGAGACTGCGACAATGTGAGCCGGAGAGAGGCTTGTTTTTGTGCAGCGCGGGAATAATATCAGGCCTCGGAGCTACGGGTTGCAGGTTGTCCGAAGGGCATCCTGGCCGTGCGTTGCGGAGGCGTCGTCTCATTTTGCTCAACACCGGGTGGCGCGAAAGCGAAACGGACCTGGATTGTTGTCGCGATCGCGACGGCGACCGGAAAGATTCAATGCGGATCATCCTATGATCGGCATGGTGCTTGTCACGCATGGTCATCTGGCGACCGAGTTCCTGTCGGCTCTCGAGCACGTCGTAGGGCCGCAACGTAATGTCGAGGCCATCGATATCGGCCCCGAAGACGATGTCGAGCAGCGCCGCCGCGACATCATCGATGCCATCGGCCGGGTCGAAGACGGCTCCGGCGTGGCGGTTCTCACGGATATGTTCGGAGGAACACCTTCAAATCTGGCGATTTCCGTGATGAGCGGCCCCTCCATCGAGGTCGTGGCCGGCATCAACCTTCCCATGCTTGTCAAACTGGCGCGGCTGCGCAGCGAGGTTCCCCTCGCCGAGGCAGTCACGCGCGCCCAAGAGGCTGGCAGGAAATATATCAATATTGCCAGTCGTGTGTTGTCAGGCCAATGATTCGACGTTCATTCAACTATGCTGGTCACGGCCAGAAACTTGCCGAGGCGGCTCTTGCGGTACCGCTCGCATTCAGCAATCCTTGGGCCAAATGTTGGGGCAGCAGTGCCCCAAGCGGGTGCACCCCGGTGCAGATGCAGGCGGAGACCTCCTCGATGCACAAGCAGCAGATGCAAACCGGCAGCACCGACGAGCAAGCCTGCGAAGAACCGGAAGCGGCTCCCACCCCCACCATGGACGGCGGTATCGTACGCATCCTCCCCATCATCAATCTCAAGGGCCTGCACGCCCGCGCCTCGGCGAAATTCGTGCAGACGGCCGAAGGCTTCGATGCCACCGTCAAGGTGACGCGGTGCGGCGAAACGGTCGGTGGCCAGTCGATCATGGGTCTGATGATGCTGGCCGCAGCCCGTGGCACCACCATCGTGGTCGAGACTGCCGGCCATGATGCTCAGGCTTGCATGGACGCCCTGGAAGCCCTGTTGGCCGACAAGTTCGGCGAGGAAGCCTGAAGGCAAACGACGCCCAGCCTGCGGCGTCGAAGCAGCAGCGGCGATAACAGGCGACATCCGCCCCCCTTCCCCAATCCCCATTTCGTCAGGCCCCGCTGGCCCTGCAGCGGCAGCATTTTCGTGCGTGGATTGCAGGCCCCCCCGGCAGGTTGTTTGCTGCAGCGCACACCGGAAATATAACTTCACCAAAAGTCACGACTTTGCCGCAATCCAGCCAAGGGGCCGCCCCAGCCCAGCGCGACTTTTCTTCTCGTTACCTCGGCACCCGGTCCGGCGTAAGCCGGAAACCTCAGCCCCCCAGCCCCCCGACTTTGTCGGACCGGGTCCGCCGAGGTGGCGTTAGATGACCCAAGAAGTGCAGGCCGGCTCCTCTGGAACCGGCCTTTCTTTTTGCGCCGATCTCCGGGTGCGCGGACGTGGCCGCGCAATCGGCTTTGCCGATCGTCGCGACGGCGGTTCTTCCTCTCCCGTGAGCGCCGCGTTTCCGGGAGCGGACGAGACGTCCGCGCCCCCCGCAGATGCAAGCCTGCTCTTGAATCCCTCGCCGAGATTGTCCATCTGTGCAGCGGCGTTCCCGCCACCCAGTCCCAAGACGATCATCAAGCAAGAGTGAGTTTTCATGAGCGCTGAAGCCGCAAGCGCCGGCCCGGATAGTGCCGCGCCGCAGAGCCATACCTTCGAGGCCGACGTCGCCAAGCTGCTGCATCTGATGGTGCACTCGGTCTATTCCGACAAGGATGTCTTCCTGCGCGAATTGATCTCCAACGCGGCCGATGCCTGCGAGAAGCTGCGCTATGAGTCCCTGTCCGATCCCGCTTTGCTCGGAGAAGACCAGAAGGGGGTGATCCGCATCACCCTCGATGCCGAGGCCAGGCGCATCACGGTCGCCGACAACGGCATCGGCATGAGCGCGGAGGAGATGATCGAGGCTCTCGGCACCATCGCGCGCTCCGGCACCAAGGCCTTCGTCGAGCGGCTGGAAACGGCCCAGCAGGCCGAAGGCAGCCAGTTGATCGGCCAGTTCGGCGTCGGCTTCTACTCGACCTTCATGGTGGCCGACAAGGTGGAAGTCTTCTCCCGCAGAGCCGGCAGTGATGTCGCCAATCTCTGGAGTTCGGACGGCAAGGGTTCCTATTCGGTGGCGCCTGTCGGTCTCGACGAGGCCCCCGCGCGTGGCACCAAGGTGGTGCTGCATCTGATGGAGGACGCCAAGTCCTATGCCGAGACCTACACCATCGAGCGTTTGATCAAGACCCATTCCGGCCATGTGCCGGTGCCGATCCTGCTCGCCGACAAGCCGGATGCCGAGCCGCAGCAGATCGCTGATGGGGCAGCCCTGTGGACTCGCCCGAAGTCGGATATTTCCGAGGCCGATTACACCGATTTCTACCGCAGCGTCGCCGGCCAGTTCGACGATCCAGCGCTTACCATCCACTTCCGCGCCGAAGGCCGGCAGGAATACACGATGCTGGCCTTCGTGCCGGGCTCGCGTCCCTTCGACCTGTTCGACCCCCAGCGCAAGGGCCGCATGAAGCTCTATGTGCGGCGTGTGCTGATCACCGACGAGGCCGACCTGCTTCCCGGCTATCTGCGCTTCGTGCGCGGCCTGATCGATTCCGCCGACCTGCCGCTCAACGTCTCACGCGAAATGATCCAGGAAAGCCCGCTGCTGACGGCGATCCGCAAGGCGGCAACCGGCCGCGTGCTGGGAGACCTCGAGAAGCTGGCCACCTCGGACGCCGCAGCCTATGCGAAGGTCTGGGAGAATTTCGGCTCTGTCCTGAAGGAAGGCCTTTACGAGGACTTCGAGCGCCGCGACGCCCTGCTCGGCCTCGCCCGCTTCAAGAGCACGGTTTCGGGCGGCGAATGGCGTTCGCTCAAGGACTACATCGCCAGCCTCAAGGACAACCAGACGGCGATCTATTATCTCGCCGGCGACGATGCCAAGCGCCTGGAGAACTCGCCCCACATCGAGGGCTTCCGCGCTCGTGGCATCGAGGTACTGCTGCTCTCCGATCCGGTCGACAGCTTCTGGGTGACCTCGGCACTCGGCTTCGAAGGCAAGCCCTTCAAGTCGGTGACGCAGGGCGCCGCCGACCTCGACCTGATCCCGCTCGCCGAAAAGCCGGAGGAGCAGACCCCGGAAGTGAGCGCGGCGATCGCCTCCTACATCGCCTATCTCAAGACCACGCTGGGCGATGACATTTCCGACGTGCGCGCCTCCGAGCGCCTGACCTCCAGCGCAGTCTGCCTGGTGGCGCCCGATAACGGCATGGACAAGCGCATGGAGCAGATCCTGGCCAGCGCCGGCAAGCTCGACGGCGCCCTGCAGAAGCCGATCCTGGAGATCAATCCGCGCCACGCCCTGGTGACGCGCCTCGCCACCGCGCGCGAGGCCGGCGGCGATACCGCCTTCATCGAGAGCGCCACGCGGCTGCTGCTCGACGAGGCCCGTATCCTCGACGGCACGGTGCCCACCGATCCGGCCGGCTTTGCCGAGCGCCTGTCGCAGGTGCTGGCCAAGAGCCTCGGGTAAGTTTGGGGGGCGGGTCTTCGGACCCGCCTCTCTCGTTTAAGCACGGCGCTTTGAGGCGCCTCTGAGGAGGTTGATGGAAGAGTCCCAGCAAGCCGAGGAATGCTCAATTTTGTCATGCCCGGGCTTCGTCCCGGGCACCCAGATACCCAACGTATCAAGCTTGTGGCCGCTGGATCACCGGGCCGAAGCCCGGTGATGACAAAGGTCGAGGTTCTCTCGATTCTCAAGCCAGGCTCTCAAGCCCCCTCACCGTCCCGCCCGTTGCCCGATCAGGCGCTCGAACAGCAGCGCCACGATGATGATGGTGCCGATGGCCGAGCCCTGCCAGAAGGGCGAGACGCCCATCAGATTGAGGCCGTTGCGGATCATCACCATGATCAGGACGCCGATCAGCGTGCCGATGATCGAGCCCCGCCCGCCGAACAGGCTGGCACCGCCGATCACCACGGCGGCAATGGCGTCGAGCTCCCAGGCATTGCCCATCAGCGGATCGGCCGAGAGGATCTGGCCGATCGAGAAGGTGATCGCCACGGCCGAAAGCGCCCCCGAAATCACATAGGGCAGGATGGAATAGAACATCACGCTGAGGCCCGCCGCCCGCGCCGCCTCCTTGTTGGAGCCGACGGCATAGATGGTGCGCCCGCCCTTGGTATAGGTCAGATAGGCCCAGGCGACGAGATAGAGCAGCGCCAGGAACAGCACGTTGGAGGGAATACCCAGGACATCGGTATAGACGATGGCCTGCATGGAATCGGGGATCGAGGCGATGGCCGTCTGGCCCGAGAGGATATAGGCGAGGCTTCGGCCGATCGCCATCACGCCCAGCGTCACCACGAAGGCCGCGAGCCCGAAATAGGCGATCAGAATGCCCGAGATCAGGCCGATGCCGGCCCCACTGAGGATGGCGAGCGCCACGGCTAGAGCCGGCGGATAATGCTGCACGGCCAGGCCCAGGACAATGCCGGTCAGGCCGGCGACCGATCCGACCGAGAGGTCGATGCCGCCGGTGAGGATGACGAAGGTCATGCCGACGGCGACGATGCCGATCACCACCGACTGGTCGAGGATGTTGAAGATGTTCGACCGTGTCAGGAAATAGGGCGAGAGCAGCGACAGGCAGACCGCCAGCACGATGGCGAGGCCGAGCATGCGCACTTCGAGCCGCCCCGTCAGCCAGCCGAGGCGCCGTCGCGTGGGATCGGGAGAGGTGGTGGTCGACATGCGGCAGTCCTTGGCAAACGGGAGATCAGAGCGTTGCAGCGAGTTCGGCGACACGGCTGCGGACGATTTCGGGCGTTGGCAGGGTGGCGCCCTGCGGCAGCGTGAGGCCGACCCAGCCGAGATCGTGCCCGCGGGGGCTGACGATTGGCAGGAGCAAAGTCGAGCGCGAGCCATCCGGCTCCGGCATGAAGACGGGTTCGCGCCCGGCCAGCGCCGCGGCGATGCGGGTCGCGGAGAGCGGCTTCACCTCGCCGGCCGCAAAGCCCGGCTCGGCCGCCTTGTCGGCGGTGACGAGGTTGAGGCAGATCAGGCGGTCCTGGTCGATCAGGGCCCAGAAGCCGGCGCCGCCGCATTCGCCCGTCAGGCCGCGCAGGACTTCGGTATTGCGGGCCATCGAGGTGCGCGGCGCCGCCAGCAAGGTGAGCTTCTCTTCATCGAGCAGGTCGGCAGGCAGGTCGGCCACGCTGGTGCCGTCGCTGATGACGACGATGCGGTGCGAGAGCCCCAGCAATTCCTCGAAATCGGACGACACCACCACGACGGCGACACCCTTGGCGGCAATGTCGCGCAGGATCGCATAGATCGAGGCGCGCGTGCCGATATCGACGCCCTTGGTGGGTTCGTCGAGAATCAGCACGCGCGGCTCCAGCAGCAGCCAGCGCGCGATGATGATCTTCTGCTGCATGCCGCCCGAGAAGTTGAGCATGTTGGCGTCGAGCAGCCGGTCGGGCGGCAGGCCAAGGCTCTTGAGCAGCGCATCGACCGCCTTTTCGCGCCTGCGATAGCCGACCCCGAAGCCCCGATGTGCGCCGAGATGGGCGAGCAGCAGATTCTCCTTCACCGACAGGTCGGGCACGATGTTCTGCGAGCGCCGGTCCTCGGCCACGAAGCCGATGCCGGCCCTCACCGCCTGCGCCGGCTTGCGCGGATCGATCGGCTTGCCGTCGACGAGAATGGTGCCTGAAATGCGCGGCCTCAGGCCGAAAATGGCCTCAACGGTTTCCGAGCGCCCTGCGCCGACCAGGCCCCCCAATCCCAGGATCTCGCCGCGGCGGACCTGGAAAGAAACGTTGCGGACCAGGGGCGGCGTCGCCAATCCCTTGACCTCCAGGGCAATCGGCGCGTCCTTGGCCGCCCCGTCCGCATCCCGCGCATAGATGGCGCCGACATCCTGGCCAACCATGTGGCGGATGAGTTCGGCCTGGCTCAGGCTGGCGGTCGCAAGCGAGGCCGCCACCGTGCGCCCCTCGCGCATGATGGTGACCCGGTCTGTGATGGCGAAGACTTCCTCGAGCCGATGAGAGACGAAGACGAGCCCGCGCCCATCCGCCCTGAGCCGCGCCATGATGTCGAACAGGCGCTCGACCTCGCTCGGGCTCAGTGACGAGGTGGGTTCGTCGAAAATGATCAGCTTGGCGTTGACGCCGAGTGCCTTGGCGATCTCGACGAGCTGGCGCTGGGCCGCCGACAGGCGGCGCACCTCGACGTCGAGGGGCAGGGCATCGCCCTGGCCGAGCACCGAGAGCAATTCGGCCCCGCGTCGATGCAGCGCCGAATAGGACAAGCGCCCCGGCCGGCCGAGTTCGGGCAGGAAGATGTTCTCGGCGACGCTGAGGTCCGGCACCAAGCTCGTCTCCTGCATCACGATGGCGATGCCGATATCAAGCGCGTCACGGGTGGAACGCAGCCGCACGGAGCGGCCGCGATAGACGAGATCTCCCTCGTCCGGCCTGACATGGCCTGAAATCACCTTGGACAGGGTCGACTTGCCGGCGCCATTGGCACCAAGCAGGCCATGGACTTCGCCGGCGAGCAGCTCGAAGCCGGCCCCCGCCAGAGCGCGGGTACGGTCGAAGGTCTTGGCGACGCCGGTGGCGACCAGCAGGGGTTCGATGGCAGGCAAGAAAGGCTCCTGGATGGCGTTGGTTCCTGGGACCGCTGGCTTCCAAGCCGGCTCTTGGAAACACCGCATTTAACGGTGAGGAAGTGCCGGCTGGAAGCCGGCGGTCCCAGCATGCTCACTTCATCTCGTTGGCGAACACCGTCTCCTTCACAATGGGCAGCTCCTTGTCGATGTTCTCGCTGGTCACCACCAGGATCGGCACCGAGACTTCCTTCTCCACCGTGCCGCCGGCGAGCTTGGCCAGCAGGGCCTCGCCCGACTTCTGGCCCATCAGATAGGGCTGCTGCATGCCGGAGGCGACGATCTGCTTGGACTTGAGGAGATCGACGAATTCCGGGATGCCGTCGAAGGCCGCGACCAGCAGGTCCGAACCGCGACGTGCCGCCTTGATGGCACGCAGGGCGCCCAGGGCCGGCTGGTCGGTCTGGATGAACAGGCCGCGCATGTCCGGATTGGCGGTGAGCATGTCCTGGGTGAACTTGAAGGTCTCGTCCGTCGTATAGGATTGCATCTGCTGCAGCCCCGCCTCCTTGCCGGTCCAGCCGCCGGCTGCAAGGCCGTCCCGGAAACCCTTGGTGCGGGCCTGGCCGTTCTTGCGGGCCTGCGAGATGGTGATGAGGCCGACCGAGCCTCCCTCCCAACCCTTGGCCTTGAGCGCGGCAGCCAGCGCCTCGCCCACGCCCTTGGCGCCGTCATAATTGTCGGAGATGATAAAGGAGGCGTAGTCGCCGCTATTGGTGCCGATATCGCCGATCACCACCGGGATCCCCGCCTTGGCGGCCAGCGCCAGCACGCTCGGCGCGGTGGAGGAATCGGTCGGCGAGATCACGATGCCCGCCACGCCCTTGGCGATCGAATCCTGGGCGTTCTGCAACTGCGTCTGCGGGCTGTTGTGGGAATCGAGCGCCTGGAAACCGTAGCCCTTGGCTTTGGCGGCGGATTCGACGCCCTTGGCGAGATAGCGCCAGAACGGCAGGTCGAGGCCCGGCGTCAGATAGACGATATCCTTGCCGGCGGCCCTTGCCGGTTGGAAGCCGAGGCTGCCGGTACCGGCCAAGGCGGCGCCGGCCGCAAGCTGCAGGAACGTTCTTCTCTTCATAGTATCCTCCCTCCCGCCCTCGGGCGGCTCCAACGGTTCTTTTCCGGCCATTACAGGCTCTTTGTCTTGGAAAGCGGGCCTTCTTTCTCAGGCCCGTTTCACGTATGCGGCAACACAGCCTCCTCCTCGAGGATGGAGCGCGTGCTGGCATAGATCCTGTCGAGATGAATGCCGAAGGCCTCGACGACGGCCCGGGGATCCCGGGCATGCAACCCTGCCAGGATGGCGGCATGGTCCTGGCAGCTCTGGGCGATCGCACCCGGCCGCGACACGGCCTTGCGTCGATGCGCCATGGCATAGAAATAGAGATCGACGACAAAATCGGCGAGGAGGTCGTTGCCGCAGGACCGGTAGATCGCGGCATGGAACTCGCGATCGCAGATCAGGAAGCGGACGGGATCGTCGAGGGCCTCGCGCTGCGTTTGCAGCGAGGCGTCGAGCATGGCGAGCGTCTCGTCATCGATGCGCCGCGCCGCCTCCTCGACCACGGGGCGCTCGACCAGCAGGCGGGCGGCATGGATGGCTTCGATATCGTAGCTGTTGATCAGTTTCGGCTCGCGCGCGCCGATCGCCAGCGAACCGACCTCGGCGCTGAGCACGCGGGTGCGGGCCCCTTGCGAAATGGCAATGATATCGCGCGCGGCCAGAATCTGCAGGGCCCCACGCACCGTCTCGCGGCTGACCTGCAGGGCCACGGCAAGATCGCGCTCGCTCGGCAAGGCCTCGCCGACCTGCAGCATGCCCGCCGCGATCAGGGAGGCGAGCTTGTCGGCGACGAGTTCACGCACATTGCGCCTGACAACGCCGTGGCGCAGCTCGGGCACGCGTTCGAACACCGAAAGGGCAGTGGGCAGGTTCATCGGAGTGGCGCTTGGAAACGACGCTCGGCATCTGATCTACTGGACCAGCCAGCAGACCAGTTAGGCCAAGTTTTCGGCGGGGTGTCAAGCGGTAGATGAGTAATGGTCTGACGAGTGGGAGGACGGCGAGGTGAGCCTGGGACCGCCAGCATCCTGCCGGCTCTTGGAACCATCGCGCCTGAAGGTAGAAAGAGCCAGCAGGATGCTGGCGGTCCCAGGAATATTCAAGGTTTTACCGGGCCCCGCCGAGATAGAAGGCCTTCACATCCTCGCGTGCCGCGAGGTCGGCGGCCGGCCCCGCAGCGGCGACACGGCCGTTCTCGAGAATATAGCCGTAATCGGCATGGCGCAGCGCCAGTGCGGCATTCTGTTCGGCCACCAGGAAGCTCACGCCCTGTTCGCGATTGAGGGTGCGGATGATCTCGAAGATCTCCTGCACCACGATCGGTGCGAGGCCCATCGAAGGCTCGTCGAGCAGTACCAGCCTGGGCTTGGTCATCAAGGCCCGCCCGATGGCGGCCATCTGCTGCTCGCCGCCCGAGGTCAGGCCCGCCTTGGTGCGGCGTTTGTGCTTCAGGCGGGGGAACCAGGCATAGATCTGCTCCAGATCCTGCGCGATCTGCCGCCGGCCCGGGCGCCGCAGGAAGGCGCCGGAGAGAAGATTCTCCTCGATGGTGAGCTGGGCAAAGCAATGGCGCCCCTCCAGCACCTGCACCACGCCGCGGGCTACCAGGACGGCGGGGGTCAGGCGGCTGATCGGCTCGCCCCGCCAGGAGATACTGCCGCGCGTGACGGTACCCCGCTCCGGGCCGAGCAGGTTGGAGATCGCCTTCAGCGTGGTCGATTTGCCCGCGCCATTGGCACCGAGCAGCGCGACTACAGCGCCATCATCGACGGAGAGGGACACGTCCCTGACAGCCAGGATTGCCTGGTAATGCACCTCGATGCCGGCGACATCGAGGAAGGCGTTCGTGCGCGGCACGGCCGATGGTTCGCTCATCGGACCACCTCCAAGAGCGTTTTGCCGGAGAATGTGCTCTCTAGCCGGAGTTCGCCAGGAAGCACGGCCCAGTGGCGAAGAGCGCAACGCCGACCGCCCCTTCGCCCCGTTCTCACGGGGAGAAGGTAAGGATGAGGGGCAGCACGCCGGGTACAAAATTGAGAAGCACGCTGCCCCTCACCTCTATCCTCTCCCCGCAAGCGGGGCGAGGGGGCGCGGGCGTCGCGCTCCTTCGTCAACCTCACCATCTCGCACATCCCTCCTCATTGCGCTTCAGCTAGCTGCTCCGGCCCCGCTCAGTTGGTCTGGGCCACCGGCGTGATGCCCTTCTCCTGGGCATAGGCGGCCGCCTTGGCGCGGATGGTCTCGGCAAAGAGCGAGGCGTCGGCCTTGATCCAGTCGGTCAGCGCGGTCCAGGACTTGCCGTCCCACTGGATGATCTTGGCCGCGACGGTCTCGCCCTTGTGGTTCGCCGGCGAGGTCTTCAACGGCGAGATCAGGCCCTGGGCGCCCAGTTCGGCGATGCGCTTGTCATCGATGTTGAGGTTTTCCAGGGCCCAGCGGCCTTCCTCGGCGGTGAGGGGACGGTTGCCGAACTTCTTGTGGCCGACGCGCAGGGCTTCCACGAAGGTGATCGCCTCGATCACCCCGTAATTGTAGTAGACCGTGCCGAACTTGCTCTTGTCCTTGAGATCGCTCTTGCCGGCGTCGACGATCTTCTCCTTCAGCGTCTTGATGATGCCGTAGTCGGTTCCGGGCGGAAACACCGAGACGGCGAGATAGCCCTTGGCGGCGCTGCCGGCCGGGCGGGCATCGTCCTCCGAGCCGCTCCAGATGTCGCCGATGATGCGATCGGCCGGAAAGCCCACGCGCGCCGCCGTCTTGATGCCCACCGGCGTCATCACGCCCCAGCCGCGCAGGAACACCCAGTCGGCACCGGCGCTGCGGATCTGCTGCCATTGCGCCTGCTGCTGCTCGCCGGGATGGGGCACCGGGATCTGGATGTCGGTGAAACCGTATTTCTTGGCGAGAATGCCGAGCGGCTCGATCGTGTCACGGCCATAGCCGGAGTCATGATAGAGCGTGGCGATCTTGACGGCCTTGAGCTTGTCGTAGCCGCCGGATTTTTGGGCGATGTAGTCGACGATGATCTGGGCTTCGCTCCAATAGTCGAAGATCAGCGGATATTGATAGGGAAAGACCCGTCCGTCGGTGGCGATGTTCTGGCCGCCGCCCGGCGAGACGATCGGCACCTTGTCGATGCGCGCCTTGTCGGTGAGCGCCACGTCGAGGCCGCTGGAATGGGGATAGATCGCCGCCGTCGGCGCGCCGTCATAGCCGTTCTTGTAGCGCTCGTAGCATTCGATGCCCCGCTCGATCGTATAGGCGGTCTCGCATTCCTGGATCAGGATCTTGACGCCGTCGACCCCGCCTTCGACCTCGTTGATATAGGTCAGATAGTCCCGGTTGCCGGCGCCGAAGGGGATGAAGGAGGGCGCATAGGGACCGGTACGATAGGTGAAGAGCGGATAGAGCTGCTCGTTCTTGTGGTCCTGGGCCATGGCCGGGCCGGCGGCCGCAAGAGCGGCCAGGCCAACGCCTGCAAAGCCTAGCCCGGTCGCCAGTGCGAGGGCCTTGATGAGGGAGGGTGACATCCGGTTCGTCTCCATTCGGTTGGGATGTTCGAGGGCGCAGCTCTCCCGTCGGCGGAAATGACGTCCGCTTTTTCGGGATGCAGAGGGGGGGAGGTTTGTTCAGTCCCCGGTAGCGGCGGTTGCCGGCCGCCGCCGCGGCAGGCGGATCCGCCTCACCAGGCGGGCGAGTCCTTCCGGTTCCTTGATCAGCAGCGCGATGATGATCACGCCGAAGATGATGTGCTGGATATTGGCGAGCGACCCCTGGTCGGCCAGAAACTGCAGGCCGGTGAGCGGGGCGAGGCGGTCGAGCAGGATCGGCATCAGCACGATGAAGGCTGCGCCGAGGAAATTGCCGGCAAGGGTAGCGGTGCCGCCGATCAGCACGATGAACAGCACCTGGAAAGACTTGTCCAGGTTGAAGGCATGGGCATCCGCGGTGCCGAGATAGCCGAAAGCCCAGAGCGCACCGGCAATGCCGCAGACGAAAGAACTGATGGCAAAGGACAGGAGCTTGCGGCTGGCGACATGGATGCCGATCACCGAGGCGGCCGTGTCCATGTCGCGGATCGCCATCCATTCGCGCCCGACGCGGCTCTTCACCACTGCGTAGGCAAAGGCGATCAGCGCAGTCGCCGTCACCGCCACCAGGAGATAGCGTCCCGTCGCCGAGGAGAGGTCATGGCCGAGGAATTGCAGCCGCGGCGCCGAGATGGTGAGGGACTGGCTGCCGTTCGAAAACCAATTGTAATTGGTGAACAGCCATTCGAAGAAGAACTGGGCGCCCAGCGTCGAGGCGCCGAGATAGAAGCCCTTGATGCGCAGGCTCGGCAGGCCGAAGACGATGCCCGCCGCCGCCGCGATCAGGCCTGCCAGCACCAGCACCACGGGCAGCGGCAGGAACGGGGCGCGCAGCAGGAGATTGTAGCTCGCAAAGGCGCCGACCGACATGAAGGCGGCCGAGCCGAGCGACACCAGGCCGGTATAGCCCATCAGGAGGTTGAGGCCGAGGCCGGCCACGCCCATCACCAGGGTGGGGATGATGATGGAGGAAAGCCAGTAGTCGCTGGCGACGAGGGGCACGACCACCAAACTTACCGCCAGCGAGGCGGCGACGACGAAGAGGCGGGG
This sequence comes from Labrys sp. 22185, assembly GCF_052045555.1. Classification (NCBI taxonomy): domain Bacteria; kingdom Pseudomonadati; phylum Pseudomonadota; class Alphaproteobacteria; order Hyphomicrobiales; family Xanthobacteraceae; genus Labrys; species Labrys sp. 22185. Next base: position 96,705 of record NZ_JBQEPH010000020.1, on the reverse strand, counting down.
ATTGAGGCTGCGGCCCTGCGACAGGACGAGGCCTTCGCCGGATTGCGATAGGAGGGACATCGCTAGACCCTTTCGATGGCGCGGTCGCCGAACAGCCCGGCCGGACGCACCAGCAGGAAGGCCACGGCGAGGATATAGGCGAACCAGGTCGACACGCTGCCTTGCAGCAGCGGCCCCAGATAGATGTCCGCCAGGGCTTCTGCGGCGCCGACCAGGAGGCCGCCGACGATGGCGCCCGGCACGGAGGAGAAACCACCGATGATCAGCACCGGCAGGGCCTTCAACGTCACCAGCGACAGCGAATATTGCACACCCTGGCGGGCACCCCAGACCAGGCCGGCAACCAGAGCGACGATGCCGGCCACGCTCCAGACGATGCGCCAGATCGTCGGCAGGCGGATGCCGATCGACTGGGCGGCGAACGTGTCGTCGGCGACGGCCCGGAGCGAAATGCCCATGCGGGTGCGGTCGAACAGGATGGAGAGCACCACCACCAGGACGAGGGCGCCGCCGGAGACGAAGAGATCGAACTGGCTGATCGAGAGGCCCGCGACCGAGATCGGCACATCGTCGATGCCGAGATCGAGCATGTGCACGTCCGAGCCCATCAGCAATTGCGCCAGTCCTTCGATCACGAAGGTAAGGCCGAGGGTCGCCATGAACAGGGTCAGCGCATCGCGATTGACCAGGGGGCGCAGGACGAGGCGCTCGATCAGCACCGCACCGAAGACCATCACCGCGACGGTCAGCAGGATCGCGGCCCAGAACGGCACCTCGCGCTCGACCAGCGTCACGAAAGTGAGCGTGGCGAACAGCAACATGGCGCCTTGCGCGAAATTGAAGACGCCGGAAGCCTTGTAGATCAGCACGAAGCCGATGGCGACCAAGCCGTACATCACACCGGCGAGGAGGCCACCGATCAGGGTTTCGAGGAAAAAGGCCATGACGATCCCTCAGTGAACCGTGCCGAGATAGGCGGCGATGACATCGGGATTCTCGCGCACTGCATCGGGCGTGCCGTCGCCGACCTTGCGGCCGTAATCGAGCACGACGACGTGGTGGGCGAGCCCCATCACGATGCCGATATCGTGTTCGATCAGCACGATGGTGGTGCCCAGCTTGCCGTTCACATCGGCGATGAGGCGGCTCATCGCCTGCTTTTCCTCCTGGTTCATGCCGGCCATGGGCTCGTCCAGGAGCAGCAGTTTCGGCCAGGCCGCCAATGCACGAGCGAGGTCGACGCGTTTCTGCAGGCCATAGGGCAGCGTGGACACGATCGTGTCGGCATGGCGCTCCAGGCCGAGAAAGCCGAGGATCTCATGCGTGCGTGCTTCGAAGCGCCAGCGTTCCGCGGCATCCCGCCCCACCCGGAAGATGTTCTCCAGGAAGGTGGCGCGGCCCCAGCGCGCCAACCCCGCCTTGACGTTCTCGACGACGCTCAACCTGTCGAAGAGGGCGTTGTGCTGGAAGGTCCTGCCGATGCCGAGATGGGCTGCCTTGTAGGGATGGATCGCCTCGAACCTGGCGCCGTCGAAGACGACATCACCGTCGTCGGCCCGGTAGACGCCATTGATCACATTGAGAAGGGAGCTCTTGCCGGCGCCGTTGGGTCCGATCAGCGCGCAAATCTCCCCCTGCTCGACCGAAAAGCTCAGCCGGCTCAAGGCGCTGACGCCCTTGAAGGACAAGGAGACGTCGTGAAGCTGCAGGAGAGGCGCCGGCATCGGCATCACCGTCCGGCGGCGAGGCGCGAGACACCGGCCTCGCGCTCGTCAGCCTCGCGGCGCTTCACCGCCTCGATGTCGCGATAGGCGTGGGCGGGATGGCTCGCCGGCAGATACGGGCCTTCGCCGAACAGTTTTTCGCGCAGCGTTCCCGGCTTGTAGGCGGTGGGATAGGCCCCGCGCTTCTGCAATTCCGGCACGAGATAGCCGACGGCGTCCTCGAAGCTCTCGGGCGTTACCGCATAAGCCAGGTTGAAGCCGTCGACATCGGTCTCCTCGACCCATTCCTGCAGTGTGTCGGCGATATGAGAGGCCGAACCGACGAAAACCGGGCCGAGGCCGCCAATGCCGCCCCAGCGTGCCAGTTCTTCCATGGTCCAGGTCTTGTCCTCGCCGGCGAAATGCTCGACCACCGAGATGATGGCATTGGTCTCGACCTTCTTGATCGGATCGCTGGGCGCATACTGGCCGAAATCGATGCCGCTCCAGCCGGAGAGGAAGACCAGCGAGCCGTCATAGGAGGTATAGGACTGATAGTCCTTGAACTTGGCCTGCGCCTTGGCTTCGGTCTCGTCGACGATCACCGTGGTGAGGTTGTAGATCAGGATCTTGCGCGGATCGCGGCCGGCAGCGGCGGCCTGGCGGCGGATATCGGCGACATAGGCCTTCAGCAGCGACTTGGTCGGCGCCGCTACGAAGACACATTCGGCGTGACCGGCGGCAAAGGCCTTGCCCGGCCCGGAGGCACCGGCCTGGTAGAGCACCGGCGTGCGCTGCGGCGAGGGCTCGGTGAGCTGGTAGCCGGGCACCTCGAAATATTTGCCCTTGTGGCCGATCTCATGGACCTTGTCGGGATCGGTGAAGATGCGGTTCTCGCGGTCGCGACGCACCGCCCCTTCCTCCCAGGAACCTTCCAGGAGCTTGTAGAGCACCTCGACATATTCGCTGGCGACTTCGTAGCGGTTGTTGTGCTGGCGCAGGCCGCCCTGGCTGATGTTCTTGGCGCCGCTCTCCAGATAGGAGGTGACGATGTTCCAGCCAACGCGGCCCTTGGAGTGATGATCCGCCGTGGCGAGGCGCCGGGCGAAGGTATAGGGATGCTCGAAGGAGGTCGATGCGGTGATGCCGATACCCAGATGCTCCGTGGCCAGCGCGATCGGCGCCGCCAGCTGCAGCGGATCGTTGACCGGGATCTGCGCGGCCTGCTGGATGGCGTGGTAGTTGGAGCCCTTGTAGACGTCGTAATAGCCGATGACATCGGCGATGAAGATGCCGTCGAAGATGCCCTTCTCTAGCGTCCGCGCCAAATCCTGCCAGTAGTCGAGATCCTTGTATTTCCACGATTTGTCGCGTGGATGCGCCCACAGGCCCGGCGATTGATGGCCCACGCAATTCATATCGAAGGCGTTGAAGCGTATTTGGCGGGGCATTCCAATCTCCACATCTGAAACAGCGTCGGTACCGCGGCTCTGAAACAGCGGCGAGGCCGCACCCGGCTACCGCGTCGGACTGTTCCTATGAAAACGTTCCGCAAACTAAATGTCTAGTATTTTTATAGAGAATATATACAAAATGAATGGAATCGACGCCGCTGCGGGCCGGAAAGGCCGTCGTCCAGGCGTCGAGTCACTCGATAAAACCCAAGAGAATCAGATAGATGACACAGAAGGCATCGACAGTGGCGGCAGGCTGGGGCAGCGGGCCGGGACATAATTACAACGACCTCGCCGCCACCTTCCGCCCCGTCTTCGATCGCATCCGCGCGGGTGCCGTCGAACGGGAGCTCAATCGCACCTTGCCGCATGAGCCGATCGGCTGGCTCAAGGATGCCCGCTTCGGCGCCTTGCGCGTGCCGGAAAAGGACGGCGGCTTCGGTGCCAGCCTGCCGCAGCTCTTCGCCCTCCTGATCGAATTGTCCCACGCCGATTCCAACGTCACGCAGGCCCTGCGCGCCCATTTCGGTTTCGCCGAGGACATCGTCAATGCCCGCGCGCAGGATCGCCGCGACCGTTGGCTGCCGCGCCTCTCCCGGGGCGAGATCACCGGCAGCGCCTGGACGGAGATCGGTGAAGCAAGGCAGGCCGCCTTCTCCACCATCGTGAAGCTTGGGGACGGCAAGGCCGCCTCCGTCACGGGCGCCAAATATTACACGACCGGTTCCCTCTTCGCCGACTGGATCGACATCGGCGCCAGCGGCGAGGAGGGCCAGTCGCTTTCGGCGACGGTCGCCCGCCATGCACCGGGCGTCGACGTGATCGACGACTGGGACGGCTTCGGCCAGATCCTCACCGCCAGCGGCACCACCACCTTTACCGATACGCCTGTCGACCCCGCCGATGTCGTCATCGATGACGACCGCTTCAAATATTCGGCCGCCTTCTACCAGCTGGTGCATCTGGCAACGCTCGCCGGCATCGGGCGCGCCGCCAGCGACGACGTCGCCAAGGCGGTGAAGGCCCGCCGCCGCAGCTATTCCAACGCCCCCTCCCCGCGCCCCAGCGAGGATGCCCAGGTCCTGCAGGTGGTCGGCCGGATCCGCGGCGCAGCCTATTGCGCCAGTGCCATCGTCCTCAAGGCCGCCGAAGCCGTACAGCACGCCTTCGACACCCGCTTTGCCGGCGACGCCGCGGCGGAGGAAGCGGCCAATGCCGTCGCCGAGCTCGAGGTGGCGCAGGCCCAGACCGTGGTCACCACCCTGATCCTCGAAGCTTCCACCATCGTGTTCGACGCCCTCGGCGCCTCCGCCACGCAGCGCTCCGCCGCCCTCGACCGCCACTGGCGCAATGCGCGTACCCTCTCCTCGCACAATCCCCGCATCTACAAGGATCGCATCATCGGGGACTTCGCCGTCAACGGCACGCCGCCGCCCTATCAATGGCGCATCGGGCAGGTGTGAAGGGGCGAAGATACCCCAAACAGGTGCCACCTCACTTTACTCACCAGGGCCGGCATAGACACATTGCTTGAGCCCTCTGGAAAGAGCGCAGACATCCTTCCCCGGTTTCGGGGAAGGATTTCTTCGCTTTACTCGATCAATCGAGACGCCAACCCTCTCCGCCCGCCATTTGACGGAATCACCTGTCATTGCGAGATCTTGGAGCAAGAAGAAGCGGTACCGTGCCGCCGCCCGAATGCCCCAAGGAGCCGATGTCACCTCTGGTCGAAACCGTGCTGTTCGTCTTCGGCCTGGTCGCGCTCGGCTATAGCGCGGGGGCAAGCGGCTATCTCAAGGCAGCGACCGGCGACGCCCTTTCAGATTTCGCCGTCCGCGTGGCCCTGCCGCTGCTGCTGTTCCGCACCATGGTCACCTCCAGTTTCCACGGCTCGGCGCCCTGGCAGTTATGGGCCACCTATTTCACCGCCGTCATCGTGGCCTGGATCGCCGGCCACCTGGCGATCACCCGCCTGTTCCAGCGTGACGGCCAGGCCGGTGTGATCGGCGGGGTCTCTTCCGCCTTCTCCAATCTGGTGCTGCTCGGCATTCCCTTCATGCTCGGCGTCTTCGGCAATGAAGGCTTCGAAATCCTGTCGCTGATCATCTCGGTGCATCTGCCCACCATGCTGATGGCCTCGATCCTGCTGTTCCACTGGTTCGGGCCACGGCGCCAGGAGCCGCTGCATCCCCTGGCTGTCATTCACGACTTCCTGCGCAGGCTGCTCACCAATCCCCTGATCATCGGCATCTTTGCCGGCCTCGCCTGGCGGGCAAGCGGCATTGCCCTGCCTGCTATCGCCAATCGCTTCGTCGACGCCCTCGCCGACGTGGCCGGGCCGATCGCCCTGTTCGCCATGGGCCTCGGCCTGAAGAAGTTCGGGCTGACAGGCAATCTCAAGCCGGCTCTGCTCCTGTCCGGCCTGAAACTGCTGCTGATGCCGGCCGTCGCCCTCGCCGCCGCCTGGCTGTTCGGCCTGCCGCCTTTCCCGGCCAAGGTGGCCGTGGCCGCAGCGAGCCTGCCGTCGGGCGTGAACTCCTATCTGATCGCGATCCAGCTCAAGACGGAGCAATCCCTGGCTTCCAACCAGATCACCATCGCCACCGCCTTTTCCGTGGTGACGACCGCTTTCTGGCTCGAGATCGCCACCATGCTGCTGGGCTGAGGGGTGTCCTTCAGACCGCCTCTTCGTCCGGATCCCGCGTCCAGGGCGCGAAGATCTCGGCCGCGAATTCCACGAAGGCCTGGATCTTGCGATCACGCGTGGCGCGCTTGGAGTAGAGCGCCCAGACCTCGGCATCCTCGGCCCGGTGCCAGTCCGGCAGGACGATCTCGAAGGGCTGGTCTCCGGCCCGGTTGGCCATCAGCCGGGTGGACACCAGGGCAATGCCGGCTCCCTTGAGCATCTGGCGGATGATGGTGTCGGATTCGTTCGACATCAGGATCGGGCGGACGGCGACCTCGATTTCGGCCCCGGCCTTGCTTCTCAGCCGCCAGGTGGTCAGGAACTCTCCCGGCCCATGCGCCAGCACGGCATGATTGGAAAGCTCCTGCGGCGAGGCGGGGCGCCCGGCGCGCTCGAGATAAGAGGGGCTCGCAAGCAGGCGCGCCCGCGATCGCCCCAGGCGCCGGGCCACATAGCTGGAATCGGGCAGCACGCCCGTCCGCAACGCCACGTCGAAGCCATGCTCCACCAGATCGAGCGGATGGTTGTCGAAGGTCAGCGCCAGCCTGATCCTGGGATAGCGGCGGCGGAACTCCTCCAGAGCCGGTTCCAGCGCGATCAGGCCGAGGGCATAGGGAACCAGGAGGCGCAGCGTGCCCTCCGGCTCTGTCCTCAAGGCGCGGACCGACAGATCGGCTTCCTCCAGGATCTCCTCGGCGAGGCTGCAGCGTTCGTAAAAATCGCGCCCGGCTTCGGTGAGCGACACGCGCCTCGTCGTCCGGTTGAGCAGGCGCACGCCGAGATCCTCCTCGAGCGCCGTGACACGCCGGCTCACCGTGCTCAGCGGCAGGCCGAGCTGGCTCGCCGCGGCGGTGAAACCACCCCTTTCGACCACGCGCAGGAAGATCCAAAGGCTCTGGAGATTGTGCAATCGCACGCTCCGTGAAAACTATTCCATATTTAGCAATAGTTTTTGCCAAATAGCCATAGTTATTCCATTCCTGTTGCCACGCTATAAGCGCCTGCATGACCGCCCTGTCCACGTCCGCACATGGGCCGATGCCCTTCTGGACCCGGCTGACCCAGGCACCGCCCGGTACCGGCTGGAGCGGCATCGCTTTTGCGCTGCGGACGACGGCTGCCTCGCTGATCGCGCTCTACATCGCCTTCCTGATCAATCTGGACAGCCCGAAATGGGCGGCGATGACGGTTTGGATCGTCGCCCAGGGCAGCCGTGGCATGACGCTGTCGAAGGCGCGCTATCGCGTTCTCGGCACCTTCGCGGGAACGGGTATCGCCGTCACCCTCACGGCCTTGTTCGCCCAGGCGCCGGAATTGCTTCTGTGCGCCCTCGCTATCTGGATCGGGCTGTGCACCGGCGTCGCCACGGCGCTGCGGAATTTCCGGGCCTATGGCGCCGTGCTCGCCGGCTATACCGCGGCGATCATCACCCTGGATGCGGCGGCCAATCCCTCGCAGATCTTCGACGTCGCCGAGGCGCGTCTCATCTATATCCTGCTCGGTATCGGGGTGGAGGCAACGCTGAGCGCCATCCTTGCCCCCTCCCGCCCCCTGGACGACGTCCGCGCTGGCCTGGGCGCCTATATCCGGCAAGCCGCCGGCATCTGCGCCCGTGCCCTCGGCGGAGAGGCGGCAGCGACCCCGGCGCTGCAGCGCCTGTTCGCCAAGGCCCTCGCCCTGGACACCACGGCCGAATATGCCGCGTCCGCCTCCACCGTCGCGCGCGGCGCCCTCGGACATGTCCGCGCCGCCGCGAGCGCAACCCTGGCCCAACTCGCCGCCGCGCACAGCCTGCGCGACTATCTGGCCCGACGGGACAGCGGGGAAGATGCGTTGCTGGCCGAGAGCGCGGGAGTGCTGCAAGCTGTCGCCAATGGCAACACCAACGAGCAGGCGACAATCGTCGCCTTGCGTGAGCGCCTGGATGCGGCCTGCCCTGGTGACCATGGCGAACACGGGAACCAGCGGTCGTTCCTGCATGACCGGCTCGACGCGCTGCTCTCTTCCCTGCAGACGGCCTTGATGCGCCAGGCTCTCCTGGCGCGGCCAGCGCCACCGCCCTCGCGCCTAGACTTCGCCTTCCACATCGACTTAACGGCCGCGCTGCATAACGGCATCCGCGCCGTCGCTGCCGTCCTGCTGGCCTCCGCCGCCTGGATCCTGACGGCAGCGCCGACGGGCTCGGGCTTCGTCACCATCGTCAGCGTGGTCTGCGCCCTGTTCGCCACGCGGGACAATCCCGTCGCCGCCGGCCTCGGTTTCCTGAAAGGCACCGGCTGGGCCTTTGCCGCGAGCGCCATCTGCAATTTCGCGCTGATCCCGATGATCTCCGGCTTCCCTCTGCTCGCCGTCGTGATCAGCCTGTTCATGCTTCCTGCCGGGATCGCCATGCGCCATCCACGCACCGCGGCCCCCGCCGCGAGCTTTGCCATCTTCTTCTGGGACCTAGTGGGGCCGAGCAACGACGTGCGCACCGAGGCTGCCGGCTTCTTCAATGGCAGCCTGACGCTGCTGGCCGGCATCGCCTGCGGCACGCTCGCCTTCGCCTTGCTGTTCCCACCGAATGTCCAGGCGACGCGACGCCGCCTGCACCGGGCCATACGGCGCGATCTCGCCTTGATCGGCAGCACCCCGGGGATCTGGACCTCGGTGGAATGGTTCAGCCGGACCGCGGACCGCTTCGGCCGGCAGCTTGCCGCTGAAAAAGCCCTGCCCGCCGCCGTGATGGATCGGGACATGGCCGGCATGCTGGCGGCGCTGACCATCGGCGCGGCCGCCATGGACCTCGACAGTCTGGCTAAGACCCAGAAGGCCGCCATGCGACCAATTCGCGCCGTACTGCGCCGTCTGGCTTCAGCCGATCCACAGGCCCTGGCCCGGGCTGCCCGGCAGGCAGCAGCGCGTTTGCTTCGGCAGGCCCGGCGGGCGGACAACCACACCTCGCGCGAGCTGTATCGGGCCGGGGTGCTGCTGCAGGAAATCGCGCGCGAAGCCACGGAACAGGCCGCGTTTCTGCAGGGGTGAGAACACCGTTCGGAAGAGGGCGGTGGTGGCACCGCCATGGGCTTATGCGGTGGCACCGCCCCTCACCCTTACCCTCTCCCCGCAAGGAGCGGGGCGAGGGTAAGGGTGAGGGGCAGCACAAGCCTCTGTGGGCGATTCCAAAAAGAAAGGCGCCGGATGGCTCCGGCGCCCCTTGATCTTTCTGGCCTGTCCGCATCGATCAGATGTCGAGCGTGTGGTCACGTTCCCACTGGGTCAGATGGCTGGCGTAGCTGTTCCATTCCTGACGCTTGAGCTTGAGATAGGCAGCCGAAAAGTCATTGCCCAAAGCGGCCTTCAGTGACTCGTCCGCGTCGAAGTTGCGCAGGGCATCGAGCAGGTTCAGCGGCAGCTTGGGCGCGTCCGTCACAGTATGGCCCATCTGATACATGTCGATGTCGTAGCGCTTGCCGGGATCGGCCTTGGAATGGATGCCGTCGAGGCCGGCGGCGACGATCACGGCCTGCATCAGATAGGGGTTGGCGGCGCCGTCGGGCAGGCGCAGCTCGAAGCGGCCCTTGCCGGGCACGCGCACCATGTGGGTGCGGTTGTTGCCGGTCCAGGTCACCGAATTCGGGGCCCAGGTCGCGCCCGAGATGGTGCGGGGGGCGTTGATGCGCTTGTAGGAGTTCACCGTGGGATTGGTGATCGCCGACAGGCTTTCGGCATGCTTCATGATGCCGCCGAGGAAGTGATAGCCCTGCCGCGACAGGCCCATCTCGTCCTTGTTGTCGTAGAACATGTTGACCTTGCCGGTCTCGTCCCACACCGAGATATGGGCATGGCAGCCCGAGCCGGTCAGCCCCATGAAGGGCTTGGGCATGAAGGTGGCGCGCAGGCCGTGCTTCTCGGCGACTGAGCGCACCATGAACTTGAAGAAGGAGTGCCGATCGGCCGTGATGAGGCAGTCGTCGAAGTTCCAGTTCATCTCGAACTGGCCGTTGGCGTCCTCGTGGTCGTTCTGGTAGGGGCCCCAGCCCAGTTCCAGCATGTAGTCGCAGATCTCGGCGATGACATCATAGCGGCGCATCAGGGCCTGCTGGTCGTAGCAGGGCTTGGCGGCGCAATCCATGGCATCGGAGATGGCGGTGCCGTCGGCATCGATCAGGAAGAACTCGGCCTCGACGCCGGTCTTCACATAGAGCCCTTCCTTGGCCGCATTGGCCATGACGTTCTTGAGCACCACGCGCGGCGCTTGGCCGACATGCTTGTCTTCCATGACGCAATCGGCGGGGACCCAGGCAACCTCCTTCTTCCAGGGCAGCTGGATCACCGCGCTGGGATCGGGCAGGCCGAAAAGATCGGGATGGGCCGGTGTCAGGTCCAGAAAGGTGGCAAAGCCGGCGAAACCGGCACCGTCCTTCTGCATGTCGGCGATCGCTGCTGCCGGAACCAGCTTGGCACGCTGGGCACCGAACAGGTCCGTATAGGAAATCATAAAATAGCGAATGCCTTTTTCCCTAGCGAGCGTCGCCAGATCCTGGGTCATGGTCAAAGTTCCTGGTTCGGGATGTCTATCGTTTTGATTTATAAGGTATTCTGTCATTCCCGCTGGCTTCGGCCCTGATACCTTCCTATCCCGGGGGATCGGAAGGCCTACTCGGCTCTTTGAAGCCCACTGCGAAATCCGACGTCCGGAGAACCGAATTTCACCTGGGGATGGCAGTACGCAAAGGGCGCCCGCCTGCTGGCGAGCGCCCTTTCATGATGTCAGAAACCCTGCCCGGGAATCCAGCTCGTACCGGCCAGCGGTACGCGGGCCATGGCCGCAGCCTCGATGGTGAGGGCGCACAGATCTTCCGGCTCGAGATTATGCACGTGGTTCTTGCCGCAGGCACGGGCGATGGTCTGGGCCTCCAGCGTCATCACCTTGAGATAGTTGGCCAGGCGACGGCCAGCCTTGACCGGATCGAGCCTTTCCATCAGCTCGGGATCCTGGGTGGTGATGCCGGCAGGGTCCTTGCCCTCGTGCCAATCGTCATAGGCGCCGGCAGTGGTGCCGAGCTTGCGGTATTCGTCCTCAAGCGCGGGATCATTGTCGCCGAGGGCGATCAGGGCGGCCGAACCAACGGAAACCGCATCCGCGCCGAGCGCCAGGGCCTTGGCGACATCGGCCCCGTTGCGGATACCGCCGGAGACGATCAACTGCACCTTGCGATGCATGTTGAGATCCTGCAGCGCCTGCACGGCGGGACGGATACAGGCAAGGGTGGGCTGACCGACATTCTCGATGAAGACTTCCTGGGTGGCGGCCGTGCCGCCCTGCATGCCGTCGAGCACCACCACGTCGGCACCGGCCTTCACCGCCAGCGCCACGTCGTAATAGGGCCTGGCGCCGCCGACCTTCACATAGATCGGCTTTTCCCAATCGGTGATTTCGCGCAGCTCCAGGATCTTGATCTCGAGATCGTCCGGCCCGGTCCAGTCGGGATGGCGGCAGGCGGAGCGCTGGTCGATGCCCTTGGGCAGCGTGCGCATCTGGGCGACGCGGTCGGAGATCTTCTGGCCGAGCAGCATGCCGCCGCCGCCGGGCTTGGCGCCCTGGCCGACCACGACCTCGATGGCGTCGGCCTTGCGCAGATCATCCGGATTCATGCCGTAGCGCGAAGGCAGATATTGGTAGACCAGGGTCTTGGACTGGCCGCGCTCTTCCGGCGTCATGCCGCCGTCGCCGGTGGTGGTCGAGGTGCCTGCCAGCGAGGCACCGCGCCCGAGGGCTTCCTTGGCCCGGCCCGACAGCGAGCCGAAGCTCATGCCGGCGACAGTGATCGGGATCTTCAGTTCGATCGGCTTCTTGGCGAAGCGCGAACCGAGCACGACATTGGTGGCGCAGCGCTCGCGATAGCCTTCCAGCGGATAGCGCGAGATCGAGGCGCCGAGGAAGAGCAGGTCGTCGAAATGCGGGACCTTGCGCTTGGCGCCGCCGCCGCGGATGTCATAGATGCCGGTGGTGGCGGCGCGGCGGATCTCGGACAGGGTGTAATCGTCGAAGGTCGCGGACTTGCGCGGAACGGTCGGCGGATTGTGATAGCTCATGAGGTCAATCCTGGGATCGCAGGCCTACAGCCTGCTCTTGAAACAGTCGATGCAGCGGGAAGAGCAGGCCGAAAGCCCGCGATCCCAGGTCAATAGGCATCCGCATTGTCGATGTTGAAGTTGTAGAGCGTACGGGCCGAGCCGTAGCGCTTGAACTCCTCGGGCTTGACGTCGGTGAAGCCGGCCTTGGCCAGCAGCCCACCGAGGATTTCCAGATGCTCGGGACGCATCTCCTTCTCGATGCAGTCGGCCCCCAGGCTCTTCACCTTGCCGCGCACGAACAAACGGGCTTCGTAGATCGAGTCGCCCAGGGCATCGCCGGCATCGCCGCAGACCACCAGATTGCCCGACTGCGCCATGAAGGCGGACATGTGGCCGATATTGCCCTTCACCACGATGTCGATGCCCTTCATCGAGATGCCGCAGCGCGAAGAGGCGTTGCCTTCGATCACCAGGATACCGCCCTTGCCGGTGGCGCCGGCATATTGGCTGGCATCGCCCTTGATGCGAACTTCGCCCGACATCATGTTCTCGGCCACGCCCGGACCGGCGGAGCCGTGCACGACGACAGTGGCTTCCTTGTTCATGCCGGCACAGTAATAGCCGACACTGCCCTTGACATCGATGCGCACGGGCGCGTCGACACCCACGGCCAGGGCATGCGAGCCCTTGGGATTGCTCACCTCCCAGGACGTGGCGTTGGTGCCGGCCTTGAGGGCGTGCAGGGCCTGGTTGAGCTCGCGCAGCGGCGTCTTGGCCAGATCGATTTTTTCAACGTCCGTGCTCACGCTCGCGACTTTCTTCGCAAGTTGATCCATGCCTCAGCGCTCCCAGAAATAGACGGTGGCGGGCTCGGGCTCCCACACCTTGGCATCCTCGATGCCGGGCAGGTTGACCAGAGCGCGATATTCGGACCCGAAGGCGACATATTGATCGGTCTCGGCGAGCACGGCCGGCTTGCACGCGACAGGATCGCGCACGACCCCGAAGCCGTCCTTGGTGCCGACCACGAAGGTGAAGAAGCCGTCGAGATCGTCGAGACCCTTCTCCATGGCCTCGCCGAGATTGAGGCCCTGATTCATGCGCCAGGTCAAATAGGCGGCCGCGACCTCGGAGTCGTTCTCGGTCTCGAAGCTCATGCCGTCATGCTTGAGCTCGCGGCGCAGATTGTTGTGGTTCGACAGCGAGCCATTGTGTACGAGGCACTCGTCGGCGCCGGTCGAGAAGGGATGGGCGCCGAGCGTGGTTACCGCCGATTCCGTCGCCATGCGGGTATGGCCAATGCCATGGCTGCCCGTCATCTCGGCGAGACCGAAGCGCTTGGCGACCTCGGTGGGGTAGCCCACTTCCTTGTAGATCTCGATCGCTTCACCCGCGCCCATGATGCGGATGGAAGGGCGCTCCGCCTTGATGGCCTGGCGAGCCGCCTCGGCCTTGTCGGCATCGAGGACGAGAACGGCGTGGGTGTCCTTCGGCGAGATGGAGACCTTGGCACCCACGGCCTTTTCGACCAGGGCAGCGAGGCCCTCGAAATCCTTGGCTGGATCGGCCGACTGGACGGTGATCTTGGCCTTGCCGGCTTGCGGCGCGCCATAGATCGCGAACCCGGCCGAGTCCGGGCCGCGGTCGCACATGGTGGCGAGCATACCCGACAGGAGCGTACCCAATTGGGGCTCCAGGCTCTTATCCTTTAGAAACAGGCCGACAATGCCACACATAGCACGGGTCCCTCATGCGATTGATTTCAGGGAGGCTAGCAATTTCCTGAGGCGCCAGCAATATCCACCTGAACATTTTTTTCCTGTGAGGAATATTTTTTTGGAAACGGATTTTCCTCACAGGAAACAGCCAAAAACTGAAGCTCTCAGGCCTGCTGGCGCCAGCGTTCCCAGCGCAGGCGCGCCACCCGGTAGGCATCCGGGATCGAAAGCGCCCAGACGAACAGGCCTCCCGCCATGCGGCCGATCGGAGACGTCTCCGGTGTCGACAAATGCCAACTCAGAAAGGCGAATAGGAGCGTGAAGAACGCAAATCCCAACCCGCGCATCTGGCGGCCGAGAGCGACATGGCCGACCCCTGGAAGCGCAACGGCGAGGGCGAGAATGAGATATGGATGAAAGGGTTTCGCGAGCATGGCTGCGGCCATGGCGCCCTCCTGACGGTGATTCATGCGTTGCGATTCTGGTTCAATCGCCATTGCGGGAGCGGCGAAGCAATCCAGACGTCCATTCATAACAGCCTCTAGGCCCGCTGGCCGCGCGTCTGCGCCAACTGCGCTGGCATCGGTGCGGGCGACAGCCTGCGGGCGATCTCCTCCAGGCCGTCATAAAGCCGCATGAACAAAGCGGGATCGAAACCTGCGTCGCCGAAATCGCATTGGCGCAGCAGCAGATGCTGGCCTCGTTGCCCTTCGGCGGCCTGAAAGATCACCCTCAGGCCGGCCGGCATCACCAGCACTTCCTTGACCCTGGGGTCGGCCATCAGGTCTGCGATCGCCCGCTCCGCCTGGGCCAGGAAGGCTGCACCGCGCCGCCGGCCTCGTACCATCACGTCCTCGGGCAGGCTGGCGGGCGGCTCGAGACGCGCCGGCAAATCGGGCGTGCGGGCGTAGAACTCGCTGCCGGAAGGGCGCGCCAACACGCCGAAGGCAGCTCCCCCCGGCAGCGGCGTCATGACCGTCAGTGAAAGCCAAAGCTGCGGCAAGCGCCGCAGCGTCATCGTATCGGGCATCAATTCGACGATGACGCGACGGCCGGCGATCTCACCGGACAACCGGGGAAATCCCCCGACGCCATCCGCCTGCTCCACCCGCTCGAACAGCGGGTGGCAATCGGCCAGCAGGGCCCTCCGCCGGCGCCAAAGCGCCGACCTCTCGCGATTCAACAGCCAGCCCAGGCCGGCAAAGCCCGCCGCCAGGACTGCGAGAAATGCGAACAAGGTCATGCTGGCCGCCTCCTCATCGCCTCAATATCCCCTGGGCCGAGGCCAGGGCATGGTGAACTGGTCGCCGCGCCGCACATATTTGTAGCGGTGGAAGGCAAACCACATCGAGACCACGATATAGAACACCATCATGGCGATGAGCTGGGTGCCATAGCCCAGGAACACCGCGAAATAGGCGGTCGAGCACAGCAGGAACAGCACGATCGCCGGCAGCGGATGCAGGGGATGCACATAGCCGCGCTTGATGCTGCCCACCGGCCATTTCCAGCGGAACATCATCACGTTGAACGTCATGTAGGAGTAGCCGAGCAGGCCCGACAGGATCGAGAAGGTCACCACCTGGTCGAGCGGCGCTCCCAGGGCGAAGATCAGGGCGATCGGCACCAGGAAGAAGATCGACCGGAAGGGCGTGCGGTATTTCGGATGCACGGCGCCGAACCAGGCCGGCATGTAGCGATCACGCCCCATCGAGAACCAGGCACGCGAGGCATCGTTGATGCAGCCATTGGCCGAAGCCAGCGTGGCGAAGATGGTGCCCACGAACAACAGGACCATCAGCCCGGTCGAGCCGGTCATGCGGGCCGCGTCGAACAAGGGCGTGGTGGCCTGGCCGAGATATTCCCAGGGCATCAGGCTGACGCAGACATACCAGGTCATGGCGGCGGCGATCAGTAGGGTGATCATGCCGAGCATGGTGCCGAACGGCAGCGAGCGCGCGGGCGAACGCACCTCCTCGGCCGCCTGGCAGGTGCCCTCGATGCCGAGATAGAACCACAGGCCGAAATGCAGCGAAGCAACCACGCCGAGCCAGCCATAAGGCAGGCCCGTCAGCAATTCGGCAGGCTTGAGCAGGTCCTCCGACCAGGGCTTGGCGCCGACGAACAGGAAGACGATGGCGAGGAAGGCGATGGCGGTGATCACCAGGTTGAAGGTGAGCGTGGCATAGACGCCGCGATAGTTCAGCAGGGCCAGGCCCATGATGGTGAGCACGATGAAGGGCTTGTCATGCACCGCATCGAAACCGGCCATGCCGCCCACCGTCTGGATCAGATAGCCAGCAGTGATCGCATTGGCCGCTTCGAGCATGGTGTAGGCCATCACCAGATAGAGGCCGACATTGAAGGCCATCAACGGGCCGACGATGTGCTTGGCCTGGGCATATTGGCCACCGGCCGCGGCGACGGTCGAGGTCACCTCGGAATCGATCATGGCCACGCAGGTATAGAGCAGGCCCGCCGTCCAGCACGCGATCAGGGCCGCGAGCGCCCCGCCCTTGCCGACGGCGAAGTTCCAGCCCATGAACTCGCCGACCAGCACGATGCCGACCCCGAGCGCCCAGACATGGGCGGGGCCGAGCACGCGCAGCAGCGAGATCTTCTCGCCATGGATAACGGTCTGCTGGACATGCGCCGGAGCCCCCGCATTGGAGGTGATCTCGCTCATTTTGCACCTCTATGCGTTGGGTCGATGATCAGCTCATCTTCGATTTCACCCTCACGGGAAGACATCAGCATGTCCTCCGAATAGGTGGCGTTGGTCTTGATGAGGTCGTAGAGCATCCAGGCGCCGATCAGGATCGAGATCGCCCAGGCCGCATATTCGAGAAGATGAAATGTATTCACGGCATCGCCCTCACTTGTCGCCGAAGCGCTCGGCGATCACATCCCGGTATTCCTTTTCCGAGAAGTAGATCAGGAAGCCGAAATAGATCACGATGATCGCCGCAGTGAGCAGGAAGGCCAGCAGCGAGAAGGAATAATCGAAGCGCGAGGCGATGATCGGCGCTGCCGTTTCGGCGGTATAGCCGAGCTTTTCCCACAGCGACTGGGCAAACGACGATTGTCCCATGCCGGTCCAGCTCTTGTCCGAAAAGGTCAGATCCACCTTGCCCCCCCCGGCAAGCCCAAGGGCAATGGGCGCGAACAGGCTGGCGATCACTAGGGCGAGTAGCACGATGGAATCGATGACCTGGCCGAGCGCCGATTGTTCGGGCGGCTGATAGGGTGTCTTGCCTGAAGGTGTCTTGGCCATGTCAGCTCCTCACCGCTTGCTCTTCTTCATTTCATCGATGTAGTGGAGGTCGAGCCCGTAGAGATGCAGCTTGTCCTCGTGATAGTGGCGCAGCAGCGCGATGATCGCGGCCGTATTGAACAGCAGCACCAGGCCCCCGGCGATGAGCAGGGCAATGGTGATGCCCGTCGAGCCGCTGTCGGGCGCTATCTTGAAGAAGACGAAAAGCAGGATGAGCCAGAGGGCGCCGATGGCGCCGAAAGCCCAGGCGCGGTCGCGGCGATACATCACCTCGATCCGCGGATCTTCCGATCCCGGTGTCATTGATATTTCCTCCCCGAATATCGCCTCTGGCGGGTTCGCTTTTGTTACTGAGAGGCAATTTGTTTTTATGCCAGGAAAGTCTGCGCCCGTTGCGCGGCCCCTGTCAAGCGCTTGTCTGACAAGAAACTTCGCATTCGCGACATTCTTTGGCAGATTCACGCCATTTTTCTGAACGTTTAATGCTCGGAAAATTTCTTGCACTTCAGGAAGACCCGCAGCAAGATCACCGGGAGCAGGAGGCGGGCATGAGGGTCCACTGCAGTTTGCGCGTGCGCAGACGATGCCGGAAGGCGGGCGGCGATTCGCCCATCGATCCTGCGCGGCTGGCCGGGGACGCGGCGCTGCCGGGCGAAAAATGCCCTTCGATCGCCTCTCCCTTCAAAAATCGCAGCTTCTTGTCTGGAATCCCGGCCTGTGGTCGCCATATTGGCGGGATAACGAGCGGCATCCAGCTTGTCGCTCGGTGGGTCGCACGATATTTTTTCAAGCGTCAGCCCAATGCAGCCGAGGAGTTGGCTGTCGCACAGCTGGGCAGCCGCAACAGGGTTGCCTTCATACGAGCGGGAACGACTCTCCTCTCGTTACGAGAGAGCGTGTTTTTTCTGAAGCCGGCCGCGGTCTTGGAATTCAGAACGTCCGGCTGCGAGGCAAATGGGAATGAGCGGGGAGGAAGCGCCGAACGCGCCATGCTCTCTGCAGGGACGTGAAAGGAACGAGCATGACGAAGCGGGTGGTTACACCGGCTGTCAGGACAGTGCCGACGCCCACCGCCGGGCGTGGAGGCCAGACGGTCATTGCCCCGACATTGGGCCCCCGTTATGCCGATCCAATCGATCCGGACGATGGCGAAGGCCTGTTCTCGGATGCCTTTCCCACCCGCGAACTGCCGCCCGCCTCCGCCTTTCCGGGCCAGGACCCGCATGCGCTCGGCGGCGCCCGCGACAATATTCTGGAAGTGGCGATCGGACGCGAGGTTCGCTCCTTCCGCAACAAGCTCGGCATCACCGTCGCCGACCTGGC
The DNA here is from genome assembly GCF_052045555.1 of Labrys sp. 22185. Lineage (NCBI taxonomy): Bacteria > Pseudomonadati > Pseudomonadota > Alphaproteobacteria > Hyphomicrobiales > Xanthobacteraceae > Labrys > Labrys sp. 22185. The sequence continues at coordinate 78,487 of NZ_JBQEPH010000020.1, read as the reverse complement.
CGCCGCGACGGGCCTGTCGCTCGGCATGCTCTCCAAGATCGAGAATGGCGTGACCTCGCCCTCGCTCACCACGCTGCAGACCCTGTCGCGCGCCCTCGGCGTGCCGGTGACCGCCTTCTTCCGGCGCTTCGAGGAACGGCGCGAGGCGGTGTTCGTCAAGGCCGGCGAAGGCCTCCTGATCGAGCGGCGCGGCACGCGCGCCGGCCATCAATATCGCCTGCTCGGCCACAATGCCGGCAATACCGGCCGCGTGGTGGTCGAACCCTATGTCATCACGCTGACGGAAGAATCGGACGTCTTCCCGCTGTTCCAGCATTCGGGCCTCGAATTCATCTACATGCTGGAGGGCGAGGTGGTCTACCGCCACGCCGACAAGCTCTACCACCTCACGCCCGGCGACAGCCTGTTCTTCGACGCCGATGCCCCGCACGGCCCGGACGAGATGCGCCAATTGCCGATCCGCTTCCTGTCGATCATCTCCTATGCGAAGGATGAGGTCTAACCGGCGCTGGGCGCCGAGCCAGTGGTGCGCAGTGCGACCGGCACGACAGCCCCCGGTGGCGGCGATCCCAATCCGGATCTCCAACAGGACGCAAGCGACATCGTCACGGCCACGACTGCGATCAATTGTGCGCCACTCCAAGAGCCGAAAACAGGATATATCCAGACAAGGAGCCCGATGCCGGCGCAAAGTGCGGATTGGAGAAGCCCCGCCAGGCCGTAACGAAAGAGCAGCCTTGTGCTTTCATCATCACGCGCATCGGAGACAGCACCATGGATGTCCGTGCGCTGGCGCCCATAGAGGTAGCTGAACAAAGGAAGGAGCAGAGCCGTCGCGACGATATGACTGACGGCGATCGCTCCTGACAAATCTCCTCCCTGCGCCGGCCAGACCAGCGGGTAGAGGAGGATCAAATATCCGGCGGCTATGCTGGCGAGAAACGGCGGCCAGATCACCGCTGCCAGTATCCTTTGCGTTTCCGCTCGATTCTTTTGCCTGGCTTGGGACGCTTCATCCGTCTTGGGCGCTTGGATCACGATCAACGTTGCTGTAACGGCCAACAGGGCTGCCACCAAGGCATAGACCAGACCGAACAGCATCATGGAGGGTGCCATTCCTCCGGTTCGGATAAGGTCGACCTGCTGAAGAAACGTTGCCGGAAGTGCCCCAACAAGGGGCGTCAACCAAAGGAACCAGAAGCCGTTGCCCAGCCCCGGCAATCGGAGACGATCGACCAACCACATCAGCAAGGCCGTGCTGCCGACGAAGGTTGCAAGGCCCACCGGAACCGCGATTGCGTCGGTATCGTCGACCACTCCCACGGCCCGCAGGCCAACCATAATGCCGTATCCCTGCATCGCGGTCAGAACGAGCGTTGAAATACGCAGTACATCGTTCCATCGACTTGCATTGCGGCAGGAGGCCTCCTGCCATCGCGCCAGCCGTGGAAATAACAGCTTGGCGATTTCGGCGTGAGCCAAAACCGTGAACAGCGGCATAAGGCCGAGAGAAAAAATGGAGAATCTGGCCATTGAGGGGTCGAGTGAAAATGACGTCATGGAGGCCAGTTTTTCAGCATCGAGACCTGGCAAAGGGATCCAGGGTCCCAGAGCGTAGACCAAGAAGACCACGGCGAATGTCGCTATTGAACTCCCGGACATTTGAGGTGCCAATCGCCGCCGATCCATTCAGGTTCTCCCTGTAATAGCTGGGATCAGCCTTGCCCTTTTTCCCGTCGAGCTCAACTCCCATGAGAAGGACGCTTGACAGCGCCGCTGTCCTCGGCGGAAACTCGTTTGCATACGAACGATTTTCCGCCGTTTCAGCCTGCCTGCGGCGGTTTGCGCCCTCTCCCAGCAGCCATGAGGCTGGACCGGGAGGACGCGAGCCGACACAGTCCAAGAATCATAAAGCCTCCAACATCCAGAGCGGAGACCCTGAATGCGGATCTTGTCTCGACTGGCCCTCGCGGGCACCGTCGCCGTAACCTTGTTCACGGCCCTTCCTTCCCTTGCGGCCGACAGCATCAAGATCGGCGAGATCAATTCCTATTCCGGCCTTCCCGCCTTCACCGAGCCCTACCGCAAGGGCTGGCAGCTCGCGCTGGAGGAGATCAACGCCGCCGGCGGCGTCAACGGCAAGCCGCTCGAAGTGATCTCCAAGGATGATGGCGGCAAGCCCGCCAGCGCCATCACCGCCGCCAACGAGCTCACCTCGAGCGACGGCGCCGTCATGCTGATGGGCACCTTCTTCTCCAATGTCGGTCTGGCCGTCTCCGACTTCGCCAAGCAGAAGGACGTGATGTTCCTGGCAGCCGAGCCGCTGACGGACGCCATCACCTGGTCGAAAGGCAATGCCCAGACCTTCCGCCTGCGCCCCTCCAACTACATGCAAGCGGCGATGCTGGCGGAGGAAGCCGCCAAGCTGCCGGCCAAGAACTGGGCCACGGTGGCACCCAACTACGAATATGGCCAGTCAGCCGTCGCCGTGTTCAAGCAGATCCTCAGCGCCAAGCGCCCCGACGTGAAATGGGTGGGCGAGCAATGGCCGACCCAGGGCAAGATCGATGCCGGCCCGGTGGTGGAGGCCCTCATCGCCACCAAGCCTGACGCCATCCTCAACGTCACCTTCGGCGGCGATCTGGTGAAGTTCGTGCGCGAGGGCTCGACCCGGGGCCTGTTCAAGGATCGGGCCGTGGTGAGCTTCCTCACCGGCGAGCCCGAATATCTCGCCCCCCTCAAGGACGAGGCGCCGACGGGCTGGATCGTCACCGGCTATCCCTGGAATGCGGTGAAAACCCCGGCGCACGAGGCCTTTCTCAAGGCCTACCAGGCCAAGTACAACGATTATCCGCGTCTTGGTTCGATCGTCGGCTACGTCACCATGAAGGCTGCCGCCGCGATCCTCGCCAAGGCCGGTTCGACGGATACCGCCGCGCTGATCAAGGCGGCCGAGGGCCTGCCGCTGGACACCCCTTTCGGGCCGATCAGCTTCCGCGCCATCGACCATCAATCCACCATGGGCGCCTTCGTCGGCAAGACGGGGGTCGCGGACGGCAATGGCGTGATGACCGATTTCGTCTATCGCGACGGCAAGGACTATCTGCCGGATGACGCCGCGGTAAAGGGCATGCGGCCGGCGCCGTGAAGGGCAGGCCAGGCCGGGAAGGGCGGAACAAGCGCCCAAGAAGCCCAAAACGCCGCGGGGCCCCTCCCCCTACCCTCTCCCCGCAAGTGGCGGGGCGAGGGGGACTCCGACCGGCGTCTCGAACTGAAAGCATCCAATCTCGCCCGACCATCGGGCGCGAGGAGCGATCAAAGGATCAATCGCAACGCCTGCGCCCCCCTCGCCCAGTCCTTACGGGGAGAGGGTATGGGTGAGGGGCTGCACCACCGATCAGACAAGCCACCTGATCTCCGACGCTCCCCAATTTGAGGTCTTCGTGGGAACCATCATCGCCCAATTCCTGAGCGGCCTTGCCGGGGCTGCCTCCCTGTTCCTGGTCGCATCGGGCCTGTCGCTGATCTTCGGCGTGACCCGCATCGTCAATTTCGCCCATGGCGCCTTCTACATGCTGGGCGCCTATGTCGCCTGCACGCTTGCCAATGCCTGGTCCGGTCCGCTCGGCTTCTGGCTGGCTCTGCCGGCCGCCGTAGCGATCGTGGCGGTCATGGGCGGCCTGCTGGAGATGACGCTGCTTCGACGGATCTATCGGGCGCCGGAACTGTTCCAACTGCTCGCCACCTTCGGCGTCACCCTGGTGGTACAGGACCTCGTGGTGATCGTCTTCGGCGCCGACGACCTGCTGGGGCCACGCGCGCCGGGCTTGAAGGGCGCGGTCGAGATCGCCGGCAAGGCGATCCCCGCCTATGACCTCTTCCTCATCGCCATGTCACCTTTGGTGCTCGGCCTGATCTGGCTGCTGCTCAACCGCACCCGCTGGGGCATCCTGGTGCGGGCCGCCACGCAGGACCGCGACATGGTCGCCGCCCTCGGCGTCAACCAGAAATGGCTGTTCACCGGCGTGTTCATGCTGGGCGTCGGCCTCGCCGCGCTCGGCGGGGCCCTGCAGATCCCGCGCGACGCCGTCACCCACCAGATGGACCTCGCCATCATCGTCGAGGCCTTCATCATCGTGGTCACCGGCGGGCTCGGCTCCATCGTGGGCGCGCTCGTCGCCGCCATCCTGATCTCCGAGCTCAACGCCTTCGGCATCCTCGCCTTTCCCAAGATTTCCATCGTGCTAATCTTCCTGGTGATGGCGGTGGTGCTGGTGGTCAGGCCCTGGGGCCTGTTCGGCAAGCCGACGAGCCCGCAGCGCTCGGCCTTGGGCCTCACGACACAGCCCTGGCAGCCCATGCGAACGTCCGGACGGCTGCTCATAGCCGCAGCCATCGCCCTTGCCGCATTGCTTCCGCTCGGCGCCAGCCCCTATGTGCTGTCGGTGGGCAGCGAGATCCTGATCTTCGTGCTCTTTGCGGCCAGTCTGCAGTTCCTGGTTTCGGTCGGCGGCCTCGTCTCCTTCGGCCATGCCGCCTTTTTCGGCCTGGGCAGCTATGGCGCCGCTCTGCTGACGACGATGCTGGGCTGGCCAATGGAAGCCGTGCTGCTGGCCGCGCCCCTGCTCGCGCTGGCAGGAGCCGTGCTGTTCGCCGGCTTCGCCGTTCGGCTTTCGGGCGTGTATCTCGCCATGCTCAGCCTCGCCTTCGCGCAGATCTGCTGGTCGATCGCCTCGCAATGGGTCGACTTCACCGGCGGCGACAATGGCATCTTGAGCGTATGGCCGGCGAAATGGGCTGCCAAGCCCTGGGCCTTCTACGAGTTGACCTTGGTTCTGGCCATGCTGGGGGTCGGCCTGCTCAGGCTCGCCACCTTCGCCCCCTTCGGCTTCATGCTGCGGGCCGTGCGCGATTCCGACCTGCGTGCCGAGGCGGTCGGCATCGCCAAGGCGCCGGTGCAATGGGCCGCTTTCGTGCTGGCGGGCCTGCTGGCCGGCGTTTCCGGCGCTCTGTTCGCCTTCCTCAAGGGTAGCGTGTTTCCCGATGCCTTCGGCGTCACGACCTCGGTGGACGGGCTGGTGATGGTGCTGCTCGGCGGCATGGGCCGTGTCTCCGGCGCCGTGCTCGGCGCCGGCGTGTTCAAGACCCTGTCGATCTGGCTGATGAGCGCGACCGATTATTCCAAGCTTGCCATCGGCCTGTTCATCATCGCAGTCGTGGTGGTGCTGCCGCGCGGACTGGCGGGCCTGCGCGATCTCCTGCCGTCTCGAAATCTCTCACGGACCAAGGAGAACCGGCCATGACGGTGCTGCTGGAGGTCCAGGGGCTCGCCAAGACCTATGGCGGCGTCGAGGCGGTGAAGGACGTTTCGCTCACCGTCGCAGCCGGCGAGATGGTGGCGCTGATCGGCCCCAACGGCGCCGGCAAGAGCACCTGCTTCAACATGATCCACGGCCAGATCAAGCCCGATCGCGGCTCCATCCGCCTGTTCGGCCGCGAGACGGCCGGCATGCGGCCCGCCGCGATCTGCCGCCTCGGCGTCGGGCGCACCTTCCAGATCACCGCCACCTTCGCCTCGATGCGGGTGATCGAGAACCTCCAGGTCGCCCTGGCAAGCCATGACGGCATCATCTGGCGCCGCTTTGCCCGCCTCGACCGCTACAAGCGGAAGGAAGCCCAGGCCCTGCTCGACCTCGTCGGCATCGGCGCCCTGGCCGATCATCCCTGCGGCGAGCTCGCCTATGGCGATCTCAAGCGGCTGGAACTGGCAGTGGCGCTCTCCAATGAGCCACGCCTCCTCTTGATGGACGAGCCGACAGCCGGCATGGCGCCGGGCGCGCGCATCGCCATGATGGCCCTGGCGGCCGGCATCGCTCGCCAGCGCGGCATCGGCATCCTGTTCACCGAGCATGACATGGACGTGGTGTTCGAGCATGCCGACAGGCTCCTCGTGCTCGATCGCGGCCGCCTGATCGCCGCCGGCGATGCCGACACCGTGCGCAACGACCCGCAGGTGCGCGCCGTCTATCTCGGCGACGGCACGGTCTTCGCGTCCGCCGCAATCCACGCGCAGGAGCCTGCCCGATGAAGCTGGAAATCGCCGACCTCGACAGTTTCTACGGCCCAGCCCACATCCTGCACCAGGTCTCGCTCGAGATCGGGCCGGGCGAGGTCGTCGCCCTGCTCGGCCGCAACGGCGCCGGCAAATCCACCACCTTCCGCTCGATCATCGGGCTGGTCGCCGACCGGCGAGGTGCCATCCGCCTCGACGGTGCCGACATCATCCGCCTGCCCGTCTATGAGATCGCCCGCCGCGGCATCGGCTATGTACCGGAAGATCGCCGCGTCTTCACCGACCTGACGGTCAGGGAGAACCTGGAAGTCGGCCGCCGCCCCCCACGCCAGAACCTGAAGCCCTGGACGCCGGAACGGCTCTACGAGCTCTTCCCCAATCTCGCCGCCATGCCGGGCCGGCTCGGCGGGCGGATGAGCGGCGGCGAGCAGCAGATGCTCACCATCGCCCGCACCTTGATGGGCAATCCCGCCATCGTGCTGCTGGACGAGCCTTCCGAGGGCCTCGCACCCAAGATCGTCGAGGACATGGCCCGCGCCATCCTGCGCCTCAAGCAGGAAGGGCTGTCGATCCTGCTCTCCGAGCAGAACCTGCATTTTGCCCGTCTGATCGCCGACCGCGCCTACGTCATCGAGAGCGGCATGATCCGCTATTCCGGTACGATGGCGGCGCTGGAAGCCGACAGTGCCGTGCAGACGGAATATCTGGCGTTGTAGCCGGCCCAAGCCGGCAGCACGCAAAGCTCTTCTTCAAAAAAATCTTTGTCTTCGGGAATAAAACGCCGATTGCCGCGATCTGGATCGGCATGGGCTGCCGGCAGCCCCTTCCGTATCCGGAGCGCGAGATGACCCATTCCGACGAACCTCCTTCACCGGATGAGAACGGTGCCGGCCGTCGCTGGCGTAAGAGTCTTGTGGAGATGCCCGCGGTCCCCCGTTACTATCGCCCTGCCCTCGCGCGGCTCGTCCTGCAATTGGCCCTGCTGTCCCTGCCCGCCCTGATCGGGGCTCGGTGCCCGTTTGAAGTCATCGCCGACAACTTCGCCTTCGCGCAGCCCCGGGATTTCAGCTATTCCTGTTCTCGGCCCATGCCTTCTCAGTCCATGCCGATGACCGGCAAGGTTGCGATGCGGTGGGCTACGCATTGATCGAACTGGGATTGGGGCGGGAAGGACGAGCGGCCATGACGGCGCATGCCGGCACGAATCCCGACACCCCATGGCTGCTGCCGGCAATCCGACGCCTGGCCGCATGGTGCCATGGCGTCTGGACCATGGCCGCAAACGGGCAGCCTTCCGCCAGGACGGCAGGGAACGCCGACGCGCTCGCCCGGTTCCAGGCCGTGATGCTGCCGCATCTCGACGCGGCGCATAATCTGGCGCGTTATCTCTGCCGCGATGCCGACACGGCAGAGGACATCGTGCAGGAGGCTTTCCTGCGCGCCTTTCGCGGCTTTGCAGACTATCGGGGCGGCAGCTCGCGCGCCTGGCTCCTGACCATCGTGCGCAATTGCCATCGCTCCTGGTGGCAGGCACGCCAGCGCAGCGTCCGCACAGTGTCGCTCGAAGCCGGTGAAGGCGAGGAGGAGAGGACCGACCTGCCGCATGAGGAGGCGAGTCCCGAAACCGCCTTGCTGCAGCAGGCCGAAGCAAGCGAGATCCGCGCGGTTCTCGACCGCCTGCCCGAAGCCTTCCGCGAAGTCCTGGTCCTCAGGGAAATGGAGGAGCTTTCCTATCGGGAGATCGCCGAAACGATTGCGGCCCCCATGGGCACGGTGATGTCGCGGCTCGCCCGCGCACGCACCCTGTTCGCTGCTGCCTGGAAGAACCGGCAGGCAACGCCGGGAGGAGAGGCATGAGCATGGCCGAGACACCGCACCAGGACTGGGACCGGCTGCTGCAGCTCTATGCCGATGGCGAACTCGACGCTGCCAATGCCCTGCGGGTGGAGGACCATCTCGCCGGTTGCCCCGATTGCACGGCGCGGCTGGCCGAAATCGAGGCGATCCGTGCGATCATCACCCAGGACGGCGTGCGCTGGCCGGCCTCAGCAGCCTTGCATGGCCGGGTGGCGGCGGCCCTGCGCCGCGAAGCCGGCGCTTCCCGGGCTTCCACCCGCGCTGGCCTCGACTGGCGCCTGCTCGTCGACCGTTTCACGCGCTGGAGCCTGCTGCCTTCGCTGGCCGTCCTGGCGGCCTGCGTGCTGTTCGTGACGATGCGCCCCGAACCAGGTCCCTCGCTGGAGGACGAGCTGATTTCCAGCCATGTCCACTCCCTGCTCGCCAATCACCTGACCGACGTCGCTACCTCCGACCAGCACACCGTCAAGCCCTGGTTCAACGGCAAGATCGACTTCTCGCCGCCGGTGGTGGACCTCAAGGCGCGCGGCTTTCCGCTGGTCGGCGGGCGTGTGGACTATCTCAAGGGACGCGTCGTCGCCACGCTGATCTATCGGCGCAGCGGCCATGTCATCAATCTCTTCATCTGGCCTGCCGCGGGCGCCTCTGCCCCAGTCGGGGAGCGCGATGGCTATACGCTCCTGAACTGGACCCAGGCAGGGCTGAATTTCTGGGCTGTCTCAGATTTGAACGAGCCGGAACTGAAGCAATTCCAGCAGGATTTCGCCGAAGCGACACCGAAATGACGCCGGTATTTCGGCCCATCGAAGCCAATTGCCTCACACCTCGCATTGCCGGGCACGTCCCGGCAATGCGGCCAATGCTTCGGGACCGCGAAAATGCCGGCATGCCCGGCTCAAGCCCGGGCATGCCGAGAACAAGTCACCACTACCCCACCGCCCGGCGGTAGAGGTGCCAGGTCGCGTGGCCGAGCACCGGCATGGCCACGATCAAGCCGAGCAATGCGGGGAGCGAACCGAGCACCAGGGCGCAAGCGACGATGAAGCCCCAGGCCAGCATCGGGCCGGGATTGGCGCGCACCACATCCACCGAAGTCCTGACGGCGGTGCCGATCCTCACCTTGCGGTCGAGCAGCATCGGGAACGACACCACGCTGATCGCCAGCACCACCAGGGCGAACAGGAAGCCGGCTCCGACGCCGAGCACGATCATCGCCCAGCCGGCAGGCGTGGTGAAGACATCCGAGACGAAGGCGGAGACCGAGACCGGCAGGGCCGGGCCGAGCGTATAGCGATAGATCAGCGCGGCGACGCCGAGCCAGAGCGCGAAGATCACCGCCAGGATCAGGCTGAGCCCGAGAATGGCACCGAAATTGGGCGAGCGCGCCACGTCGAGCGTATGGGCCCAGGTGGCCTCGAGGCCCTGCTCGCGGCGGCGGCTCATTTCATAGAGGCCGATCGCGGCAACCGGGCCGACGAGCGCGAAGCCCGATACCAGCGGGAAGAGCATCGGCAGCATGCCGTTGCCGAAGGCGAATTGGGCTAGGACCAGGCCGGCAAGCGGATAGATCAAGCCGATGAAGATGACGTCGGTGCGATAGGCGCCGAAATCCTGGAAGCCCTTGGCCAGGACCTCGCGCAGATCGGCAAAACCGATCTGGCGGACGATGGGCGTCGAGGTTTCGAACTGGGCAGCGGGGCGATGCAGGGTGGTGCCAAGGGCGCCCACGCCATTGGCGGCACCGCGGACGGCATCGATACCCCATTCGACGGGATTTCTGATCGTCATGGTCCTACTCCCGAAAGGAATGAAGGCCGCGACCGAAGTGGAACGCCGGCGGGGTGCCGACGCCGAAACAGCCACGACGAGCGCGACCTGTAGATCCGCGACAATACGCCTCATGCGCGCGGATGTCAGCCGTCTATCTCGTCTCGATCCAGTCACTTGCGCGTGTGCTTGCCGCCCGTCCGGCCATCGGCAAGAGTGTTCTTTTGGGAGCGCTGCGGATTCGCCAATGATCACACTTCTCGCGCTATCCGGCAGCCTCCGCCTCGGCTCTTCGAATACGGTGCTGCTCGAAGCCGCCGCCTTGCTGGCGCCGGCCGGCATGCGCATTGCGGCCTATGACGGCATCGGTTCGCTGCCGCATTTCAATCCGGATCTCGATGGCGACAATCCGCCTCGAAGCGTCATGGCGCTGCGCCATCTGGTCGGCGCCACCGACGGGCTGATCATTTCCTGCCCCGAATATGCCCGCGGCATTCCGGGCTCCTTCAAGAACGCACTCGACTGGCTGGTCGGCAGCTTCGAATTCCCGGGCAAGCCCATCGCCCTTTTCAATGCTTCGCCGCGCGCCAGTGACGCGCAGGCGGCCCTGCGCCTGGTGCTGACCACGATGTCGGCGCGCATCGTCGAGGAGGCCTCGATCACCCTGCCCTTGCTGGCGACGCGGCTGGATGCCGCCGGCATGGCCGGAAATGTCGAAATTGCCGCTTCGGTCACCGCGGCACTGGCGGCCTTCGCGCGGGCCATCGAGACCTTCGCACAGGCAGAGCCGGGAGGCTCGGGCTAGAGCAAAATGGCTTTTCCTCGGATCGCCATTTCAATCCAACCCTTTGTTTTGACGCATTTTCTTAATCGAAAAGTCTATCGACTTTTCTGGAAAACGCTTTAACTCGCCCGCACCAGCCTGCGGACATCCGCTTCGAGCTGACGGGTCAGGGTCTTGCGATCGGTGGCGGCATCGCAGGCCAGGGCCTCACCCCAGGTCACCACGGCATCGATCGGCGGGCCGGAGAGAATGCCGACGAGATGCGGTGCCAGATCCATGTCGCCGATCCAGGCGACTTCCTTCATGGCGCCGCGGCCGATCGGCAGCCCGCCGCGCTTGGCATAGCGCAGGGCGAGCGGCTGGACATAGGCCGCCGCCTCGCCGCCATCGAGCGCTTCGCGCGCGGCCCCCACCAAGGCGGAACGGAAGGGCAGGACGTGGACGCCGTCTCCAGTGGTGCCTTCGCCGAACAGCACCATGGCATCCCCGGCCTTCAGCCTGGCACCGATGGCGGCAGTGGCATGGCCTGTCTTGTGGCGGCGTTCGCGCTCGATGAAGACCGAGCGCTGCAGCCGGGCGAACAGGCCGATCACCGGCCAGCCGCGCACCTCGCTCTTGGCGATGAAGGACAAGGGCGCCAGGGCGCCCAGCACCACGATGTCGAGCCAGGAGACATGGTTGGCGACGATCAGCAGCGGCCGTTGCCGGGCCTGGGTGCCGTTGACGGCAACCCGGACGCCGATGATGGCGAGCACGCTGCGATGGAAGAACACCGGCAGGCGGCGAGCCAGCGCCCAGTCGCGCCTCACCGCCAGCCATTGCAGCGGGATCAGGGGCATGGCCAGCAGGGCGACGGCAGCAATACGGCAGATCGCCTTGAGGCGCATGGGAAGACATCCGGGGAAATCGGGGCCTTCATAGGCGAAAGCGGGGGCAGAGGGCAAATGAGGCCTCTGGGATCGCAGGCATCCTTGCCTGCTCTTGGAAGCATCCCGCGTGGGGAAGAGGAAGAGCCGGCAGAGATGCCGGCGATCCCAGAAGAGTCCCCCTACTCCGCCGCGGTCATCAGGCCGGGCTTCTTCTCGGCAGCGATGGCGGGCTCGCCCGGCGCGGGCGGCCTGACGTCGTGCTGCTCGGGCTCGGGCAGGACGTCGTCGGTGCGCGCCGGCAGGTCCTCCGGCTTGCGTGCGAACCAGCTGGCGACGCGGTCGAGGGAGAGATAGACCACCGGCGTGATGTAGAGGGTGAGCAGCTGCGAGACGATCAGGCCGCCCACCACGGTGACGCCGAGCGGCCGGCGCAGCTCGGCGCCGGCGCCATGGCCGAGGGCGATCGGCAGCGCGCCGAGAATGGCGGCGAGCGAGGTCATCATGATCGGGCGGAAACGCAGCACCGCCGCCTCGACGATGGCCTCCTTGGCCGGCAGGCCGGCGGCCCGGCGCTGCACGGCGAAATCCACCATCATGATGGCGTTCTTCTTGACGATGCCGATCAGCATGATCAGGCCGATCATGGCGATGATGGAGAGGTCCATCGAGAACAGCTGCAGCGTCAGCAGGGCGCCGATACCGGCCGTCGGCAGGCCCGACAGGATGGTGATCGGATGGATGAAGCTCTCATAGAGGATGCCGAGCAGGATATAGACCACCAGCACCGCGGCGAAGAGCAGCAACGGCATGCTGGCGAGCGAATCCTGGAACTGCTGGGCGGTACCCTGGAACTGGGTGGCGATCGTCTTGGGAATGTCGAGCTCGGCCGTCGCCTGCTGGATGGCGTCCACCGCCTGGCTGAGCGCGACGCCGGGCTGGAGGTTGAAGGAGATCGTCACCGAGGGCAGCTGGCCGATATGGGAGAGCGACACCGCCGACGGCTTCTGCTCGATGCGCGCCACGCTGTCGAGCGGGATCAGCACCCCCGAGCTCGAGCGGACATTGAGCTTGCGCATCAGGTCCTGGGGCGAGCTATAGGCCTGGCTCGCCTCCAGGATCACTTCATAGGTATTTTCCGGCGCATAAATGGTCGAGACTTGGCTGGTGCCATAGGCCGAGTAGAGCGCAGAGCGGATCTGGTCGACGGTAACGCCGAGCTTGGCGGCATTGTCGCGATCGATCGAGACGACGGCATCGCGCGCCTTGATCTGCAGGTCGGAGTTGACGCCGGTGATACCCGGAATCTGGGCCATGCGGGCTTGCAGCTTCTGGGCATTGGCGCGCAGTTCGTCGACGTCGGGCGACATCAGGGCGTATTGATACTGGCTGCGCGAACGGGTGGCGCCGATATTGATCGACTGCACCGCCTGGAAATAGGTGTTGATGCCAGGCACCTTCGCCGCTTCCTGGGCGAGGCGCTTGATCACCACGTCGATCGGATCCGTGCGGGCCGGCTTGTCGCGCAGCTGGATGTTCATGCTGCCGGAGCTGATCTGGCTGGTCGCCCCGCCGCCGATGCTCGACAGGATGGCGACGACATCGGGATCCTTGCGCAATTCGGTGACGACGGCCTGCTGGCGCGCCATCATCGCCTCGAAGGAGACGTCGTCGGGTCCCACGGTCGAGACGGAAACGAAGCCCATATCCTCCTGCGGGAAGAAGCCCTTGGGGATATTGACGAAGAGGATCGCGGTCACGACGAAGGTCGCCGCCGTGACGGTGAGCATGAAGCCGGGCGAATTGACGGCCCAGCGCACCGTGAGGGCATAGCCCCTGGTCAGCCAGTTGAAACCGGCTTCGAACAGCCGCAGCAGCAGCCCCGGGCGCTTTTCCTCGGAATGCTCCTTGATCAAGCGCGAGCACAGCATCGGCGTCAGCGTCAGCGAAACCACGCCGGAGATCAGGATGGCGATAGCCATCACATAGCCGAACTCGGAGAACATCCGCCCGATGATGCCGCCCATGAAGATCACCGGGATGAATACGGCGATCAGCGACAGCGTCATCGACAGAATGGTGAAGCCGACCTCGCGCGAGCCGATCAGGGCCGCCGCAAAGGGTTTCTGCCCCAGTTCGACATGGCGGACGATGTTCTCCAGCATGACGATGGCATCGTCGACCACGAAGCCGACGCACAGCGTCAAGGCGAGCAGCGAGATGTTGTCGATCGAAAAACCGAGCACATACATGCCCGCGAAGGTGCCGATCAGCGAGATCGGCAGGGCGATGGCCGGGATCAGCGTTGCCCGCGCGCTGCGCAGGAAGAAGTAGATCACGATCACGACCAGCAGGATCGACAGGCCCAGCGTGAACTCGACATCCTCCACTGCCGCGCGGATCGGCACGGAACGGTCCATCAGCGTGTCGAGGCTGACGCCGACCGGCAGGCTTTCCCGGATCTTGGGCAGCGTGTTCTTGACCGCGTCGACCACGGCGACGGTATTGGCGTCGGGCTGGCGCTGGATGGCAATGATGATGCCGCGGGTGTCGTTGCGCCAAGCCGCGGTCTTGTCGTTCTCGACGCTGTCGATGGCGCGGGCAACATCCTGCAGCAGCACCGGGGCGCCGTTCTTGGAAGACACCACGATCGGCATGTAGCCCTTGGCATAGCGGATCGGACCAGTGGCATCGAGGATGAGGTTGCGGCCGTTATTGCTGGTCGAACCGACGGGCGTATTGGAATTGGCGGCGGCGACGGCCTTCTGCAGGTCGTCGAGGGTGAGGCCACGCGCGGTGAGCTGGTCGAGATCGGCCTCCACCCGCACGGCATATTGCTGCGATCCCCAGATATTGACCTGGGCGACGCCCGGCAGCGTCGCCAGCAACGGCTGGATGTTGGACTGCGCGAAGCGGTCGATGTCGGATGTGCGCGCCTGGTCCGAGGTCAGCGCCATGAAGATCACCGGCTGGTCGGCCGGATTGACCTTCCTGAAGCTCGGCGGCGTGGTCATCTCGGTGGGCAGCTGGCGCTGCGCCGTGGCGATGGCGGCCTGCACGTCCAGCGCCGCACCGTCGACATTGCGATTGAGATCGAACTGCAGGACGATCTGCGTCGAGCCCAGATAGGAGGTCGATGACATCGTGGAGATGCCGGAAATCGCCGAGAACTGCTTCTCGAGAATGGCGGCCACCGAGGAAGCCATGGTTTCCGGGCTCGCGCCCGGCAGAGTGGCGGTCACCGAAATCGTCGGATAGTCGACGCGCGGCACGGCCGCCACCGGCAATTGCCGGTAGCCGAACCAGCCGGCCGCAATGAAGGAGACCATCAACAGGATGGTCATGACCGGGCGGCGGATGCACAATTCCGAAAACAACGGCTTGTCTCCCGGCTTCAGCTTTTGGCACTGGTATTGGCGGCGGTGCTCTCCTTGGCCCCCGCATTGATGGCGACCGGCGCACCGTCGACCAGGCGCAAACCCCCGTCGACCACCACCTGTTCGCCGCTCTCGACGCCCTTGGTGATCACGGCATCGGCGCCGGCGACGCGCGCAACGGTCACGGACCGAAGCTCAGCCGTTTTACCATCTTTCACCACGAAGACGTAGCTTCCCTTTTGGCCAAGCTGGACGGCGGCATCGGGAACCACCACTTGCGGGCTGGCATTGGGCAGGACGACCTGCACGTTGACGAAGGCGCCGCCCCACAGGATTTCGTGCGGATTGGGGATGTCGGCCTTGACCATGATGGTGCCCGTGGCGGCATCGATGGCGTTCTCGACGAAGGACACCTGGCCGGTGAGCGTATTGCCGCCGGTAATGGCGTCGACGCGTACCGGTCCCTTCGCCATCGCCTCGCGCAGTTCGGCCAGGCGCGACTGCGGGATCGAGAAGGCCACCACGGCCGGGTCGAGCTGGTTCACGGTGGCGAGCGGCGCGGTGTCGGAGGTGCGCACCGTCGAGCCGGGCTTGACCGGGATCGAACCGATGCGCCCGGGCACGGGTGCGCGGATCACGGTATAATCGAGCGTCACCTCGGCCGCTTCCAGCGAGGCCTGGTCTGCCTGGAGCTGCGCCTGCCCGACCTTGAGGGCGGTCGCGGCCGTATCACGCGTGGTCGCCGCACCGGCATTGCGGGCGAGCAGGTCATTGGCGCGGGACAGGTCGATCTGGGCCTGGGCGATCTGGGCCTGGTCGCGCGCGATCTGCGCCTGGATCTGGGCGATCTGCGCCTTGATGGCGCGATCATCCAGGGTGAAGAGAATATCGTCCTGCTTGACCTCGGCCCCCTCGGCGACACGGACGCTGGTGACCGCGGTGTTGTCGATCCGGGTGCGGATCTGGATGGAGGCATAGGGCGTGGCGGTGCCGACGGCATCGATCACCATCGGCATCTGCTTGGCGACCGCCTGGACGAGCACCACGGGCACCGGCGCGACGTTGCGCTGCGAAGACTTGCCTGCCCCGGCCGCCTGCGGCGCTTCGGGAGCATGCAGCGCATCGGAGAAGCCGGGAAGAGCGGCAATGAGAGTCTTGGAGGAAGGCACCGTCTGCACCAGCCACGGCACCAGTGTGGCACGCTGCCACCAAGCCAGGCCGACGACCAGGACGAAAACAAGCACGAAATTGAGAAGACGCTTCATCGAGCCGCCATCAGATCTTCATTAGGTCCGGGCAGGCGAGGCCTCCCCCTTTTTTCACGACAATACCCCCCGCTGCCGATCATATCCGGAAACGGGTGTTGCGATGTATCAATGCGTACAAATTGCAGCGAGTATGTGAACGCATTGTTTCTCATCCGGCACAACGAGCCTCCGCCCGCACACGTTTTCGTGTATAGGAACCGAAATTTCGTGATCACGGTTCAGGCTGGCTCAAGCTTGCAACCAATAGTCTACAAGATTGATAGAAATATGTTGACCATAGCAATCGGCTTGCCTAATCGTCGCGGCTGAAAGGCCGGGAACCGGGCATTCACCGAAGGTTTCGGCTGTCATGAGGTGTGAAATGGGTAAGTTCTGGAACAGGGCCGGTATCGCCGTGCTGGCTGGCCTGTCGACCATGCTGGTGGCCACGGCGCAGGCCGAAACGCCGCCCGGCCTGCTGGTGGTCGGCCAGTCGATCGACGATGCCGTCAGCTTCGACCCGGCAGAGGGTTTCGAGTTGACGACGGTGCAGGCCTTCAACGCCCTTTACCAGCGCCTGGTGCAGTCGAACCGCCAGGACGGCACCCGCATCGAGCCGGCTCTTGCCAGCGCCTGGGAAGCCGGCAGCGACGGCAAGAGCCTGACTTTCACCCTGGCCAAGGATGCCAAATTCACCTCCGGCAATCCCGTGCGCCCGGAAGACGTGATCTTCTCCTTCTCGCGGGCCGTGAAGCTCAACAAGTCGCCCGCCTTCATCCTCAACGAGCTCGGCTGGACCGTGGAGAATGTCGACAAGTCCATCACCAAGATCGATGACGGCAAGGTCAAGCTGAGCTGGCAGGCCGATGTCGGCCCGGCCTTCGTGCTCGCCATCCTGACCGCGCCGATCGCCTCCATCGTCGACGAAGCCACGGTCTCTCCCCAGGCCGCCAATGGCGATTTCGGCAATGGCTGGCTGAAGTCGCACTCGGCCGGCAGCGGCGCCTTCAAGATCAACACCTATACCGCTCATGAAGCGCTGGTACTGGATGCCAACCCGACCTCGCCGGGCGGCGCCCCCAAGCTGCAGGGCGTGATCCTGCGTAACGTGCCTGATGCGGCCGCCCGCCGTCTGCTGATCGAGCAGGGCGACATCGACATCGCCCGTGGCCTGGGCGCCGACCAGATCGATGCGCTCAAGAAGGAGGGCAAGCTCAACGTGCTCGCCATCCCCTCGGCCCGCTCGGACTATCTCCTGATAAACAGCAAGGCCAATGCCGCCCTCGGCAATCCCGCCTTCTGGGAGGCAGCCCGCTATCTCGTCGACTATGAGGGCATCGCCAAGAACCTGCTGCGTGGCCAGTCGCAGGTGCACCAGGCCTTCCTGCCCACCGGCTTCCCCGGCGCGCTGAACGACAATCCCTACAAGCTCGATGTCGAGAAGGCCAAGAAGATCCTGGCCGATGCCGGCATCGGCCCGACCAAGATCGCCTTCCCCGTCTTCAACGAAGAGCCCTATCTGCAGATCGCGCAGTCCCTGCAGCAGACTTTTGGCCAAGCCGGCCTCACGCTCGACATCCAGCCGGGCGTCGCCAGCGACATCTATGCCAAAGGCCGCTCGGGACAGTATGAATTCACGCTGCGCTACTGGATTCCGGATTATTTCGACCCGCACTCCAATGCCAGCGCCTTCGCCGTCAACCGCGACAACAAGTACAACACCATCGCCAAGCAGGCGGGCTGGGTGATCCCGGAACTCAGCAACGAGACGGCTGCCGCGGTGAAGGAGCAGGATCCGGCCAAGCGCGCCGCCCTCTATGAGGACCTGCAGCGCAAGATCCAGAAGAGCGCTCCCTATGTGCTGATGTTCCAGGGCAGCGACCAGGTGGTGCTCGGCAAGGCCGTCAAGGGCTATGCCCAGGGCCTCAACGCTGACCAGGTTTATTACGACCAGGTCGAGAAGTGACTTGATGTCTCGTTCCAATCGTCGAGATTGGGACGAGACGGCCTTCTTCCTCGTGGCGCCGGGACTTCGCATTCGCGCCACTTCCGGGACTGACGATGCAAGCTGATGAAACGCCGGGCGCCAGGCCCTTCCTCCGCCCGGTGCTCAGGGTGCTGCGCTGGCTGCTGTCCGTCGTTCTGACGCTGTTCGGCCTGATCGTCGTCACCTTCATCCTGACCAGGCTCTCCAGCATCGATCCCGCCCTGCAGCAGGTCGGCGATCACGCCAGCCAGTCGAGCTACGAGGCCGCGCGCCGCGAACTCGGGCTCGACCAGCCGCTGGTGATGCAATTCCTGCGCTATCTCGGCCATGTCGTCCAAGGCGATCTCGGCATGGCCACGTCGACGGGCCAGCCGGTCCGCTCCGACATCCTGCGTACCTTCACCGCGACGCTCGAACTGGCCACCGCCGCGGCGCTGATCGGTGCCGTACTCGGCCTGGCGCTCGGCATCCTGGCGGCGCTGCGGCCGCGCGGCCTGGTCGACAACCTCGCTCGATTGTTATCGCTGATCGGCTATTCGACCCCGATCTTCTGGCTCGGACTGATCTTTCTGCTGCTGTTCTACGCCCGGCTGCACTGGGCGCCGGGACCGGGGCGCCTCGACATCGTGTTCCAATACACCATGAAACCCATCACCGGCTTCGCGCTGATCGACGCCTGGCTCTCGGGAACACCTGGCGCTTTGCGCAGCGCCCTCGCCCATCTCGTCCTGCCGACGGCGGTGCTGGCCCTCTATGCCATGGCCGGCATTTCGAGGCTGACGCGCGCCGCCATTCTCGAACAGCTTTCCAGGGAATATGTGCTCACCGCCCGCGCCAAGGGAGCCAGCCCCCTGCGGGTGGTGCTGGTCCATATCCTGCCTAATGTGGCCGGCACGCTGATCACCGTGATCGCCCTCGCCTATGCCAGCCTGCTCGAGGGCGCGGTGCTCACCGAGACGGTATTCGCCTGGCCCGGCATCGGACGCTACCTCACCGTCG
Source organism: Labrys sp. 22185 (assembly GCF_052045555.1). Classification (NCBI taxonomy): domain Bacteria; kingdom Pseudomonadati; phylum Pseudomonadota; class Alphaproteobacteria; order Hyphomicrobiales; family Xanthobacteraceae; genus Labrys; species Labrys sp. 22185. Next base: position 59,530 of record NZ_JBQEPH010000020.1, on the reverse strand, counting down.
CCATGTTCGCCGGCGACACCGCCGCCATCCTCGGCTCGACCCTGGCGATCGGCATGGCCTTCGTGCTGCTCAATAGCCTCACCGACCTGATCGTCACCCGCGTCGATCCGACTGCCCTGGCGGAGCGCGGCTGATGGCATCCCCTGCAATCTCTTTCTCGGCATTGCGCCGTTCGCCATCCGCCCTGATCGGGGCGAGTGTGCTCGTCCTGCTCATCTTCATGGCGCTGGCGGCACCGCTGATCGCCCCCTACGATCCCAACCTGCAGGACAGCGCCATCCGTCTCGCCGCCCCGTCCTGGCAGCACTGGCTCGGCACGGACGGCTTCGGGCGCGACCTGCTTTCGCGCCTGATCTACGGTGCGCAGCCGACCCTGCTGCTGATCGTCCTGGTCACTGTGCTGATGGCCCCGCTCGGCGTGGCGGTCGGGCTGCTCGCCGGCTTCTTCGGCGGCTTTACCGAGCGGGTGCTGATGCGCCTGACCGATATCGTGATGTCCTTCCCGCGCCTGGTGCTGGCCTTCGCCTTCGTCGCCATTCTCGGTCCAGGCCTGGTCAATGGTGCCCTCGCTCTGGCCCTGACGAGCTGGCCGGCCTATGCCCGGCTCGCCAGGGTGGAAACATCGGCGCTCGCCAGCAGCGACTATCTCGCCGCCGCGTCCATGGTCGGCATTAGGGGGCCGCGCCTGCTTCTCGGCCATGTGCTGCCGCTCGTGCTGCCCTCGGCCATCATCCGACTGGCGCTCGACCTCGCCGGCATCATCCTGGCCGCGGCAGGCCTGGGTTTCCTCGGCCTCGGCGTGCGTCCGCCCATGGCCGAATGGGGCTCGATGGTGGCCGACGGCACCAAGGTGATCTTCGACCAGTGGTGGATCGCCGCCGCGCCGGGCCTTGCCATCTTCGCCACCAGCCTCGCTTTGAACCTGCTGGGGGATGGGCTGCGCGACATCTTGGATCCGCGCCATGACTGATACCCTGCTGCAGGTCGAGGATCTGGTGGTCGAGACCAAGGACAAGACCGCTGGAAACGTGGAAAGCGGCGAAGCGATACCCCGCCGGCTCGTGCATGGCATTTCCTTTACGGTCGGGCGCGAGAAAGTGGCGATCGTCGGCGAATCCGGTTCGGGCAAGTCGCTGACCGCCCGGGCGATCATGGGCCTGCTGCCGACGAGCCTCGCGGCGCGGACAGCCGGGTTGCGGCTGGGCGAGACCGACCTCGCCGGCCTCGATGCGCGAGGCTGGCAGCGCCTGCGTGGCCGGCGCATCGGCCTGGTGCTGCAGGATCCGAAATTCTCGCTCAATCCGGCACACCGTGTCGGTCGCCAGGTGGAAGAGGCCCTTCTGCTGCATCATCGCCTGCCCAAGGCCGAGCGGCGGCGAAAGGCTCTCGCCATGCTCGCCCAGGTCGGGCTCGACGATCCCGAGCGGGTCTATGCCAGCCTGCCGGCCGAACTCTCCGGCGGCATGGGCCAGCGCGTGATGATCGCCGCCATGCTGATCGGTGAACCGGACTTGCTGATCGCCGACGAACCGACTTCCGCGCTCGACCATGTCGTGCGCGATCAGATCCTCGGATTGCTGGAACGCCTGGCGCGCAAACGCGGCATGGGCCTGCTGCTGATCAGCCATGATCTGCAGCAGGTTTCCCGCTTCGCCGACCGCGTCCTGGTGATGCGCCAGGGCTCGATCGTCGACGCCCTCCCGGCCAGTGAACTCGCCCAGGCAAGCCACCCCTATACGCGCGGCCTGTGGCAGGCGCGGCCCTCGGCAGCGACCTACGGTACCCGCCTGCCGACTCCCGACACGCCGCAAGCGCCTTACCCGGGGGATGCACGGCCATGACGGCGTTGTCGATCGACAATCTGGAGGTCAGCTTCCAGCGTCGCGGCCGCAGCTTTGCCGCCGTGCGCGGCGTGAGCTTTGCCGTGGAGCCCGGCGAGACCTTCGGGCTGGTCGGCCCGTCGGGCTGCGGCAAGAGCACGGTGCTGCGCGTCCTTGCCGGCCTGAACCTGAACTGGCAGGGCGCGATTGCGGTATTCGGGCATTCCCTGCAGCCGGGACGCGCCATCGAGGGCGCCCTGAGGCGCGACATCCAGATGGTGTTCCAGGATCCCTATGCCTCGCTGCATCCGCGTCACGCCATTGCGCGCGTGCTCGGCGAACCGCTGGAGATACGAGGAGAGACCGATATTGCCGGCCGTGTCAGGGCCAGCCTCGCCGATGTCGGCCTCGCCGCCGAGATCGCCGGGCGCTACCCGCACCAGCTGTCCGGCGGCCAGCGCCAGCGCGTGGCGATCGCCCGGGCCCTGCTGCTCGAGCCTCGCCTGCTGCTGCTCGACGAGCCCACTTCGGCACTCGACATTTCGGTGCAGGCCGGCATCCTCAATCTGCTCAACGACCTCAAGCGTCGCCATGGCATGACACTGGTGCTGGTGAGCCACGACCCCGACGTGATCGGCCATATGTGCGACAGGGCAGCGCGCATGGCGGGCGGCCGGATCGAGGCGCTGCTCGACCGCCGCGATCTCGCACGCGGCTGAAGTCCCCGGCCTGGAATCAACGCGGCCGTTGGCATGAAATCTACTTCTTGTCTTCGAGGATCCTGAAATCATCGAGGCAGGCTTTGCGCTCGATGTCCGGCTTCGACAGACAAGCCGTGAGCTGCTTCCCGCGCAGTTCGAAAGCGGAACGCACGCAAGCGCGCCCCAGTACCGGCGGAATGCCGCCGACCGCGCCGAGCGGACAGGTTCCCTGCACGAAGGCGAGCCATCGACGCTGGCTTTCGACCAGAAGCTTCCTGTCCGGCTCGCCCGCCATGGTCCTCCTTACATTTTCGTAGATAGCGGCGAGCCTGATGTCCGCCTGCCCGAGGTCCGTATCGGCGCAGATGGCGATTTCCAGCGGCGTGGAGGGTTTGTCACAATCGAAACTCGCCCGCAGGCCCGGATCGGCCGCATCGGCCGCGCCGTCGGCCGTCTCGGCAAGGCAGTCGATGCTGATGCCTGCCTCACCGCAACCGTCGAGCAGGGCAAAGCGCTTCTCGAAGGCGCCACGGGCACAGGCAAGGCTCTTGGCGGTAACAAGGCTCTTGGCGGAAAACGGCCTGTTGCCATCAACAAGATTGCATTTTCGGGCGACGCGATCGAGCCAGCGACGCTGGTCGGCAATGAGGGCGCCGCGGGTCTGCCGGTCTGCCTTCAGGCTCGCGACTGCCTCGCCATAGCTCTGGGCCAGGACGAGATCGGCTTGCCCCAATTTCCGGTCGGAACAAATCGCCTTCTCCAGCGCCGTGTCCGCCTCGCCGCAGTTGAAGCTGGCGCGGCCGAGCGGCTCGCGGGCGGTGTTCGGATCGGCAAAGCGCGCCGCGACCTCGCTCTGGCAGGTCGCGGCCATCGACATATAGAGCGTACCCTGCTGGCCGGCATAGCGGTAGGCGCAGAGCTGCATGCGATCGCCATAGTCGATCTGATCCGCCTTGGAGAGTTGCGGGTAAAACTCCTTTTCGCAGATGGAGACGACGATGGCGCTGAAGCTGGTATCGGCGCTGGAGCCCCACCGGCATTCGCGCAACAGCGCCGTCGCCGCCTTGCAGCTCTTCTGCTCCCGCAGCAGATTTTCGAGGCCCTCTATACCGGATTCCCCTGGTTTGGCGCAGGAATTGTCCTGCCCCAAGGCCGGCTGCGCGGCCACAAGCAGGATCGAAAGGATCAGAAAACCAAAATAGCGCATCGCGCACCCTCTCAAAGGGGAATAGCGAGAGGCTATAGGAGGCCGGGCCTTTCCGGCCATCGCCTTTGACCGGCGTTATCGGCACAAAACCGGCGGATCCATGCCGAAATGTACGGATGACTCGAGGCCGAAGCTCAGCCCAGGATCGGACGGCCCTTGAGGGTGTTGCTGACGGTGCAGATCCGTTCCGCGTCGGCAATGATCGCCGCCTTTGTCGCCTCGTCGAAATCGCCGCTGACCTCGATCGCGACATGAAAACGTTCGATGCGCGAGGGTTCGTCCGCCGCCTTCTCGCCCTTGACCTCGGCCCGCACCTCGCCGAGCCGGTCGAGCACGCCGAGATTGCTGGCAGCAATGCGGGCACTCAGCACGAGGCAGGCCGAAAGCGAGGCATAGAGCAGGTCGAGCGGATTGAAGCCGGCTTCCGAGGGGCGGGTGACCACGCCGATTTCCCCGCCCGTGGCCGACGTCACCACCGGCTGTCCCAGGCGGGACAGCACGGCCGTCGCCCCCGTCTGCCTCGGCTTCACTTTCGCAATCGACATGCCGTTCTCCCTCGCGGCCAAGCAGGCCAATCCCCGATTTCGGTCGGGGTGCACGAACCAGCTTTGGCCCGCTCCTTTTCCATGGCGCCGGCAGGCGGTCCTGCCCCGCGGTCATGGTGCTACCAAATTACCACTCTAGCTTGGGCATCGTCCGCAGCACTTCGCTGCGGGCACCCGCCTTATTGCTCGTGTTCTTCATCCAACAGGCCGGAGACGTTTTCAATGACCATGACCGTACTGACCCGCCGCACTCTTCTCGCCACCGCGACCGGCGCCGCCTTGGCCGCCGGCGCCAAACTGACCCCTGCCCTCGCCGCTGCCTCGGCAGATCCGAAGGGGCCTGCCGAATTGCCGCCGCTTCCCTATGAGGCCGCAGCGCTGGCACCGACGATCGATGCCGAGACCATGACGCTGCATCACGACAAGCACCACCAGGCCTATGTCAGCAATTTCAACGCGGCCCTGAAACAGGAACCCTCGCTGGCGGACCTGTCCTATCCCGATATCCTGGCCGGCCTGGACAAGGTGCCGCAGAGCGTCCGCCAGGCGGTGCGCAACAATCTCGGCGGCCATGTCAACCACACCATGTTCTGGCAGATCATGGGCGCCAAGGGTGGCGAGCCCGCAGGCGAAGTCCTCGCCGCCATCGAGCGTGATTTCGGTGGTGTCGCCAAGCTGCAGGAGGCCTTCGGTGCCGCCGGGGCCAAGGTCTTCGGTTCGGGCTGGGTGTTCGTCACAGTGACGAGCGAGGGCAAGCTCGCCCTCGACAGCAAACCCAACCAGGATACGCCGCTGATGGACGGCAAGCGCGTGCTGTTCGGCAACGATGTCTGGGAGCATGCCTATTACCTGACCTACCGCAACCGCCGGCCCGATTATCTCAAGGCGTGGTGGAAGGTGGTCGACTGGCGCAAGATCGGCGAACGCTATGCGCTCGCCAAGCAGGGCAAGCTGGTGATCTGACGTCCGCGGCGGGCACGAGACGGCCGGCAACAAAAAGCCCTCCCCGCACCGGCGGGAAGGGCTGAAACGCGAACGCGTTGCGCGAACTCAGTAGCGGTAGAGTTCCGGCTTGAACGGGCCGTTCTGGTCCACGCCGATATAGGCCGACTGCTTTTCCGAAAGCTTGGTCAGGGTGGCGCCGACCTTGGCGAGATGGAGCGAGGCGACCTTCTCGTCCAGGTGCTTGGGCAGCGTGTAGACCTGCTTGCCGTACTGGCCGGGGTTGGTCCACAGCTCGATCTGCGCCAGCGTCTGGTTGGTGAAGGAGGCCGACATCACGAAGGAGGGATGGCCGGTGGCATTGCCCAGATTGACCAGGCGGCCTTCCGACAGGAGGATGATGCGGTGGCCGTCGGCGAACTGGATCTCGTCGACCTGCGGCTTCACATTGGTCCACTTCAGGTTGCGCAGGCCGGCGACCTGGATCTCCGAGTCGAAGTGACCGATGTTGCAGACGATGGCGCGGTCCTTCATGGCGCGCATATGGTCGAGGGTGATGACGTCGACATTGCCGGTGGCGGTGACGAAGATGTCGGCGCGGGGAGCAGCCTGCTCCATGGTGACGACTTCATAGCCTTCCATCGCGGCCTGCAGGGCGCAGATCGGGTCGACTTCCGAAACCAGCACGCGGCAGCCGGCATTGCGCAGCGAGGCCGCCGAGCCCTTGCCGACGTCGCCGAAGCCGGCGACCATGGCGATCTTGCCGGCCATCATCACGTCGGTGCCGCGGCGGATGCCGTCCACCAGCGATTCGCGGCAGCCATAGAGGTTGTCGAACTTCGACTTGGTCACCGAATCGTTCACGTTGATGGCGGGGAAGAGCAGCGTGCCCTTCTTGGCCATCTCGTAGAGGCGATGCACGCCCGTGGTGGTCTCCTCGGTCACGCCGCCGATGGCGAGCGCATTCTTGGTGTACCAGCCCGGATGCGTGGTGAGGCGCTTCTTGATCGCGGCGAAAAGGACTTCTTCTTCCTCATTGGTGGCGCCGTCGAGGAAGGCGGTGTCGCCCTTCTCGGCGCGCAGACCCAGATGCATCAGCATGGTGGCGTCGCCGCCATCGTCGAGGATCAGGTTCGGCGTGCCGCCATCGGCCCATTCGAAGATCTTGTGGGTGTATTCCCAATAGTCTTCCAGGCTCTCGCCCTTGATGGCGAAGACCGGGGTGCCGGCGGCGGCGATGGCTGCGGCAGCATGGTCCTGGGTCGAGTAGATGTTGCAGGAAGCCCAGCGCACATCGGCGCCGAGAGCCTGCAGGGTCTCGATCAGCACGGCCGTCTGGATGGTCATGTGCAGCGAGCCGGCGATGCGGGCGCCCTTGAGCACCTGGCGCGGGCCATATTCGGCGCGCGTGGCCATCAGGCCCGGCATTTCGCTCTCGGCGATCTCGATTTCCTTACGGCCCCAGGCGGCCAGACCCATATCCTTGACGATATAATCTTGCGTGCTCATTCGATGCTTCCCGCATTTGACATGGCGGGCGTCTAGCACAGTCGGCCTTTGCCGGCAATAAGGATATAAGGATTTCTTTATGTGACGAAGGTGCCGGCGCCTCGTTCCCAGCCCGGCACGACGCCAAAAGGGCGGGCCAATCCGCCCGCCCTTCTGTTTCGATCCGACGCCGAGGCTCGGCGAATAGCGGCCTTACTGGCCGAGTTCGTCCCGCGTGGGAATGCGCCCGTTCGGCGTCAGCTTGTTGATGATCTCAGGCAAATGCTGGGCGAGCTGGCCGAGCAGGTCGTTGGGATTGACTCCCGCCTTCTGGGCAAGGTTGTTCAGCGTATCCTGGCCGAGGACCTGGCCGAGTTGGCCCGGCTGGATCGGTTGGTTCTGCCCGCCGCCGATCCAGGAATTGATCACGTCGCCCTGGCCCGACTGCTGGAATTTCTCCAGGAGGCCGCCGAGGCCGCCGAGCAGGCCGCCATCGTTGGAGGCGTCCGCCTGCGGCGCGGACGGCGCGGGAGCCGGTGCCGGCGCAGGGGTGGAGGCTTGCGTCTCCGGCTGGGCATCGTCGCTACCCCCCTTCAGCCATTTCGCGAGCAGAAGCGCACCGGCGGCGATGATCAGCGGCTTGGTGAAATTGTTCTGTGGCACGGCATCGTTCACGGCAGTGTCGAAAAGGCCCATGTCAGCGTCTCCTCGTGAAGGAATGGGGTGCCGCGATAACCGCGGTCGCCTCCAATGTTGTGTATCCTGTCTCTAACGACAAGCATTTTACAACAGTGAATGCGGCAAAATTTTTTCCGAAATTGACTTTGCCTTACGGCAGGTTGCCCCTTGCCAAAAGAATTTGTCCCCCTACGATCATTTAATGGTAAGATTCGTATCTGTCATCCGCCACGAGGGAAAGGCGACTCCATGGGTATCTTGTCTTGGATTATTCTGGGCTTGATCGCGGGCTTTGTCGGCAGCAAGGTCGTCAACAAATCGGGTTCCGGTTTGCTGATGGATATCGTGATCGGCATCATCGGCGCGCTCGTCGGCGGCTTCATCGCCAAGGCAATGGGCATCGGCACCGTCGATGGCATCAATATCGGCAGCATCCTCATTGCCATTGCCGGCTCGATCATCGTGCTGGTGGGTTACAACGCCCTGGCCCGGCGCTGACCCTGCCGAGATCACGATGCGCTGAGAGGCCGGCTGCGTAACCGGCCTTTTTCTTTGGAACCAAGGACGTTCCGGCGAGGCCCGCTTCAGTGCCTTGCCTAGGCGCATTCTCCCATTCGGAGGCGATCCCACCCAGTCGCAAAATGTTTCAGCGATGCAGCACGAAGTCCGGATCGTAGGGCACGCTGAATTCGCCGACATCGGACAGCACTGCCAGCCGGTTTCCGCAGGCCTCCACCTCCGTCACCCGGTCCCATCCCGCCGGCACCGGCATGATGCCGATGGCCTGCCGCAAGTCGATCTCACCCGACGGCGTCAGGCTGATCGAGGTCGGGATGCCCTGTTCGCTATAGTCGTTGGGCTCGATCGATGCCGTGTGGCCCGCCAGCAGATAGGTCCGCACTTCCTCCATGCCGAGCACACCCCGATGGCGGCTGTTCCAGGGGCTGTAATAGCGGCCGCCATTGCTCATCCACAACAGGGTGGAGGGGAAGTCTTCCGGTCGCTTCAGGCTGAGCACCAGATCCGCCTCGCGATGCCGTAGCGCGGCGCCCCAGGCGAGTTCCCGGCCAGGCGCCTCGGGCATCATCACGCAATCCTCGTGGTTGCGGTCGAAGGGGTAGCAGCTGAGATTGGCCGTGCCGCCATCGGCTAGTGGGGCCTTCTTGAGATCATTGAAGCGCGCGGGATAGGCCAGTGCCGAGCGCCCCTTGAGCGGATCGGCCTCCAGCGGATCGGTCGACGTCTCGATGAAACGCTTGGGCGAAAAGCTCAGATGGCCGCCCTGTGGCAGCGACACCATCATGTGCAGGCCCACGGATACCGCTCCCTCGCCCCCCTGGAACAGATGGCGCTGATAGAGGAAGGGATGGTCGTCACGCAGGGTGAGTTCCTTGACGACGCGCGCGCCCATCACCCGCTTTTCCAGTTCGAAACGGGCCTGGCGCCCGCCATCGACCGTGCGGGTCTCCAGGTGCCTCCAGGCCGAATTGGCCGGCCAGCCATGGGCCGGTGAGCCATCGACATCGCTCAGGCCGAAAGGAGCGCAGAGGAAATCACCCGACAGGCGCTGCAGATGGGCCGGCGTGTCGGCGGTATGCGCCTCCTCCAGCCAGGGGGCACTATGCAGCGGCGCGACCTGGCGGCCGTCCCGCTCCACCATGAGTTCCCGGATATGCCCGACCGCAAGATCCAGAGTCGCGCGGATGCCGTGCGCCTCGATCGTGACAAACTCCCCATCGGCGGCCATCGACTGCATCTCCCCTGAATCGTCTAATTTTATTCGTGTCAAAACAATAGGATAGGCTTCCTGCGGCTCCAGTATGATCCAAAAGCGGGCGGACGCAACAGGGCGGCGAGCACCGCAAGCAGCCGCTCCGGCCACCTCGTCTTCTTCGCCGACGGACCTCGAGCCAAGCGAAGAAGGTGCTTGCAACAATATAAATGCACTAATATATTAATCGACACCGCACAGGACGCGATTATCGGAGCCACCCGCCATGCTGGACACGCTGCGACATGCGAATGTGAGGCCGCGCTCCACGGCGACCAATGTCTATGAGATGTTGCGTAGCGACATCGTGCTCGGCGTGCTCAGGCCACAGCAGCCGATCCGCGAGGCCGATATCGCCGCCAGCCTCTCCGTGTCGCGCACGCCGGTGCGCGAAGCCTTGCTGCGCCTCGCCAATCTCGGCCTGGTCGAGATCTTCCCGCAGAGCGGCACGGTGGTTGCACCGATCCGGGTGGAGAAAGTCAAGGCCGCCCAGCTGATCCGCGAGGTCGTGGAGGTGGAAATCAGCCGCAGGGCGTGCCAGGTGGTGAACCAGGCCGATCTCGACGCGCTGGCGGGCATCGTCGACGAACAGGAATTCGCGGCGGGCCGCAAGGATGTGCGCCGCTTCTACGAATTGGACGAAGCCTTCCATCGCCGTATTTTCGCAACGGTCGACTGCCTGGCCGCCGCGGACGAGCTGGAGGACATGAAGGCCCACCTCAATCGCCTGCGCTTCGTCACCGTGAACTGGCCGAACCGCTCGGAAGCCATCATCGCCGAACATCGCGACATCCTTGCCGGCCTCGCCGCTGGTGACGAGGACGCCACCGCCATCGCCATGCGCAACCATCTGCGCACGATTCTGCAGGCGCTCGACAATTTCGTCACACGCACGCCGTGAACCAGAGCCGCCGCAAAGGCGGCCTTCACAACGACCAAACCAAGGCTGCGGCAACGACCGCAGGCAGGAGGGAACCCCATGATCTTGACGAAGTTACGTGCAGCGGCCGTTGCCGGCCTGCTTGCCGCGGGTTTGTCGGCCCCGGTGAGCCACGCCGCCGACAAGCCGCAACTGACGGTGTCGCACGACAAGGCCGGCTGGCAGGCCAATTTCGAGGCCTATGGCAAGGATGACCCCACCGCGAGCTGGCAGGTCACGCCCTTCGGCGACACCACCAACTATCAGGCGGCGGTCAGGGCGGCCCTGCCGACCTCCTCGGCGCCCGGCATGTTCACCTGGTGGTCCGGCTACCGCATGAAGGACCTGGTGGAGGCAGGCCAGCTGGAAGATCTCACCGCGATCTGGAAGCCCCTGCTGGCCGACGGCAAGGTCAAGCAGGAAGTCGCCGATGCCTTCTCCTTCGACGGCAAGATCTATGCCGTGCCCAACAACGTCGCCTATTGGGCGATGTTCTACAACAAGAACGTCTACAAGGAGCTCGGCCTCGAAGTCCCCAAGACCTGGGCAGAGCTGGAAGGCAACCTCGCCAAGATCAAGGCTGCCGGCAAGGTGCCGATCGGCCAGACCATCGAGGGACGCTGGCCGGCCTTCATCTGGTTCTCCGAATTCCTGGTGCGGTCCGATCCGGATTTCTACGTGAAGCTGATGGCCGGCAAGGCCAAATATACCGATCCGCAGGTCGCGGCGGCCTTCGCCACCTGGAAGGACTGGATGGCCAAGGGCTGGATGGACGACGGCACTTCGCCCTTCGGCTTCACCACCGGCGACAGCATGAACAACTCCTTCGCCCAGGGAAAGGTCGTCCACATGCTGGTCGGCACCTGGTTCGCCGACACGGTTACCAAGGCCGGCACCATCGAGGGGCGCGACTGGGGCCTGTTCGTGCTGCCCAACAAGAATGCCAGCCTGCCGCCGAGCGTGATCTTCGAGGCTGGACCGCTGTTGGTGTCGAAGAACTCCGACACGCATGACACCGCGGTGAAGGCCGCTACCTATTGGATGAGCAAGGAAGGCGAGCAGCGCTGGGCCGACCTCACCGGCTTCCTCGTCGCCAATAGCGATGCGAAGCTGCCGGCCGACAAGGAAGTCGCCAAGCTCAACGATGTGGTGGCCAAGGACCACTACAAGCTGCTCGGCCGCTACTGGGAAACCACGCCTTCTCCGATCGCCGAGGCGGCCGTCGACGAGATCTCCAAATTCGTGCTCGACCCGAATTCCGCGCCGGAGGTGATGCAGAACCTGCAGAAGATTGCGGACGACTACTGGGCTGCCCATCCCAAGCCGTGAGGTCACTCGCAGCATCTGCTCAACAGTAAGACGAAGCACAACTTGCCTTCTCCGCGAAGCGGGGAAGGTGGCCCGGCGAAGCCGGGTCGGATGGGGTGCAGCGGGCAATGCGCCGATCGCAACCCGATTGCACAACCATCCTGCCAGCCTTCCGGGGTTTCGAGCTGCCCACCACCCCCCATCCGTCATTTCTTCGAAATGACACCTTCCCCACTGCTTGGAGAAGGCTTTCTGAAGCACTTCCGGAGCCCGACGCAGCGATCATGCCTCCCCTGTCCGACCCCAAGCAGCGTGAAGCCTATCTCTATGTCGCCCCGGCGGCGTTGATGGTCGGCGTCTTCCTGATCCTGCCGATGCTCTACACCACCCTGCTCGCCTTCACCGACTGGAACGGCATGACTGCGCCGGCCTTCATCGGCCTCGCCAACTTCTTCAAGCTGGTGACGGACACCAATTTCACCCGCCCCTTCGTCAACACGCTGAAATGGATGGTGCTGGGCGTGGTGCTGCCGGTCGGGCTCGGCTTTTTCTTCGCCTACGCCATTTCGGGGCTGAAGGGGGCGAAGCTGATGCAGGTCTGCATCTACATTCCCGCCACCATCTCGGCCTCCGCCGCCGGCATCGTCTTCGGCTTCGTGCTGCGCGACCAGGGCGCCCTCAACATCCTGCTGGATGCCATCGGCCTCGGAGCCCTCAGGGTGAACTGGCTCTATGTCCAGCCCTACAACACCTATGCGATGATCGGCGCCTATACCTGGCAGGCAACCGGGATCAATGTGATGATCTTCCTGGTGGGCCTGCAGAACCTGCCGAAGGAGCCGGTGGAAGCGGCCACGCTCGACGGCGCAGGCGGCTTCGTGCTCGCCACCAGAATCATCATCCCCATGCTGATGCCCTATGTGGTAATCGCCTCGCTGCTGGCGGTGATCAACTCCTTCAAGGTGTTCGACACCATCTGGGTGATGACCGGCGGCGGCCCGGCCCGCATGTCCGAAACCCTGGCGGTGACCATGTACAAGGAGGGGTTCGCCAATTTCAAGATGGGCTACGCCTCGGCCGTCGCCGTGGTGATTTCCGCCCTCTCCCTGGTGTTTTCCTATCTCTATCTGCGCAACATGCTCGCGCGCGAAAGCCAGGTCTAGTCATGGAACGTGCAAGCGGGACGCAATCGGGCGATCGCAGGAAAACCATCCTCTCGGGCGCCATGCTGGCGGTGACGCTGGTCTGGCTTTCGCCGATGGCCTTCCTCTTGATGAACACGCTCAAGACAGCCACCGACTATACCCGAGGCCCGCTCAAGCTGCCGACCAGCTTCAATCTCTTCCACAATATCGCCAATGCCTGGGCGCAGGGTATCCAGAGCGGCTTCATCAACTCGCTGCTCTATGGCGCGGCGAGTTCCCTCACGGCGGTGCTGCTCGCCGCTTTCGCCGCCTATGGCATCGTTCGGCTGAAGCTGCCGCGGGGCCTCGGCTGGTTCCTGTTCATCTATTCGGGCACGATCTTTCCGCTGCAGATGTATCTGATCCCTTTGTTCAAGAGCTACATCGCCCTCGGCCTCTATGACACCAAGCTCGGGCTGTTCGCCTTCTACACCGCGATCTGCATCCCCTTCGCCACCTTCGTGATGCGCGGCTTCTTCCTCACAGTGCCCTGGGATATCCAGGAGGCGGCCGAGATGGATGGCGCCTCGAGCTGGGAAGTGTTTTGGAAGATCATGATGCCGCTCGCCAAGGCGCCCTTCCTGATGCTCACCCTGGTGCAGTTCACCTGGGTATGGAACGACCTCCTCTTCGGCATGATCCTGGTGCGCTCGCCCGATGCCCGCCCGGTCCAGGTCGCCCTGCTCGGCATGCAGAGCCTCTATGGCCAGGCCGACGCGCCGACCATCATCACTGCGACCCTGATCGTCTCGTTGCCGACCCTCATTCTGTTCCTCATGCTGCAGAAACATTTCGTCCGCGGCCTCGCTTTGGGGACCGCGAATTGATGCGTCCTTTCTCCCTCTTCTCTTCCTGCAATCGGATAGTGCGATGAAGATCGTCGACCTCAAGGCCACCACCGTCGCCGTGCCGCTCGAAGCGCCGCTGCGCCATGCCGCCGGCGCGCATTGGGGGCGCTTCATCCGCACCATCGTGGAAGTCATCACCGACGAGGGCATTATCGGGCTCGGCGAGATGGGCGGCGGCGGCGAGTCGGCCGAGGCGGCGGTGCGCGCCCTGCTGCCTTATCTCGAGGGGCACGATCCGCTACAGCTCGAGCAGTTGCGCTGGAAGATCATGAATCCCACCGCCTCGCTCTACAACAACCGCATGCAGCTCCATGCCGCCATCGAAATGGCCTGTATGGATGCCGCCGGCAAGAAACTGGGCATAAGGGCCTGCGACCTGATCGGCGGCGCCATCCGCGAGACGATCCCCTTTGCCAGCTATCTTTTCTACCGCTACCCCCATGAGGCAAGCGGTCAAGGCGGCGAGACCAGCCCCGACGAGATCGTCGCCCATGCCCGTGCGCTCAAGGCCCAGCATGGTTTCACCAGCCACAAGCTGAAGGGCGGCCTCTTCCCGCCGGATCATGACATCGAAACCGTCCGCGCCCTGGGCGCGGCCTTTCCCGGGGACCGGCTGCGCCTCGACCCCAATGCCGCCTGGTCGGTGGAGGAAGCCGTCCGGGTTGGGCGGGCGATCGAGCATCTCAACAACGACTATTTCGAGGACCCGACCTGGGGCCTCGAGGGGATGCGCCGGCTGCGGAACCTGGTGCGTATTCCCACGGCGACCAACACGGTGGTGGTGAATTTCGAGCAACTCGCCACCAACCTACGGCTGGAGGCCGTGGACGTCGTGCTGCTCGACACCACCTTCTGGGGCGGCCTGCGCCAGGCCCACAAGGCCGGCACCGTGCTGGAGACCTTCCAATACGGCGCCGCCGTGCATTCCTCGGGCGAGCTCGGCATCCAGCTCGCCTCGATGCTGCATCTGGGCGCCGCGCTGCCGAACCTCTCCTTCGCCGCCGACGCGCATTACCATCACCTCACCGACGACATCATCGTCGGTGGTCCCTTGCGCTATGTCGGCGGTGCCATCGCCCTGCCGCAAGGACCGGGCCTTGGCGTCGAGCTCGATCGCGACAAGCTCGCCCGCTATGCCGAGCATTACCGCGAGGTCGGCGGCTACACCTATGACCGCGATCCCGGCCGCCCGGGCTGGTATTCGATCCTGCCCGAGCAGCGCTTCGCCGATCCCCGAAAATAAGGGGCTTTTCAGGCCGCCCGATAGCGCTCGGCCGCGTGTTCCTGCCGGAAGTTCGGCAGCATAGCGCGGCGGGCGGCATCGAAGGCTTCCCACTGGCTCGCATCCGGCAGCGGCGGAATGGTGACGGCTTCGCGCCTGTCGAAGCCGACCAGCGCGGCGTCGACCAGTTCGCCGACGTCCATCACGCCCTCCAGTGCGTTCACGTCGCGGCCGGAGCGTTCCCAGATTTCGGTGCGGGTTGCCGCCGGCAGCACGGCCTGGATATAGAGGCCGCGCGGGCCGAGTTCCACCTGCAAGGTCTGCGACAGGGTCAGCACGAAGGCCTTGGTCGCCGCATAGACGCCCAGGGAAAACTCCGGCGCCAGCGCCACCACCGAGGCGATATTGACGATGGCACCGGTGCCCGCGGCAAGGAAGCGAGGCGTCACTGCACCGGCCAGTCGCGTCAGCGCCGTCACGTTGAGGCGAATGAGCTTGTCCAGCGCTTCCGGGTCCTGGTCGGCAAAGCCGCCATGGGCGGCGGCACCGGCATTGTTGACCAGGATGCCGATCTTGGCATCCTCGCGCAGGCGCGCCTCGATACGGGCGAGATCCTCGGAGGCCGTCAGATCCGCCTTCAGGACATCGACGGCGACGCCGTTTTCCTGACGAAGGCGGCCGGCGAGCGCGTTCAGGCGCGCCTCGTCCCGTGCCACCAGCACGAGGTCATGGCCGCGCCGGGCGAAGCGTTCGGCATATACGGCGCCAATGCCGGTCGAGGCACCGGTGATGAGAACGGCGGGAAGGGATTTGGTCATGGCATTTCTCCAAACTTATTCATGATAGTCATCATATATAATGCATTCATGATGGACATCATGTATAAAGTCAAGCGAGACAGGAGGGCACTTCATGAAAGTCAGCCGCGAGCAGGTTGCCGAGCATCGCCACCGCATCCTGGATGCGGCCGCGCGCCTCTATCGGGAGAAGGGGCTAGAAGGGGTGAGCGTCGCGCAGATCATGGCGGCCGCCGGACTCACCCATGGCGGCTTCTACGGTCATTTCAAGTCGAAGGAGGACCTGATCGCCCAGGCGCTCGCCCATGTGCTGTCCCAGTCCGAAGGCACCAACCCTCCGGGCCGGACGATGGCCGACTATGCCACGGCCTATCTCAGCCGCAGGCATCGTGACGCCCGTGCCGAGGGTTGCCCCTTTGCCGCACTCGGCACCGAAGCCGTACGCGGGTCACAGGATATCCGTGCCGTGCTAACCCGTTCCCTGCGCGAACAGATCGAGGATTTCAGCGCGTCCGCTCCCGGCGAAACGCCGCAGGAACGGCGGAGTGCCGCGATCGCCGGCTGGGCCGCCATGGTCGGCGCCGTCATCCTGGCCCGCATCGCCGACGATCCTGCCCTTTCCGACGAGATTCTGTCGGCGACGCTCCGGCAGGTGGCCGGCTCGTAACCACGCCCGATTTTTCCTCGCCGGGCCGCCGGCTTTCGCCCTTGCGGCCCGATCTGTCGTGCCTCATGCCCAGCCGAACAAGGTAGGTTCGGGTTTTGGTAGCGCGCCTTCGATCTCGAGCAAGCGACGCTTGGTCGTCACACCACCATAGGCCGAGAAGCCACCGAACTTGCCGCCGGCCGCCATCACCCGATGACAGGGCATCACGATGGTGAAAGGGTTCTGTCCCATGGCCTGGCCGACATCACGCGCCAGCAGGGGATCGCCCAATTGCTTGGCGATCTCGCCATAGGTCATGGTGGAGCCGGGGGGGATGGCTCGCGCCACTGCATAGACCCGGCGATTGAACTCCGGCACAGCGGCCATGTCGAGCTCGATGAAGGAAAGGTCGGCGGCCTCCCCCGCCAGCAGGGCCTGGATGGCCGCGATGGCCTGGCGAACCGGCGCCGGCGGCTCGGCCTCCACCGCACCCGGCAGGGAGCGCAGCATGCGCGCCCTCAGGCCCGCCGGGCTATGGGATGGCAGCTGCACGCTGACGAGGCCTCTATCGCCCCAGGCCAGGGCACAGGTGCCGATTTCGGTGTCGAACAAGGCAAAATGGGGGGAAGTCATCGCTTCGTCTCCCTGTGGTTGAACTTGCCGCGATATCACCGCAAAAAGCCCCGCGCTTCCACCCGATATCTATGGTCGGCAAGTATAGTTCGCCAGTCCCCTGACATCCGCCGAAGCTTCACCAGCAAGGCCTTCACTTTACCAAACGGCATCACCACGCGGCGTTTGCAAATTCAAACCGTTCCAAACAAGGGTTGAGCGCGAGAAAATCCGTTCATATCCGTTAAAAAAGCAGGATTTCCGTGCGTTTCCGGTGTACATGCGATGGCGATATCGAACCGGTCATGCGATAACGCCATCGGACGAATCATCGAAAGGATAACATCATGCCTGTCAGCACCAGCGATCTTGCCGACCGTATTGCCGCCGCTCATGGCCTGACTAAGACTGCCGCTAAGGCAGCTGTCGAGGACGTTCTGAAAGGGATCACCGAAGCGGCTGTCAAGGGTGAGGAAGTCTCCCTGAACGGCTTCGGCAAGTTCAAGGTGCAGGCCAAGCCCGCACGCGAAGGCCGCAACCCTTCCACTGGCGCCACCATCAAGATCGCCGCTTCCAAGAAGGTGGTCTTCCAGCCTGCCAAGGCGCTCAAGGATGCCGTGAACGGCTGATTTCGCGGGCCGCAAGCCCCATTTCAAAAACGGGACGGTGTCGGCGAGACACCGTCCCGTTTTATTTTGCGCCTACGCTTTCGGTCTCAGGCAGGCGGCATCGCGAGGCCGCAGCCGCGCAGAACGATATCGCCGATAGCAAGCGCGGCCGCCTCGAAATCCTTCTTGGTCAGCCGGCTGACTTCCATGGCATCGCAGGCCAGCACCTCGAAATCGGCGTAGAACTGCGTCGTGCTCCACAGCATGATGAAGAAATGCGGAATGGCGATCGGTGCCATCCTGCCGGCAGCGATCCAGCCTTCGACCACGGCCGCCTTGGCGCTCGTCGCCTGCTTGACGTGGCTGCGGCCGGCCTTGTCGAGAAACTTCGCGCCGCTGAGGATCTCGTTGGCGAACAGCTTGGACTGGGCGGCGAACCGGCGTGAATAGTCGAGCTTGGCCCGGATATAGGCCATGATGGCTTCGGCCGGGTCGCGCTCGGGCTGCAACTCTTCGAGCGCCGTATCCCAGCTGGCGATCAGCCGGTCGATCAAAGCGCGATAGATATCCTCCTTGGCCGGGAAGTAATAATAGACGTTCGCCTTGGGTAGCCCCGAATGTTCGGCAACCTCTGCGATCCGCGTCCCATCGAAACCCTTGCGGGCGAACAGGTCGATCGCAGCGGCCAGGATTGCCGCCTCGTTGCGGGCCCGGATGCGTTCCTCGTTGTCCGAACCATCCTTGCGCGCCTTCTTTGCGCTGGTCGTCGCCACCTTGTCCTCCCGCATTCTCGAGATGCGTCCGTGTCCCGGAAATGCCGGTATCGGAACCCGATGTCAAAACCTGACCGAAGCGTCAGATTTTTTCAACTCATAACTTGACGTTTTGGTCAGGTTTTGCCTATCCTCCTTGCAACGAGGGGGATGCAGCAGCGATGCCGACATCATTGCGTGACGTCATGCGGGACGTGCTGGATGGCTGGCATGACGATCTGCCGCCTGCCTGGCGCGATATCCTCGGCCCGGTCGAGCTGGGCTTTGCCGACATGGATGGCGAACTGGCGCTGGAGCCGTGGGAACCGGTCTTTCCCGTGCGCAAGGGGCGGCTCTTTCCCGGCCAGCCCAGAGGGGCGCATATGCTGCGTGCCTTCGACGGCCTCGAGCCCCAGCAGGTGCGCTGCGTGGTGCTGGGCCAGGATCCTTATCCCAGCCCTGACTTTTCGACCGGCCGCGCCTTCGAGGCCGGCAATGTCGCCGAATGGCGCGAACTCGAGAAGATGTTCTCGGTCAGCATCCGCACGGTGATGCAGATGATCGTCGCCGCCCGCACCGGCGAGGCCGGCTGGGCCGGCAGCACCACCGACTGGCCACGCCTGCGCACCGCCATCGAGGCCGGTACCGTCGCGCTCGAACCCGCCAATGCCGTCGCCGATCGCTGGGTGGCCAGCGGTGCCCTGCTGCTCAACGCCTCGCTGACCCTCAGCCGCTTCCAGGTCTCCATCGATCCGCATCAAAGCCGGGGCCACCTGCCGCTGTGGCGGCCGCTGATCGTGGCGGTGCTGCGCCATCTCGCCGGTTCCGGGCAGAAAGTGGTCTTCCTCGGCTTTGGCGAGGCAGCGGCGCAGACCCTCCGGGCGGCCGGCATCATGGAGGGCGACGACTGCATCCTGCGCGAGCATCCGGCCCGGGGCGATGCGGTGCTCGGCCTGCCCAATCCCTTCATTCTCGGCAATGAGCGGCTCAAGGCTCTCGGCGCCGCCCCGATAGACTGGTGAGGCCATGCGCAGCGATGCCGAATATGACTATGTGATCATCGGCGCCGGCTCGGCAGGCTGCGTCGTCGCCAACCGTCTGTCCGCGGATCCGGGCAATCGCGTATTGCTGCTCGAAGCGGGCGGACGCGACCGCAACCCCCTGTTCCGCCTGCCCATGCTGATGGGCAAGCTCTTCAATTCCGGCCTCTACAATTGGAATTACCGCACCGAGCCCGAGCCGCATCTCAACAACCGCACGCTCTATTGGCCGCGCGGCAAGGCGCTCGGCGGCACCTCGACCATCAACGGCATGATCTATGTGCGCGGCAACGCCCAGGATTACGATCGCTGGGCCCAGATGGGCCTGCCGGGCTGGTCCTATGACGAGGTGCTGCCCGCCTTCCGCCGTTCCGAGACCCATGTCGAGCGCAACGGTGCCTTCCACGGCACCGAGGGCGCCCTCACCGTCTGCCGCGCCCGCGGCCGCAACGGGCTATTCGATGTCTTTATCGAAGCCGGCGTGCAGGCGGGCTATCCCCGCAACGACGATTTCAACGGAGCCGAACAGGAAGGCTTCGGGCGCTATGATTTCACCATCCGCAAGGGCAAGCGCTGGTCGACCTCCCACGCCTTCCTGCGACCGGTGCTCGACCGGCCCAACCTGACGGTAGAGGTGAACGCGCTCAGCCAACGTATTCTGGTGGAGAACGGACGTGCTACCGGCGTCCTGTTCACGCAGGGCGGGCGGGCACGCACCGTGCGGGCCGGACGGGAGGTCATCCTGTGCGGAGGAGCCGTCAACTCACCGCAATTGTTGATGCTTTCCGGCATCGGGCCGGCTGATGAGCTGGCTAAACATGACATTGAGGTACGGCACGACCTGCCGGGCGTGGGCCGCAACCTGCAGGACCATGTCGATTGTTGCCTCAGCTACGAATGCAAGCAGCCGGTGACGCTCTATGGCGATCTTCGCGCCGACAAGCTGATCGCTTCGGTCGCGCAGGGCATGGTGCTGGGCACCGGCATCACCACCACCTTCCCCTATGAGGCCGGCGCCTTCATGAAGTCGCGGCCTGACCTGGTGGCGCCCGACATCCAGGCTCATTTCATGCCGGCGCTGGAGAAGACCGCCAATCTGCATTGGCCCAATCCCTTCCGCAAACAGGCGGTGGAGGCCAATCATGGCTTCACCATCCGGGTCGGCCCGGTCAATCCGGAGAGCCGGGGCACCATCACGCTGCGCTCCGCCGATCCGGCGGCGCCGCCCCGTATCCAAGCCAACTACCTCGCCACCGAATTCGATCGCAAGACGATGATTTCAGCCATCCGCATGATGCGCGAGGTCATCGCTCAACCGGCCTTCGATCCCTATCGCGGCAAGGAACTGGCACCGGGGCCTGGCGTGCTCAACGACGGTGAACTGCTGGAATGGCTGCGGGCCTCGGCCCTGACCACGCTCCATCCGGTCGGCACCTGCAAGATGGGCAACGATACCGAGGCCGTCGTCGATGCCGAGCTCAGGGTCCGCGGCATCGAGGGGCTGAGGGTCGCGGACGCCTCGATCATGCCGATCATTTCGAGCGGCAACACCAATGCGCCGACCATCATGATCGGTGAGCGGGCTGCCGATTTCATCCTCAACACCAAGCTATGACACGGAAGCGGCAGCCATGATCATCGAACAGCGCACCTACAGCTTCAAGCCGGGCCAGCTCGACCGCTGGCTCAAGAAATATGAGACCGAAGGCCTGCCGATCCAGAAGAAGCATCTGGGCACCTTCATGGGCCTCTGGGTCAGCGAGATCGGCCCGCTGCACCAGATCGTGATGATGTGGGCCTATCAGGGCCTGGGCGACCGCGAGACACGGCGCGCCGCCATGGCTGCGGACCCGGCCTGGACCAAGTTCATCGGCGAAGTCTGGGCTTTGGACGCCATGATCTCTCAGGAGGTCAAGATGCTCAAGCCGGCCTCGATCTGCCCGCCCTTGCCGGCGGCCTGACGGCGAAGTGACGAACCGGGGCGCCGAAGCGTCGCGGAAAACAACAAGAAACCAACACCATCCAGATCAAGAGAAGGGAACTGACAGATGACGAAGACTCCCTCCGTTTCAGGCCTGTTCCGGCATTCGTCCTCACGCCGCCAATTCCTCATCGGCACAGCAGGCGTCGCAGCGCTCGGCCTGCTGTCGAGCCAGGCCCGGGCCGCCGATGGCCTGGTGGCGCTGGTGCATACCCAGGCGGCTGGCGACAACGGCCCGGTCGACGGCATGATCGCGTCGCTGAAGAGGCTGGCCGGCGAAAAAGGCTTTGCCACCCGCATCATCTATGCGCAGGACGCCGCGACCTATGAATCGATCTTCCGCAGCCTCGGCGATGCCGGCGCCAGCGTGGTCGTCTCGACCTTCAACGAGGTCGCCGAGCCCTTCAAGGCCGTGGCGCCCGAATATCCCAACACCAAATTCGTGCAGCTCTACGCCGACCCGTTCGAGCCGGCGATCCCGAATGAGGTGACAGTGGCCTATGACTATTATCTGGGCTGCTATCTCTCGGGCCTGTTCGGCAGCCGCATCTCCAAGACCGGCGCTATCGGCTATATCGGCGGCGCCAGCATTCCCGGCCAGATCGCCGATCTCAATGCCCTCAAGGCGGCAGCCGCGGTGATCGGCCCCAACATCAAGTTCACCGGCGCTTTCGCCGGCTCGTTCCAGGACCCCGCCAAGGGCCACGAGATCGCCAACCAGCTGTTCCAGTCCGGCGTCGATTACATCCAGACCGACTCGGCCGCGACGGATACAGGCATAATCCAAGCCGCGACCGAAGCGCCCGGCCGCCTGGTCAGCGCCATTTCCAGGGAGCAGTACAAGCTCGGCCCCAAGGCGGTCGCCGCCATCGTCAAGCTCGACTTCGGCCTGTCGCTCTATCAGGAAGTCAGCAAGGCGCTGGCCGAAGGCTGGAAGGGACATCACGTCGCCACCGGCATCGACACCGGCGTGATCGACTTCGAGCTCTCGGACACCTTCCTCAAGGAAGGTCCGGCCGATCTCGTGGCCAAGGCCAAGGAGATCTGGCCCGACATCGAGAAGGCAAAGAAGGAGATCATCGCCGGAACGCTCAAGGTGCCGCTCAACACCGCGCTCTAGAGCCCCCTCCCCGCCGCCTCGACACGCGCCGTCTTGCCTGCGGCCGTGGCGAGGCGCAGTGCTCCATCCGACAGGTTGCGGCCCCAGGGCCCGCGCATCCGGGAAGACCACCATGCCCCAGCACGCCCTCGAATGCGGCGATGTCAGTGTCCTCTTCGGCGAGGTTGCGGCGCTCAGGCAGGTGAGCCTGGGCTTCGAGGCCGGCCGCATCCATGCCGTCGTGGGACAGAACGGCGCCGGCAAGACCACCTTTGCCCGCGTCTGCGCCGGCATCGTCAGGCCTTCCTCCGGACAATTGCTGATCGGGGGACAACCCGTGCCGCTCGGTAAGGTCAATGCCGCTCGCGCCGCCGGCGTCGAACTCATACATCAGAGCTTCGCCCTGCCGCCCTCCTTCACCGTCGCCGAAGCCATGGAATTCGGTGCGCAGGGCCGCGGGGCGCTGTTCTCCGCCAAGACCCTGCGGGCCCGCTGGGCCACCCATCTCGAAGGCCTCGGCGTGAAGGTCGATCCACGCGCCCGCATCCGCGATTTGCCGGTGGAAACCCGCCAGGCGGTCGAGATCGCCCGTGCCCTGGTGACCGATGCCCGCATCCTCATCCTGGACGAGCCGACCGCCGTGCTGTCGCCTTCGGGTATCGAGACCCTGTTCGAGCGCCTGCGCGGCCTGCGCGAGCGCGGCGTCACCATCATTCTGATCCTGCACAAGATCCGCGAGGTGCTCGGCATCGCCGAGACCGTCAGCGTCCTGCGCGGCGGACGCCTGATCGAGGCCTGTGTGCCCGTGGGCACCATCGACGCCACCCGCCTCGCCAATGCGATCATCGGCACCGCCACCGGCCTCGACAAGGCGGATAAGGCCGCTCTGGTCGGCGAGGGCGTCAGCGCACCTTCCACCCACGCCGCGATGCCATCCGCGGCCGCCCCCATCCTCGACATGAAGGCCGTCACCACCCGCCCGGACGGCGAAGGGCGCCCGCTCGACCGGGCCGACCTCGCCATCCGCGGCGGCGAAATCGTCGGCATCGCCGGTGTCGAAGGCAATGGCCAGCAGACGCTGGTCCGTGCCCTCGCCGGGCTCGTCGGCCTGGAACGCGGCACCATCGCGCTCGATGGGCTGGATGTCACCAGGCGCCCCGTGATCGAGCGCCGCGCCGCCGGCCTGCGCATCATTCCTTTCGACCGCAACAGCGAGGGGCTGAGCCTGACCAGCTCGCTCTGGGAGAACTGGGCCGCCCGCAACCTGCTGCTGGGGCGCATCCTTTCCTTCGTCGCTCCCGCGCGGCTGAGGAAGGCCTGCCAGGCCAGCCTGCATGGGTGGGACGTCCGCTTCGCCACCACCACCCAGCCGGCCGGCTCGCTCTCGGGCGGCAATGCCCAGAAGGTCATTCTCGCCCGCGAGATCGACGAGACGGCGCGGCTGGTCATCGCGGCCCAGCCCACCCGCGGCCTCGACATCGGCGCCACCGCCTTCGTCTGGCGCGCGCTCAGAGCCTGCCGAGACCAGGGCTGCGGCGTGCTGCTGATCTCCTCGGACCTCGACGAACTCTTCGACATCGCCGACCGCGTGGTGGTGATGTTCTCCGGCCGCATCGTCGCCGAGTTCACCGCTCCCTTCGACATGGCGGCGGTGGGCCAAGCCATGGTCGGCGATGTCGGCCTGGATGAAGCCGCATGACCGCCCGCCTCCTCCCCATTTTGCGCGCCGTCAGCTTCGTCGCCCTGGCCCTCGGCCTGTGCGGCATCGTGTTCGAGTTTGCCGGCTATTCGGCCCCGGAGATGTTCCGCAGCATCGCCGACGGCGCCTTCACCTCGCCCAATGCGCTGATGAAGAGCCTGCGCTGGGCTCTGCCGCTGGTGATCACCGCCGCCGGCGTGCTGGTCTGCTTTCGCTGCGGCTATTTCAATGTCGGGGCACAGGGCCAGTTCTATCTCGGTGCCATCGGCGCGGCGACGGCCGTCCAACTGTTGAACGGCGCACCCACATTGGTCGTGGTGCCCGTGGCCATGCTGGCCGGCATGCTGGCGGGCGCCCTGTGGGCGGCCTGGCCCGGTTTCCTCAGGCTGCGCTATGGCACCGACGAGGTGATCACCACGCTGATGGGCAATTTCATGGCCGGCCTGCTGCTGGTCTATGTCACTTCCGGCCCGCTGAAGGATCCCTCCGGCACCGGACAGGTCACGGCCAGCCGCCCCGTTGCCTCCGCCTACCGCATCGCCACCTCGGTCGGCGTGTCGCCCACCACGATCGCCCTGTCCGTGCTGGTGCTGGTTCTGGTCTGGCTCCTGGTAAACCGCACCGCCTATGGCGTGCTCTCCAGTCTGGCCGGCCGCAACGCGGTGATGATCGCCTGGCAGGGCGCCCGGCTCTCCCGCCTCGGGCTGTCGGCCTTCCTGATTTCTGGCGCCCTGGCGGGTCTCGCAGGCTCGATCGAGCTGCTCGGTCCCAATGGTCGCCTCGTCAGCGGCTTTCTGCCCGGCCATGGCTTTACCGCGATCCTGATCGCCCTGGTCGCGGGCCTGTCCGTGGCCGGCGCGGCCATCGTCTCGCTGTTCTTCGGCGGCCTTGCCGCCGCCAGCCTCTATCTGCCGGTGATCGCCGGCCTGCCGGCCGCTGCCATCGACGTGATCAACGCCGCCATCGCCCTGTTCATCACGGCGCGCACCTGGCTGCTGCCCGACTTCATCAAGCGGCGCCTGCCGGCGCGGAGGACCCAGCCATGAGCGACATCCTCATAGCCATCCTGCGCTCGGGCACGCCGCTGATCTATGTAGCCATGGCCGGCATGCTGGCCCAGCGCGCCGGCATCTGGAATCTCGGTCTGGAAGGGCTGATGATCGCGGGCGCCTGTGCCGCCGCCGTCGGCACCGCCAAATCCGGCTCCGTCGCCTTCGGCCTCGGCCTTGCCATCGTGGTCTGCGTGCTCGGCTCTATGCTGCTGTGGTTCGTGGTCGAGAAGCTGCGCGCCCATCCGATCATCGCCGGCCTCGGCCTCACCGGCCTCGGTCTCGGCGGCACGGATCTCGCCGTCCAGGCCATCTATGGCAGCCAGGCCTCGGTGATGGCCGGGCGGGGGCTGCCCCGGCTCGGCGAGGCCTTCGGCCCCTTCGGGGTGCTCTCCGTGCTGGTGATATCAATGCCCTTCGTGGTGCTGGCGCTCTGGGTGATCGTGCGGCGCACCCGTTTCGGCCTGCAATTGACGGCCTGTGGCGAGCATCCCTTCGCGGCCCGCAGCGTCGGCGTGGCGCCGGCCCGCATGCGCCTCATCGCCCTGATGGGCGGCGGCGTGCTCTGCGCCCTCGGCGGCGCCGAACTGGCGCTCGGCACGCTCCAGCTCTTCAGCATCAACATGACGGCCGGCCGCGGCTTCATGGGCTTTGCCTCGGTGATCTTCGGCGGCGGCCATCCAATCGGTTCGGCCCTGGCGGCGCTGTTCTTCTCCGTCGTCGATGCGCTCGGCATCCGGGCCCAGCTCGCCTTCGGCGACAAGGTGCCCCGCGATCTCCTGCTCGCGCTGCCCTATCTCGCCACGGTGCTGGGCGTGTGGATCAGCGGGCAGCTGCGCGGCGGGATCAAGGCGGCCGCAACGGGCGGCGAATTACGGGATTACTGACATGACGGCCTTTGCCCAACGCCACGCGATCAGCGACGTCTGCATCCTCACCGCGGACATCGAGCGCTCGATCGCCTTCTATGTCGACAAGCTCGGCTTCACCCTGAAGCACCGCGCGCCCGGCTTCGCCGATTTCAACGGCGCCGGGCTGACCCTGGCGCTGTGGGAGATCGGCCATATCAGCCGGCATGCCGGCCTGTCGGCCGAGCGCGGCTCGGGCCACCACAATGTGTTGATCGCCGTGCTGATGGCCTCGCCGGCCGAGCTGGACGCCTGCCATGCCGAGCTCGCCGCCAAGGGCGTGGCCTTCGAACGACCGCCCGCCGATTACGCCTGGAACGCACGCTGCTGCTATTTCGCCGGCCCGGATGGGGAGGTTTGGGAGCTCTATGCCTGGCTCGATGGCGGCGCCCCGGGGAAACTGGCATGAACACCACCCTGATCCGCAACGCCACCCTCCTCGCTATGGGCGGCGAGCAGGGCAGCACACCCTTCAGCGGCGACCTTCTCATCGAGGGCAACCGCATCGCCGCCATCGGCCCCGATCTCGGCGACCATCCCGGCGCGAGGCTGATCGATGGGCGCGGCCGGCTGGTGATGCCGGGCCTCGTCAACGCCCACACCCATTCTGGCGAAACCTTCTTCCGGGGGCGCTATGAGCGCCTGCCGTTGGAATTATGGCTGCTCTATGCCTATCCGCTGCTGATGGGCCCGCTGCTGCCGCCGCGCCTGCTCTATCTGCGCACGCTGCTGCTCGCGATGGAATCGCTGAAGGGCGGCGTCACCCTGCTCTGCGACGATTTCTTCGACCCGCCCCGGCACGATCTCGACAGGCTCGGCACCGTGTTCCGCGCCTATGAGGATGCCGGCATCCGCGCCAATGTCTCCAGCGCGGTGATGAACATCCACCCGCTGGACGCCATCGCCTATGGCCGGCAGACCATGCCGACCGAGTTGCAGGCCAAGCTCGATTTCGGGCCGCCGATCACCGCGGCCGCCTATGTCGACTATTGCCGCTCCGCCTTGGCTACCTTCCAGGACAAGGCCGGGCGCCTGCGCTTCATGATCGCGCCCTCCGCGCCCCAGCGCTGCACGCCCGAACTGATGCTGGCCTGCGACGAACTGGCCCGGCAATGGCGCGTGCCCTTCCACACCCACATCCTGGAAACCAAGACCCAGGCGGTGACCGGTGAACTCCTGCACGGCAAGAGCCTGATCCGCTACCTGCACGATCTCGACTTGCTTCACCCCGGCATCACCATCGCCCATTCGGTCTGGGTCGATGAGGACGATATCGCCCTGATGGGCGCGGCGGGCTGCTCAGTGGCCCACAATGCCGTCTCCAACCTGAAGCTCGGTGCCGGCATCGCGCCGCTCCGCCGCCTCATCGATGCGGGGGTCATCATCGGCCTCGGCACCGATGGTGTGTGCTCGAACGACAGCGCGCGCATCTTCGACGTGATGCGCACGGCCGCTTTGGTGCAAAGCGCCACCGGCCCCGATCATGAGCGCTGGGTCTCCGCCCGGGAAATCCTCAACGCTGCCACGCTGGGCGGCGCGCGTAGCGCCCTGCTGGGCGAGATCACCGGTTCGTTGGAGGTCGGCAAGCGCGCCGACCTGATCATGCTTCGGCTCGACAGCCTCGCCTTCACGCCGCTCAACGACATCGTCAGGCAGCTCGTCCATGCCGAGAACGGCGCTTCGATCGAACGCGTGATGGTCGAGGGCGAGATCGTGGTGGAACAGGGCCTGTTGACCCGCATCGACGAGGAGGCCGTCCTGGCCGAGATCCGCGAGGCCATGCCGGCTTTCCTGGCTGGTCATGCCGAGATCGAAGCCCGCAACGCCATCTTCCATCCCTATTTCAATGAGATCCATCGCCGCGCCACGGCCGAGGAGATCGGCATGGACCGATACATCGCATCACGCGGGTGAGTGCGCCGCGCATGCCTGGGCTCGCCCCTCACGCGGCAACCTGACCTGACCGCCGTCCGGTCTCGACCAGGCCGGCCCAGCGCCCCGGCGTCAGCCCATAGGCCTTCTTGAAATGGCGGGTGAGGTGGCTCTGGTCGGCAAAGCCAGTGGCGACCGCGACCTCGGCGAGCGGTTCGCCCGCCGCGATCAAAGCGCGGGCCTGCCCCAGGCGCCGCATCAGCAGGAAACGGTGCGGGCTGGTGGCGAAGGCGGCGCGGAAATGTCGGGACAGGGCGTAGCGATCGAGCCCTGCGATCTCCTCCAGTTCCTCCGAACGTACCGCCTCGAGGGCATGGGCCTCGAGATAGTCGCGGACCCGGTCGACCTGCCGCCAAGCCAGGCTGCCAAGAGGCTTGAGCGGCTGGCCGGCGTGGCGCGCCAGACCCTGCGCCAGGCGGGCAAGGAGATCGTCGGCGGCAAGCTGTTCCAACCCGCGGTCGAGCGGACCGAGCAAGCCGAGAATGTCCTCGCGCAGTGCCGGATCGCTGAATACCGGCTGGCGCAGGAAAGGCAACGACACCGCGCCGTCGCCGAGCCCCCGCATCAGGAGCGAGGGCTCCAGATAGAGGATGCGGTAATGCAGCCCCTCTTCGGTGCCGGCGCCGCCATCATGCAGCTCGTCCGGATGCAGCACCAGGATCTGCCCCGGCAGGCTGGCGCGCGAGGCGCCGCGGTAACGGAAGCTCTGGACACCGTCGAGGGTGACGCCGACGGCATAGGTGTCGTGGCGGTGGAGTTCGAAGGCATTGCCGTGAAACCAGGCTTCCATGCGCTCGATGCCGGGCAGCGGGGGCGCGGTACGGATGCCGTCGTCGCACGAACGTTCAAGACCCTGGAAGACCTGCCGCCCTAGGGATGGCGGCAAGAGACCGGCCTGGGGCTCGGCATCCAAAGATTCTGACTCGAAAGTCGTCATTCATGTTCGATACCAAGTTTGCCATCGTGTTGCGAGACGATCTTGCCGCCTGGCAGGCGCTCAACGTCACCGCCTTCCTCACCAGCGGTATTGTCGCCCAGGCACCCGACATGATCGGCGAAGCCTATCGTGATCGCGCCGGGCGTTTCTACAACGCTCTGTCGGTGCAGCCCGCCATCGTGCTGGCCGCGGATGCGGAAACGATGAGCGCGATCCATCGCCGCTCGCTCGACCGGGGCGTCCGGACCTCGCTCTATATCGAGGAGATGTTCAAGACCGGCCACGATGCCGCCAATCGCGCCGTCTTTGCCGATTTCACCGTCGACGACGCCAAGGTGGTCGGCATTGCGCTGCGGGCCGACAAGAAGCTCGTCGACAAGATCGTCAAGGGCGCGAAAATGCACCCCTGAGACCTAATACGGTTCACTTAAGCAGGAACCCCCCCGAATTTGTCATAGCCGGGCTTGACCCGGCTACCCAGAAGCCGCACGGACGAACCGCCGGGTAGCTGGATTGCCGGGTCAAGCCCGGCAATGACAAAGGTCGAGCCCCCGAAACGCTTAAGTGAACTGCATTGCCCCTTGAGACCGGCAAACGGGATGGGACGCGCCGGGCCTGCCGGGACCCGGAACGCTCAGGCCTTCACATTTGCCACCGAACCGCCGGTCACCCTGACGAGGTCGGCCGGCGTGGTGCGGAAGGCATGGGTCGGCGACCCCGCTGCGGCCCAGACGGGATCGAGGACGAGCAGGTCTTCGTCGATCAGGATGAGGGCCGGCGCCAGATGCCCGACCGGCGCCACGCCGCCGACCGCAAAGCCGGTGGTGGCTTCGACCCAGGCGGGATCTGCCCGCTCGACCTTGCGGCCGAGGGCGGCGCCGACCTTGGCGCGATCGATGCGGTTGATGCCGGAGGCGACCACCAGGATCGGCATCTCGCCCGAGCGGAAGATGATCGACTTGGCGATCTGGGCAACACTGCAGCCCACGGAAGCGGCGGCCTCGGCGGCGGTATGGGTGCCCTCGGCGAACATCGCGATGGTGTCGGGATGCCCGGCCTGCAGCAGGGCCTGCCGGACCCGGTCAATGGCTTGCGTCATGAAATCGTCCTCATCCGAAAGCCTGTCAAGTTAGGGCAGGCAGGCGAGGGTGCCAAGCGAGTCGTGTTTCCCGGGACCGCAGGCGTCTCGCCTGCTCNTCTTGGAAGCACCGAGCTTGCAGGAAAGATAGAGGCAGGCGAGACGCCTGCGGTCCCGGGAACCTCTCCTCACGCCATGCCGTAGCAGAAGCGCGGGATCAGACCGTTCTCGCGGGCCTCGCGTTCCAGGCCCTCCCGGAAATCGGGATGGGCGAGGCCGATCAGGGCCTTGGCGCGCTCGGCCACCGAACGCCCCTTGAGATTGACCATGCCGTATTCGGTGACGACATACATCACGTCGGTGCGCGGCGTGGTGACCACATTGCCCGGCGTCAGATTGAGCACGATACGGCTGCGGCGGTCGCCGCGCTTGTCGAAGGTCGAGGACATGCACAGGAAGGACTTGCCTCCCTTGGAGGCATAGGCGCCGCGCACGAACTGGAGCTGACCGCCGGTGCCCGAGATATGGCGATGGCCGTCGCTCTCGGAGGCCGCCTGGCCCTGCAGATCCATCTGCGTGGTGTTGTTGATCGACACCACATTGTCGTTCTTGGCGATGTTGTGCGGCAGATTGGTGTAGTCGACCGGATAGGATCTGAAATCGGGGTTGCGGTTGATCGCTTCATATTGGCGGCGCGAACCGGCCGCGAAGGTGAAGGCCGAGCAGCCGCGGTCGATGATCTTGCGCGCACCAGTCACCAGGCCGGCGTCATAGAGCGAGACGATACCGTCGGTCATCATCTCGGTATGGATGCCGAGATCATGGATGCCGCTATCCTTGAGGATGGTGCAGACGGCGTTGGGCATGCCGCCTATGCCGATCTGCAGGCAGGCCCCGTCCTCTATTTCCTCGACGATACGGGCCGCGACCGCCCGGTCGATCTCGCTCGGCTCGGGATTGCCGATCTCAGGCGCCTTCTGGCCATCGCCCTCGATGATGTGGTCGACCGCGCTGACATGAACGCGGTTGCCCTCGCCATAGACCGCAGGGGTGTCCTCGTTGACCTCGACGATGATCAGGCGGGCCCGCTCGAGGATGGCCTCGACATAGGTGGCGCCGCCGCCGAAGTTGAAATAACCCTCCGCATCCATCGGCGCCGTCTTGATCACGACGATGTCCACGGGATCGATGAAGCGGCGATAGAAGTCCGGCGCCTCGCCGAAATTGAACGGGATGTAGTTGCAGCGCCCGGCATCGTGCTGCTTGCGGTCATAACCGGAGAAGTGCCAGTTGAACCAGCCGAAATGCTCGCCATTGGGGTCGCATTCCTGGGTGGCGCGCGCCCGCATCGTGAGGCAGTGGCGGATCTTGACGTCATGGAGTTCGTCGCGCCGGGCGGCGAGGGCCACCTCGAAGGCATCGGGCTGGGTCAGTCCGAATCCGTAGTCGAGCCACATGCCGGGCTTGACCCGTGCCGCCGCCTCGGCCGCCGTGATCTTCGTCGCCTGCTTGCCCCGAAGGCCAATGGTCATGGCGCTTCCTCCCAATCGTGACGGCGCTTTGCGCCCTTTGCGGCAGCTTCCCTGACGACCACAGCGCTGTCAACCGAAGGGGAGGGACGGACATGGCTTTCCGGAAGCCGGAGCACGCCACACACGCCTCCCGACAAATGACCATTGCGTCCGCCCGCGATCTCCTCTATATCCCTTTTGAAATGAATATCACATAGTGAAATTTATTTCAACATCAAACGACAACACCGGGAAACAGCCCGGCGAACACCATCGGGAGGTGAGGATGCCCATCAGGAAATGGCTCATCGGACTGGCCGCGAGCGCGGCTTTCGTCTCCAGCGCGAGCGCGCAGGCAGACAGCAAGTTCCGCTGCAAGGAAGGCGAGACCTATGTGATGAACGTCATGGTCTCGGGCGTGGAATATTGGTTCCCGGTCTATGAGGCCTTCAAGCAGGCCGCCCAGTCGATGGGCTGCAAGACGGCCTA
The DNA here is from genome assembly GCF_052045555.1 of Labrys sp. 22185. Classification (NCBI taxonomy): domain Bacteria; kingdom Pseudomonadati; phylum Pseudomonadota; class Alphaproteobacteria; order Hyphomicrobiales; family Xanthobacteraceae; genus Labrys; species Labrys sp. 22185. The sequence continues at coordinate 27,759 of NZ_JBQEPH010000020.1, read as the reverse complement.
TACCGGCACGCCGGAATATGACGTCACCAAGCAGATCGCGAGCTTCGACCAGGCCCTGGCCAAGAACCCGGCCGGCATCCTGGTGCATCCGATGAATTCGGATCCCTTCATCGAGCCGATCAACCGCGCCGTGGACTCCGGCGTTTCCGTGGTGACCTTCGCCGCCGACTCGCCCAATTCCAAGCGCGCCTCTTATGTCACCTCCGACAACAATCGGGAGGGTATCGCGGCCGCCGACATGGTCGCCAAGGCGCTGGACGGCAAGGGCGACTATGCCGTGCTGGAGAACCCGGGGCAGGACAACCACGACAAGCGCGTCGCCGCCTTCATCGCCCGCATGGGCGAGAAATATCCCGGCATGAAGCTGGTCGGCCGCGTCGCCACCAACCAGGACCCGACCAAGGCCTATCAGGCGGTGCAGTCCCTCGCCCAGGCCAATCCCAATCTTGCGGCCCTGTTCATGCCCGAGGCCAATTCGGCACTGGGGGCAGCCCAGGCTTCCCAGGAGCTCGGCGGCAAGATCAAGGTGATGACCGCCGACGTGAACGCCAAGATCCTCGACATGATCAAGGCCGGGCAGGTCTTCGGCTCGGTCAATCCCAACCAGGGCATCCAGGGCTATATGGGCTTCATGCTGCTGTTCATGGCCAAGCATCCCGACCTGATCGACCCGATGAACGACTGGAAGCGCGCCGGCTACAACCCGATGGGCGTACCCTTCGTCGACAACGGCTTTGCCGTCGTCTCCAAGGACAATGCCGACGACTTCTACTGGGACGCCTATCTCAAGCGCCGCGGCACCAAGGGCATCGAGGAATAATCGGGGCTCGTCGGACCTGCCTGCAAGCGCAGTGTTCCCAGGCGGCTTTGAATTCCGGATAGGGCAACGCAACCCCTCATCCGCCTGCCGGCACCTTCTCCCGCAAGGGGAGAAGGGAATCATTCTGGCAAGCGCAACGCCAACCAATCGCCTTCTCCCCCTGCGGGAGAAGGTGGCGCGAAGCGCCGGATGAGGGGTCGCACCGCCCTATCCGGACTTCACACCCACTCAGGACGAAGACCGGTCATGACCTATGATCTTGCCCTTGAAGTGACAGGCGTCAGCAAGGCCTACGGCGCGATCCAGGCCCTGCGCAATGTCAGCCTCAGCGTCCGCAAGGGCGAGATCCACGCCCTCGCCGGGGAGAACGGCGCGGGCAAGTCCACGCTGATGAACATCATCGACGGTATCGTCAGGCCCGATGCCGGTGAGATCCGCATCCGCGGTGAAAAGGTCGAGATCGGTTCGCCGGCGCGGGCACAGGCGCTCGGCATCGGCCTGGTGCACCAGGAGATCGCCTTGTGCAGCGGCATCTCGGTGGCCGAGAACATCTTCATGGCCGCGACCAACCGCCGCCAGGCCTTCTTCATGAATTATGGCGAATTGCGCGAAAAGGCCCGCGCCATCCTGGCCGAACTCGGCAGCATCGATCCCGACAGCCTGGTCGGCGAGCTCACCATATCCGAGCAGCAGATCGTCGAGATCGCCAAGGCGCTCACCCTCGACTGCTCCATCCTCATCCTCGACGAGCCGACCGCCGCGCTGACCGAGCGCGAAGCCGGCAAGCTCTTCGCCATCATGGCCGGCCTCAAGGCGCGCGGCATCTCCATCATCTATATCAGCCACCGCATGGCGGAGATCTTCGCCCATTGCGACCGCATCACGGTGCTGCGCGACGGCCAGCACGTTTCCACCGACGACATCGCGCAGATGACGCCCGAAAGCGTGGTCGGCAAGATGGTCGGGCGGGCGCTGGGCACGCTCTATCCGCCGAAAAACCCCGACAGCGCCAAAGCGTCCGCCTTGATGACGGTGCAGGGCCTCTCCGACGGCACGCATTTCAAGGACATCTCCTTCGAGCTCCGGCGTGGCGAGGTGCTGGGCGTCGCCGGGCTGATCGGCGCCGGCCGTACCGAGATGGCGCTCGGCATTTGCGGGCTGATGCGCCGCAGCGCCGGCAGGATCCGGCTCGAGGGACGTGAGGTGACGCCCGCGACCTATGCGGACAGCATCGCCAGCGGCATCGTCTATCTCTCGGAGGACCGCAAGGGATCGGGCGTTTTCCTCGACCTGCCGATCGCCGCGAATGTCTCGGCGCTTGATCTCGGCCGCGTCTCCACCGCCATCGGCTTCGTCGACCGCGCGGCCGAACTGGAGCAGGCGCGGCGCCTCGGCGATCTCCTGCGCCTGCGCCGGGGCTCGCTGAACGATGCGGTCAGCACGCTGTCGGGCGGCAACCAGCAGAAGGTCGCCATCGCCAAGATGCTGTCGGTGTCCCCCAAGGTCATCCTGCTCGACGAGCCGACCCGCGGCGTCGATGTCGGCGCCAAGGCGGAGATCCATCGCATCCTGCGCGACCTCGCCGACCAGGGCACCGGCATCCTGGTGATCTCGTCCGAACTGCCCGAATTGATCGGCCTCGCCGACCGCATCCTCGTCATCCACGAGGGCGGGATCGTCGGCGAGGTCATGGGACCCGACATGACCGAAGACAAACTGATCCGCCTCGCATCGGGACTGAACAAAAACACCGGGAGGGCGGCATGACCGTGATGGGTGAAACCTCAGTGAACCAGAAGCACCCCGAAGCGCCGTCGCCGGCCCGTTCGAACTGGCTGCACGGCCTCGGCAACATGCGCGAGCTCGGCCTCGTGCTGATCATCCTGGCCCTGTGCGTGGTGATGTCCTTCGCCTCGCCCTATTTCCTGACCTGGACCAATCTGCGCGCCATGACGATGTCCTTCGCCGTCGAGGGCATCGTGGTGGTCGGCATGACCGTGCTCCTGATCGTCGGCGCCATCGACCTCTCGGTCGGCTCCGTCGTCTGCTTCGCCATGGTGATCGGCGGCTGGCTCTTCCTGGCGGGTGTCGACCCCTGGCTTGCCAGCGCCATGGCCATCCTCGCCTGCTCCGCCATCGGCGCCGCCATGGCGCTGGCCGTGACGCGCATCGGCCTGCATTCCTTCATCGTCTCGCTCGCCTTCATGGTGATCGTGCGGGGCCTGTGCCTTGCGATCACCGGCGGCACGCCGCTGTCGCTGTTCTCCCTGCCGCCGAGCTTCAAGTTCGTCGGCCAGGGCTCCGTCTACGGTGTGCCCGTGGTGATCCTGATCTTCCTCATCGTGGTCGTCACCTTCGACCTGCTCCTGCGCAAGGCGACCCTGTTCCGCCGCGTCTTCTACACCGGCTCCAACGAACGGGCCGCCGCCTATTCGGGCATCCGCACCGCCCGGGTGAAGTTCTTCTGCATCGTGCTGTGCTCGACCCTGGCCGGTGTCGCCGGCGTCATCTATATGGCCCGCTTCGGCGCGGCGACGCCGACCTTCGGCGTCGGCATGGAGCTCAACATCATCGCCGCCGCCGTGATCGGCGGGGCCAGCCTCAATGGCGGCTCGGGCACCATCCTCGGTGCCATCCTCGGCATGGCGCTGTTGTCGGTGGTGTCGAGCTCGCTGATCCTTCTCGACGTCTCGCCCTACTGGCAGGACACCATACGCGGCCTGATCCTGTTTGCCGCCGTCGCCTTCGATCACCTGCTACATAAGCGCAAGCAGGCTCTGACTCGGAAGGCATAGGACAGGCATCGTGGCAAAAGACAACGAAGGCGACCAGCGGCTCCGCCGCATCCATCGGGTATTGGTCATGCATTACATCGAAGGCCTTTCGCAGGCCGAGATCGCCAAACGCACCGGCCTGTCCCATCCGATGGTCAACCGTCTCGTCAAGGAGGGGCATGAGCGCGGCTATGTCCGGATCGAGGTGAAGTCGCCGCGCCAGGACCTGTTCGAGCTCGAACAGGCGCTGGCCGAGGCGAGCGGTCTCAGCGAGGCGATCGTGGTGCCCTCCGCCTCCGACCAGGACGGCGTCAACCTGCAGGCCGCCGGGCGTTCGGTGGCCGACCACATCCTCACCGTGCTCCGGGACGGCGATACCATCTGCGTCTCCGGCGGGGTCGGCGTCAGCGCGGTCATCCAGGCCCTGGCCCCCACCCGCGCCTATGACGTCACCGTGGTGCCGGCTACCGGCGGCGTGCAGGGCAAGCATTTCGTCGACGTCAATCACCTCGCCGCCCAGCTCGCCTCCAAGCTGCAGGGGCGCGCCTTCCAGATCCACGCGCCGATCTTCGCCGCCTCCCGCACTGAGCGGGACGTGCTGATGTCGCTGCAATCGGTCGGCGAGGTGCTCGACCGGGCGCGCGGCGCCCGCATCGCTTTGGTCGGCATCGGCTCGGTGCTCTCGGAAACATCCACCTATTTCAGCCTGCACGCGCCGGGCGCCGGCGGGCTCGACGGCCTCAGGCAGAGCCGGGCGGCCGGGGAACTGATCGCCCATCTCATCGATGCCGACGGCCGCCTCTGCGACTACCCGCTGAACGAACGCGTGGTCGCGCTCAGCCCCGAGGAACTCAAGGCCATCCCGATGACCATCGGCATCGCCACCGGCGCCCACAAGGCCGAGCCGATCGCCGGCATCCTGCGCGGCGGCTATCTCGACATCCTCGCCACCGACGAGGCCACCGGCACCCACGTTCTCGACATTCTCAAGAGGCCGACATGATCCCTCCGATTCCCCTGCGCACACTGGGCCATTCCGACATCGCCGCCAGCGCCATCGCGCTCGGCACCTGGGCCATGGGCGGCTGGATGTGGGGCGGCCATGACGACGAAGCCTCGATCGCCGCGATCCGTGCCTCCCTCGACAGGGGCGTCACGCTGATCGACACCGCCCCGGCCTATGGGCTCGGCCGGGCCGAGGCGCTGGTCGGGGAGGCCGTCAAAGGCCGCCGCCACGAGGTCGTCATCGCCACCAAATGCGGGCTCAACTGGCATCACGGCAAGGGCAATTACTTCTTCGACGAGATGGACCACAAGGTGCATCGCTATCTCGGCCGCGACGGCATCCTGCACGAAATCGAGCAGAGCCTGACGCGCCTCCAGACCGACTATATCGACCTCTACATCACCCATTGGCAGGACCCGACCACCCCGGTGGCCGAGACCATGGACGCGCTGCTCGAGCTGAAGCGCGCCGGCAAGATCCGCGCCATCGGCGTCAGCAACGTCAGCGCCGACGACCTCACGGCCTATCTCGCCGCCGGCCCTGTCGACGCCATCCAGGAGCGCTACTCCATGCTCGACCGCGAGATCGAAACCAGCCTCCTGCCGATCTGCGCCGCCAACGGCGTCTCCACGCTCAGCTATTCCTCGCTCGCGCTGGGCCTGCTTACCGGCAAGATCGGGCCGGAGCGCGACTTCGCCGGAGACGACCTGCGCAAGGACAATCCGCGCTTCTCGCGCGACAACCGCGCCCGCGTCGCCGATTTCGCCGCCGCGGTGGCCCCGATCGCCTCCACCCACGGCGCGACGATCGCCCAGCTCGTGATCGCCTGGACCATCGCCCAGCCAGGCATCACCTATGCCCTGTGCGGCGCACGCGACGACAAGCAGGCCAGCGAGAATGCCGCCGCCGGGCGCCTCATTCTATCGGCCGACGACCTCGCCGCCATCGACCGCGCCATCGCGGCCCATCTTGCCGCCGTCACGGCCTGACAGGGTGGAGTTGCAGGCATGACGCCTAAACCAGGCCATGGCGACGCCAGCTGGCGAGGCTCTTCGGGGGGCGGGTCTTCAGACCCGGCTGCAAACACCACGCTCGCAGGCGGGTCTGAAGACCCGCCCCCCAGGGTCGGTACGAGCCGGGCGGAACGGCTCGACAGGCTGCGCGCGAAGACCCGCATAGCGGTCCTCGTCGTCGGCGGCGGCATCAACGGCATCAGCACCTTTCGCGAACTCGCTTTGCAGGGGATCGACGTCGTGCTCGTCGAGCGCGGGGATTTCATGAGCGGGGCCAGCGCAGCGCCATCCCGCATGATCCATGGCGGGCTGCGCTACCTGGAGAATGGCGAGTTCGGACTGGTGAAGGAGTCCCTGCTGGAGCGCAACCGCCTCCTGCGCAACGCGCCCCATTACGTCAGCGCGCTGCCGACCCTGATCCCGCTGGCCGATCGTTTCTCCGGCACGCTGTCGGCGGCGCGCCGCTTTCTCGGCGGGCGGCCGAAGCCGGGACCGCGCGGCGCCCTGATCGTGCGGCTGGGGCTCGCCCTCTACGATTTCTATGCCCGCCGCGAACGCCAATTGCCGAAGAGCCGTTTCTTCGGCCGCCGCGCCACCCGCTTTAACTGGCCCGACTTCCATCCCGACATCAACTATGCCGCCCTTTATCACGATGCCAAGATCAGCCGGCCGGAGCAGCTCGGCCTCGAACTGATCGCCGATGCCGAGTCGGCCTGCCCCCAGGCGCTGGCGCTCAACCATCTCGGCCTCGCCAGGCTGGACGGCACCATCGCCGAACTCACCGACAGCCTGACCGGCGAGCGCATCACCCTCACCGCCGAGGTGATCGTCAATGCCAGCGGGGCCTGGATCGACCAGACCAACGCCCTGATCTCAGGCCGGCAGACCGTGCTAATAGGCGGCACCAAGGGCTCCCATCTCGTCCTCGACAGCCCCGCCCTCCTCAAGGCCATCGGCGAGCGCATGGTCTATTTCGCCAATCGCGAAGGGCGCGTGTGCATCCTGTTCGCCCATTTCGGCCATATCCTCGCCGGCTCGACCGACATCCGCGTCGACACGCCCGATGGCGTGCGCTGCGAGGCCAGCGAAGCCGCCTATATCCTGGAGTCGATCCGCGAGGTCTTCCCCGGCATCGCTTTGTCGGAAGTCGACATCCTGTTCCGCTTCGCCGGCGTGCGTCCTTTGCCGCGGGCCGATGCGAATGTGAATGCCGAGATCTCGCGCGATCATAGCTGCGAATGGTCGACGCCTCCCGGGCCGGTTCCCGTCCTCAACCTCGTCGGCGGCAAGTGGACGACCTTCCGTGCCTTCGGTGCCCAGGCCGCGGATACGGTGCTGGCCCGCCTCGGGACAGACCGCACGCGTTCGAGCGAAGCCCTGGCGATCGGCGGCGGCAAGGGCTTCCCGCAAGGCGAGGCCGAACGCCGGGACTGGCTGCGCCAGGTTGCCATCTCGACAGGGACTTCGGAAGAGCGCTGCGCCGCCTTGTTCGAGCGCTACGGCACGCGCATGCTCGATTTCATGCCCGGCGCCGACGATGCCCTCCTCGCCTCGCTACCAAGCTACAGCCGCGACGAGGTCCGTTGGATCCTCGCCACCGGTCAGGTCGCCACCCTGGCCGACCTGGTGCTGCGGCGCATGACCATCGCCTTCAGCGGCGAGCTGTCGCTCGACACCATCCACGAATTGGCCGCGCTGGCGGCTTCCCCTCTGGGCTGGAGCCAGGCGCAGACCCAAGCCGAGATCGACCGGCTGCTCACCCATCTCGATCACCATCACGGCCTCGCGGCGACGACGCTCGTGGCCCGCAACTCTTCACTTCCGGCCCCTCTTTTACCCTCCCCTGTAGGGGGAGGGTCGACGCGAAGCGTCGGGGTGGGGTGATTTCTTGGCGAGGAAGTTTCTCCTCCCTGCCCCTTTGCCGATTCCACCCCACCCCGGCCCTATGGGCCGACCCTCCCCCTCCAGGGGAGGGTAAAGAAAACCACAGGGAAGGCCCATGTATCTCACCAAGAAAGTCCGGATGAACCGCCTGTTCGGCGCCGGCAAATGTCTTGACGTCGCCATCGACCACGGCGTGTGCAACGAGCCTTCCTTCCTCGACGGGCTGGAGGACATGGACAAGGTCGTGCGCATGCTGGCCGATGCCGGCCCCGATGCCATCCAGATGAATTACGGCCAGGCCGACTTGCTGCAGGAGATGCCGGGCAAGCACAAGCCTGCTTTGGTGATGCGCATCGACATGGGCAATCCCTATAACCGCCAGCGCCATCGCGAGATGTGGGCCCTCCTGCAGAACGCGCAGGATCCGATCGCCCCGGCGCTGCGCATGGATGCGGCCTGCGTGGTGGTCAATCTCTTCATGCTGCCGGACGAGCCCGGCCTGTTCCGGCAATGCATCGAGAATATTTCGCGCGTGGCCCAGGATTGCGAGAAATACGGCATGCCGCTGATGATCGAGCCTTTGGTCATGCAGCCTGCCAGCGAACGCGGCGGCTATCTCGTCGATGGCGACGCCGAAAAGATCGTGACATTGGTGCGCCTTGCCCGCGAACTCGGCGCCGATATCGTCAAGGCCGACCCGACCAGCGATCCCGCCGATTTCCATCGCGTGGTCGAGGCCGCCCGCTGCCCCGTGCTGGTGCGCGGCGGCGGCAAGGCGGATCTGCGCCAGGTCTTCGCCAATTCCCACGCTTTGATGCGCCAGGGCGCGCATGGCATGGTCTATGGCCGCAACATCTACCAGCACGACAATCCGGCCCGCGTGGTCAAGGCCCTGATGGCGATGATCCATCAGGGCGCCGACGATGGCGAGGCCTGGGCCATCTACGAGGCCGCAGCGTGACGCGCCATCTCCTCGGCATCGATGCAGGCAATACCGTGGTCAAGGGCGTCCTGTTCGACCTCGAAGGACGGGTCCTGGCGCGGGGAGCGCTGGACGGCCAGTCGCGACAGCCCCAGCCCGGCTATGTCGAGCGCGACATCGCCGAACTCTGGGCCAATGCCGCCACGGTGATCCGGCGCTGCCTCATGGAGGCCGGCGTCGAGGGCAAGGACGTCATCGGCATCGGCACGGCCGGCCACGGCAACGGTCTCTATCTCATCGACCGGGACGATCAGCCCCTCATCGGCATCCAGTCGATCGACAACCGAGCCGCCGGCCTCGCGGCCGAACTGCGCGCCTCGCCGGCTGCCGACGCCCTCTATCCGCTCTGCCTGCAGCGGCCCTGGCCGGCGCAGACGGCGACACTGTTGCTCTGGCTGAAGCAGAACCGCCCCGATCTCTATGCCCGGGCCGGCACCGCCTTCCTGTGCAAGGATGCGCTGACTCTGCTGCTCACCGGCAACCGCGTCTCCGATTTTTCGGATATGAGCGGTGCCGGCCTGCTGCGCCTGCCCGAGCGGCGCTATGACGAAGCCCTGCTCGCCGCCTATGGCCTCGGCGATGCCGCCGGACTGCTGCCGGAGCTTGTCGAATCCGAAGCCTCGGCCGGCGGCGTCACCGCCAGCGCCGCGGCGGCCACCGGGCTCGCCGAGGGAACGCCGGTCGCCGCCGGCTTCTTCGACATCATCGCCTCGATGATCGGGGCCGGCGTCAACACGCCCGGCGAGGCGGCGATCGTGGCCGGCACCTGGAGCATCAACCAGGTGGTGCGCGAGACGCCGCTGATCGACAACACCATCTTCCACGCCTCGACCTGGCGCCCGGACCGCTATGTCGCGGTCGAATCCAGCGCCACCTCGGCCGTCAATCTCGAATGGTTCGTGCGCGAGTTCGGCGGCGGGCACGGCCCGGCCGCATTCGAGGCCTGCAATGGGCTGGTGGCATCGGTTGCCCCGCATCCGGAGCTGCCGCTGTTCCTGCCCTTCCTGTTCGGCGCGTCCACCCATCCCGATGCACGCGGCGCCTTCATCGGCCTCGCAGGCTGGCACGGCAAGGCGGAGATGCTGCATGCGCTCTATGAGGGCGTGGTGTTCGAACATCGCCGCCATATCGAGCGCCTGCGCCGTGCCGGCACCGAGATCACCCGCGCTTCCCTGTCCGGCGGCGGCTCGCGCAGCCCGGTCTGGTGCCAGATGTTCGCCGACATCCTCGACCTGCCGGTCACCGTGGCCGAATGCCAGGAAACCGGCGCGCTGGGCGCGGCCATCGCGGCGGGCGTCGCAGCCGGAACCTTTGCAACGCTCGACGACGGCATCGCCACCATGGTGCGCCAGGCCGCTCAGTACCAGCCCCGCACCGCGGACAGGGCGCTGGTGGAGGCGCGCTACCGCCTCTATTGTGGCCTCGCGGAGACCATGCCCGAACACTGGAAACGCTATCGCGAGGGCGCATGAACAAATGTCGCGATAGCGAACGCATCGATCTCGGCGCTTACGACTATGTCGTCGTCGGCGCCGGATCCGGCGGCTGCGTGCTGGCCAACCGGCTCTCCGCCGATCCCAAGGTCCGGGTGCTGCTGCTCGAAGCCGGCGGCTCGGACCGCTATCACTGGATCCACATCCCGGTCGGCTATCTCTATTGCATGGGCAATCCGCGCACCGACTGGGGCTACAGGACCGTCGCCGAGCCGGGCCTGAACGGGCGCAGCCTCGCCTATCCGCGCGGCCGGGTGATGGGCGGCTGCTCCTCGATCAACGGCATGATCTACATGCGAGGCCAGGCTGCCGATTATGACCAATGGCAGCAGCTCGGCAATGCCGGCTGGGGCTGGGACGACGTGCTGCCGCTGTTCCGGCGCTCGGAGAACCACCATGCCGGGAGCGCGCCCTTTCATGGTTCGCAGGGCGAGCTGCGCGTCGAGCGCCAGCGCCTGTCCTGGCCGATCCTGGACTCGGTGCGCGAGGCGGCCGAGGAACTCGGCGTGCCCCAGATCGACGACTTCAATGCCGGCGACAACAGCGGCTCGGCCTATTTCGAGGTCAACCAGAAGGCCGGTTTCCGCTTCAACGCCGTCAGGGCCTTCATCAACCCCGTCAGGCATCGCAAGAACCTCACCATCCTCACCGGGACGATGGCCGAGCGCATCCGCTTCGCGAACGGACGTGCCGAAGGCCTCGAACTGAAGCTGGGTGGCAAGCCGGCTAACGTCTCCATCAAGCGCGAGCTGGTACTGGCGGCCGGCGCCATCGGCACGCCGCAGCTCCTGCAGCTGTCCGGCGTCGGCCCGGCGGCGCTGCTGGCCAGGCACGGCATCCCGCTCGTGCTGGAGGCGCCCGGGGTCGGCGAGAACCTGCAGGACCATCTGCAGATCCGCACCGTGTTCAGGATCAGCGGCGCACGCACCTTGAACGAATGGCAGGCCTCGCTGCTGGGAAAGGCCGAGATCGCCCTCACCTATGCCCTCAAGCGTTCGGGGCCGATGGCGATGGCACCGAGCCAGCTCGGCATCTTCATGAAGTCGGATCCGCGCTTTGCCAGCGCCAATATCGAGTTTCACGTGCAGCCCCTGTCACTCGACGCCTTCGGTTCGCCGCTGCATCCTTTTCCGGCCATCACCGTCTCGGTCTGCAATCTCCGGCCGGAGGCACGCGGCCATGTCCGCATCATCTCGCCGGATGCCCGGACCCATCCCGAAATCGCCCCGAACTACCTCTCGACCGAGGGCGACCGCGCGGTTGCGGCCGATTCGATCCGCGCAGCCCGCCGCCTGATGGCGACGAAGCGGATGCAGGCCTTCCGGCCGGAAGAACTGAAGCCCGGGCCGGCGATCCAATCGGCCGAGGATCTCGCCAAGGCCGCCGGCGACATCGCCACCACCATCTTCCATCCGGTCGGCACGGCCCGGATGGGCAGCGATGCGGCGGCCGTGGTCGATCCCGAGCTGCGCCTGCGCGGTATGTCCGGCCTGCGCATCGCCGATGCCTCTGTCATGCCGACCATCGTCTCCGGCAACACCCACGCACCCGTGGTGATGATCGCCGAGAAGGCCTCCGACATGATCGCGGCGGCCTGGCGGGGGTGAGGTCGTCCTTAGGGGCGGGTTTTCGGAACCGGCTCTTTCAAAGTGTTGAGGTCCGAGTCCAAAAAGGGCGGCGCCACAGGGCAATCGGGTGAAGGTGATTTGTCATCCCGCGCGCATTGCAGCACGAAGTGATGCGATGCAGATGCGGGATCGCAAGACGATAGAACGGTATTTTCATCACGGTTCCGGGTCTGCATAGCGGCATTGCATGCCGCAATGCGCCCGGAATGACCCGGTTTGATCGTTCACCCGATTGCCCTGGGCGGTGCCACCCCTCTTCTTCCAAAATAATGCGACAATCCTTCGCTCTGGACGCAGGCCGATTCCGGGTCTAACCTTGGAATCGTTCCGAGGGGTGTCCTGCGCAAGCGGGGCTGAGATGGCCTAGAGCCGAACCCTTCGAACCTGATCCGGGTCATGCCGGCGAAGGGACGGGAACAGGGCTTTGGCGCTAGAAATTGGCTCCAGGTCCCGGAATTGGCTGAGATGCCGGTTCTGCCCAGACAATCGTCGCCCCGGATCTCCATGACTCGCAACGAGGAGGAGATCCATGAACATCCAAAATCCCAAGACCAAGATCGCCGCGCCCCAAAGCGTGACCACCGGCCCCATTGCCGGCTCCCGCAAGGTCTATGCGGCCCCCGCTTCGCATCCTGAAATGCGGGTGCCCTTCCGCGAGATCGCGCTGAGCGACGCGTCGCTCGCTCCCATCCGCGTCTACGATCCCTCCGGCCCCTACACCGAGGACGGCGCCAGCATCGACCTGAAGCAGGGCCTGCCGACCCTGCGCGAGGACTGGATCGCGGCGCGCGGCTTCGGCGCGATCGAGGGCCGGGCCGTCAAGCCGGAAGACAATGGCAATGTCTCCGCCGACCGGCTGGTGGCCCCCTGCCCGGCCGAACGCAAGCTGCGCCGGGGTGCCGATGGCCAGCGCGTCACCCAATATGAATTCGCCAAGGCCGGCATCGTCACCGAAGAAATGGTCTACGCCGCCTTCCGCGAGAACCTCGCCCGCGAGAAAGCCCTCGAAGGCGCGGCCGGGCGCCGGGCCGATGGCGAGGATTTCGGCGCGGCCATTCCGCAATTCGTCACGCCGGAATTCGTGCGCGACGAAATCGCCCTGGGCCGGGCCATCCTGCCCGCCAACATCAACCATCTCGAACTCGAGCCGATGGTGATCGGCCGCAACTTCCTGGTGAAGGTCAACGCCAATATCGGCAACTCGGCCGTCACCTCCGGCGCCGCCGAGGAAGTGGAGAAGTTGGTCTGGGCGACGCGCTGGGGCGCCGATACGGTGATGGACCTCTCCACCGGACGCAACATCCACAACATCCGCTCCTGGATCCTGCGCAACTCGCCGGTGCCGATCGGCACGGTGCCGATCTACCAGGCGCTGGAGAAGGTCGACGGCGATCCCCTCAAGCTCGACTGGGAAGTCTTCAAGGATACGCTGATCGAGCAGGCCGAGCAGGGCGTCGACTACTTCACCATCCATGCCGGCGTTCGCCTCGCCCATGTGCCGCTCACCGCCAGCCGCGTCACCGGCATCGTCTCGCGCGGCGGCTCGATCATGGCGCGCTGGTGCCTGGCCGGTCATCGCGAGAGCTTCCTCTATGAGCATTTCGGCGACATCTGCGACATCATGCGCCGCTATGACGTCTCCTTCTCGCTCGGCGACGGCTTGCGTCCCGGCTCGATCGCCGATGCCAACGACGCAGCCCAGTTCGCCGAACTGGAGACGCTGGGTGAACTGACCAAGATCGCCTGGGACAGGGGCTGCCAGGTGATGATCGAGGGACCGGGCCATGTGCCCATGCACAAGATCAAGCAGAACATGGACAAGCAGCTTGCCGCCTGCGGCGAAGCCCCGTTCTACACGCTCGGGCCGCTGACGACCGACATCGCGCCGGGCTATGACCACATCACCTCCGGCATCGGCGCGGCGATGATCGGCTGGTTCGGCACGGCGATGCTCTGCTACGTCACGCCCAAGGAGCATCTCGGCCTGCCCAACCGCGACGACGTCAAGACCGGCGTGATCACATATCGCATCGCCGCCCATGCCGCCGATCTCGCCAAGGGCCATCCCGCCGCCAAGGTCCGCGACGACGCCCTGTCGCAGGCCCGCTTCGACTTCCGCTGGGAGGACCAGTTCAACCTCTCCCTCGATCCGGATACGGCGCGCGCCTATCACGACGAGACCTTGCCCAAGGATGTGCACAAGGTCGCGCATTTCTGCTCGATGTGCGGGCCAAAATTCTGCTCGATGAAGATCACGCAGGATCTTCGCGACGAGGTGCGGGCGATGGAGGAAGCCGCGCGGCAGGGCATGGCGGAAAAATCGCGCGAATTCCTCGAACAGGGCGGGGCCCTCTATGTCCCGGCCGAATGACGTCAAGCGCGTCACCGTGGTGGGGGCCGGCGTCGCCGGCCTCGTCACAGCGATGGAATGCGCGGCGCGAGGCGCCGAGGTCGAGATCCTGGAGCGCAGCGAGGTCCTGGGTGCCCAGGCCTGTTCCCGGCTGGCCGGCGGTATGCTCGCGCCCTGGTGCGAACGAGAAAGCGCCGAGATCGAGGTCGAGCGGCGCGGCGAACTCGCGCTCGCCTGGTGGCCGCGCCATGTGCGGGAAACAGTGCAGCGCGGCACGTTAGTGGTCGCGCCTGCCCGCGACGGCAGCGAGATCGCCCGTTTCGCCCGTCGTACGACAGCGCATGTCCCGGTGGACGTATCAGGCATCGCCACGCTCGAACCGGATCTTGCCGGCCGCTTCCACCAGGGCCTGTTCTTTCCGCGCGAAGCCCATCTCGACCCGAGACAGGCGCTGCAGGTACTGGCCAGACGCCTCGCCGAGCTCGGCGTGACCATCCGTTTCGGAACCGAGGCCGAGCCGCACGCCGTCGATGCGGACGCCGTGATCGACTGCCGCGGCTTTGCCGCGCGCGCCGAACTGCCCGATCTGCGCGGTGTCCGGGGCGAGGCCATCGTGGTCCACGCGCCGGGCGTCACCCTCTCCCGGCCCGTGCGTTTCCTGCACCCGCGCTTTCCCCTCTATATCGTGCCGCGCACCGACCATCGCTTCATGATCGGCGCCACCATGATCGAGAGCGAGCATGACGGGCCACCGACCCTGCGCTCGACCATGGAACTGATCGCCGCGGCCTTCAGCCTGCATCCGGCCTTCGGCGAGGCCGAGATCCTCCAGCTCGAAGCCGGGCTGCGCCCCGCCTTTCCCGACAATCTGCCGCGCCTCACCGTGGTCGGGCGCGTCATCTCGCTCAACGGCCTGTTCCGCCACGGCTTCCTGCTCTCGCCGGCCCTGGCCCAGGAAGCCGCCGACCGGATCCTGCCCGTGCGGACAGCCCAGCAAGGAGTTAGCGCATGACCTTGACCGTCAACGGCGAACGCCAGGAAACCGATGCCGCTACCCTCGCTTGCCTGCTCGAAGCGCTCGAGCTCAACGAGGCCGTGGTGGCTACCGCCCTCAACGGACGCTTCGTGAGGGCCGTCGATCGCGACCGCACCGCCCTCAAGGATGGCGACGCTGTCGAGATCCTCGCACCCCGGCAGGGAGGATGACCATGACCGACACACTCACCTTCTACGACACCTCCTTCGCCTCCCGCCTGCTGCTCGGCACGGCGCAATATCCCTCGCCCGCCATTCTCGCCGAGGCCGTGCGCGCCTCCGGGGCCGGCATCGTCACCGTCTCGTTGCGCCGGGAATCCGGCGGGGAGCGCAGCGGCCAGAGCTTCTGGGGCCTGATCCGCGAACTCGGCGTCAAGGTGCTGCCCAACACCGCCGGCTGCCATAGCGTGAAGGAAGCGGTGACGACGGCGCAGATGGCACGCGAAGTCTTCGGCACGAGCTGGATCAAGCTGGAGGTGATCGGCGAGGCCGATACCTTGCAGCCCGATGTCTTCGGCCTGGTGGAAGCGGCCCGCATCCTCGTCTCCGAAGGCTTCGAGGTCTTCCCCTACACCACCGAGGACCTGGTGGTGGCCGAGCGCCTGGTCGATGCCGGTTGCCGGGTCCTGATGCCCTGGGGCGCACCGATCGGCTCGGGGCGCGGCCTCAACAACGTCTATGGCCTGCGCAGCATGCGGGCGCATTTCCCCGGCATTCCCCTGGTAGTCGACGCCGGCATCGGCACGCCGTCGCATGCGGCGCATGCCATGGAGCTCGGCTATGACGCGGTGCTTCTCAACACCGCCGTCGCCAAGGCGGGCGATCCTGCCGCCATGGCGCGAGCCTTTGCGCTGTGTATCGAGGCCGGGCGCCTCGCCTTCCTTGCCGACCCCATGGCGCCACGCGACATGGCGGCCCCCTCGACGCCGGTCTTCGGCCGGGCAAATCTGGATTCGGCGGTGCTGGCATGAGCATCATCGACACTATCTGGCGGCTCGATCCCTTCTATCCCGTGGTCGACAGCGTCGACTGGGTCGAGCGACTGGTAAAGCAGGGCACGAAACTGGTGCAGCTGCGCATCAAGGATCGCGACGACGAGACTGTTATGCCCGAGATCCGCGCAGCCTTGACGGTCTGCCGCGCCTATGGCGCCGATCTGGTGGTCAACGATTATTGGCGGGCGGCCATCACGGCCGGTGCCGATTTCCTCCATCTCGGCCAGGGCGACCTCGACACCGCCGACCTCGCCGCCATCCGCGCTGCAGGGCTGAAGCTCGGCATCTCGACGCATGACCACGCCGAGCTCGCGCGCGCGCTTGCGTGCGATCCTGACTATGTGGCGCTGGGGCCGATCTATCCCACCACGCTCAAGGTGATGCCTTTCGCTCCGCAGGGGCTAGAGCGCATCGGCGAATGGAAAAAGCTGATCGGCGACCTGCCGCTGGTCGCCATCGGCGGCATCACCCTCGAACGGGCGCCGGCCTGCCTCGCAGCCGGGGCCGACGTCATCGCCATGGTCAGCGACGTTGTCAGGCATCCCGATCCGGACGCTCGTACCCAAGCCTGGTTGGCCGCGACCCGGCCGGCTTCGGTCAGGATATGACGGCAATCGCGCTCAGCATTGCCGGTTCCGATTCGGGCGGCGGAGCCGGTATCCAGGCCGACCTTGCCGCCTTTCGCGCCTTCGGCGTGTTCGGCACCACTGTTATCACCGCCGTGACGGCGCAGAACACCCGCGGCATCAGCGCCATCCATGCAGTCCCGCCGGACGTGCTCGCTGCACAGCTCGATGCCGTGCTCAACGATTTCGAGGTCAGAGCCATCAAGATCGGCATGGTGCCGAGCGCCGGGCACGCGCGCGCCATCGCCGAAAGGCTGACAGGCTTGGGATTGCCCATCGTGCTCGATCCGGTGATGTCGGCGAGCACCGGCCGACTGCTGGGCGAGACGGGGACGCTGGCGGCCCTCAAGGCCGATCTCCTGCCGCTCGCCACCTGCCTGACGCCAAATCTGCCGGAAGCGGCAATCCTGTTGAACGAGGCATTGGCGGAGACCGAAGCGCAAATGATCGAGCAAGCCCAGGCCCTTCTCGAGTTCGGTCCGCGGGCAGTCCTGCTGAAGGGGGGGCATGGCCATCTCGGCGAGGCGGTCGACATTCTCGCTACCCGCGATGATACCCGGCGCTTTGCCGGAGCCTGGGTCAGAACCCCAAACCTGCATGGGACGGGCTGCGCGCTCTCTTCGGCCATTGCCGCCAACCTCACAGGCGGCCGCGCACTCGCCGCCTCGGTTGGACGCGCCAAGGAATGGCTGGCGGATTGCCTGAAAGCCGGAATCAAGCTCCAAATCGGGTGTGGCTGTGGCCCGGCCGTGCCTTTTTGAGAGAAAATCGAGCAGCCATGCAAAAGATGCAGTCCTGCCCCTCATTGCAGCAAAGCAATCCCGCGCCACATTCCGCCCCACAATGTGGCGCAAATGGGGCATGTTCTTTGCACAATTGCCAAGCGGCTCGACTTGGTCCGGACCGTGCTGCAGAGCAGCATGAAGCGTCTCGCAAGCATAGATCCCCCCTCATCGCCACCGATAGCGGTGATACCCTACGGCTAATTCGCTGACGTTCAATTCAAACAACACGTATAGTTCTTAGAATTTTTATTAATTACCCCGAAACTCAAATTCTATTGGGAAAATTTTTGCGACCGCGAAAGTCATTTAATTGCATTTTAACTGTATGATGCCATCGCATCTGTCTTATTTTTGCCTTGAAATCTGCGCGGGCCTGTCACCAGTTCGAAGGCCGGTGTGGCGAAAACGCTACAGACTCCGTCAACGCTTTCTGCTTATATCCAGCCACTGTGATTTTCCGGTTTTTGGAGTATCGAACTATGAAAATGCGTTTGGCCCTCGCGGCTCTCCTCCTCACCTCGACCTCGGCTTTCGCTGCCGACCTGGCTCCCCAGGCTGTCGAGCCGGTCGCTCCGGTCGTCGCTCCCGTCTACAACTGGACCGGCTTCTACGCTGGTATCCATGCTGGCGCTGCCATCGGCCAGGGCAAGATTGACCACGCCAAGCTCAATGGCACCGGTTTCCTCGGCGGCGTGCATGCCGGCTACAATGCCCAGTTCGACGGCGGCTGGGTCGTTGGTCTCGAGACCGACATCGACTATTCGAGCGTCAAGAAGTCCAAGGCTGTCACCGATGGCGACATCGTCACTCGCGCCACCCTCAAGAACGAGTGGCAGGGCTCGACCCGCGCTCGCTTCGGCTATGCCTTCGACAACATCCTGCCCTACGTGACGGGCGGTGTTGCTTACGGCAACGTCAAGACCAGCATTGCCGGCGTTGGTTCCAAGACCGACACCCGCGTGGGTTGGACCGCTGGCGCTGGCGTCGAATACGCCATCGACCAGAACTGGATCGTTCGCGGCGAAGCCCGCTATGTCGACCTCGGAGACAAGAGCAGCACCTTCGGCGGCACTCGCCACAAGGTGAAGTTCAACTCCACCGACCTGACCCTCGGCGTGAGCTACAAGTTCTGATCCGCGTATCTGGATCATTGCGTAAGGAAGAGCCCGGCGGAAGCCGGGCTTTTTCTTTTGCCGGTGTCGGGTTGCAAAACGGCCACGCCGAAACGCTGGCTATCGTTATGGCACGGCGCCGCACGCCACGGTCAGCTCCCAGGGCGGCTCGAAGCAAGCTCCAGGACAAAATGCGTTCTGACCGAGCCATTCCTTCGGCTGCGCTCGCCGCTCACCAGAACATTTTGCGATTCCCGGCGATTCGTTCCGTTCCGACCGTGGGACGTTCCAGTTCCCTCTCGCCCCTGCGCCGGGGTGTACTGGTGCCGAGCCAACCTTCGGCAAGACCGGCCCCTGTCGCGCAACGGCCGATGTAAAGCACAACTCGACACTATACTTAGCTTGAAGATGGCACAATTGTCCCAGCTCGGCGCCACCCCATTGCAACGCGGTCGTACATCTGAATTTAATTTCAAATTTCTTCGAATTTAATTATTACATTCATAAATCTAATAAAATTTTAACCTTATCTCAATGAGTCCGTTTTTGGATTTTCGAAACAAGCACGACTCCAGCTTCGTTCGTTTGTCTAGCACTGTGACCGGAATGCTACAGACTCCCAGGACGGTTTCTGTTTATATGCTCCCACACTGAATTTCCGGCCCTGGAGTCCTAGTAATGAAAATGCGTTTGGCCCTCGCGGCTCTCCTCCTCACCTCGACCTCGGCTTTCGCCGCCGACCTGGCTCCCCAGGCTGTCGAGCCGGTCGCTCCGGTCGTCGCTCCCGTCTACAACTGGACCGGCTTCTACGCTGGTGTCCACGCCGGTGCACTGATCGGCCAGGGCAAGGTTGACCGTGCCAAGTTCGACGGTGCAGGCTTCCTCGGCGGCGTGCATGCCGGCTACAATGCCCAGTTCGACGGCGGCTGGGTCGTTGGTCTCGAGACCGACATCGACTATTCGAGCTTCAAGAAGTCGAAGTCGATCACCGATGGCGAAGTCGTTGCCCGCGGTACCCTCAAGAACGAGTGGATGGGCTCGACCCGCGCTCGCTTCGGCTATGCCTTCGACAACATCCTGCCCTACGTGACGGGCGGTGTTGCTTACGGCAACGTCAAGACCAGCATTGCCGGCGTGGGTTCCAAGACCGACACCCGCGTGGGTTGGACCGCTGGCGCCGGCGTCGAATACGCCATCGACCCGAACTGGATCGTTCGTGGCGAAGCCCGCTATATCGACCTCGGCGACAAGAGCGTCACCATTGCCGGCGACCGCACGAAGGTGAAGTTCGACGCCGTCGACCTGAATCTCGGCGTGAGCTACAAGTTCTGATCCGCGTATCTGGATCAATGTGCAGGAAAAGCCCGGCGAAAGCCGGGCTTTTTCTTTTCCGGACCATGAACCGAATATCGCCACATGTCTGGGTACAGCTGGCGGGAATATTGGCAAGGACATCTCCTGCGGCGACCTCGCTTCGATGCATGGTCCTGCAGTCATTATTTTCTTCGTCTCATCAAGTCATATTGAAAGCCCTTCATGTCCGCCGTTCAGGACACGCCCTCCCTTCTTCGCCATAGCGACTTCGGACTGTTCTGGACAGCCCGCGTGTTTTCCACCGGCTGTTTCCAGATCATCTCCGTGGTGATCGGCTGGCAGATCTATGACCTCACCCGTTCTGCCCTTCATCTCGGCCTCGTCGGCCTCTGCCAATTCCTGCCAATGCTGGTGCTGTTCATTCCGGCCGGTCATATCGCAGACCGCTTCGACCGTCGTACCGTCGTGCGTTGCTGCCAGATGGCGGCGGGATCGACGGGGGCAGGACTCGCTTTTGCTTCCTGGCAAGGCATGATCAGCCCAGCGATCATTTTCGCCGCCGCCGTCGTGATCGGCGCCTGTCGCACTTTCGAGATGCCGACGACGGCCGCCCTGCTCCCGATGATCGTCAGCCCCCGCCAATTGCCGCGCGCGCTGGCCCTGTCGGCCTCGGCCATTCAGACCGCCACCATCATCGGTCCCGCTTTGGGAGGCCTGCTCTACATCGTCGGCCCCGGCCCAGCCTATCTTTTCGTCGCGTGCTTCTACGGCCTGGCCTCGATCCTGGTTTCACGGCTCCGGATCCTCGTGCCGCCCGCCGCACGCGAACCGGCGACCCTCAAATCGGTGTTTTCGGGCTTCTCCTTCATCAGGAGCCGGCCGATCATCCTTGGAGCGATCTCGCTCGACATGGTGGCGGTGCTGCTCGGTGGCGCCACGGCCCTGCTGCCGATCTATGCCCGCGACATTCTCCACACCAATGCCTTCGGCCTCGGCGTGCTCAGGGCATCCCCGGCCCTCGGCGCCCTGTCCATGTCCCTGATCCTGGCGCGTTGGCCGCTGGAGCGGCGGGTTGGCCTGAAGATGTTCGGGGCCGTCGCGGTGTTCGGCCTCGCCACCATCGTCTTCGGCCTGTCGTCCTGGTTTGCACTTTCGCTGCCGGCGCTGGTGGTGATGGGCGCCGCCGACGTCGTCAGCGTGGTGGTGCGTTCAACCCTGGTCCAGCTCGGCACGCCCGACGCGATGCGGGGGCGGGTCAGTGCCGTCAATGCCATGTTCGTCGGCACCTCCAACCAGTTGGGAGAGTTCGAATCGGGCCTTACCGCTGCCCTGTTCGGCCCGGTAGAGGCCGTGGTGCTCGGCGGCCTGGGCACGATCCTCGTTGCCCTGGCCTGGTCGCGCCTGTTCAAGTCGCTGCGCGATGCCGATCGTTTCCCAAGCAGGAGCGCGTGAAGGGGAGGCTCTCCCCTCCTCCACGATCGGCGCAAGCACCTCACACGACATGCCTCGACAAGTCGCCCCGGCCTGCCCATGGTGCTGGCATGCGCACGTCCTCCTTCAAACGCGATTCGAAGCCGACTCCTCCCGGTGAAGTGCCTACGGATCTGACGATCTCCGGCATTATCGACCGGGTGACCTATCACAATGCCGAAAACGGCTTCGCCGTGCTCCGCGTCAAGGTGAAGGGGCGCAAGGACCTGGCCACCGTGATCGGCCGCACCGCGGCCATCGCTCCCGGCGAAAAACTCGAGGCGGAAGGGCGCTGGAGCGTCGATCCCGAGCGAGGCCTGCAGTTCCGTGCCGATGCCATCCGCACCACGCCGCCCGGCTCCGCATCCGGTATCGAGCGCTACCTTGCCTCCGGCCTGGTCCGCGGCATCGGCCAGGAAACCGCCAAGAAGCTGGTGGCAGCCTTCGGCAAGGACACGCTCAAGGTCCTCGACAGCGAACCGGACCGGCTGAGCGAGGTGGCGGGCCTGTCGCCCCAGCGCATCCGCCTGATCCGAGAAGGCTGGAGCGCCCAGCAGGAGTTCCGTGACGTCCTGGTCTTTCTTACCGAGCACGGACTCGGGGCGACGCGTGCCGCCAGCGTGCAGAAGGCGCTCGGCACCAATGCGGTCGAACTGATCAAGGCCGATCCCTACCGGCTGTCACGCGAAGTCAAGGGGTTCGACTTCCGCACCGCCGACCAGTTTGCCCTCAGTCTCGGGCATGAACGCGAGGATCCCTCGCGCCTCACCGCCGGCCTGCTCTGGGCGCTGGGCGAGGGCGCCACCAACGGCCATTGCGGCGTACCGCGCGAAGCCCTGTTCGAACGAGCCGGCCGTGTGCTGGAGGTGGACGACTATCTCTTCAACGATGCCGCCACCCGCCTGCTGCAGACCCGCTTGATCATCGGCGACACCATCGAGGGAGCCCCGTCCTACTTCCTGCCGGCGCTGTGGAACGCGGAGGAGGCCGTTGCCACCAGGCTGAAGCAGATGGCCGGCGGCAGCCCGCCCTGGCGTCAGGAGGGCCTGCACCAGGCGGTGCTGGATACCGAAGCTCGCACCCGCAAGCGTCTCGCCCCCGCCCAGGCGCTCGCGGTGGAGACGGCCCTCGCTTCCAAGCTGTTGGTGATCACTGGTGGCCCGGGCGTCGGCAAGACCACCATCATCGACACCATCATCAAGGCGCTCGAGCGCAAGGATGTGACGATCGCCCTGTGCGCGCCGACCGGCCGCGCCGCCAAGCGTATGGCCGAAAGCACCGGCCAGGAGGCCAAGACCATCCATCGCCTGCTGGAAATCGATCCGGTCTCGGGCACGTTCCGCCGGCAGCGGGCCTATCCGCTCGATGCCGACCTCGTCATCGCGGACGAGGCTAGCATGATCGACATCGAGCTGATGCGCGCCTTGCTCGATGCCCTGTCACCGCGTGCCGCGCTGGTTCTGGTGGGCGATGCCGACCAGTTGCCCTCGGTCGGCCCCGGCCAGGTTCTGGCCGATATCATCGCCTCCCAAGTCATTCCCGTGGTGCGGCTCACCGAAGTGTTCCGCCAGGCCGAAACCAGCCGCATCATTGCCGCGGCCCATGCCGTCAATCACGGCGAGGTGCCGGAAGGCGCCAAAAGTCCCGATGACGGCGATTTCTTCGTCGTCGACATGGCGACGGCCGAGGATGGCGCCAACAAGGTGATCGACATCGTCACCAACCGCCTGCCGCGCCGCTTTGGCCTCGATCCTGTCAGGGACATCCATGTGCTGACACCGATGAACAAGGGGCCACTGGGTTCGCAGACGCTGACGCAAGCGCTGCGCGAGGTCCTCAATCCGGCCCGCGAAGGCGCGATCGTGCGCGAATTCGGTACCTTCGCCCCGCATGACAAGGTCATGCAGATCGACAATGACTATGATCGTGAAATCTTCAACGGCGATATCGGCTTCGTCACCCGCACGGATGTGAAGGCGGGGCAGCTCACCGTCACCTTCGACGGACGCGACGTCCACTACACCACCGCGCAGCTCGACAGCCTGGTGCCGGCCTATGCCACCACCATCCACAAGGCCCAGGGCTCGGAATATCCGGCCGTGGTGGTGGTGATCTCCAACGCCCATTATCCGATGCTGGCGCGCAACCTCCTCTATACGGCGATTACCCGCGGCAAGCGGCTGGTGGTGGTGGTCGCCGAAAGACGCGCCCTGAGGCTGGCGGCGGAAAATGCCATGGGGCGTCGGCGCTGGACCCGGCTCCGCGAAAAATTGGCTGCGCCCGCGCCGGATGTTTCCTGAAGAACCCTTGCCGTCATGGTACGGCGCTATACAAACATCTTGCAGAGATCGGCAAAGATGGGGGCGGGAATGTTGCGGCGAGCCATGATTGGCGCCTGGGTGCTGGCGGCTTCGGCCGTTCCGATCGGTTCGGCTTCCGCCCAGACGAAACCGGCGCCCGCCGCGCCGGCACCGGCCGCTCCCCTCGATGCCGCTTTCGAAGCTGCCAAGGCGGCGGCTGCAGCGATGGGAGCGGAAGATTTCGCCTCCATCCAGCAGGACCTGATCTGGACCGGCGATCTCAACTCCCTGCCATCGGGTGAGATGGGCAAGCGCAGCTATGAGGCGATCCGCGCCTTCCAGAAGCGCATCAAGGCCAAGGAAACCGGCATATTCACGCCGCCCCAGCGCATCACCCTCGCCCAGCACGCCGCCAAATTCACGGCGCGCTATGGCTTTACGACAATCACCGAACGCGGCATCACCCTGGGCTATCCGGCCAAGCTCACCACCGAGCGCACGGAAGGCAAGAACGGCCCGCATTTCGCCACCCCCAAGAACGACACCAAGGGGAACGACGTCACCCTCGACATCCTCGCCATCCCGGCCGAGAAGGAGAGCTTCGAGGCCCTGTTCACCCGCCTCAAGACGGAGCGGCCCGGGCGCAAGGTGACCTATTCGCTGCTGCGCCCGGATTTCCTGGTGGTCGCCGGCAGCAATGACGGCAAGAGCTTCTATCTGCGTTTCGTCAAGACCGACACCGATTCACGCGGCTTCGCCCTCGGCTGGGACCCGGCGCTTTCCCCCGGCTTCGATCGGGTTTCCATTGCAATGGCCTCTTCGATGAAATTGGCCGATGGCGGCAAGCCGGCTGCAGTGGCTCCGCCGATCTTCAAGCCCGCCGACAAGCCGGCTCCCCCACCCGAACCGCCGAAGCCGATCGGTCCGCCTGTGCCCTTGCCATCCGGCGCCTCGACGGCGGCCAAGACCGGCCCGGGCACGCTGGTGTCGCCGAACGGCGATATCCTGACCTATGCCGGCCTGGTGGCGGGATGCGAAACGGTGACGCTGCCGGGCGGCGCCCCGGCCAAGGTGGTCGCCGGCGATCTCGGCAATGACGTCGCGCTGGTCCGGGCCAACCCACCTCCAGGCCCGGCACCGCTCGCCTGGCGGCAGCCGGCGCTGGCGCAAGGTGATGCTGTCGCCCTGCTGTCCGGCTCCGCCCCGGTCGCCACCACCATCACGGCACTGGTTGGCAGCAATGACGACAGTCGCCGCGTATCGCTCGCAACGGGCGCCCCCGGCTCCTTGATCGACAAGGATGGCGCCTTGGCAGGCCTTGCAGCCGCCAATGGCGATCCGACAGCCTTGAAGGGCCTGTTCGTCACCGCCTTCCTGCGCGCCAGCGGTGTCACGCCTCCCGAGCGCGGCGGCGACCCGAGCAAAGCCACCGTCACGCTGACCTGCACGCCGAAGCCATAGAGCAAGGGGGTGCCTACAGGCCGGTGCATTACTTGCGTATCTCGCCCTCCGCGCCCCGATGGTAAGAAAAGACCGCCGCCCTTCTTGGCAAATTTCGGCACTTCGCTACGACAGGTCCCGGTGCATCGTCACTTGCACTTTTCATTATTGCCAAACGCCAATCCATTGTAACAAATGATCCAGAGTTCGGCCTCGCCTCCAAACCTGTCGACGAAGGTCCCTGCAGGCGGATCTCGGCGGGCAAGGGTCTCGAGGGAAACGGCCGGCTTGCTGTTCGGGCTGAGGTAAAACCTAAAATGTTTCGACTGAAAGCGATCGCCGCTTCCCTCGGAAGAGTTTCCCGGCGTGGCCCATCGGGGGGGCTCGGCAGGAAACTCTGCCTGGCTGTGGTCCTTGCCTTGGCCGCGCCCCATGCTGCCCAAAGCCAGGAAGCCACCTTCCCCTCCGCCCAGGCGGCGGCCAATCAGCTGAGCGCCCAGCAGATCGCCAATCTGCAGGAAGACCTGGCCTGGGCCGGCATGTTTTCGGAAGAGAACTCTCCGCCGGTTTCGGGGATTTTCTACAACGCCACCTACCAGGCCATCCGCCAATATCAACGCAGCAACAACCTGCCTGAAACGGGGGCGCCCAGTGCGGCCCTGGTCAGCGAACTGGACGGCCGCGTTGCTTCGATCCGGCGAACGGCCAACCTCAAAACCTTGGAAAATGGCGTCCTGAAGATCAGCTATCCAGCCGGCGTGCTGACCAAACAGCAGACGGTCAAAGGAGAGACGCGCTACACGACGCCCTCGGGCGACGCGCTGGTCCAATTGATCAATATGACGGGATCGCGCGAACGGCTCGACCAGATGTTCGCCGACATGAAGAAGGCCGCCGGCAAGGTCAAATATTCCGTCATGCTCGATGATCAGGGCGAAGGACAGCCTACCCGTTTCGTGATCGTCGGCGGCGACGCCAAATTCACCATCTATACGAGTATCGCACAGAAGGATGATGCGATCGTCGGCTTCATCGCCAGCTGGGACCGCAAGAAACGGCCGGATTTTCGCAACAGCGCCATCGTCATGGGCCTCTCGATCCGGTCGAAGACCGTTGCCAATCCCTATACCGCCGCAGCGGCGGGACAGAACCCGAAGGGCACCATCGCGATGCCCACTGCCGAGCTGAACCGGCAACTCGACATCTGCGCCAAAGCGAAGGACGCTGCCGAGATCGTCACCGCCTGCACGGCGGCACTGTCGGCCAGCACGCTGCTGGCGGCCAACCGGCCGACCGTCCTCTACAATCGCTCCGTCGGATACAACAGGCAGAACAAGGCCGATCTGGCTCTCGCCGATCTCGACCAGGCCATCGCCCTCGATCCGGACCAGGCGAGTTATTACACGCAGCGCGGGCATGTCCGCTACGGCCAGTCGAAATATGACGCCGCGGTGGCAGATTATAGCCAGGCCCTTGCCAAGAAAACGCCGGCGGCGGCCGACTATACCAATCGCGGCAACAGCTATTATGGCCTGGAGGATTACCAGAAAGCCGTCGCCGACTATGACGCATCGCTGCGCCTGGATCCGAACGATATCGACACTCACGCCCTTCGCGGCTCTGCGCTGCTGAGGCTGAGCCGGCCGGCAGAAGCCATGACCGATCTGAACTTCACTATCGAGCGGGGTGGCGACAAGGTCGGCGCCGGCGACTACAAGAATCGCGGAGAGGCGCTGGCCGAGCTTGGCCGCGCCGAAGAAGGCAGGCCCGATTTCGCCAAGGCAGAAGCCATCGCCACCGCGAAGATCGAGACTGACAATTACAATTTCGTCTATCGTGCCTTCGTTCGTGCCTTCACTGGCAATGCCGAGGGAGCCATTGCCGATGCAGACAAATATCTATCCATCGACCCTAAGGCCAGCGAAGCCCTTCATGCGCGCGCACTGGGCAATGTCGCCAAGCAAGATTTCACCAAGGCGCTCGCCGATTTCTCCCAGGCCATCAGCATGGGGCGCAAGCGTTTGTTCATCCAGCGCCAGCGCGGTGATGTCTATTTGACGACCGGCCAGCCCGAACAGGCGATCGCAGATTACCAGGCCCAACTCAATCTTACACCCGGCAACGCCCTCGCCATGGTCGGCCTCGAAAAGGCCAGGCAGGCGATGGCTGCCAAACTCCTGGCAACCGCAGGTACCCCGCAGGGCAACGATGCACCAGCCACGGCCGGTTCACCGCAGGTGGCTGCACTGGCCGCCCTGCAACCTCCGGCCAAAGCCGAGCTTGGTCGCCGGGTGGCCCTGGTGATCGGCAATTCCAACTATGCCAATGTCGCCGCCCTGCCGAACCCGAAGAACGACGCCGCCAAGGTTGCCGACACCCTGCGCAAGATCGGCTTTGCCGAGGTGACACTGGCTGAAGACACCGATTTCCGCAGCCTCAACCGCGCCCTGCAGGATTTCGCCAGCCAGGCCGACGGGGCCGACTGGGCGGTGATCTACTATGCCGGCCATGGCATCGAGATCACCAACACCAATTATCTGGTGCCGGTCGATGCCAAGCTCGCCTCGGATCGCGACGTCACCTTCGAGGCCGTGCCGCTCGACCGGGTGATGGCCGCCAGCGAAGGCGCCAAGGGCATGCGCCTGGTCATCCTCGATGCCTGCCGCAACAATCCCTTCCTGGCCAACATGACCCGCAAGACGGCAACACGCGCCGTCTCGCGCGGCCTCAGC
>NZ_JBQEPH010000019.1:23148-134225 GCF_052045555.1 Labrys sp. 22185 | reverse complement strand
TTGGGGGCATAGCCCGCATCGACCGCGGCGCGCGAGGCCCCCATGGCGGCGCCGAGCTTGTCGGCCACCGGTTCGATATAGGTGGCGAAGTTCTCGCGGTTGGCCATGGCCCGCCCGCCCGAGATGATGATCTTGGCCGAGGCCAGTTCCGGACGGTCGGACTTGGCCAGTTCCTCGCCCTTGAAGGTCGACAGGCCCGGATCGGCCGCGGCCGCTGCCGGTTCCACCACCGCCGAACCGCCTTCGCCGGTGGCGGCGAAGGAGGCGGTGCGCACGGTGATCACCTTCTTGGCGTCGACCGAGGTCACGGTCTGGATGGCGTTGCCGGCATAGATCGGCCGCTCGAACGTATCGGACGAGACGACCTTGACGATGTCGGAGATCTGCATGACGTCGAGCAGGGCGGCGACGCGCGGCAGCACGTTCTTCCAGGCCGCCGTCGAGGGCGCCACGATGGCGTCATAGCCGCCGGCCAGGCTGACGATCAGGGCCGCCGTCGGCTCGGCCAGGCGATGCTCATAGGCGGCATCGGCCACCAGGACCTTTTCGACGCCCTGCAGCTTGGCGGCCTGTTCGGCGGCAGCCTGGGCGTTGGCGCCGGCCACCAGCACATGCACCGGGCCACCGAGTTCCTTGGCGGCGGTGAGGGCACGGTTGGTGACGTCCTTGAGGCCGGTGGCGTCGATCTCGGCGATGAGAAGAGTGGTCATGATATCAATCCTCCTGCGCTCAGATGACGCCGGCTTCGTTCTTGAGCTTGTCGACCAGCTCGGCCACCGAGGCGACCTTCTTGCCGGCCTGGCGCGCCGGCGGCTCCACCGTCTTCACCACGGTCAGGCGCGGGGCGATGTCGACGCCCAGCGCCTCCGGGCTGGTCTCGTCGATCGGCTTCTTCTTGGCCTTCATGATGTTGGGCAGCGAAGCATAGCGCGGTTCGTTGAGGCGCAGATCCGTGGTGATGATCGCCGGCAGGTTGAGCGCAACCGTCTGCAGGCCGCCATCGACCTCTCTGACAACGTCGATCTTGTCGCCGCCGACCTCGAGCTTGGAGGCAAAGGTGCCCTGCGGCCAGCCCAGCAGCGCCGCCAGCATCTGGCCGGTGGCGTTCATGTCGTCGTCGATGGCCTGCTTGCCCAGGATGACCAGGCCCGGGTTCTCGTTGCCGATCACCGCCTTCAGGAGCTTGGCCACCGCCAGGGGCTCGACGGTGGCATCGGTCTTGATCAGGATGCCGCGGTCGGCACCCATGGCCAGGCCCGAGCGCAGCGTCTCGGCCGCCTGGGCCGGGCCGATCGAAACCACCACCACTTCGCTCGCCTTGCCGGCTTCCTTCAGACGCAGCGCTTCCTCCACGCCGATCTCGTCGAAGGGGTTCATCGACATCTTGACATTGTTGAGATCGACACCCGAACCATCGGCCTTGACGCGGATCTTCACATTGTAGTCGACCACCCGCTTCACGGGCACGAGCACTTTCATTTTTTCGTTTCCCTGAGTTTGCATTGGGCAACGTTACATGCGGCTGCGAAAGCCTTGAGGATCGTAGGGGGACTCTGAAATCACCTGCGCTCTGCGCATATCGCCGAGGATTGGTACTTCGAGCTTGGTACCTGGATCAGCCAGTTCCACCGGCAGCAGTGCAAAGGCTATGTCGTGCCCGAGGGTGTAGGAATAACCACCGGACGTGATGCGACCGACAAGCTTGCCGTTGTGATAGACGCCTTCGTAGATGAGAGAGCTTGCTCCATCGGTGTCGATGGAAATCGTAACGGAACGCTGGCGAATTCCCTGTTCTTTCTGGCGGATGAGCGCGTCCCGACCAGTGAAATCCGCCTTGTCGAGCCGGATGAACCGATCCAGGCTGCTTTCCCACGCTGTCAATTCTGGGTTCATATCGCGAGACATGGCGCGATAGGATTTCTCCAGCCGCAGCGATTCAAGCGCGTGCAGGCCAACCAGTCGCAAGCCATGCGGCTCGCCCGCCTCCAACAAAGCCTCAAGAAGGTGGCGTTGGTAGCAGAGCGGGTGATAAAGTTCCCAGCCAAGCTCACCCTCGTAGTTGACGCGCAGCAGGCGAACGTCGCTTGCAAGGCCGACCGTGCCGGACCTGACGCTGAACCAGGCAAAGGCCTCGTTGGTAAGATCGATCTCGGTGAGTTCCTGAAGCACATCGCGTGCTTTCGGCCCGACGATCGTGAAACAACCGCGCTCGTTGGTTACATTCCGCAGTTGCACGCCGCCGTCCTTGGGCAAGAGCCGGGACAGGTCATCGAAATTCCAGCGCTCGGCCTTAGGCGTCGAAACCAGGTAGAACATGTCGTCGGCAATCCGCGCAACGACGTACTCGGCCTGCACTCCGCCCGACCGCGTCAGATGATGACTAAGATTGACTCGTCCTGTCTTGGGCAGGCGATTGGCTAGAATGCCGTCGAGCCATGTTTCGGCGGCGGGACCGGACACCTCGAACTTTGTCATCGGCGTCATCTCGACAAGGCCAACGCCATTGCGGACGGCATGAACCTCTTCGCCGACATATTGTCCCTTCTCGGTCCAGCGCCAGCTGTACTGATCTTGGGCCTCTATCCCCGCCGGCGCGAACCAGTTCGGCATTTCCCAGCCATTCAAGACGCCCCAGACGGCGCCCCGCCCGGTGAGAATGTCATAGGAGGGAGCAGTCTTCTGCGGACGGGCGGCGGGCATGTCCTGCCCAGGATAATGCTGCTCGGCATGCGTGCCCCAGCTCTCGCGGACCTTGCGGCGTGTCCACTCCTTGTTGGCATAGTCGCCGAATCTGCGCGGATCCAGTTCGGACGTATCCAGGCTGTTCCCGCCCTCGACGATCCGCTCGGAGAGGTAGTAGCCGATCGCCCCGCCCCAGAGGATACCTCCCGGCACGCCTTCAGCGAGCCAGACATTTTCCAATCCCCAGGCAGGCCCCATCAGAGGCAATTCGTCGGCCGTCATCTGGAAGGGGCCGCGCACATTGGCCTTGATGCCGACCCGCCCGAGCGCTGGAACGAGGTCCATCGCGCGCTCCCAGTTCCATGCCACGGCGTCGAAATCCTCCTCGACGAGATCAGCTCCGAACCACTCCGGAACGCCATTTTCGGCGAAGAGCTTGAGATGCTCGGTCTTCTCATAGGGACCGAACATCAGGCCGTCGCCTTCCTCTCGTAGATAGCCTTCGAAGGCTTCGTCGCGCAGGATCGGCATTTCCCGCAGACCCTGCCGCTTGCGATCCGCGATCTCCGGAACGGTATCGGTGATCCAGTACTGATGAAGGATCGGAATGGCCGGAATCTCCAACCCCAGCATCGCGCCGGTCTGCCGGGCATAGTTGCCGGTCGCGGAAATGATATGTTCACAGACGATCTCGCCCTTGTTCGTCAGAACTTTCCATTCGCCGCTCATAAGACGTTCGAAGCCGCGTACTTCGGTGTTGAGATGGACCTTGGCACCGCGGTCGCGAGCGCCCTTGGCCATGGCCTGGGTCACGTCGGCGGGTGCAATATGCCCATCATCGGGATGATAGAGTGCACCAAGCATCTCATGATTGTTCTCCAGCAGCGGCCAGAGCGCCTTGATTTCCTGTGGAGTTACCAACTCCGCCCGGATCCCCTGGACCTCGGCTACACTCATGTAGCTCTTGTATTCGTCGAGGCGATCACGCGTATTGGCGACCCGGAGCTGACCGCATTTGTGCCAGCCGACATGCTGCCCTGTTTCGGCTTCCAACTGCTCGTAAATTTCAATCGTCTTGGCGATCATACGCCCGATATTGATACTGCGGGCATAGGAAGGAATAAGCCCGGCGGCATGCCAGGTCGAGCCAGCGGTCAACTGCGTGCGTTCCAGCAGCGCTATATCGGTCCAACCTCGCTTGGTCAGGCCATATAAAATGGCCGCGCCAACGCAGCCGCCACCGATAACGACCGCTCGAGCATGAGTCTGCATGAATACCGATCCCAATAAGATTTCATGTGAGACTACAAAGCCATCCGCCGTTTGTGACGTTGCAAAAAAATGCACCAAAGCATAACTTCAATTCATGCATAGACTGCGATCCCTGGTCCCCTCCGCGAATTACCTGTTCGTCTTTGAAGCTGCGGCGCGGCGAAGAAGTTTCACGGCCGCCGCCCAAGAACTGAACGTATCGCAGCCAGCGGTCAGCAAGACGATTAAACTTCTGGAAGAGGCGACCGGTCTGAAACTGTTCAGACGTGAAAATGCGCGCCTGGAACTCACCGCTGAAGGACACAGATTCTACAAGGAAACGCAGCAGGCCTTCGATCATCTGCACATGGTGCTGACGTCGCTGAGAACCAGGCATTCGAACGACACGGTCAGAGTGTCGTTTTCCGCTTCGTTCGTGCAGCTATGGCTTTTGCCGCGCCTGAAGGATTTCAAGTCCCGGCATCCGGACATTGTCCTGCGTATCGAGGAAAGCAGCCGCGACGACCAAGACCTCAACGAAGAGGACATCGATATTTCCGCGAGGCTGGGCAACGGCAAGTGGCCGGGGCTGGAGGCATGGCATTTCGTGACCGAGGAAGTCGCGCCGGTCTGCAATGCGGAGTATTTGCGGGATCATGGCGCCATCGATACGCCCGCTGATCTACTGAGCCACCCGCTTCTGCATTTCGAGGAGCGGCATCGTACGCGCTTGGGATGGCGGGAATGGCTCACACGTCAGGGCGTGCCCCTGCCGCGTCTTCGCCAGGATTTCGTTTTTACCGATGCCCTTGGATCGATCGAAGCCGCGGTTCTTGGCCAAGGCATAGCGCTCGGCTGGAAGCATCTCGTCCATGACCATGTCGAGGCGGCACGCCTGGTCTACCCGATCGATGCCGTGCATCGTTCGGGGCAGGCGATCTATCTCATCATGCCGACACAACGTCCCGCCAAACCAGCGGCCATGCTGTTTCGGGACTGGCTGCTCCAGCAGAACGCGGACGCACCCATTCGCATGATCGGCGGAACATCCGCGAATGCACAGAGCGCACCCCCCTCAGTTCCGCCCGAGGGAAAGAGATAGGGGTCCGTCGGCGCTGGATGGTGCCTATGGTCGGGGTTCCGAACCTTACATGTTGCCGGCATACGAACGACGAACAAGGCTTTGCTGGACATAGTTGATCATCGTGATGAAGTCGAAAACCGGCCGTCCGGTAGCTGCCTGTACGGCATGCGCATAAGGCGGCAGATCACTGCATTCCAAGAGGATGGAACGCACCTGGGGATGTTGCTCTACCAATTTGCTGGCGACCTCGGTCACCTCGCGTTCGATTTCGTCAGAATCCAGCGTACCCTTTTCTTCGAGAATCGCTCCCCGAAATTCCGTCTGGCCCTCCATGCCGGCGATTGCAAGGGGAATGTCGCCGGGCACCGAGCAGGCTGAAAAATGCCGTGGCGTTAGCCGTGAGGCGTCCGCCGTGATGATACCGACACTGCCGCCGCAAAGCGCATGCATGAAGGGTATCTGCATGAGGCTGGACAGGAAGACCGGAATGTCGACCGCTGCCGCCACCTCCTCCTGGAAGTAAGCCATGAACCCGCAGGCACCGGTGATGGCCCGCACGCCTCTGTCCCTCAATTCGACCGCGGCTTCCACGAAAGCTTCCTTCAGAGCTGGATCGCGCTGGTTCAGCAGCCGATCGATGGAAGCGCCACGCACCTCCTGGAACCGCACGGGATAGTCATAGGTGGTTGCGTTGCCGACATTGCCGGGAATGCAGGGATAAGCGGCATCCAGTATGAGAATGCCGATCTGCTCGCCGTACCAGGACTGGGACTTGCGCCGAACCTTGTACACACTCATCGTTATTGTCTCAGTGTCATCAAAAAAGGGGGAGCAGAAGATAGTTCTGCTCCCCTGGCCCGGCTATTGAACCAGGCGCGGAGCGCCGGTATCGGCTGCGGTACCGTCGAGACCGTAGGACTTCAGGATCTTGACGATGGTGCCGTCCTGATGCATCGCCGCGATATCGGCATCCAGGGCCTGGCCAAGGTCAGTCGCCTTCATGGAGTAGGGGAAGGCGGCCTGAGCGGCTTCCTTCGTGGCTTTCACGCGATCATCGGGTGCCGCGATCTCGACCTTGACGTCCTTCAAGGCACCTTTCTGCGCGGCGACGACGCCGGTGGAATAGCCGTCGACGGCAACCTGGATACGGCCCGCGAACAAATCCTGCTGCATGTTGACCGAGTTGGGATAAAGCTTCAGCGACGAGCCCAGCATGGTCTTCAGGTCGGCGACCCAGAGATAGCCCTGGACGGTGCCGACTTTCTTGCCTTGCAGATCTGCGACCTGCTTGAAGCCTTCCTTCGAATAGATCGCCATCTGGTCCGTATAGAGGGGCGCGGACAGGCTCATGACCTTTGCTCGCTCCGCGGTGCGATACCAATCGCCGGTCGTGATGTCGGCCTGGCCTGAGAGGATGTACTGGATCGCTGCGGCGGGATCGACAGCCACGGCTTTCACCGTCAGACATTCTCGCTTGGCGAAATCGGCAGCGATGTCTCCATCGATACCTTTCATCGTGCCAGTCTGATCCATGAACGAATGCGGCGCGTAGGTTGTCACGGCGACGGTCAAGGTTCCAGGTGCGATGGTGGTGAACTTGTGCTTGGGCGTGCAATCTTGCGCCGACGCCAGCTGCACGCAGGCGGCCAAGCCGGCAGCGGCTGCCAAGATAGTATAAGCCTTTGATTTATTTGAAGGCACGCTGGGCTTCCTTTCAATGCGGGTTAACGTTGGGCATAGAGGCCCGCCCGCCTCTCGACATGACTCACGAAGAGGGCGGCTGGTATCGATACGCAGGCGTAGAGGGCGCCAGCGCACAGAAGAGCTGGAAAGTATCGGAATGTGGTCGAGCCGATCTCATAGGCGCTGCTGACCAGTTCCGGCAGAGCGATTGCGAAGCAGAGTGACGTACCCTGGAAGATCAGGATCGAAAATCCCAATAGGGCCGGCAGAGCGACTCGCAAACTTTGAGGCAGGAGGATGAAGCGCAGTTCGTCTATTCGGGTGAAGCAAAGCGCCTCTGAAGCTTCACGCTGCCCCTGCGGTATGGACAACAGGCTGGCCCGCATGATCTCGCTCGTATAGGCGCCGGTGTTCCAGGCCAGGGCGATGATCGCCGCGGCGAATGATTCGATCGTGAAGTTCAGGCTGGGCAAGCCGAAATAGATGAATTGCAAAAGCACCAGCGCGGGCGCGCCGCGCCCCACTTCGACCAGGAACAGGCAAAGGGCTCGCAGGGCCTTGTTGCGGACCATCACGCCAAGGGCGAGCAGGAGTCCGAAGGGAATCCCGAGAAGAAGGCTTAAGGCCGTGATCTGAAGGCTGATGGAGAAGCCCGCCAGCAGTTGCGGCATCCAAGAGAGGAATTCGTCATATGTGGGAAACATCAGCGCGCCACCTTGCTTCGAAGGGCGGCATCCGCCTTGCGCGAAAGCCAGGCCACCGGCAGGCTCAACAAGATGTAGAAGAGCCCGACCACGGCGAAGATTTCCAAGCCCCTATACGTCAACTGCGAAAGCTGATTGCCCTGATAGGCGAGTTCCGCCACCCCTATGGTGGAGGCGACAGCGGTTTCCTTCATGAGACCAATGAGGTAACTGGCGGTCGTTGGTATCGCCACCCGCAGAGCCTGGGGAGCGATAATATCCTTCATTGTCGACCAGCGACCGAGGTCGAGCGCAGCACATGCCTCCCATTGGCCGGCATGGACGGCATTCAGCGCGCCGCGATAAATCTCCGCCATGTTGGCGCCGGCGATCAGGCCGAGCCCGCACAAGGCGGCCACGAAGGGACTGATCGGAAAGTAGGACATCCCGACACCAAAAAAGATGATGAACAGCCAGAGCATCGGCGGTATGGCCCGAATGATCTGGATGGCGATCAGGGTAGGCACGCGCACCAAGGCCAGGCGGTTCGTACGCGCCGCCAGGAGCGGCGCACCCAATATCGCTCCAATGATGAAGGAGCCCAGGGTCAGGGCTGCCGTCCAGGCCAAGCCCCGGAGAAAGATCGTTGTATAGGCCATGCTCATCGGTCATGCACCGCGCGCAAAAATCGCTGCGTCCGCTCATGCTGCGGATTACGCATGACTTGGGCCGACGGGCCTTTTTCGACGATCCGACCATCTGCCATGATCATGACCGTATCGGACACGTTCTCGGCAAATCCCATTTCATGCGTCACGACAATCATCGTCATGCCGCTGTCCGCGAGTGCGCGCATGACTGCGAGCACTTCGAGCCCCAATTCAGGATCAAGAGCGGAGGTCGGCTCGTCGAACAGCATCACTTCCGGATCGAGCGCGAGCGCGCGGGCGATGGCAATGCGCTGTTGCTGGCCACCCGAACAGCGGACTGGAAACTGGGATGCCTTGTCGGCAAGTCCGAC
This sequence comes from Labrys sp. 22185, assembly GCF_052045555.1. Classification (NCBI taxonomy): domain Bacteria; kingdom Pseudomonadati; phylum Pseudomonadota; class Alphaproteobacteria; order Hyphomicrobiales; family Xanthobacteraceae; genus Labrys; species Labrys sp. 22185. The sequence goes on along the minus strand of NZ_JBQEPH010000019.1, from coordinate 125,821 downwards.
TCGGCTGAGCAGTTGCAACGACCGCTCATCGGCTTCGGCGCGCTTGCGGCCGAGAACCCGTTCCTGAGGAAGGCTGACGTTCCGAAGCACCGACATATGGGGGAAGAGGTTGAAGGACTGGAAGACCATGCCGACGCGTCGACGCAGGCCTGACAATTCCTCACGGGAGACTGGCCGTGCGGCGTTGATGGTTGTTGGACCAATTGTGATCGTGCCGCCGTCCGGCCGCTCCAGGTAGTTGACGCACCGGAGCAATGTGCTTTTCCCCGAACCACTCGGGCCTATGATCGCAAGGACTTCGCCTGCCTTTATGTCAAGGTCGATTTTATCGAGGACCGTCAGTGTTCCATAATGTTTGCTAATGGAATCAAGGCGAATGAGTGAATTGTTATTCTCTTTTTTCATCGCCTTATGATTCCTGAATTAGTACAATTCTTCTGCTCCTCGCTGTGACTTTAACAAGTAGATACGCATTGTATCCCATCGAATTCCTCCCCTATATTCAATATTCCGATACAAAAAAGAAACATAGTCTTTATCGAGCTAATTCTTGTCATTTATTATAGTTTTTATTTCCCCTTCGGCGTTTTTTACTTATATTTAAAACGGTTTTAGCATGAGGGGTAGCAGTGGAGGAGTAGGAAAAAAATGTGCCGATGCATATCCTCAAGTTATGCATATTGCTTCAGAATTCCGGGGGGCTCTCCAGGCAGTTGGGCTCAGGACTTCGGTAACGGGGCGTCGCAGTCAGGCGATTTTGGGCGAGCATAGTCGTCCGCTTGCAGGCAGATGTGTCGATGGCTTAGAGCGCTCGACAAAGCCTCTTCCTTGCTCTGAAGGCGATGATGGCGTCGGCGATAGTGAGTTCGACGACCCAACGGAGCTTTCCGAGATGGCTGCTGCTTTCGATGCCCCGTCTGGCGATGCGCGGTATGATGGATCGGTTCCGCAAATAGCGTCGGCAACGATCGAAGTCGTAGGCGTTGTCGGCATGGACCTTGCGTCTGCCGAACCGGTCGGACGGCATCGACGCCGGCGGTGAGGGTCATGCTGTCGTGGCGATTGGTTCCGGTCAGGACGACGGCGAGAGGAACGCCGGCACCGTTGACCATGATGTGGCGCTTGGTGTCCGGCTTGCCGCGGTCGGTCGGGTTCGGCCCCGTCCCGTCGCCCCCCTTTTCGCGGGAACGCAAGAAGCATCCACACTGGCGCGTGACTAGTCGATCTGTCTGGCGAGGCTCAGCCGGTCGAGCATGTGCCGATGGATCTTGTCCCAGAGCCCGGCATCCTGCCAAGTCCGCAGCCGACGCCAGCACGTCATGCCCAAGCAACCCGCTACCTCGAACGGCAGGCGTTCCCAGGGGATCGCCGTGTAGAGAACGAACAGGATGCCGCCGGGCATGCCCCGAGCCTCCACCGAAGGTCGGCCGCCCTTGGGGCGCGTCTCCCAGGCCGGCATCAACGACGCGATCTCAGCTCACAAATCATCAGGAAGAAGCTTCTTCGCCATGCCGACAAACTCAGGCCGGCTTGGTTAACAAACGGTTTTGTTAGGCGTTCTAAGCCATTTCACGAATCGCATGATGGAGGTATTATAATATTGCATTCTCAGGTTCTTCGATAAAGGCAGCTCACAATGATGAGCAAGATGGACTTAGCTGAAGTCACCAACTGTCTTCGCCCGAGACTTCCGCGAGCTAGAGCACCGCGTCGAAGAGTGGATGCCGATTTTCGGAAAAAACGGTGCAACAACAATGATCTACAGAATCAGATCCGATTCCGGAATCGAGTCTGATCCTGTAGCGAATGACGAACATGGAACCAAACGAAGTTACTTTGGACAATTGCCTGGTGGGGGCGGTGTGAGCGACGTGCTACAGCCGCAAAGTCCCCACGGGCGGCAGATGCTGCCTATCATACGCCAAGTGACGCCGGGTTTGGCGCTGGCGTGGCTGGCATTGGTGGCCCTCCTGGGATGGTGGATGTCACAGCGGATCGTGGCGGAGCATCTGGACAGCCTGGCGTCCAGCGCCCAATACGAGACCATCACCACCGCGCGCATCATGGATCGATTGTTCACCGAGATGGTCAGCGTGGCCCACATGGTGGCAGGCCAGGCCGAGGTGATCCAACTCGCAGTCCGCTATCGCACGGATCCGCCCGGCGTCGTCGCCCTAACGCGCCAGCAGCGTGCCGTGCAGTTCACGCAAGATCCCTTGGTACGCAAAGTCGGCGACTTCATGAACGCGCTGGCAAGTGATCTGGGCTATGCTCGCATTTATATGAACAATATGTCGGACGACACGGTGACGGCCAGCAATTGGGCCGCGTCCGATAGCATCGTCGGCATGATTTATTCGGGCCGGTCTTACCTCATCGATGCATTGCGCGACGGCACGGGGTCTTCATTCGGCATCGCCCGGCTGAACAAAACCCCATCCTATTTCGTGGCCAGCCGTATTGTTGACTCGAACGATGCGCCGCAGGGTTCAGTCACCGTTAAGTTCGATGCGCCCAATGTGGCATCCTATCTGACAGGCCGGCACATTGCGCTGATCGTGAACCGCCAGGGGCGTGTGATCACCACTTCGTCCGAACGCTTCATGCTTCGCAATGTAGCGGCACTTCTCTCGCCAGGCACGGTGCTGCCGCCGGACAACGAAGAGGAGCCGGGCGAGCCCATGGACGTGCGCGCGATCGCGGGTTCGGCTCATGCCGATCAATGGCTCATCGACGGCAGGCCTTATCTGCTGAGGCATCAGCCGCTGGCCGGTACGCCGTACCAATTGTTCACGCTTGCTTCTCTCGAGCAATTGGTACCCATGCGCAGGCAGCATTTTTGGACGGCCGGGTTGATGGCGGCGTTCGGGCTGGCCTTGATCCTGCTCTTCGACCGTGTCGCCGCACAACTTGCCGAGCGCCGCCGGCGGGCGGAACAGGATCGCGAGATGGCTCTTTCCCAAGCAACCGAGCGAGAACTGACAATCAAGGTGGGCGAGAGGACTGCGGAGCTCGCGGAAAGCAACAACTCGCTGAAGGCGGAGATCGATCGACGTCATTTGCTCGAGGCGAAGCTCCGGCAGTCCCTCGATTCCGTCAACGACGCTTTGGCTCAGCAACAGGACTTTGTGGCTATGGTGTCGCATGAGTTCCGGGGGCCGTTGGCCGTGATAGCCGCCGCCGCGGACAATTTGATGGCTTCCGTGGCTGAGGGTTCCGACAACATCAAGCTGCGCATCGACAAGATTGGCCGCACGGTCAAAAGGATGTCCATGCTGATTGAAAACGTCCTCGCTGGTGACCGGCTTAATACCGGGCTGGTGCCTTTTGTTAAGGTGGAGGTGTTTGACCTCAACGACATATTGCATACCGCCAAAGCGGGGCTGGATGATATTGCCGCGAGGCGGGTCAGCTTCATTCACGAGGACGCGGCAATGGTAAAGGGTGACCGCGTTCTTCTGGAGATTGCGGTGCAAAATCTGATCCAGAACGCTCTGAAATATTCAGCTTTAACGAAGCCAGTGACGGTGCGGCTCTCGACTAGCCAAGACTCTGCGTTTGTACATGTGACGGACCAGGGTACTGGTGTAGCGCTCGGTGATCGTGATTTCATATTCATGAAATACTATCGCGGATCCGGCAAAAGCGCGAGTGGCTCTGGTCTGGGTCTCTACATTTCACGGGAGATCGCCCAGCAGAACGGAGGTGAGCTTATACTGGCGGCCAGTGACGCTACGGGGGCGACATTCTGTCTTTCACTACCCCTCGAGAGGTCAGCCCGCCCGTCTCAAGAGCATGAACTTCGCAACTCCCAACCCGCTCGGCTCGAGCCCTGAGCGCTTGTAGAGAATTCTGCCTGCGATCAACGTCCTGCGGGCAGGATTTTCTCGCCTGCAATGGATGCCCGGCTTCGTAATACTGGTGTTGACACGGTTCGCACGCAGGAGAGGATTACGGCCAATCCGGCGATCGAGCCGGGCGCAGCTTGGTTTTGCGTATCCTGTATATCACCGTTACTGGTGCTGGCTAAGCAGTCTGGAGGGCAGCCCAGATCGCCATATGATGACGTGATGCTTTTGGGATGGGCCGGCCCTGGCTTTTCGCATTCTCGATCCACAGGCTGATTGCCTCCTGCACTTTGGCTAGCGTTCCCTCAGGTGTCTCGCCATTGCTCGAGCAGCCAGGCAGGTCCGGGACAATCGCGGTGAAACCACCACCATCAACCGCTGATCTTGGCTCGACCAAAATTGCATATTTGAGATCGCTCATGGTTCCCTTCCGATCGAGCCGGACTGCCAATCGACGAGTTGAGCAGCTCGGCAAGAATCTCCTTAGCCGGCTTGTCGCGAGCAGGCTCTTGCGACATTCTCCATACGGTGACCGAACGGCTGGCCATGGGCACATCCAGATGCCAAATCGGCAACAATGCTTTCTACTTTCACAATCGGCAACGTATTTGCTGATGTGAGCAGAGCTGTTCGATCAGGCACTTCTCAACCGTATGTTCAGAATTCAGGGTAAAAGCCTGCCTTCATCGAAAAGCGGCTTTACTCCGAGTGCAGTCGCTGCACTGCGTCAGCTGTCGCTGGCAGGCCGACCTACCATCTATAGCGTGCGCCCACTGTGCCCTTGACCGTGTAGTTGTCGTTCCCAGAGGAGCCGCCGGACAGGGCGGTGGCATAGTCTGCCTCGCCATAGACGCTCCACTTGTCGTTCCAGGCATAGGTGCCGCCGAGACCAACCTCGCCCCAAAGGCCCTTTTCCCGCTGCTTGACCGAGGTGCCGGCGACGTTGATTTTCGTGCCCCGGAGGAATTCGTTGGTGAGGTTGGCGATGCCATAGACCTGCATCCGTCGGATATTGCCGTCGGCGTCCTTCCAACTGTCCAGCTTTTCCACGCGCACGCCGGCTCGGCCCTTGAGGCTGTTGCCGTCGCCGAGGGAAACCTTGTTGCCGAGCGTATCGGCGAAGCTGTCGAAATTGACATATGTCCAGGCGAGCTGCACCTGCGGCACCACGCTCCAGCCCGAGCCGAGATCGAAACGCCGGCCTATTTCGAGGCTGAGGGCGGTGGAGTAGCCCCGATTGTCGCCGCCGACCTTGTTGGAAAGGCTGCTCTGGTAAAGGGTGAACTGGCCAATGCCGTCGGCGTAGAAGCCATTGGCTCCGAGCCAGGTCGCATTGACGCCGATGCCGTAGCCCTCACTGGTGATCTTGCCCTTGCGCACCGCGCCGGTGACAGGATCGCGGGTAATGTCGATGTCGGCCCGCGAGGTGCCGATAGTGGCATAGCCGCCGAGCGTCATCTCGCCGGCCGCGCTTTCGGATACCGTGCCTTCATAGCCGGCCTGCAGGAAACCAATGCTTTCCTTGTAGGACGAGCCAATCGAGGGGCTGAAGGATGAGTATTGCCCTCCGATACGCCCCCAGGCGCCCTGGCCATAGATGACCGGGCCGCCATTGACATAGACGCTGGCCTGCTCGGCATTGACCTTGCACTTGTAATTCTGGGCCGGGTCCTTGCACCAAATGGTTTCCGCCGGGGTGCCGTTCGGCCAGATGCGGTTGCCGGTGCGCTGCTGCAGCGTCCCCAGCGTCGAAAAGGCGAAGTTGCTCAGGATCTGGGCATAGGGCAGGGAGGTTTGCGTCGGCTCGTTCAGGCCGACATTGCGCAGGAACCAATTCTCGTCCGTCGGCGTGCCCGTATTTGGATCGAGGCCTCCCCGGAACAGGTTGTAGTCATAGGCGCCCGCTGAAACGGTCCGGGTGAGATGGAAGGCATCGGAGTTGGTCGTTCCGCCATTCTCAACCTGCACCACTTCGATGCCGTCCTTGATGGTCGCCGCGCCCGGGCCGCCATTGTTGACGATGGTCAGGCCGGTCGATCCCGTGGCGGTGCCGCCATCGATCACGATCTTATCGGACGGCGAGGAATCATCGCCCAGATAGGTATTCAGGACGACCGTCCCGATTGCGCCGCCGGTTCCTCCAACGAAATTCGAGGTCGTCAGTGTCTTGTAGGCGCCGCCCGCGGGCGGCGTGAAGACGATGAGACCTGTATTGTTGGTGGTGCTAGCAGCATTGTTGTTGACTGTGGAACTGGCCGTCATGGTCCAGATGCTGGCGGCGTCGACAGTCATGTTGTCGGCGTTCAATGCTACACCGGTCAGCCGGCTCCCGGTCAGCGTTGCGTTGGCCCTGGCGGCTCCCTCTCCCACGACGTTGCCGGTCAGCGCCATGTTGGTGAAATTGCCGCTGCTGGTGCCGCCAACGGCATGCACCACGATGCCGCTGCCTGTCGTGGGAGCGACACCGGTGAGATTGGCGACGACATTGCCGGCCGTTCCGGTGATCAGGTCACCGGTTGCGCTCAGGGAACCGCCCGTCATCGTCACCGTGCCATCGCCCGTGCCGAGAATACCCGACGAGCCGGCCCCGTTGGCCGTCACGGCGGTGCCGGTCGTGTTGATCTGGCCGCCCCCGTTGACGGAAAGGCCCGAAGCGGCCTGCGTGGTGACGGTCGAGGTTGTCAGCTTGACATTGCTGCTCGCCCCTTCAGAAAGCGCACCGAAGGCTCCGGCGCCACTGGTGTTGACTGTGGTATTCGTGGCGGCGACGATACCACCCTGCATCGCGTGCAGGCCCATGGCGTTGACACCCGAAGTGCTGACCGCCGTGCCGCCGTTCGCACTGCTCGCCAGTGTGACCGTGCTGCCGGGACCGGTTGCCCGGACACCATCGGCGCTGAAATTGGCGGTCGGGGCGCCACCGGTCGTGATGGTGCCTCCGGTAACCGTGGCGGTGCCACCGCCATTGGCAGCGACACCGATGGCACCGTCACCGGTGGTTGTGAGCTCATTGTCCGTGATCGTGATCGTGCTGCCGGCTCCGATGGCCTCCGCGCCGTTTGATTCCTTGCCAATCTCACTCGCCAGGTAATGGCCGCCGGACGTGTCGAAACCCGGCTTGTACCCGGTGGTGATCTCGCCGCCGGTTACACTCATCGTACCGCCGCCCGTGGCACGGACACCGGCGCTGGACGGGCCGGTCGTCCGGACGATGGCATCGGTGATGGCTATCTTGCTGGCTGTTCCGTTCCCATCCGTCCCATCCGCTACCGCGCCGGCGGAGCCGGTCTCATAGGTGAAAATGCCGTAGCCCTTGAAATCGATGAAAGCCCCGCCTTGAGCCACTGCGCCGGCACTGGCCGCGCCATAGGTGGTTACGCTGCCCCCCTGGTCAATCGTGATCTGGCTGCCGGCACCCTGGGCAAGGAGAGCCGCGGAATTGCTGATGAGCGTTCCATGATAATTACCGGTCACGACCGCGCCGCCATGGATGGTGGCTGCTCCCCCGTCGGCAACCAGCATCCCGGCGCTGTTATTGCCATAGGTGTTGATGTAGCTGCCGTTCGTGACGATGCTGCTGCCGGCACCCGAAACGGAGGCGCCCGCCGTATTATCGCCGCTAATGAAGCCGCTCACACCGGCGAGGGTGATCTGGCCGCCTGACTCAGCGACGAAGGCAGAACTGCCCGTGCCATAGGTAATGATGCCGGTTGTCGTGGCATCGATGCCGGTTATCTCGACCTTGCCACCATTGGCTGCATAGGCGGCATATGCATCGTTGCCGTATGTGACCACGATTTGTTGACCGGTATTCGCTGGCAGCGTCACTCCGTTAGAGTCAACCTTCACGTCACTGCCGGTTCCGGTTGCGAAGATGCCGTGGCTGCCATCGCCCGATGTGGTGACAAGCACACCATGTCCGTTGATGTGGCCGCCACCGTCGGCATAGAGGCCGTGACTGCCCGCACCCGTCGTATTGACGTTGGTGGTGTTGTACCCCCCGCTACCATCCGGTGCGCCGTTCAAATTGATCGTTCCGCCGCCGCTTGCGTGGGCGCCGGAGCCGGTACCGCTCGCGTCTAATTCAACGACGTTTCCTGTATAGGTCCCGGTGCCGAACGCGCTGACCGCGTCCGTGGCGTCAGTGCTCGATCGGGTTGGAGTGCCCGGCGAACCGGAATCTGTACAACTGCCCGAGGAGATACTCACAGGCGCGTCCGGTGCCGGTGCGCATTGTGCCAGGGCTTGGGACGGCATTGCCGTCGCTGACAGGGCTGTCGCGAGCAGCGTGCTTCCCAGGAACAGCGCTTTTGGGCTGCACCCGCGAAGGAGGTGACGAAGCACCAATTCTCTTCTCACCATCCGCCTCAGGCTCTCGCCCTGTTCATTGCCAGCCATGTTCCGCCCCCTAACGCGCCCGGTCTCGTAGGCATCCGGCTGGCGATTGACTTAATCACACAGCCGAGTCTGTTCCGTAATGTATCGGGAGATCATGAATATTAAATACGTTTAAAAATGTAAATACGAGTAATGATTTTTAAATTAAATCTATTATATATTTTATTTTCACTTCCTTTCACTTTCTGTCTCTTACTTTCATTTGTGTTTGTGTCGTATTGTTATGTTTTCATGGCGGTGCTCCGTGGCCCGGGCGCGCGAGGACGACCTCGTCGACTTCATTGGGGTTGATTTGCCCGATAAAGTTAAAATTATAGTTATAAATTTTAAAATATATGATCAAATATAGATAATAAATTGAAATATAGTCATTCTTTTTCAATTGTATCTATAATTAATTTTATGTATTAAATATAAAAATTAAGTATTTACATTTCTAAGTGAGTAAGTATATATTTTTTCGGATGTGTTGGCATATATTATCCGAGGGGTGTAGGGCAAAATGGTCTTTGTGACGCGAATTTTCATACCGATGACTGTTGGAGTCGTGCTGGCAGGCTGTGTTTCCAACCCGACTACGACGGTGCGGCAATCGGCGCCTGACCAGTTGGCGATGTCCCAACGAGATGCCCGTTTCCTGGCCTCCCTGCCCGACGTAAAAACAAACCCGTCCTATGTGCGGACAGTGGTCGATACCCCCACCAAGGCGCCGCCCGGAACGATCGTCGTGGATGCACCGAGGCATCTTTTGTATTTGACCCTCCCTGACGGCAAGGCAATTCGGTATGTCGTGGCAACCGGACGTAACGGCTTTGCCTGGCGAGGGTCTGTCTATGTCGATCACCAGGCCGCATGGCCGGACTGGAATCCGCCGGCTGACATGCGTAGCAGGGATCCGCGCGTGCAGAAAACGAGCGGCGGTCCTGAAAATCCGCTGGGAGCCCGGGCGCTCTATCTCTACGCCAATGGTGCGGATACCCTTTATCGTATACACGGCACCAACGATCCCTTCAGCATCGGCATGCCGGTTTCCTCCGGATGCATTCGCATGAGCAATGCCGACATCATCGATCTGGCCAGTCGCGTGCCCAATGGCACGCGGGTTATGGTGTATTGAGGGAGGCCGAAGCCGAAGTAAATCTTCCCTGCCACATAGGGCCCTAATCGCATCGCAAGAACCTCGAACGAGGAAAACCCGTGAAGCGGAACATGCGGCCTCAATGCGTATGGATGTAGCCATGCCGGCTTTCAGGTCTTTGTGGGCTTCTTCTTGGAGGACGGTATTTTCTCCGCTTTGCTTCTTTTGGTTCCGGTTCCAGAAGCCCGCTTTTCATTGGGTTGTAGCTTTGCAGGCTGTTCCGACCTAGCGGTTGGGAGATTGTCGACCGAAGGCGATTGCGTCGGTTCAGGCGGAGCCGCCCCGTAAGCGGTCTGGAAGCTTGGGAAGGCCTGACGCATTACGACAGCGGGGGTCGGTTTGTCGCTCTGGAACGCGGTGGCGAGCTGGCTCGGCACGTCCAAAGCGGTGCGCTGGTCCGGCTGCTCGGCGGAAATCGGCGATTTGAGGCTGCGCTTGGTGCGGTGATCCGGGTCCGCAACCGTTCGCCCACTCGGGGATTTGCCGACAAGATAGTTCTTCTGCCATTTCTGCTCCAAGGTTATCGGATCCCCCTGGGCAAGCCCGATGTTGAACTTGGTGCGCTCGCTGAGCCAGAGTTTGTATTCCCTTTCCAGCTGGGGCTCGTCCGCGAGGGGGCGAGTTACCGGCTGAACGCTCTCGATCGGCAGGCTGGGCACCAGCGTAATGAAGCAGAACGGCTCGTCCTTGGCGAAGTAGACGGTGCCCGGCTCGGTGAATTTCCAGTTCATGGTGAAGGTGAAGGGCAGCCAGCTGGTTTCCACCAAACCGTCAAGCGCCTGGATGCCGTGTTTGAGGCGATTGGGCGCACCACGCGCCCACGTCATCCATCCGGGCGCCGTGCGGAAGAGATAGCCGGGGTGAAATGTGATGATGCCGTGCCCGAAGCCGAGGGACACATGATGCATAGGCGCCTTGGGATCATCCGGACGCAGGATCACATCATCCTTGCCGTTGAGACCCGTCCAGGTTGCCCAAAAGCCGGTTGGATTCAAAAGCTCCCATCCGGTGGTATTGGCCATGGTCAAGGGCGTGCAGCGATAGGCAAAACGCTGGTTGGTGAAGTCCATCCAATCGCGTTCGGCGCTGCCAGGAACGAGGCGAGGGGGGCTTGCTGTGACGGAAAAACATTCCAGCTGCGGTGCGCTGATCGCCAGGTCACTCATGCGACACTCTTACTTGGCACTGTGGTTCACAGGACAGCCGAAGACGGGCTGGTTGAGCGCCCGCTTGACGCGGTGGTCCGCGTCGGCGGCGCTTTTTCCCGAGGGCGACTTGCCGGTCAAATAGTTCTTCTGCCATTTCTGTTCCCGGGCAAAAGGATCACCGGCATCCTTGGCCGCGCTGAATTTGCTGCGTTCGCTCGCCCACACGAGATATTCCCTGTGCAAACCGGGCTCCTCTTCAAGCGGGCGGATGACCGGCTGGACATCCTCGATCGCCACGCTGGGCATCAGCGTAATGAAGCAGAAGGGTTCGTCCTTCTCGAAATGCACGGTGCAGGGCCGCGTGAAACGCCAGTTCATGGTGAAGGTAAAGGGCAGCCAATTGGTCTCCACCACGCCATCAAGCGGATGGATGCCGTCCTTGAAACGATTGGGCGAGCCGCGCACCCAGACGACCCAGCCCGGATCGGTGCGGAAAAGATAGCCGGGGTGAAAACTGATGATGCCGTGGCCGAAGAAGAAGCCAGTCTGATGCAATTTCTCCCCGGCGACATGCGGGCGTAGAATGATGTCGTCACGGCCGTTTCCACCAGTCCAGGTCGCCGAGAAACCCGACGGATTGAGCAGTTCCCACCCCGTTGCATTGGCAATGGCCAAGGGCGTGCAGCGATAGGCATAGTGATCGCTCGTCCGATCCATCCATTCGCGCTCGCTGCCAGCGGCGACGAGTCGCGCGGGATTCGAATGGATTGAAAAGCCTTCAAGCTTCGGCGCCTGCATGATGAAGATTCCGGTTGAATATATCGTCTCGCCCGAAAATCCGGATCGGATCGAGAACTGGAACGGGCATTCCTGGCCTCGGAGCACCCAACAATTATGCGACCCGCGCCTGCCGGACATCGTTCAACGAGAAGCAGTGTCTTTACGCCGGCCTAGGAACTCGCGACTGTCGGCCTCCCGGCCAGTTCAAGATCTCAAGACAACACGTTTAAAGCCAGCCGTTGATGAGCATCAATCTGGGATACTGTCCGGTAGCCTCGACGCCGCCGCGGCAGTTTAAGTAAGACCAAATTGGGAAGGGCGCACCGGACGCACGAACCCGATTTCCGGGCTACCCTCTTCAATTGGCCTCTACACGGTCTGAACTGTCGCAAGACCCGTCTATTCCAGAATTTTCTCGATCTGTACCAATCTCCCATCCGAGGCCTCGGGAATAGCACCTGCTGTCCCGAAGCCTCGTCTGGTCACGGGTGGCCCCCGGTCGTGGGCCACCCGATAATGGAGACCGATCGAACTTCGTGGATCAGACCGTTTATACGCCGGAGGGACCGGGAGGACCGGGAGGTCCCACTGGGCCAGGATCTCCAACTGGGCCGGGCTCACCCGGCGCGCCAGTCTCACCGGACGGACCGGTTGGACCCGTGGGACCGGCTGGTCCGGTCGGACCCAGCGAGCCCGGAAGTCCATCTTTCCCAGGCTCGCCGGGGGCGCCAGGCTGACCAGGAGCGCCAGGCTCGCCATTTGCACCAGGAGCGCCGGGCTGTCCATCTGTTCCAGGCGTGCCGGGCGGGCCTTCGGCCCCGGGCGCACCAGGCTCGCCATTCTGACCAGGCGTGCCGTCTGTTCCGGGCGTCCCGTTCTGTCCAGGCGTTCCGGGAAGTCCGTCCTTCCCAGGCTCGCCAGGCGCTCCAGGCGCGCCCGGCGGACCGACGACCACGATCGGAGGCGGCCGCTTGGTTCCCCTCGGCATCTCGGCGGCGTCTCGGCCGATGTAACTCGGCAGATAATCCTCGCGGTCACGCTGTTTGAGGGTGCGTTCGGTCGGCGAATCCGGCGCGGTGAAGACTCCGCTGCGCTTCTCGCCGAAACCATCGCCGCCATAGGTGACTGCCGGCATGCTGGTGTTGCTGCCCGTGCCCAGGAAGAAGCGCAGACCGCCCTGGACGGTCAGGTCGTTGCCCTTCTTGCGGCCGAAGGAGCTGTCGAAACCACTAACCCTCTTGCCGTAGGCCACATCCGCGAAGAGGGAGGCGGCGGTATTGGTGTTGAAGTTCACGAGATATTCGGCACCGCCGACGACCTGGTTGCGACCGCCGGTGTAACGATGGCCCACATTCAGCTTGAGATTGTCCGTCGCATACCAGGCGACGCGAACATCATCGAAGAATCGCAGCTTGCTGTTGAGGTTCTCGTATTCGAGCCCGGCCACGCCCTGCAGCGTGAAGGGGCCCCAGTAGAGCTGGCCCTCGAGGCCGCCCTTGGCATTCTGGTAGCCATAGACCGAGTTGCCCTGGCGCGACGCGAAATAGCCGGTGCCATAGAGGAAACTGCCGTAGCCGCCGATCGCACCGATGGTGGGATCGCGCCAGAACACATGACCAGCCCCGCCATAGAAGCCGGTATTGCTGGCAACGCCCCCGACGACGTCGGCCTGCGCGCCAAACGACTGCCCGAGTGGCAGCGCCAGCGAGCCGCCGGCATAGCCATAGCCCGAGCCGCCAAAGCTGTTGCCGCCACCCAGTTCCAGCTTGCCGTTGACCGCGGCCACGGCCTGCGTGCCGGGCGGTGCCTGCACGGATCCGGCCACGGGCGTGGCGACCGGGGCCATCTCGACATAGTCGGGCCCAGCCCCGGCCGGCGGTGCATGAGCCGTCTTCCGCCCCAGCCGCCGCAACTCCGCCTTGGCCTTGGAAGCTTCGGACGTCGCGACCTTCAGCTGACTCTCCAGTGCCTTCTGGCGATTCTGGAGGTCCACGATCATTTTGAAGAGTTGTTCATTGGTCGCAGATTGCGCCCAACCCGTGGCGGGCGCCCAGAAGCACGCCATCGCCAGGACAGAACAACTTAGACTAAACTTTCCATGTACGGCCATGATTGACCTTTCTAAACAGAGGTTAGCCTAGGTCATGCACCGAAAGTTTGAGAATCATAATCCCCCCAACATCGACGATCACCAAACAAAGAATCGCTACCGCGATACCTTCGATTCGTCAAGCTTTGTTGAAATTATATCTTAATAATTTGAAAAGTTTATTAAAATTACCTTACGTAATTAAAGCAAATATAGCCACGCGATGTCGTCGCGTGGCTAATAGATAATATCGGAGAAAGTGGGCCATCACAAAACCGTCGGCCCTCGGACCTTCAAAAACCCAGGACGGAGGCGGGGGCGAAGAAGAAGTCCTTCGACCCTCCTGGCCGTACCAAACCGCGCATCGATAGGTGACGCATCGGGCTCTATTTTCTGTCGCCGCGTGAGAGCGGCGACAGATGTGCTTGTGGCTATGGGCCGGTCTTTCCACTTACCACTTGTAGCGGAAGCCCACCGTTCCCTTGGCGGTGTAGTTGTCGCCCGAGGCGAGGGCGTGGCCGTAGCTGGCCTCGGCATAGACGCTGGACTTGTCGTTCCAGGCATAGGTCGCGCCCGTCCCGATTTCACCCCACAGCCGCTTGTCCTGCTGTTCGACGGTCGTCGGGCCGATCTTGGCCGAGGTGTCGCCCATGAACTCGTAGCTCAGGTTGGCGATGCCGTAGAACTGCAGGCGGCGGGTTTCGCCATCCTCGCCCTTCCAGCTCGTCAGGTTCTCGACCCGCACGCCCAAGCGGCCAAGCACGCTGTCGCCATCGCCGATGGAGACCCGGTTGCCGAGGGTGTCGGTGAAGGAGGAGAAGTCCACATGGGTCCAGGACAGCTGTGCCTGCGGCACCACCGACCAGCCCGATCCAACGTCGAAGCGCTTGCCGACCTCGAGGCTCAGCGCGCTTGCCCAGCCCTGGCTGCTGCCGTTCTTATTGGACAGATTGGTGTCATACCAGGTGAACTGGCCGATCGCATCGGCATAGAGCCCATCATTGCCCAGCCAGGTCGCGTTGACGCCCACGCCGTAGCCGTTGCTGGTGATCTTGCCCTTCGAGCGCACCGCCTTGGTGATGGGGTCCCGCGTAGTGTCGACCGTGACCCAGGAGCGGCCCACCGTGGCATAGGCGCCCAGCGTCAGCTGGCCGTCCGTCGTCTCATAAGCCGTGCCTTCATAGCCGGCCTGCAGGAAGCCGATGCCCTGGGTGTAGGAGCCCCCCTTCTTCGGATCGTAGGAGGCATAAAGTCCTCCGACACGACCCCAGGCGCCCTGGCCATAGATCACCGGTCCACCGGGGGCATATTTCATCACCTGGTCGGACGGCAGGTCAGCAGCGACCTGCGATCCGCCGTTCGGCCAGATCCGGCCGCCGGTGCGCTGCTGCAGTGTGCCCAGTGTCGCCTGCGCGAAATGCGAGAGCGCGCCGGCATAGACCACCGTGGTCTGTCCCTCGGCATTCAGTTCATTCGTCGAACGCAAATACCAGTTGTTCGGCTTACCAGCATCGCCGCCGATGCCACCCATGTACAGGCCGTAGTCATAGGCGCCGGCCGCCACGGCGTGGGCCAATTTGAAGGCGTTCGCATCCGAGGTGCCGCCCACAACCACCGTTTCAATGCCGTCCTTGGTTTGTGCGCCCAGGCCGCCGACATTGTTGATTGCCAGCGTTGTGGTGCCGGTGGCATTGCCGGTGATCACCAGCTTATCGATCTTCGAAGAGTCGTCGCCCAACTCCGCGTCGAGCTCGACCTTACCGCCGTCGCCGACATAGTTGCCATCGATGGTTGTGGTGTCGCCGGTACCCCCGTCACCCATGGTCAGTAGGCCGCCATTTCTGAAGGTGCCGACATTGTTGAAGACGGTATTGGCGACGGCCGCGCCGTCCTTGGCGGCGATGATCGTGCCGGTGTTGTTGACGCTGTTGTTGGCGGTTCCCGCGCCGAACTCGTTGGTGGCGCCCGACGTGTCCCAGGTTCCGGAATTGACGAGTGTGTTGCCGCCGGCGCTGACCAGCTCCACCCTGCCGATGATCGTGCCGTTATTGGTGACCTTCGCGGGACCATTGGCGAAAATCGCGCCGTCAGTGGCGACGCCAGAGCGGTTGCGGATGGTGCCGGAATTGTTGATGTCGATCTCCTGCCCGGTGGAAAGGGCATGGATACCGTGGACGCCGCCCTCCGTAACACCGGTCGTGGTGATCGTGGTCTTCCCCGTACCGTAATACTCGGTATAGATGCCGTCGTCGCCGCCCGACGCATTGTTGGAGGTAATGTTCAAGTTGCCGCTGATGGCACTGCCGATGACACGGATACCGGAGACCGCGGTGCCGGTCGCCGTCCCGGCCACCTTGATATCGGTTATACCAGCGCCGGTCCCCGCGACAAGAACACCGACATTGCCACCGGTAGCATCGTTGACGTCGATGGTCATATTGTTCGCGTTGGCGTTTCCGTCGACGCGAATGCCGTCCCAAGCCGTGCCCGTCAGGCTGCCGATCGACTTGATTGTGACATCCCCAGTACCGGCGTTGTTGAGATAGATGCCCCGCAGGCCGCCCACAACATCGCCGCCGCCGGCGTCAATGTTCACGCCGCTTGTATTGGCGCCGTTATCGACATAGATGCCGGTTTCTCTACCGGTTAGCGTTCCTGTGGCGGTGACTGCCGTCGTGCCGCTGCCGCCATTCAGCGCAGTGATGGCGTTGCCACCCTCGGCATCCACGGCCTTGATGTCGATGCCCGTCGTCGAAGCACCATTGTTGACATAGATGCCCGCATATGCCGACCCCATGCCACCAGCGGCTTTTCCGGTCGAGGTTACGTTGGTCGTGCCAGTACCATTGTTAAACACCGCAATGGCAGAGAAAGGACCACTCGTATCTACAGCGTTCACCGTTACGTCGGTGCCGGCGTTATCGACCCTGATGCCGTCGATGCCGGCGCCGCTCACCGTGCCGGTCGCTGTAACGTTCACCGCTCCCGTGCCGTTGTTGACAGCATAAATGCCTCGAGCACCTCCAGCGGTTACATTATTCGCTGTAATGGTAAGGTCTGTCGTATTCGCATTCGTGTTAACCAAGATACCATTGCCAACATTGGCCGTGACGTCGCCGACATTGACCTTCGTGTACCCCGCGCCGGGACTGGCGTCGACATCGAGGTTCACACCATCTCCACCGGTAGTGGTGATGGAGCCTACTGTGATATCGGTATTACCATTGCCGCTGGAGAAGCCAGAGATACCGCCGCCGCCGCCGCCGGTGATCGTTCCGACATTGACGGTGAAGTTGTGGGTGTTCGGACCGTTGTCGAAGATGATGCCGGTGCCGATGCCGCCGTTGTCGGAGTCCGCGTTGATCGTGTTGGCGGTGACCGAAATATCGCCGGTGCCGGCGTTGCCATTCAAATTGATGCCGTTATCGCCAGCATTAACCTCATTGACATTGATCGTCAGACCCGTGGAATTGCCCCCCATGGTAGCGATGATGCCATCACCGCCCGCCGAGGTGATGACGCCGTTGGAGGTAATTATCATGGAACCGGTGCCATTGTTGACAGCATCGATGCCATAGCCGTTGCCCGTAACGTTATTGACGTCAATCGTCAGGCCGGTGCTTGTCGCGGACGTCTGGGCGAGAATGCCGCCGTTGACCGTTCCGGTGATCGAGCCTGTCGACTTTACAACGAGGGCGCCAGCACCTTGCTCGGCGATGTCGATACCGCCAAGGCCGGTGATGGTTGCTCCTGTCGTATCGGTAAAGCTCGTGCCACCGCTTCCCCTGATATAGAAAGCATCACCAAGAACACCGCCAACGCCGGCGTTGATCCCGAAGCCCGACTGGGTGGTGACCGTTACCGGTGCGGTACCATTGCCAAGAATCTGCCCGGTTTCGTTTTGGGTCGGACTGGCCGCTCCCGAGCATACGAAAGTCGCCGGGTCGCAGCTTCCCGCGAACGCCGCGCCGGGAGCCGCTACCATTCCACCGCAGGAAAGCGCGGCGGCGATGGCAATGGTCGAGGTTAAGGCTTTCGGATGAGCGAGGCTACGCTGCGCCACCCGAACCGGGCTACCTACCGTTAAAGTAGCTCCAAGAGGCGAAGAAGACTTCTTGTGCTTGCCGACGAGTCGAGAGGACATGGGGATTTCCATAATTGAACGTATTTTTGAACATATTTACTCCCCAGATTCCTCACAATTTCACGAAATGTCTCTTCATGTCACTTCCTGGCGCAAATTATCTCATTCGGAAGCATTATCCCCCTGGGTCGTCCGAGTATAAATGCGAATTTTTCTGGACAGTGACCGAAAAACCATACTAGTCGGCGAAGGTGAACCCTTGCCCGCGAATGGCATGCAGGGGTGGTAGCATGTTTAACTTCTTAGCCCTTCGACGCAGGCGACTTACGATGGTATCAAGGTGCGCATAGTTGAAGTCATAGACATCGGCGCCCATCGCTTCGACGAGCACGCTTCGGTCGACGGTTTTGCCGCGCTCCCTGAACAGGCATCCCAGGAGGCGCTGCTCCGAGACGGTCAGGCGCAGGCGATGGCCCAGACCGTCGATGAGCGTCCACCCCCCTTCCACCAGGGCCCACTGCGGGGCGTGAGGGGGAGTCGGCACCCTGCGGTCCCTGTCGACCCGTTTTTGCAGTGCGACTACCATGGCGGCCAGTTCTCGAACATCGACAGGCTTGACAAGATAGGCGTCCGCGCCCTTCTCGAGGCTGGCGACCCGGTCATCGATCGAGCCTCTCGCGGTCGCCATGATGATCCCGACTGGTTGGGATGCCCGCAGATGGGCCGCTATGGACAGGCCGTCTTCATCTTGCAGGCCAATATCCAGGACAACGATCTCGGATGGCATGGCAGCATAGGCCCGATAAAGGGCCGCAGCGCTGCCAAACCCCCGTACGTTCAAGCCGAATCTGGTTAGGCCCGACACCATTTCTTCGCGAAAATCCTCATCGTCATCAACCAGATAAACGAGAGGAGCGATCGCAACATCACCCTGTTTAGCCTCTTTTGCGAACATCAATGCCCCCTCCATGTCGCACTTCCGCAGCATCCGATTCCATCTAATCGTTGCTTTGTCTATCTTGTTTAGTTGTTTTGTGGTGCAAGCCTCATGGGGGCTTTCACTTCAGTCGACGGATGGCGTTAGAGGCGCGGTTTCCCTAAGCGGTCACCTCGCCGTCCTCAATGACCGGAGCGGTGCACTCACCATCCAAGACATCGTTGCAGGACAGTCCGATCTTCAATTCGTTGCCGTCCCTTCGATGCTCACCCAGGGGTATCAGAAAGGTGCGATCTGGGTTCGCTTCTCCCTTGCCGCTCCGGAAGATTCCAGGCAGTGGCTCTTGCAGATCGAAAGGCCCCTGATCGAGCAAGTCGCTGTTTACGTCCCGGATGGAGCCGGACACTTCGCAGCCGTGCCACCCAGCCGTTTTCACCTGGAGACCGAAGATGGCGTCGACGCCTATTCCGCTGTTTTCCGGATTTCCGTGCCCTCTAATCCGGCCGATTATTACATTCGCCTGCAGTCATCGACCTCGATCACGACCTCACTGAACATCTGGCAGAGACCGGGATATGAAAAATATATAAAGGTCAATGATTGGATCATCGGCGTTGTGATAGGTTCTATTCTTGCGATGATATTTGCAAATTTGCTATATTATTTTTGGCTTAGGGAAAATCTATTTATAATTTATGCAGCACTGCTGTTGGTGTCGGGTTTCATTAGTGTATATCATATGGGGTATTCGTCCGAGGTATTGGTTTTTTTGGAGCCCGCGGTTGTACGTAGAAGCTGGGGTGCTATTGTTTGCTTATATAGCATATTCATGATGTTGTTCTTGGAAAAGCTGTTCGAGTTTCGTCAACACTCGATCCTGGCATGGCGCGTCTCTCAAGGCGTTACGCTTCTCAACGTCGCCGCCCTGATATTTGCGCTAGCCGGACACTATGGCGACGTTGGGTTCTTCGTGTCGCGATTGCAGCAAATATCCCTTATGTTTGTCGCTCTATTTGCGCTATATCTCCTCATTCTTCGTCGGCAGTATCAATATCTGTTGTCGGCAGTTGCATTCTTGAGCGTAATATGCCTGCTGTCAGTGATGCAGCTGCAGTATACGGGGTTCAACCCTTTGCGGATTGACGGCTCCTTGGCAAGGCTGCTGGCTGCCGGGACTCTAATTCACCTCGTGCTGCTAAGCGCTGCCGTCGCCAAACGAGCTCAGCTTGCCGAGCGCAACCTGAGTAAGGAAAAGGACCGCGTCATTGTCATGGCGCGGCTCGCCGAGCAGGAGCTGACGATCAAGGTGCAGGAGAGAACCGCGGAGCTTGCGAAAAGCAACGCGTTGCTCAAGGAGGAGATGGATCGGCGCCACCTGCTTGAAATGAAACTCCGACAATCACTTGCTTCCGTCAATGATGCCCTGGCTCGGAAACAGGATTTCATTGCCTTGGCGTCGCATGAGTTTCGCGCGCCCTTGGCCGTGATAGCGGCCACCGCAGAGAACCTGTCGTTCTCGGTCGATAAGGACACCGGCAACGTCAGACTAAGCATCGCCAAGATACGCCGTGCTATCAAAAGGATGTCGATGCTGATCGAAAACATCCTGGCGGGTGAGAAGCTCACGGCCGAACAGATGTCGCCCTCGGCGATCGATCTGAACGAGATATTGCATAACGCCAAGGCAGGAATGGATGACGAGAGCGCCAGGCGTGTTTGTTTCATTTCAGAGGAAGGTGCTGTGGTAAATGGGGACCGTAACTTACTGGAGATCGCTTTACAAAATCTGATCCAGAACGCTTTGAAATACTCGGCCGACGATCGTCCGGTCATAGTATCTGTTTCGATCAATGATGGGAGCGCAATCATTGATGTTACCGACAACGGTTCTGGCATATCCATCAAGGATCGCGATTTGATATTCAAAAAATATTATCGTGTCGCGGGCCAGAAGGCGAGCGGCTCCGGTTTGGGGCTCTATATCTCAAGGGAGATCGCACGCCAGCATGGCGGCGACCTCGTGTTGGCCGCGAGCGACCCAAGCGGTTCGACCTTCCGCATCTCGCTACCGCTCGAAAGAGCGCGCACGGGCAACTCCATATCCGGCCCTCCCGTGTCATCCTGATAGAACACAGGAGCGGTTATCGGGCGACTCAAGGAATTTCAGCGCCGATTCGGATTATGGACAGCCGCGGACCTTCCTTCCGTAACCAAGCAGCCGGTGTGCACTGGAGCGATTCGCCCGGATTGCTGGCTAACGATGAGCTACCATACGTGGTTTTGAGCCCCTGCATGGGAACGAGTTTGCGACAGAATATTGCGGCGGAGCAGGAGAGCGGCAAGGGATAGTCAGGCTTGGTCGCTCTACCGTTCGTCTTTGTTCGCATCGTCCGGGAGAATAGCAAAGCATAAATCTGGCTGGCCGGTCCTGGAGGCGCCAAGGCCTACATTCAAGCACGATGCTCGTGAAATCAGAGCCATTGCGGGTAGGCGAGCGCGAGGCGAGCAGGCGACCGAGATTACGCTACTGGCCATTGGGATGCTGCGTGAAGCAATCATTGAAGTATCGATGATCGTGGCATCGCTGCGCGCACCATCAGCCCCGAGCAATCCGACGGTGCTTGTGGCGGATTTACTTTCACACGAGAAAGTCACAATTAACCTAGCGGAAAATTCAAAATATATATCTTTTTATCGTATATTTCGTAAGATGCGAATTCGTATAATGATTTTAATTTAATCAAGTAAGAGATAGGAAATGAAAGAATGTGACAGTAACTGTAATTGTAATACGATTATTCGAATATATGATCTGTTATTCTCTTCAAATTATAGGATGTATGTAGGTAGAGGTTATTCTAGGCAATTTTTATACGAATATATATTTTAGATATGTTCGCAATATCTTTAGGCGAGTGCTGCTTTATTGTGGCAAGTTCAAGGCTGATTTAGTTCGGTTAATCCGCTAAAGTTCTGTCTGTAAGGTCCGTCGATGTCGGCAGAAAAGGTTAAGCAGAGCGATGTTGCAGTCGCTCCTCTGGTTTATCTTGTCGATGACGACGAGGATTTCCGCGAGGAAATGGTACTCGGCCTATCGAGACTGGGTCTGAACGTACGTGGGTTTCCGAGCGCCGGGGCCTTTTACCGCGCCTTTGCCGCCAAGCCATCGCAGGTCGTCATTCTCGATATTGGCCTGGAGGGAGAGGACGGCCTGTCCATAGCGGCTCATCTGCGGGCCTCCCAATCGATCGGGATCATCATGGCGACGGCCCGGGGCTCGATCGAAGACCGGGTTGCGGGCCTGGGCAAAGGCGCGGACGTCTACCTCGTCAAACCAATCGATATCAGGGAGCTCGCCGCCACGGTGGTGGCGCTCAACAATCGCGTCAGCGGGCAGCGCCCCGCCCCGCCACCGCCTCCTGCCCCGCAATGGGCCCTGGTGGAAGGGGGCTGGACGCTCACCGACGGTATGGGCCATCGCCTGCGTCTGACCGTCTCGGAGCAGCGCCTCCTGGGGCGTCTGTTTCGCGAGCGTGGGAATATCGTCGAGCGGAGCGCGCTCGTCGAAGCCATGGGCGCAGACATCTATGACTTCAACTACACGCACCTCGATACCATCATAAGCCGCCTGCGCCGGAGAGCCAGAAAGTCCAACATGGTCCTGCCCCTGCACGCCATTCGCGGGCTGGGCTTTACCTTTGCCGACTAGGTGGCGCATGCCGTCCATAGCCGGCGAAAGTCCAATTTTTAACAATCTGAGGAGAAGGCCGGGCTATCTCATGATGTAGGCAGGTGACGGTGAGTGCATAGATATGACAGTTTCTGAGATTGTAAGGAATACGGATAAAAATATATCCTAATATACAACCTATTTTGGAGTTCTGGCCATCTAACACTAATATAGATCGAACGATCTCGATCATGAAATAGGCAGAAATTTCTGAGAGTTCGAATTCGGCCTGACGGCTGAATTTGAAGAGTACGGTCGATATCAAGGTCTTCGGCGGAAATCGTCCGATCTTGAAAATGTTGTGTGTGTTCAAAATACGCAGAGCAGGTGCAGAGGTATCTCTAAAATTAGATTCTTCGAAAAAGATGTCACTCACAACACAAATACCTCCAGTTCTTGCAAAAAATAACGATGCCGACACAACCTTGTGTCGAACAAGAGCATCAGATATGTCGTATATAGGGATCTGTGGGTGCGCAAAGCGTTCAGATAAGTTTTATATTTTTAGAATTTTAGATAATTTAAAATATAAATTCAATGATTTCCGAATAATATATGAATCAGAGAGCGCAGTCGGCAAAATCGCGGGTGAATGGGGGCGGCGGACCGGTATTTCAGGTATATCGGAACGAGTGTTGTGGTTTAGGTACGGGCCTTCCGCGCGAGCCTTCAGAAGCGAGCATATACTTAATAAATATTCTCCTTTCCTGGTCGTTGGGTTTTTTGAGCGCAAGAAATATCCGGATTTACATATTCGAGCGAAAAGAAGTAATATTCAGACAATGGAATTTTACTTAGAAAGACAAAAATAATTATAGCTTATTTTACTTTTAATCACCGGAGATCGAATCTTAGAGCATAGACGTCGTAGTATAGGTTTTTGACGGGGGCGTGCAAAATGTATGCAATTGATGCGATCGTTGTAGTGTGTCCTCTTGCGCTTTGGCGTGACTGTATTAGTCGCGTTCTCGCTGTCGAATTCCCAAATATCCCAGTCTTGGCATTCTCCGAACTGCGCGAGTGGTACTCAGTTAGCGATTGGTATGGAGACTCTCCGTTATTGCTTATATTTGAAGCAAGTGGCGGTATAGATCTGGAAAGCGTTGCGGAGATTCTTGAGCGTAAGCGTAATATGAAAACCGTTGTATTTTCAAAAAACGGCAATATATCCAGAATTCTTGAGGTCATGAGTGTCGGTGTTCAGGCCTATATTCCAAATAATCTTACACTTGAGATTGCGATGAAGGCAATCCATTTGGTTCTGGTTGGGGGTAGCTTTTTCCCCGTTGCTTCTTTCTTTGAAAAGAAAGCTACTCGTGGGACTGTTCCAGTGGGCCAGGGGCCAAAGGGCGATTTTCGTATCTCCCGGAGAGAGTTGGAGATCATTGCAGGTGTAAGCTGCGGAAGATCTAATGCGTCTATAGCTAAAGCTTTAAATCTAAGGGAAAGCACAATAAAGGTGCACGTTCGAAATATTATGAAAAAGATCGGTGTAAATACCAGAACAGCTATCGCTTATAAATCAGAAGATATATTTCATTCTTCCTTGATTAACGAGATATATTCTGATCTGGGCGAGGCATTTTTGGAAAGCAAGCGTGGCTGAGCTGCTTATGGCATGATAGGGGTTTTCGGACTTGATGCAGAGGTCTGACATTCGAGAGGTGAGGGGAACCCCACTCTCATGACGGGGCCTGGTTAAAGACGATGCCAGCAGCTTGTTCAGGTCCATCGGTCTACGGTGCCGGGGGGGCATGTCTGTAGACCCGCGGCATCAGACCCGGTTTCGAGGCCGGATCCGGTGCGCTAGAGATATCGTTCGAGACGCATTTGCTTTACTTAACGATGACCTTCGCTCCGATGCGGGTGCGGGTATAGAGGTCGATGACGTCCTCGTTGAACATACGGATGCAACCAGAGGAAGCCTTGGTGCCGATCGTCCAAGGTTCGCTGGTACCGTGGATTCGGTAGAGTGTGTCCTTACCATCGGTATAAAGATACATTGCCCGCGCTCCCAACGGATTATCCGAGCCGGGTGGTATTCGGTTCGGCATTCCGGGAGCTTCGCTTAGCATGTCGTCGGTTGGATACCAGGCTGGCCACTCGGCCTTGCGGGCGATAGTCGCTGTGCCTTTCCAAGCATGGCCGGCCTTGCCGACAGCGATGGCGTAGCGCCGCGCTTTGCCATTTCCCTCAATGTGGTAGAGCTTGCCCGCGCCGGTATCGACGATGATGGAGCCGCGTGCCTCCATGGAAGGATAGTCGACGGTGGTGACGGCGAAATCGGTTGGAAATCGCGCCCTGTTGATCAGGCGCACCGGGAATTGTTCGCCGGAAAATTGTGAGGCGCCGGGCGTTGCCGAATGATCCCTCTGCGCGGATGGCGCACAGGCAAGCAATGCGAGCATGATCGCAACAGAAGGGATTGAGAGAAGGCGAGCTTGCATGAGTTCGGGCGCCCAGTGGATCTGGAGGATAGTTTGGCCGTGCTAAAATGGCGTAGGGCGAATTTCAGGTAGGTGATTGGCTCGCTTCATGGCGGTACTCTAATATATAAACGTTATCTCGAACATTAATGCCGTAAAATATAAATGACAAGATAGGGTTTTAGTCGTAGAGAGATTTGACTTTTAACAAATATGGCTTACGCTTCTTCAAATAATTGTTTGGTAATATATGCAACCTCTGTCCGATTCCGCGCTTTGGTCTTTTGCATGATATTGCGAACATGTACCTTCACCGTGTTCACTTTCATGTCCAGTTTCTCGGCAATAACCTTGTTGGATTCGCCTTGTCGCAAGCGCTCGATGATAGCCAGTTGCCTTGTGGTGAGCGGAGTCGGTTTCTCCGGTTGAGCTTGCTGACATGATCGCATGAGACTATCGGCCGGTACAAAGATGCCACCAGCTCGCACAAGGCGAATTGCCCCCACTACGACCTCAAGGTTCGCGTTATCCGGAATATAGCCACGCGCCCCATTCCCTAAGGTTGCGAGGATTGTCGCAGTTGCCGTTACGTGGGAAATGATGATGATCCGGGCACTGGCGGCCACGCTCGGGATGTCGACCATCAGGCTAGCCGGCTCCCGTTGGTCGGCAATACAGAGCAGAACGATCGGCTCGGCGGAATGGCACCCCGCCTGCTTCCATTCGGAAACCGTCCGATAAGCACTGACGCGAAACTCATTGCAATAACCGGCGAGCGCACTCGATATACAGGTTAAGCTGAGATTGTTTTTATCAATAACAATCAGATCCGAGACAATTTCTCCCGTGATACGCGTAAATTGGCCGTATTCCGTCAGTCTCATTCACCTTGGCCTATGAATAACCGTTCTATCTCAATCAGATAAGTTCAAATCCCCGGCGGAAGCGCACGTGCGGACCGAGCCTAATCTGCGAAGGTAAAGCCCAGGCCGCGAATTGCATGCAGGGGCGGTGTCATGTTGGCCGTTTTGGCTCTTCGACGCAGACGGCTTATGATGGTGTCAAGTCGCGTATAGTCGAAGTCGTGAACATCCTCGCCCATGGCTGCGACGAGTGCGCTACGACCGACGGTGTTGCCGCGCTCACGAAACAGGCATGCCAAGAGGCGCTGCTCGGACACGGTCAAGCGCAGGCGGTGCCCCAAACCGTCCGTGAGTGTCCAGCCGGCTTCCACTAAGGACCATTGCGGAGCAGGAGGGGGGGGTGGCGCCTTGTGGTGCCTGCTGACGCGATTGTTGAGCGCCACCACCGTGGCGGCGAGCTCCCTGATATCGATGGGTTTGACCAGGCAAACATCCGCACCTTTTTGCAGGCCGGCAACCCTGTCCTCTATAGCCGCTCGGCCTGTCGCCATGATAATTCCGACCGATTGCGAGGACCGCAAATGGGCCGCGACGGACAGACCATCTTCGCCTTGCAGGCCTATGTCGAGAACAACGATCTGCGATGGCTTGGCTGCGTAAGCTCGATACAGAGCTTCAGCGCTGTGAAATCCATGTGCGTTCAGACCCAATCGAGACAGGCCCGCTACCATCTCTTCGCGAAAATCCTCATCGTCGTCAACAAGATAAACAAGAGGTGTGATTGCAATATCGCTTTTTTTATACTCTTCGATAAGCATCAACGACTTACCCTATGCCGCACTTTCATAATATCCAATCTCCTCTAGACGCTGTGTTATCTGACTGAGGTTTCTTCGGATCCTCGCCATGCATCGCCACCATTACAGCTCGAGCCTGGCGATAAGGGCTTCGGCGACGGTTTCGATTCAGTTCTTGCCCAGCGACATGCCGCAATCCTCCCACGCCACCTAAAAACGTATCCGCGAGCGATGCAGCACTTGTCCGAAATGACATTGTTGCCCCAGAATTGGTCCAACTACACATGGCGAAGCGGCTGGGGACATTGGTCACGGTGTGCTCGACATTGCGAACTGCCCATAAGCGACAACGAGCAGGGTGCCGGCCGGTGCCTTTTACTTGGTGGCGAGGCCGCCTTTCACGAGGATAGTCTGCCTAGTCGAGGGAGAGGCGCATCGGATGTTCATCCGATAAACCCTATCTGGACGGCAAATCCGTCGCACCGTTGCAATGATGCAACAGTTGGTCTAGCTAGCGGTAGCCAACAACCATTCTTGTCTCTCTCGCCGCCTCGTCATCCTATGTTAAATTTCGCCGCTTCCACCGAAGACCGTTCCTCGAAAGTCGAAGATCTACCCTCCGCCGAGGAGATATCAGTGCTCATCGGCGCTATCTATGATTGTGCTCTCGACCCAGGTCTCTGGGAGACGATGCTGATTGGCATCAAGGAAATGTTGCGCGCCCACAATGCGTCGCTGACCATGATCGATCTCATCGACGGCAGGGCTTCGCTCGTCAAGACTATTGGGATCGATTCCTATTGGCTGGAGCGCTTTCCGCTCTATGGCGAAGAGATGGCATCCTGGGAGCGGCTGCCGGCCCTCCGCGACATGCCGCTCGACGAACCGCAGGTGTTCTCGCGTCATCTCACCGCGGAGATCCAGTCGCAATCACGCATGCTCAAGGAATGGGGCGAGCCGCAGGGCATCGTCGATTCGATTGGGTTGACATTGATCAATAGCCCGACCCGGCAAGCACATCTTGGTCTCAATCGTCACAGGGATGCCGGCCTTTATACCGATCGTGAGGTGATGATCGGGCGAATATTGGTGCCACATATCAGACGCGCTGTGACGATCAGCGATCTTCTGGACATGAAAACCTTGGAGCAGCAGGCTCTCGGAGCAACGCTCGACAGTGTAACGGCCGGTGTCGTCATCGTTGCGGGTGAAGGGCGAATTATGCACGCCAATGAAGCGGCGCGCCGCATGCTCGATGCGAGATTGCCGATCCTGTCGTCCGGCGGATGTCTGACCGCTACCGACTCTCGCATAGCCGAAGAACTGCGCAAGGCCATTGCGATGGCCCAGGAAGACGAAACGCAGCTCCCGGAGGCAGGGTTGGGTGTACCCCTCGGCAAGGCAGATGATGGGGCAGCTATCGCTCATATCCTGCCGCTTGCTCGCGGCCAGCGCAGAACGCGACTCGTACCGCAGGCAACCGCCGCCGTCTTCATCGCACTTGACGCAACCCCTTTGCCGACCGAGCTGGGAGCAATCGCCCGCATGTTCGGATTGACACCCGCCGAGACACGTCAGCTCGACCAAATAATGGCGGGAGCGACACTCCGCAGCGCGGCGGCGGCGCTGGAAGTCAGCGAGGCGACAGCCCGGACACATCGCGAACACATCTTTGCCAAGATGGGCGTGTCGCGGCAGAGCGATCTCGTTGCGCTTGTCAGACGTCTCATCCCGCCGGTCCGCCAGCCCAACGGCCGATAGCATCAAGGAGAAGGTCGGCGCGCCCGATTATGTGACGTGCTCCCCAAATTTGAACCATCCGGCTGGAGGATTTTCCGGGGGCTGTGAGGTGCTCCCCGAATTTGGACCGCCCGACTGGAGAATTTTCCAGGCTGAAAGGCTCATGGCGGATGGGGTGCGCCAGAGCCATTTGTGAGCGAAATCGGCACTTTGTTGCCGATGGCGCTGTGAGGACGAAACTCATTGTAGTCTCTACGCCATTGCTCCATCTTCTGGCGGACATCGTCAAGCGTCAGGAACCAATGGGCGTTCAAGCACTCCGCGCGGAACTTGCCATTGAACGGCTCGATGAACGAGTTATCGGTCGGTTTGCCCGGCCGCGAGAGGTCAAGCACGACGTCCTTTTGGTAGGCCCAAAGATCGAGATCGCGGGAGATGAACTCGGACCCTTGGTCGACACGGATCTATTGCGGATAGCCATGCTGACGGCACGCCCGCTCGAGTGTGGTGACGATACCCTCGCCTTCCTGAAGGCGGCCGACAATTCTTCCTGGCCTTCGCCCCCGCGGCATGGTTGTCTGAAGTCGTACTTTATATTGGAGTGTCGAAAGTTCCGGTAGAAAGCAGATCCACGATTGAAGCAACTGCAGGGAAGAGACGGTCGTGCGCTCAAACTCGGATCTGCGGGGCTACGCCGCAGTACGGAATAAACCTCTAGAATCATCGGAAAGCAGGATTTCTAGTACGCTGCGATGCGCCTGCAATGATCGCAAGTAATGATTAAATCCCGCCCCCGCAACCAATTCTGTCATAAGTCAATCGCCATCTGGGTCTAACTACCCAGGTGGCGTTTTGCGTTTAAAGCCTTGAACTTGAGCGAGGTTCGCGTCGTCGACTTATTGAGCGCTAGGCGTGAGCCCGCTCTCCGGTTCTCTGGTGATGTACGGCGCCAATCGCTTGTAGCCATTCAGTTGGCGAAGATGTTCAAGAAAACATGTGGAAACGGCGCTCTAACCGCCTCATCGAACAAAAGACCCAAGGCAATAAGTTGTCGTTCTGCCTGCTCCGGGTGATTTTTACCGAAATACGAAGTGAAGTTGCGCATGACGCAATACAAGTTGTGCTCGCTGGCTTCCACCTTTCGGACCTCATCGGTCGTCGCTGAACTGAGGGAATAGCTCTTGGAGGAATGCGATCAGCTGCAATGGTTCCGGTGGCCGAGTAGAAAAATAGCGCTTGTCATTGGATGACATAATCAAACCTATGGTAGCAGCCGGTCTGAAAGTCCTTTCCTGCCAATTCCAGGACGGAGGCTCGGCAAATTAACCGATCCGGGCCGTCCCTGGCGTAGAGGGGCAGGGCATCCTGGCGCGTCAACGCGTATCGTATTGCTCTGGTTGGTTCGAGCTTCGAGGACAGATGGCGGGATTGCGCTTCGAACCGGACCATCAACTCATCAAGGTGGAGCGCCGCACGTCAAACGTGCGGCCAGCCGACCGGATGCGGCTGGCTGGTGCCATCGTTGGATATAGAGGATCAGTCCGCTATTTGCGGATCATTGCGAGCATATTCCAACTGAAGGGCGACAAGATCTGCCGTGGCATTGCCATAGCGGGTGGCGATGGCGGACAAAGCATCATCGAGGGCTTTCGCCGACCTCGTCCGGGGGAGGGGCAATTGGAAATGCTCGTTCGCCCGGGCAATGTCTGGCAACAACAGGAGGCCATGACGCGATCGGACAGGGCCCTTGGACGGACCAACGATCGCTTGGGAGCGATAGGTCCTCGACCATGCATCGGCGGTGAGAGCCAGCGCAATTTCATCGAAGCCGTCTGCCGTCGGAATGGACAGCGTTTCATGCCGCCAGGGCGAAAGCGCGTTCTTGGTGACGGTCCATATGTGTCCCGCCGTGAGGCGGAATCGGCTTGAATCATGCGCTGGTTTCCAGGCTTGGTCTCCGGTTATGGCTGCTACATTCTCAGCCCTGGCACGTCCTGCCAGTGCTTCGATCAGTGCAAGGCTTGCCGGAATGGAGGCGCTCACGCCCGTAGTGGTCATGACGTTGCGGTCGACGACATAGCGCCTGTCTCTTACCCACGATATCTGCGGAAATGTCCGTGCTATCTTGGCCAATGCGTACCAGTGGGTCGTTGCAGTCCGGCCATCGAGAATGCCAGCCCGCGCGGCAACCCATGCACCTTCGCAGATGGCGGCAATGAAAGCCCCCTTCTTTGCCTGCCCACGTACCCAATCGATGACGATTTCGTTCCTGTCGTTATGCAGGGCCGGCACGATCACAATGTCCGCCCCGGCGGGATGACTCGCATCGAATGCGCGCATGGTCGTGTCCGGTTGGATTGTGAGCGCGGGCATCAGGGTGACTGGGCCGGGATGCGTTGCAACGATAACGACATCAGCGACACCGGCTTCCTTCAATACGCCATAGGGGACGATGAGATCGGTTGTCTCGGTGCCGGCATTATCCGCCACGATGACTATGAGTGGGCGAGGGCGCTTAGACTTGGCCGGCGGCAATTGCAAGGCGTCCATCTCGGCAACCGGGGCTTCCCCGGCGTGAACCGATATCGGCAGAACCAGGAAAAGGAAGAAAAGGGCTTTCAGAAGAAGGCGGTACATCGGGGAAATCTCGAGTTGAAGCGGTCACCGCTAGCGTAGGCGTGGGAAGGCACTGGCGAAAATGTCAAAACTATCGCATTTTACGCCAATGCAGGATCAATCTCGAAAACCAAGACTCGTTGCCGTGGTCGGTTATGACGGCGTTCAGGCCCTGGATGTGGTCGGACCGATGGAGGTCTTCGCGATGGCGAACCTTTATAGGGCCGAGCATGTGTCACCCTACGAACTCATTCTCTCGTCTCCCACTGGCGGATCGGTGACTTGCAGTTCGGCCGGAGGGATTTGCCTCGGCGAGGCCGTCGCTCTCCATGATCTGCCGGAGGACATCGATACCATCATCGTCGCCGGAGGCAGCGAGGACGGATTGCGAAAGGTCATCTATCAGACCGGGCTGATCGAGTGGTTGAAGTCGCGCGCCGGCCGAACGCGCAGGCTTGCCAGCGTGTGCACGGGCGCTTTCGTTCTTGCTGCCGGGGGCTTTCTCGACGGCAGGCGAGCGACGACCCACTGGAACTCGGCAGCTCTCCTCAAACAATTACGTCCGCAGGTCAATGTCGAGCCGGATGCGATCTTCGTAGCCGAGTCGCCAATATATACCTCTGCCGGTATCACGGCCGGAATCGACTTGTGTCTTGCTTTGGTGGAAGCCGATTGTGGCGCGCAGACGGCTCTGTCCGTATCCCGGCAAATGGTGCTTTTCATGCGCAGGCCCGGAGGTCAGTCCCAGTTCAGCCCGGGGCTGGCAACTCAGGCTATGGCGACGCCGCGCCTTCGCAACCTGGTCAATGAAATCGTGGAGGACCCTACCGGCGATCTGTCAGGGCCCGCTCTTGCGATGCGCGCCGGCATGAGTGAGCGCACCTTTTCGCGGTCGTTCCACAAGGAGACCGGCACCACGCCCGCTCAATTCGTCGAGGCAGCTCGCATTGCACGTGCAAAGACGCTGCTGGAGACGTCAGATTGGCCCCTGGCTCGCATTGCCGAACGCGCAGGTTTTGGAAGCCTCCATGCGCTGCATCGAGCATTCCATAAGCGGCTTGGCATTACGCCTGGCTTCTATCGCGAACGTTTCGGGGCGGGGTAGGGCACTATTGTTGCGGTGGCATGAGGCCGCCAATCGCCTACGTCGTAATCCGTCGAGAGAATATTGTGGCGTGCTGTGGAGTATGACTTGGCTGCGCTCCCCCCGCGACCAATTCTGTCATAAATCGCTCGCCATCTGGGTCTAACCGGCCAGGCAGACCGGTTAAATGAGTGAGGTCGGACCGGCCGTGATGACCTCGCGGTTTGTCCGGCTGCCGTTGACGATAGCGCGTACGGGCGCCGGAGTGCCCTGCGGATAAACCGTTCGCGACCGCCACATCCCGGTGCTCGTTGAAGAAAAATGCAACCGTGTCGCTAACACCGTCAATGGTTCGGTACATACACACCCAGTGTCCGCCGTCCCAAATGTAAATCTTGCTGCTCAGCGCTCCCCTTCGGGTCATCGATATGCCATCGTCTCGTGATGATCGGTTTGCGCCGGTTGAACCGCTCGAACAGCGGCGGAGAGAAGCCAACAAACCAGCGGTAGATAGTGGACTGATCCACGGGGATCCCATGCTCGGCCATCATCTCTTCCAGATCGCGCAGGCTGAGGTTTGTACGCCAGATCCCAGCGAATGCGCAGCAAGATCTCAGAACGATCGAAGTGGCGACCTTTGAACATCACGAGCTGCTCAAAGACGGGGAGCTTCATGGTCTGACATAGCTTGCCGTCCGCTTGCGACAGAGCCGATTATCTCGCCACTTTGCGCTTGTAAAAGCTCCAGAAGGTATCGATCAGCACGGGGTCGAAGATTTGGTCCTTCTTTGCCTTCAGCTCCGATGCAGGTGTCGTTTTGTAAGGTAACTGGGTGGCGAGCAGTTGCATCTGCGCGCGGCAAGCCCCTTCAAGAAAAATGCCCATCAACGCCGCCTCCGCAATCGAGCCGCCCACGAACAGGACGCCATGGTTGCGCATGAGCACTGTCGATTGCGAGCCGAGTGAGCGGGCCAGACTCGCACCAAGCGCCGGCGTGTCGATCAGGCCGGTCGTCTCATCGAAACGCCCAACCGGCAGGCCAAGATTGGCCGCCTCATTGGTGACCGCCTGCAGTTCGACATCGAGGGCGGAGAAGGCCGTGGCAAAGAACGGATGACTGTGCCCAACGCAGTGCACATCCAAACGGGCGCGCAAGACTTCGGTGTGGATGGGCCATTCCTTGTGGATACGCCCCTCTCCTGTGAGCCTGCGTCCCTCGAAATCGATCAGGACGAAATCCTCCGGCCCTATGGCCTCACCGAGCCCGATGCCGGAGCGTTTGATCCAGACGCCCCGGCCGGAAGGGTCACGGAGCGACAGGTGGCCGAGTGTCATGTCGGCATGCCCTTCCATGTGCAGAATACGGCAAGCGGTCGCGACCTCCAGCAGGTCGTCATGGGGAATGTCGGTCATTGGTGTTCTCCGGGGTTTGTAATAGTGAAGCTGAGGGCGAGGCTGCTGCCTATCTGGACGCAAGGCCCGTGACGCGGCGCCTGAAACCGACCAGGGCAAGGATCAGGGCACATCCTGCCATCGCGGCTGCGACCCGGAACGTGCTCTCCATGCCTCGTGCAATTGCGGCCTGTGTGGCTGCGGTAGTGCCGCCGCTCGCTGGACCGGTCTGGCCGGCAGCGGCACCGAAGATGGCTCCCATCAAAGATGCGCCGGTGATCAGGCCGAGATTGCGGCCAAGGGCGAGGAGCGCCGACACCAGGCCGCGCTGCTCGGATCGCGCAGCGCTCATCACGGCCGTATTATTGGGCGTCTGGAAGAAGGCCAGGCCCACGCTGATGAGAACGATCGAGGCGACATACTCCTGAACGCCGTGCTCTATAGTGATCAACGACATGAAGGCCGAGCCGATGGTCATTAAGGTGAGACCACCTAGCAGTGTGAGCCTTGGCCCAACGCGGTCGGACATCCAACCGGCTGGAATGCTCATCATTGCTGAAGTCAACGGGCCAACTGTCATGACGAGGCCGGTTGTACGGGTATCGAGGCCGACTCCTCGTGTCAGAAAGATAGGGCTCAGTACCAACGTCGCCATCATGACTGCGTAGGCGAGGACGCTGACCATCATGCTTGTCGAGAGCAATCGGTCCCGGAACAAGCCCAGCGATAGCAGCGGCTGCCGGGCCTTGATCTCGATTGCGAGAAAGAGGACCAGTCCGAGAACTGCTCCGGCGAGGTACTCGAGGACCAGGGAGTGGTTGATGCCATGACTTCCCGACAACGTCATGGCGACGCAATAGGCAAGAAGAGTAAGGCTCAGGACGATCGTGCCAGACCAATCGAAATTGCCAAGGGATCGAACGCTGCGCGCCGGGTCGACGGTTCGAGGCAAATAACGGCTTAACAGAACATAAGTGAGCAGCCCGAACGGCAGGTTTATCCAGAACATCGCCCTCCAGCCGAAGGTCACGAGCGCGAGGGACCCGAGCGAAGGGCCTAGTGCGATGCCCAGAGCAACCATCATCGAGAGGACGCCCATGGCCAGGCCGATGCGATCTTTTGGCATGATCTCGCCGACAAAGGCGAAGCTCAAAGCCATGATGACTGCGCCGCCCAGGCCCTGGAGCCCTCGGCCGACAATCAGTACGACCAAGTTCGGCGCCAAGGCACAGATCACGGATGCTGCCAGGAAGCTGATGAGCCCGGCAAGATAAAGCCTCTTCTTGCCCAGTTGATCGGCGAAGCGACCGACACCGACGATCAAGGCGGTAACGGTTAGAAGATAGGCGACGACTACCCATTGGACTTCAGCAAAGGTCGCGCCGAACTCCTGCATGAATGTCGGCAGGCCGACGCCGACGACGTTCGTACCGAGCTGCGACAGCAGGATGCCCACAGACAACCCCGTCAACGCGTATCCGAAATGAATGGGCCGATGATGCAGCGCAGGATGACTGTGCTGATAAACTGTCTGAGCCATTGCTATGCCGAGGTTGTCATCCTGCAACACGGTCAGGTGGGGCCGGCCGCCACACATTTCGCATGGGGCACGAAGGAAGTAGCAGTACGGCATTGATGTGAAAATTGCATGCTTGTAACTCTATTCGTGCGTCAAACGCACTTCAGGAAGCATGCTCACCCGGAAAGCGCAGCCAATGATTTTGCCCGATCTGAACCTGCTGATCGCGCTCGATGTCCTACTGACAGAAGGGAGCGTCGCCGCCGCAGCGAAGAAGATGAATCTGTCTTCCCCTGCCATGAGCCGGACACTGGGCCGTATTCGGGATTTGCTCGGCGATCCGGTGCTTGTTCGCTCGGGACGTGGTCTCACGCCAACAGTGCGGGTCGAGGCTCTGCGCGAGCGTTTACGTGCGGTCGCGGAAGATGCGCAGGCCATCATCCGCACCGAAAGGGGGCTCGATCTGGCGCGATTGGAGAGAACGTTCACCATTCATGCCAATGATGGCTTTGTGGAAACCTTTGGCGCGTCCCTGATCGCAAGAATCGCGGAGGTGGCGCCGGGGGTACGGTTACGCTTCGCCCAGAAGCCGGAGGGCGACGATATGGCATTGCGCGAGGGGCGCGCAGATCTGGAGACCGGCGCGACAAGCCGACCTTTGCCCGAGCTACGGGTTCAAGCCCTCTTCAAGGACCGATTCGTGGGCGCTGTTCGCGTAGGGCATTCCTTGCTCGAAGGCAGGGTGACACCGAAACGCTTTGCGGCCTTCGGACATATTTCCGCGTCAAGACGTGGCCTCGACCACGGACCGATCGACGATGAACTAGCTACCAAGGGGCTTCGGCGCCGAGTTGCCGCAGTCGTTCCGGGCTTTTCTGCAGCACTGGCGCTTGCTCGAGATTCGGATCTCGTCGCGAGCGTACCGGAAAAGGAGACGAGCCGTGCCCGCAACGGCTTGGCGATGTTCCCATTGCCTGTTAGCACGGCGACCATCACCGTCTCTCAATTCTGGCACCCGCGCCTCGATGCGGACCCGGCCCATCGATGGCTGCGATCATGCGTGAAGGATATCTGCAGATAAGATGTCACCGAACCGCGCCAGCAACCTCTCCGAAGCAGATGATTTGACCGGCACGCTCCTTGGTTTGGTACCCAGCACACACCTTCGGCCATAGTTCCATTTTAGCCATTGGCCGTTCCCAAGGCCGGGCCGGTCGAGATGAATCAAGCAGCTCCGCGCCGACGGTGTTAGGCTGGCCGCGCTATGGAAAATCGGCCAAGGCTTTGCAGCGGCCGTCGCGAGACGATCAAGCCCGCAATCGAAGGTGACGTGCTTTGACTGGCTGCCAATAGACGAGGCCAGTGCGGGCCACCGCAAAGTTCGGTTGAAGCTTCCCGCGCCACGGCAGAATTTGTCCGCGCAGCGCCCGGCAATGACAGCATATTCTTCCCTCTCCGCGCGATACAGGGGCGCGCGGTATCCGCATCCCGGCGTGCCGCTGTTCATAGCGAGGTTATGCATGCCACAGGTCAGGAACAACTATATCGATGGTGCATGGCGTCCGGCCGAACTTTGCAGCGAGAGCTACAATCCGTCCGACACGAGCGAGTTGGTCGGCCGCTTCGCCATTGCCAGCACCGCCGATGTCCGCGACGCGGTGAACGTCGCCCGTAAGGCTTTCACCCACTGGAAGGAGACCTCACCGCAACAGCGTTCCGATATTCTCGACCGTGCGGCCGACGCGATCGACCGCCGAACGCCGGAGCTGGCGACGCTGTTGTCGCGCGAAGAGGGTAAGACCTTGCCGGAGGCCGTCGCCGAAGTGACCAAGGCCGCGCATACCTTCAGATATTTCGCCGGCGAAGCCGTGCGCCTTGCCGGTGCGAGCCTGCGTTCCGTGCGCAAGGCCGTCGATGTCGATGTTCGGCGCGAGGCAGTCGGCGTCGTCGGCCTTATCACGCCATGGAACTTTCCTTTCTCGATCCCGGCTTGGAAGAGCGCACCGGCGCTGGCCTATGGCAATTGCGTGATCCTAAAGCCGTCGGAACTGACCAATGCCATCGCCTGGGAACTGGCCAGCATCCTGCACGAAGCTGGCGTGCCGCCTGGCGTCTTCCAGATGGTCATGGGCGGCGGCGACATCGGCGCGGCCCTGGTTTCCAACCCTGATGTCGATGCGGTCAGCTTCACGGGATCGGAAGCTGTCGGTCGCCTGATCGCGGTACAGATCATCGGCCGCGGCGCCAAGCTGCAGCTCGAACTCGGCGGCAAGAACCCGCTTGTGGTCGCCGATGACGCCGACCTTGACAAGGCCGTGGACGCCGCCGTGCGGGGCGCCTTCTATTCGACCGGACAGCGCTGCACGGCATCCAGCCGTATCATCGTCGACGCTGCCATCCACGATGACTTCGTCGAACGGCTGCTGGAACGAACGGCCAGGCTGCGTGTCGGCCATGCCCTGGATGAGGCGTCCGACATCGGCCCGCTGGTCAGCGCCGCGCAACTGGAGCGCGTGTCCCGCTATGTGCAAGCCGCGCCATCCGGCGGCGCGCGCCATGCCTACGGTGGTCGCGTGCTTGAGACGCCGGCAAACGGCTACTACTTCGAACCGGCGATCTTCCTGGACGGCAACATGCGCCAGAGCATCAACCGAGAAGAGGTCTTCGGGCCGATCGTCTCGGTGTTCAAGGCTACCGATTTCGAGGATGCCGTGCGCCTCGCCAACGCTACCGAATTCGGCCTTAGTGCCGGTATCTTCACCGCCTCGCACGCGAAGGCCCGCGCCTTCATCCGCGCCAGCAACAGCGGCATGGTGATGGTCAATCTGCCGACGGTCGGTTCCGACTACCACGTGCCGTTCGGCGGGCGCGGCGCCTCCGCCTATGGGCCGAAGGAAATGGGGCTTGGTGCGGTCGAATTCTTCACCCAGACCAAGACCGCCTACATCGCGGACTAGCTCAGAGGGTGTCACGACACCTTCTGTCATGAACCCAGGCAAGGCGACAAAATCCGCTTTCTGCAACCGGGGAAACGGAAACTTGTGCTCCTCCCGGTGGCCTATCGTCGGCTTCTGACACCGGCAAAGAGGCCGGCGCATGAAAGGAGCCAAGATGTCCAATTCGCCGCACGTGATCGATCCCGCAAGCATCGAACCGGATACGAGATCGACCTATCCGGAGCATCTGCAGGGACCTGTCAAAGGCCGCTGCAAGCGGCGGCTTGGCTCGCTCACGGGTCTTGGCAATTTGTCGGCCGTCCATGTCGAGCTGCCCTCTGGCTGTGCATCGTCGCTCAGGGTCTGGCATAGCCACGAGGACGAACTCATTATCGTGCTGAAGGGCGAGGCGACGCTCGTCACCGACCAGGGCGAGCAACCGGTGCGTGCCGGTCAGGTCATCGGCTTCCCGGCGGGGGAAGCCAATGGCCATCAGATCGTCAACCGTGGCGAAGCGCCAGTCGTCTTCATCGAAGTGGCCAGTTTTGCCGAAGCCAATGTGTCAACCTATCCGGACGACGACCTGTTGCAGATACCGGACGGCCGCGGCCGCCGCTTCGTGCGCAAGGACGGCACTCCCTACTGAGGTCCGGTATCATGCAATCGAAGATTTCGCCGCGTCTCGCCCAGCCACTGGCGCCCGAGATACTCGATTTCGTCTTCATGCCGCGCATCGAGCGCGAGCTGACGCTCGGCATCGACGATCTGTGCGCGGTCAACGAGGCCCATCTCGTCATGCTGGCCAGTACCGGGCTGATCGAGCCCGCGATCGCTTGCGAGCTTGCCGAGGCACTGTCCGGCATCCGTGAGGAAGGCGAGGGTGCCGTTCCACGCGATCCGGCCCGCGAGGACGGCTACTTCAATTTCGAGGCGCTGCTGATGGCCCGCGCCGGTGCGAAGGCAGGTGGGCGGCTGCATGTCGCACGCAGCCGTAACGATATCAACGCCACGCTCGACCGCCTGGCGATGCGGCGGATGGTTCTCGACCTCCTGGCCAAAACCATCGCGTTGCGCCAGGCCCTGCTGCGTCGGGCGAGCCAGTTTGCCGACACCCTCATGCCCGGCTACACGCATATGCAGCCGGCACAGCCGATCACGTTTGGCTTCTACCTGACGGGCGTCGCGCAGGCTTTGGCTCGCGACGCCGAGCGGCTCTTCAACGCCTATGGC
This sequence comes from Labrys sp. 22185, assembly GCF_052045555.1. Classification (NCBI taxonomy): domain Bacteria; kingdom Pseudomonadati; phylum Pseudomonadota; class Alphaproteobacteria; order Hyphomicrobiales; family Xanthobacteraceae; genus Labrys; species Labrys sp. 22185. The sequence continues at coordinate 87,066 of NZ_JBQEPH010000019.1, read as the reverse complement.
GCGGCCGACTCCTGCCCACTTGGAGCCTGCGCCTTTGCCGGCACATCCTTCCCAATCGACAGGCAATTGGTTGCAGGCCTGCTTGGTTTCGGTGCCATCCAAGTCCACGCGCAGGATGCGGTGACATCGCGCGACTATGTCTGGGATGCAGGTGCTGCCGTTCTGGCCATCGCGTCGAACTGGGGGCGATTCGCACAGGACATGTATGTGTGGAGCACGCAGGAATTCGGCCTCGTCCGCTTTCCCGACAGCATCGCCGGCACGTCGAGCATCATGCCGCAGAAGAAGAACCCGGTGGCGGTCGAATATCTCAAGGCGAGTTCCGGTGAAGTGATCGGTGGCCTGACCGCCACCTTCGCGATCCTGAAAGGCGGACATTTCAGCCATGCGGGCGACACCGGCCGCTCGTCGCTGGCGCCACTGTGGCCGTCCTTGCGCCTCGTCGGCAATGCATTGACGATCGCCCGTCTCGTTGCGGAGAAAATCGAGCCCAATGTCGAGACGATGCGGCAACGCGCCGGGGCCGGTTTCTCGACGGCAACCGACCTTGCCGATTGCCTGGTGCGTGAAGGAGGCTTGTCGTTCCGCGAGGCGCATCACGTCGTGGCCGACCTGGTAAGGGATGCCCTCGAGCGCGGCTTGAACCCAGACGAGCTCAGGCATGGCGATGTGCTTGCCACTATCGAGTGCGTGCTCGGTCGGACCATAGAGTTGCCCGACGAAGCCGTCGCGCAGGCGTTCGACCCGGGTCGCTCCGTCGAGGCACGGCGATCGGCGGGTGCTGCTTCGCCGGCCGAAACGCGGCGCATGATCAAGGCGGCTCTGGTCAAGCTGGATCGCCACCGGGCCAGGCTCGACGCGCTCCACGCACATCTGGCATCGGCGCGCGGGCGGCTAGAAGAGCGGCTCGATAAGCTCAGGCAGGCGGTTCCGTCGAACTGATGCGGCAGGCATCCGATGTTTGGAAGAATCTGCTCGTGGAGACATTTCATTTGGAAGAGTCCGCGAGCGGACAATCGCTAGGTTAGTCCCGGTATTTCGAGTTTTGATCCAATGACAGGCAGCAGTGCAGGACAATTCATCCGCTTGGGCGAGACCGACAGGACGCCGGTTGCGATTCTTATCAATGGCGAGAGTGTCTCTTGCCTCGCCGGTGATACGCTCTTGACCGCGATACTCTTGAACGGCCGGTTCCTGCGTCATTCCGAATTTGGCGACGGGCCGCGCGCTGGTTTCTGCAACATGGGCGCCTGCCAGGACTGCTGGCTGACGCTCGCATCGGGAGAGCGGATTCGCGCCTGCACCACCGAAGTGCGCGACGGCATGGTCGTGTTGACGCGCGAGGCAAGGTGATCATGGCCAGCAATGACCGCATCGTCATCGTGGGCAGTGGGCCAGCGGGTACGCGGGCAGCCGAAACGCTCCATCGCGCCGGCTGCCGCAACCTCACGGTGATCAGCGAGGCCCCGGCAAGCGGCGGCCAGATCTACAGGCGCCAGCCCCAAGGCTTCAGTCGCCCGCCGGCTAGCCTCTATGGTGACGACGCGCCGAAGGCAGTGCGCTTGCACGACATGTTCGATGCCTTCGCGGGCAAGATCGACTATCGACCCAATACGCTGGTCTGGAACATTTTCGATCATGCCGTGCACACCAGCGACGCATCCGGTACGGACAGGCTGGAGTTCGATCGGCTGGTGCTGAGCACCGGTGCGATGGATCGGATCGTCCCGATACCGGGATGGACCCTGCCTGGTGTGTTCACGCTCGGCGGTTCGCAAATTGCGCTTAAGAACCAGGCCTGTTCCATCGGCCGCGCCGCCGTCTTCGCCGGCACGGGACCGCTGCTCTATCTCGTTGCCTACCAATACGCCAAGGCCGGCGCCAATGTCGCGGCGGTGCTTGATTCCGCCTCCTATCTCGACAAGGTGCGCGGTGCCGCGCGCATGGCCCGCCTGCCCAGATTGCTGCTGCGCGGGCTTACCTATCGCCGCTATCTCTCGCGCAAGAATGTCATGCTGCGTGAGGGGGTGCGGCTGCGTTCGATCGCAGGTAGTGACAATGTGCAGGGTATCCACTTCAGTGCCGTTGGCCGGGATGAATTCGTGGCATGCGACGCCGTTGGCTTCGGTTTCGGACTGAGCCCCGAGATGCAGCTTGCGGAGATCGCCGGATGCCAAACCCACTTCGATGCGGCTAACCGGCAGTGGGTCGTCGCGCATGACGGACAGGGCCGCGCGGGCGATGGCATCTATGTCGCGGGCGACGGCAGCGCGATCGGTGGGGCCGATGTTGCCGAACTGGCAGGCGAGCGCGCGGCACTGGCGCTGCTCGCTGACATCGGGATGCCGTCGTCGAAGACGCGGCTGCGCCAGATCGAGCGTAAGCTCGGTCGGCTGGCGACATTCCGCAAGGGTGTCGAGACGAGCTTTCCCTTTCCGGCAGACTGGATCGGCGAGGCGCCCGACGAAACCATCCTTTGCCGCTGCGAGAACGTCACCTTCGGCGAGGTCCGAGCCGCCATTGCCCGGTTCGAGCCGCAGGAGGTCAACAGGCTGAAGGCGCTTGCACGTCCCGGTATGGGACGCTGCCAGGGGCGCGTCTGCGGCCCGGTCCTGGCCGAGCTGCTTTCAGCAATGACCGGAAAGCCACTCGATCAGGTCGGCAAGCTTCGCGGGCAGGGACCAGTAAAACCGATTTCTTATGGACGCACTTGCGGCCAGGCCGACCCACAGGTCGACGCCTGGATGCGTGCCGGTGAAAAGCGTGACGGCGATGACCAGGGTTTTTGAAACGGATGTCATGATCATCGGCGGCGGCATAGCCGGCGTCTGTTCGGCCTATTATCTCGCACGGCGCGGCGCCCGGGTCAGCCTATTCGAACGTGGCGCGGTCGGAGCCCAGGCCAGCGGCGTGAACTTCGGCGGTTTACGCACGAACGGCCGCGCCGAACCCGAACTGCCGCTCAGCCTGCGCGCCCGCAATCAGTGGCAGAAGATCGACGCACTTGTCGGCGACAGTTGCGAAACGGAAATCACCGGACATGTGGAGATCTGTGACCGCCCCGACCATATGGCGGCGGTCGAGCAATGGGCCGTCATGGCCGAGCGTCACGGCGTCGGTGCGCAGATGCTGACAAGTACCGAAATTGCCAGGCGCTTCCCCTGGATCAGCACCAAGGTACTCGGCGGATGCTACGTCGCCGGGGATGGCGCGGCCAACCCGCGGCTGGTTACGCCGGTATTCGCCATTGCCGCACGCAAGCTGGGCGCCGACATAGTCGAATACGACGCGGTGCGGACTGCTCATCATGACGGGACGTGCTTCAGAATCGAAACAGAGGCCGGCACCAAAGCCCGCGCACCTACCCTGATCAATGCTGCCGGCGCCTGGGGCGCGCGTCTCGCGGCCCAGTTCTCGGAGAGTTTCCCTCTCGACGTGATGGCGCCGCAGATGGTGGTGAGCGAGCCGTTTCCGCGCTTGGTCACGTCTACGGTGGATTATCCGGTCAATGGGCGCTTCTTCTATGCCCGTCAGATCGGGCGAGGCAATTTGCTGTTCGGGCGCGGTCCCGGCCGCGCCGACCTGGATACAGGCCGCGCGAAATATGTTCCGCAGAACCTGTTCGATGCCTCCCGCATCGCTGTGGATGTCCTGCCTTTCCTGCGCGGACGCAATTTCATCCGCAGTTGGGCCGGCGTCGAAGGCAAGTCACCGGATTCACTGCCCTTCGTGGGCAGGAGCCGTGCCATTGACGGGTTGATTCATGCCTTCGGCTTCTCCGGACACGGTTTCCAGCTCGGGCCAGGCATCGGCGAAGTGATAGCCGAGCTGGTGCTCGATGGCCGCACATCCACGCAGATCGAAGGTTTCGACCCCTACCGGTTCGACAGACGGGCCGATGGCGCGGGCAAGTCGACACACGCCCAGACCGCCTGAACCGAGGCGGTCCGGCCCAGGTCACCGGATCAGGCGACCCGCCGCAATTCATCCTGTGATCCCTGCAGCGAGGCGAGCGCCGGCGACAAGGGCTCGTTCTTGATCTCGCGCAGCACCACGAAGCTGTCGAAACGCGAGAAGGACACGTCGCCGTCGAGAAGTTCACGCGAGATCGCTTCATAGGCCGCGATATCGCTACAGTCGAAGCGCAGCATGTAATCGTAAGGCCCGCACAGTCCGAAGCAGTTGGTGATTTCCGGATGGTGTTTGATACGGCGCTCGAAGGTCTGGAAGTCGGCAGAACCGTGATTCTTGAGCGACACGGCAGCGAAGACCGAGACGTTGGAGTAAAGCCGGGACCAATAGATCTGCGCGCGGTAGCCCCTGATCAGCCCCATCTTTTCCAGGCGGCGCACGCGCTTGTGACACGGGCTGGCGGAGATGCCGACGATCGAGGATAGCTTGAAGTTCGTGATCCTGCCATTCTTCTGCAATTCGGTGAGGATGCGAAGGTCGATGCGATCGACCTTGCCGGGCAGGCCTGCGAATTCCGGTTTCAAGGGCACCATGTTCATTGTGTTTTCTCCTGACGAGGCTCAACTGTGGCGGCATGCGCACCGTCGGCCAGTTGGTCTGCTGGGGCACTGTCACAATGAGGGGACGCCCTGAGCTTGCAATGGAAAAATGGTAACGCCTGAATGAGCATCAGACATGCACAGACCGTCAGGCTCCCCTGGCTCAACACACTGGTCGCATTCGAGGCCGCATCCCGTCTCGGCAGCCTGACGCTTGCGGCCTCCGAATTGAACCTCACCCCCGGCGCAGTGAGCCGGCAGATCAAGCTTCTCGAACAATCCCTCGAGGTGACGCTGTTCCAGCGCAGCCACAACGCCATCGAACTGACGGATACGGGCAAAGCCTTCCTCGGCCATGTCAGGAATGCACTGGCCGAAGTTCGCAAGGGTGTGCGCGAGGTTTCCGGCCAGGCCACCAAGCTGACCATACGGGCACCGCTGACACTGACGCAGCGCTGGCTGATCCCGAGGATAGAGCACTATCGTCTCGGCCACCCGGGGGTCGACCTGCGCTTTCGCACCATCGGGTCGGCGGGCGGCGACCGGATCGACATCGAAATCAAATATGCCCGCGGCTTGCCAGCGGCAGCGGATGCCGAGGGCGAGGTGTTCCTGGCGGACAACACGGCGCCGATCTGCCGGCCGGAACTCCTGGACGGCAGCTCCCTCGAGGTCGAACCGGCACAGGTTCTCGCCCTGCCGATCCTGCAAGACACGGCAGATGCCTGGTCCTGGCGACAGTGGTGCAAAGGGGCCGCCATCCCCTTCGAGCCGCTGGGCCGCAGCATGGTCTTCGATACCGACGAAGCGTCGATCGACGCCTGCCTTTCGGGTCTTGGCGTCGCCCAGGCCAACACGGCCTTCGTCGCCTCCCTCTTGCAGTCCGGGAGCATCGTCCGGCCATGCCCGTCGGTCGAAGTCGTGCTTGGAGCCTACTATGCCGTCGTCCATACGCCGGGGCGGGTCTCGGAGGCATTCGTGGCTTGGCTGAAGAGTCAGGGAACCCAGATCGAGCTGGCGAAATAAACTGTCGGGCCGAGCGCCAAACCAGACATATTTTGCCACCTGCCGCGGCTCGTTTGACCAAACGTGGCTATCTTTCGGCCTACTCTCGACAAGGCTCCGCGCAAGACGTCCGTTCCGGGCGCTTCATGGGCGGCGTAAACGAGAACAGAGGGTGAGCGAAATGAACATGAAGAGACGAGTTCTGCTTGTCTCCGTGGCGACGCTTGTCGCCGGAGCCGGAATGGTCCATGCGGCTGATCAGCGGGTGGTGAAACTCGCAACCGATGGCACCTACGCGCCATTCAACTATACCGATCCTTCAGGCAAACTGGTCGGTTTCGAAGCCGATCTGGCCGATGACATCTGCAGACGCATGAACGTCAAATGCGAGTGGGTCATCCAGAATTTCGACGGCATGATCCCGGCCCTCAACGAGAAGCGGTTCGATGCCATCCTGGCCTCGCTCTCCATCACAGACGAACGCGCGAAGGCCGTTGATTTCTCGATCCCCTACTATGCCGGTCCGACGCGCCTGATTGCCTCCGCCGACAGTCCGCTCGGCCAGTTCAAGAGCGGAGAAGGCACGACCATCCTGGTGGGTTCGATGAGCGACAAGGATAAAGCGGTCATTGGTGATGTGGCGATGGCCCTCAAGGACGCAACCGTTGGCGTGGAACGCGCCTCGACCCATGCGAAGTTCTTCGACGAGACCTTTCCGGGCATGAAGGTGAAGATCTACGACAAGGGCGAGAACATGCTGCTCGATCTCGTCGCTGGCCGCATAGATGCCGCCGTCGACGGCGCAGGCGCAACGCTCAATTTCATCGGCGAACAGGAGAAGGCCGGCAAGAAATTCATCGCCTTTGGTCCTGCGCTGAAAGGCGGTGCCCTCGGCAAAGGCGTGGCGCTGGCGTTTCGCAGGGGTGAGGAAGCCGAACTGCGCGAGCAGTTCAACAAGGCGATCCGCGAAGCGACCTCCGACGGCAGCATCTCGAAGATGAGCGTCAAGTGGATCGGTGTCGACGGCTCGATTCCCGAAAACCTCGCCAAATGAAGCTTCTCGATCTTCTCGCCTTCGGGCCGACCGGCTGGGGTGACGAACTGGCATATGGTGCTGCAATGACCTTGGTCATCGCAGCACTGGGTTTTGCCGGCGGCCTTGTCGTGGGGTTGCCGATCGCGGCGGCCCGCCTCTCTGCGAACATCCTGCTGCGCGCGATTTCCGGTGTCTATGTCACGGTCGTCCGCGGCGTGCCAGAACTCCTGGTGATCTACCTTCTCTTCTTCGGCGGCGGCCAGTTCTATCGCCACATCGCCAATGCGATGGGATATTCTGGCGCGGTCGCAGCCGATGCCTTCAGCGCTGGCGTGCTCGCCATCGTCCTGATCTGCGCGGCCTACAGTGCTGAAGTGTTTCGTGGTGCGTTCCAAGCTATTCCGAAAGGACAGATCGAGGCCGCCAATGCCTTCGGCATGAGGTGGGCCACCCTGTTTTTCCGCATCAAGCTGCCGCAGATGCTGCGCTATGCCTTGCCGTCCATCGCCAATGTCTGGCAGCTGGTGCTGAAAGACACGGCGCTGATCTCCGTCACGGGCCTGGTCGAACTCATGCGCACCATCGACGTCGCAGCTGGCTCCACACGCAGTCCGTTCTTGTTCTACATGGTCGCCATCCTGATCTTTCTTTTCACCACCTCCGTCTCGCACAAGGTTTTCGAAAGCGCCGAACACCATTTCAGCCGCTCCGTCATCGGAGGATACGGCAAATGAGATGGGATGTATTTTTTGACTCGTTTCCGCCCTTGCTTTTGGCACTGCCGCTGACGCTGGAACTCGCCCTGACATCGATCGCGCTCGGTTTCATGCTGGCGGTGCTGCTGGCTGCGGCAAGGCTTTCGACGGTCCGCGCGTTTTCGGCGCTTGCCTACTCCTTTGTCTACGTCATTCGAGGCACCCCGCTGCTGGCGCAGGTTTTCTTCGTCTACTACGGACTCGGTCAGCTCGATGCGATGCGCAACTCCATCCTGTGGCCAATATTTCGGGAAGCCTATGCCTGCGCTCTCATCGCCCTGTCGCTCAATACGGCGGCCTATGGCAGCGAGATCATCCGTGGCGGGCTGCTCGCGGTTCCCCGCGGGCAAGTCGAAGCTGCCAAGGCGTTCGGGCTCACCGCCACGCAAAAGTTCCGCCTGGTGGTCTTCCCACAGGCCCTGCGCACCATGTTGCCAGCCTATGGCAATGAATTGATCCTGATTCTTAAGGGCACGTCGCTCGCCAGCATCATCACGATTATCGAGTTGACCGGGCAAGCGCGTATACTGGCTTCCGAGACCTATGCCCCGATCGAAGTCTTCGCGGCGGCGGGCGCGGTCTATCTCGCGCTCAACATGGCACTCAGTTTCGGGGTGCGGCTGCTTGAAGGCCGGATCAAGCGCAGCGGCGGCCTGGCGATGGAAGGCTGAGGCGCAAGCCATTCCCAACCCCGCCCAGCCAGGCGATCTCAACAAGACGACGAGAATGCGCATTCCAGCAATGGCGTGCCAGGCGGGACTCTTTGTACCGCCGCCAGAGCATCACCGGAGGAAATGATGAGTGTAATCGAACTGCCTCCCGGCAAATCCGCATCCGCGGTGCCGACAATCGAGTCGCGGGACTTGCGCAAGAGCTTCGGCGTCGTCGAGGTGCTCAAGGGCATTTCCTTCAAGGCTTACGAGCATCAGGTGGTTTCGATCATCGGTGCCAGCGGGTCCGGCAAAAGCACCTTCCTGCGCTGCCTCAATTTCCTTGAGACGCCGAGTTCCGGCGAGATAGACTTCAGGGGTCAAAGCCTCAAGATCGGCGGCGGCAAAGCGCCGGCCCGGGCGGATGTGGAGCGGCTGCGCCGACGCACCGGCATGGTGTTCCAGCAATTCAATCTCTGGTCACATTGGACCGTGCTTGAGAACATCATCAAGGTACCCATTCACGTGCATGGCACGCCGCGCCAGCAGGCGGTGGAGAAGGCAATGGAACTGCTGGCCAAGGTTGGCCTGCAGGAAAAGGCCAATGCCTATCCGACTTCGTTGTCTGGCGGCCAGCAGCAACGCGTCGCCATTGCACGGGCGCTTGCCGTCGAACCGGAGTTGCTGCTGTTTGACGAACCGACCTCGGCGCTCGATCCCGAATTGGTGGGCGAAGTGCTGGCCGTGATCCGTTCCCTCGCGAAGGAAGGCCGCACCATGCTTGTCGTGACACACGAGATGAGCTTCGCCCGCGAGGTCTGCGATAAGATAGTGTTCTTCCATGACGGCCGTATCGAAGAAGAAGGCCCGCCGGCCGAACTGCTACGCCAGCCTCGTAGTCCGCGTCTCGGCGCGTTCTTGAGATCGGTTCGCTAGTAGCACGACGATGCCAAGGAAGTGCCAGGGAATGATTCTCTCTCTCCATAGTGGGTTGGACCGTCGCTGGGGTGTTCGCGTCAGTGATCGCCTATGCACCGCAGGAGCAGCCGCTCTTCCGGGATCTGCCTATCCGCGACAGCCGACGTCTGCCCTGCATTCGGGCGATGCAGCACTTCAAAATCTGAGGCGGAGCTGTCGTTCAAGGTGGTGCTTTCGGCACGACGGCGCTTCAATTCGTCGAGACCTCTCGATCGCATGCGCAAGGGCGTTGCTAGAGACGTCGGATTGGCCCTCGACTCCATTGGCAAGCGTGCGAGGTTCGGAGGTCTCCACGCACTTTATTGGGCATTCCAGAAGCGGCGCGGCATTACGCTGAGTTTGTATCGTGATCGCTTCGGTACGGGATAGGGCACTATTGTTACGGTGGCATGAGACGGCCAATTGCCTTCCGTCGTAATCTGTCGAGAGAAATCGGAGGGGCGGATATTGTGGCGAGCTATGGAGTAAGACTTGGTTGCGAGCCCCCGCAACCACTTTTATCATAAATCAATTACCGTCCTGATCTGAGCATCAGGGCGGTTCTTGCGTTTGGCGAACTGGAACGGTCTGCGTCTGAACTTGTTTAAGTTCAGCTTGATGTCTGGTACTCACGCGGTCGATGCAGGCTACTCCAGCGTCGCCGCTATCTCCCCATAGTGAACCATTTGCCAACAAGCCCAGTTCTCAAACTCGAGAACGAGATCGTTATCGAGATGGACGAGGTTGCCGGCTTCGATGATGAACCAATTCGCCTGCCGGGCCTCGTCCAACAAATTGCCGATGTGAGCGCGCGAAACCTGAAAGCGCGCAGCCAAAGCGCGCAAGGTGAGAGGAACCGCCTGGGGACACGCCTTGATAGTCGCGGCGTAGTGGGCACCGATGATGGCAGTCAGCAATGGATAGCCACAATCCCGACCAGCAAAATGCAAGACCCGTTGGAATGGGTGGATGAGGGTGCCGTCACCGAGGACGAAAGCTGCAGAGCGTTGAAGGAGTACGCCCAATCTGTCGATATCCATCAGGGCAAGGGCCCAGGCTGGCCGCCAAGTCTCGATTTCATCCAAGGCCGAGACGAAGAGGCGGCCTGAGCGTCCAATCTCCTCCACCATTACGGCGGTGGGCTTGAGCGGCTTTTCCCGACCACCAGCAGGTTTGACTGCGCTTTCCAGAAAGCGGCCGGCTTTCAACGCCGCAACGAACCCAGCTGTCTGGCGGGCGCTCGATGGGGTGACCTTCTGAAGAGCTGCCAGCGTCGGTGAAGGGCCCTGGCCTTCACGCCAAGCATAATAATTATGGATCAGCAGATAGGCAGCGACATAGCGCTCGAACTGACCGAAGAGCTTATAAATCGGCCATACAACAGGCGGCTTTTCAGCCATGCGATGGCAATAACGAGCTATAGCCGGTTTGAACCCCGGCGATAGACGCAAACTCGCGGCGCGGAACATGAAGGATTCGCTCAGCCGCTGTGCAGGACGGCGAACGGATATTGGTAAGTCCGAGTGTGCTTCAAGCTTCAACATAAAGAATCCTGCAAAGTTTGGACTCGGGATTCCAGTTCTTCGCCCTCACTATCGACGGGTATCGATCATCTCACACCGGCGCAGCTAAGAACTCCACAGTTCCTTGGCGCATGCTCAATAAACCAGGATGGTTTCTATGTGTGACCAACATGCAGTGTCCCTAACGCGCCGCAGACTCTTGGCAACCGGCCTTGCTGGCGCGTTTGTCGGCGGGCTCGCCTTGCCCGCTGCAGCGCTGCAATCGGGGAGTCCAGCCGCTCAGAACACCATATCGCCCGACGATGCATTGAAAAGGCTGCTTGAAGGCAACGCGCGTTACGCCAGCAACTCGTCGCAGAATCGTGATTATTCGGCAGGACGAGTTGCTCGTTCCAGCGCGCAATATCCCATTGCTGGCCTTGTGAGTTGCGCGGATGCGCGTGTTGCTCCCGAACTGGCATTCGACCAAGGCCCCGGCGATCTTTTCGTTGTGCGCGTCGCCGGTAATTTCGTCAATGGCGACGGTCTGGCCAGCCTCGAATATGGTGTCAAGTTCCTGGGCATGCCGCTCATTGTGGTGTTGGGGCATTCCAATTGCGGTGCCGTAGCCGCAACCATCAAGGTGCTCAAGGATGGGATTGCATTGCCAGGCCATCTTCCGCAACTTGTAGCGGCCATCAAGCCGGCTATCGATCGTGCCGAAAAGGCGAAGGCCTCCGATGCTCTTGCCGAAGCGACCCTGCAGAACATACGCTACAATGTGCGCAAGCTTGAGAAAGCTGGTCCCATCATCGCCGATTTTGTTGCCAAGGGTAAAGTCAAGGTCGTGGGCGGCCTCTATGACATTGCCACCGGTAGGGTGAGCCTAGTGTGAGATATCCCTATATCGGAATGTTATCCTATGTGGCTTCCGATCCCGGCACTTCTTGGACGCGCCCTATACTCCATCAATGAGAGAATCTGGACCACATTCGGCGGCGAGGCGTACACGATCCACGATTATGATTGTCTGCCCTTCGACACGAATCCCTGATTTTTCCAGACCGGTTAATGCGCGAGAGAACGACTCGCGCGTTATGCCAAGTTCCGATGCTATGAGGCTCTTTCCATAGGGAAGCATGACACGGCCGGGAGTGCCCTGGCGTGCGGCAAGAGCCAGGATGTAGCACCCCACGCGCTCGGCGGATGATCTCAGCTTCAGGTTCTTGACTTGCCGGACCATGCGTCGAAACTGTTGGGCAAGGCTGCCAATCACGACATGCGCCAGCAGCGGGTCGCTTGCGACTGCCTCGCGGAACACCGCAGCCTGAATCAAGAGGAAGCGTGAGCGCTCGGGTACACGTGCCTGCATGAGATAAGGTTCTCCGGTGACGACGGCGGCCGGAATAATGAGATCGGGGGCCCTTACGACCTCGATGAGAACCTCGCGCCCGGCTGTTGAACGGCCGAAAAGCTGGGCCGATCCGGACATCGCTACGATCTGGAAATTCGGTGCGTCGCCTTGTTCGAAAAGGACGGTGCCGGCCGCGACGCTGTGTTGGATCGCGCTACGCAACAGCTCATCTCGTATTGAGGATGAGAGTCCGCAAAAGACCGGCAGGTCCTCCGGCGATAGATACGTAGCCGCTGTCTCGTCCAATTCATTCACTCCTCGGTCCACGGCCCATGATTGCGGCCTCATCATGTGACAATTATCACAGATCTCATTGATGCAAATCAATGCCCATCACCTGCCCCTTGGCCATGCTCTACGAGGGTAGGCGCAGTTCTGCCCTCGATTGCGGATCAATCGCCGAAGGGCAGTCAAACATGCAGACGACCGCGAATCCAAAGGCTGGCCAAATTCTGGGAACGAGCACCATCGCCTTCACGGCGTGCTTCGCCGTATGGACGATCTTTTCCATCATTGGTATTCGCATTCGCCAGGAACTGAGTCTGACCGAAACTCAATTCGGCCTGCTTGTCGGCACGCCGATTCTGACGGGCTCGCTCATCAGGGTGGCGCTCGGCATCTGGACTGATCGTTACGGCGGCAGGCTCGTCTTCGCAATGACGATGCTGACCGCGGCGATCGCGACCTTTCTGCTCGCCTATGCCCACACCTATCTTCAGATGCTCGTTGCGGCCCTCGGCGTCGGCATCGCCGGTGGATCCTTTGCCGTCGGCGTCGCCTATGTGTCGCGCTGGTATCCCGCGGAAAGGCAGGGAACAGCGCTTGGCATTTTCGGAGCCGGCAATGTCGGTGCCGCAGTCACGAAATTCCTCGCGCCCTTCGTGCTCGTCGCTTTCGGTTGGCAAGTCGTCGCACAGGTCTGGGCGGCGGGGCTCGCCCTAATGGCCGTTGCGTTCTGGCTGACGACCGACGATGATCCCATCATCGTCGAACGGCGTCGCTCGGGTAACAGGCCGAAAAGCGCGTGGCTTGAACTCGAACCGCTCAAGAACATTCAGATCTGGCGCTTCGCGCTCTATTACTTCTTCGTCTTTGGCGCCTTCGTGGCCTTGTCGCTCTGGCTGCCGCAATATCTGATCAATGTCTACGGCCTCGATATCAAGGCTGCAGGCATGATCGCGGCCTTCTTTTCGGTGCCGGCATCGCTGTTCCGTGCCTATGGCGGGCATCTCTCCGACACCTATGGCGCGCGGCGGGTGCTGTATTGGACCTTCCTTGTCTCGGTCGTCGCGACCTTCATCCTTTCCTATCCGCCGACCGACTATGTGGTCCACGGCATCAGGGGAAATACCGCGTTCCATCTGGAGATGAACCTTGTCGGTTTCGTGGTGACGGTTTTCGTGCTGGGCTTCTTCATGGCGCTCGGCAAGGCGGCAGTCTACAAGCACATCCCGGTCTATTATCCCGATCATGTCGGCTCCGTCGGCGGTCTCGTTGGCATGATCGGTGGCCTCGGTGGCTTCCTTCTGCCGATTCTGTTCGGTCTGTTGCTCGACCTCACCGGCCTGTGGACCAGCTGTTTCATGGCATTGTTCGTCCTGGTCGCCGGCGCGCTGATCTGGATGCATATGGCAATTCGCCAGATGGAACGATCCGCTACGGGCGAGACGCTGGCGAATCTGCCCGCCTTCCCCGAAATGCAGGGCATGCCGCAACCGGTCGCCGCGCCCCGCGTGGGCAAAGGCGTGTTGACCGACTGGCGGCCAGAGGATCCGACCTTCTGGCGCCAGACCGGCCGCGCCATAGCGCGCCGCAACCTCTGGCTGTCGATTCCCGCATTGCTGCTCTCCTTCGCCATCTGGCAGGTGTGGTCGGTCGTCGTCGCCAAGCTGCCGCTGGTCGGCTTCAGCTTCACCACCGACCAGCTGTTCTGGCTGGCGGCGTTGCCCGGCATTTCCGGCGCGGTGCTGCGTATCTTCTATTCTTTCATGGTGCCGATCTTCGGCGGGCGGTTGTGGACCACGCTTACCACCTGGTCGCTTATCATTCCGGCTCTCGGCATCGGCTATGCGGTCCAGAACCCGGATACGCCCTATATCGTGTTGCTGATCCTTGCCCTGCTCTGCGGTTTCGGAGGCGGTAACTTCGCTTCTTCCATGGCCAATATCTCCTTCTTCTTCCCGAAGGCGGAGAAGGGGAACGCGCTCGCTCTCAATGCCGGCCTGGGCAATCTCGGCGTCAGTGTCGTGCAGTTCGTCGTGCCGCTCGTGATCACGGTGGGCATCTTCGGTGGGTTCGGCGGTGAGCCGGAACTGGTAAAGGTGACCTCGGGCTCGGCACCGCTTTGGCTGCAGAACGCAGGGTTCTTCTTCGTGCCCTTCATCATCCTGTCGGCTTTTGCATCTTGGTTCGGCATGAACGACATCGCCTCGGCAAAAGCCTCGTTCGCCGAGCAGTCCGTCATCTTCCAGCGCCCCCACAATTGGGTCATGTGCTGGCTCTACACCGGCACCTTCGGGTCTTTCATCGGCTATTCGGCGGGCTTTCCTCTGCTGGCCAAGATGATGTTCCCCGAGGTGAACGCGCTGCAGCTCGCCTTCCTCGGCCCGCTTGTCGGTGCCCTGTCGCGATCCGGCACGGGCTGGCTCGCCGACAGATATGGTGGTGCTCGCGTCACCTTCTGGGTCTTCGCCCTCATGATGGTAGGGGTTGCGGGCCTTCTGTGGTTTACCGGTATCAAGGATCAGCCGGGGGCGTTCTGGGGCTTCTTCGCCTGTTTCCTGCTGCTGTTCTTCGCCACGGGTGTCGGCAACGCCTCGACGTTCCAGATGATTCCGGCGATCAGCACGAAGGAAATGGACCGTCTGTTCCCGCAGGCCGATGCCGAGGCGCGCCAGCGGCAGGCGGAAAAGGAAGCTGCCGCTATCACTGGCTTCACCTCGGCGATCGCTGCGTTTGGCGCTTTCTTCATCCCCAAGAGTTTCGGCACCTCGATCGCCCTCACGGGCAGTGCGCAGGCGGCTCTATGGGGCTTCCTCGCCTTCTACGTGACCTGCCTGGTCATCACGTGGGCCGTCTACACACGCAGGGGCGGTCTCCTTCACGATGTCGAACGTGCCAAGCGCCGTGCTCCCATCGGGCCGGCTGCGGCTGAGTAGTCAAGGACAACAGCAATGTCGCATTTTCTCGACCGGCTTACCTTCTTCAGGAAGAACGTCGATCGGTTCTCGGACGGTCATGGCATCGTGACCAGCGAGGACCGCTCCTGGGAGGACGGCTATCGCAAGCGCTGGCAGCACGACAAGATTGTGCGCTCCACTCATGGCGTGAACTGCACCGGATCCTGCTCCTGGAAGATCTACGTCAAGGGCGGCATCGTGACCTGGGAAACCCAGCAGACCGACTATCCGCGCACCCGGCCGGATCTGCCGAACCACGAACCCCGCGGCTGCGCGCGCGGCGCCTCTTACAGCTGGTACCTCTATTCCGGTGCCCGGGTGAAATATCCCATGATCCGCGGCCGCCTACTGAAGCTATGGCGGGCGGCACGCGCTGAAATGACACCCGTCGCGGCCTGGGCCTCGATCGTGGAGGATGAGGCCAAGCGTACATCCTACACCTCGATCCGCGGGCATGGCGGCTTCGTGCGGGCAGGCTGGGACGAAATCAACGAGATCATCGCCGCGGCCAATGCCTACACCGTCAGAAAGCATGGCCCGGACCGCGTTATTGGCTTTTCGCCGATCCCGGCCATGTCGATGGTCTCCTATGCGGCGGGTTCACGCTATCTCTCGCTGCTCGGCGGCGTGTGCATGTCCTTCTACGACTGGTATTGCGATCTGCCGCCCGCCTCGCCGCAGACTTGGGGCGAGCAGACCGACGTGCCTGAAAGCGCCGACTGGTACAATGCGGGCTTCATCATCGTCTGGGGGTCGAATGTACCGCAGACGCGCACCCCGGACGCGCATTTCTACACCGAGGTCCGCTACAAGGGTACCAAGAGTGCGGTCGTCAGTCCGGACTATGCCGAGGCAACAAAGTTCGCCGATATCTGGCTCAATCCCAAGCAGGGAACGGATGCGGCGCTTGCGCTTGCCATGGGCCATGTAATCCTGCGCGAATACCATCTCGAACGGCAGGTTCCCTATTTTGACGACTATGCCCGCCGCTACACCGACATGCCGTTCCTGGTGCGGCTCGTGGAGCGCGACGGTCGTCTGGTTCCGGAGCGGCTGCTGCGAGCCTCGGAGATTGCAGGTCATCTTGGCGAGAGCAACAATCCGGACTGGAAGACGGTAGCGATCGACGAGGCCACGGACACGCTCGTCGCGCCCCTTGGCTCTGTCGGTTACCGCTGGGGCGAGGATGCCAAGTGGAATCTTGAAGAAAAAGACGGAAAGGGCAGGGAAGTCAGGCTGAGGCTGACTCTCGCCGGCGAGAACGCCGAAATCGCCGCTGTCGACTTTCCGTATTTCGGAGGCCGGGCCACCGAGCACTTTGTGGCGACACAGCATGGCGAGATCCTGACCCGCAACGTTCCCGTTCGCACGATCGAGATGGCGGATGGCAGTCGGGTGAGAGTGGCAACCGTCAACGATCTTCTCATGGCTAATTACGGGCTCGACCGCGGCTTCGGCGGTTCCAATGTCGCTTCCTCCTATGACGAGGATGTGCCGTTCACGCCAGCCTGGGCGGAGCGGATCACCGGGGTGAAGCGGGACGCGATCATCACCGTCGCGCGCGAATTCGCCACCAATGCCGAAAAGACCAATGGCCGCTCGATGATCATTATCGGAGCCGGCATGAACCATTGGTATCATATGGACATGGGCTACCGGGGCGTGATCAACCTCCTGGTATTCTGCGGCGCCATTGGCCAATCCGGTGGAGGCTGGTCGCATTATGTCGGGCAGGAGAAGCTGCGCCCGCAGACCGGTTGGGCACCGCTCGCCTTTGCCCTCGATTGGTCCCGCCCGCCGCGCCACCAGAATTCGACCTCGTTCTTCTACGCGCATACGGATCAATGGCGCTACGAGACGCTGACGGCGGCGGAGATTCTGTCGCCAACCGCGCCCGAGGGCGATTGGAACCAGAGTTTCATCGATTACAATGTCCGCGCCGAGCGCATGGGCTGGCTCCCTTCGGCGCCGCAACTCAAGCAGAACCCGCTCGACATCGCCAGGCGTGCGAAAATGGCCGGCCTGGATGCCAAGGATTATGTGGCGGGGGCGCTAAAATCGGGGGAGCTGGAGCTTTCTTGTCACGATCCCGATCATCCTGCCAACTGGCCTCGCAACATGTTCGTCTGGCGCTCCAATATCTTGGGCTCATCGGGCAAGGGCCATGAATATTTCCTCAAACATCTGCTGGGCACCAAGCACGGCGTGATGGGCAAGGATCTCGGAGCCGAGGGTGCGGTGCGGAACAAGGAGGTCACCTGGCACGAAGAAGCGCCGCAGGGGAAGCTCGACCTGCTCGTGACACTTGATTTCCGTATGTCGACGACCTGCGTCTACTCGGACATCGTGCTGCCGACCGCGACCTGGTACGAGAAGAACGACCTCAATACCTCCGACATGCATCCCTTCATTCATCCGCTCTCGGCGGCGGTGGATCCGGCCTGGGAGGCTCGATCCGACTGGGATATCTACAAGGAGCTCGCGAAGAGCTTCTCCGAGGTCGCTCCCGAGGTGCTCGGCGTCGAGGAGGACGTCGTCCTCACGCCGATCCAGCACGACACACCGGGTGAGATCGCGCAGCCTTTCGAGGTCGCCGACTGGAAGCACGGAGAAATCGAGCCAATCCCTGGCAGGACCATGCCGGCGGTCAATGTCGTTACCCGCGATTATCCAAACCTCCATGCCCGCTTCACGGCCCTCGGTCCGCTGATGACGAAGATCGGCAATGGCGGCAAGGGCATCGCCTGGAAGACGGAGCATGAGGTCGAGGCGCTTGGCGCTCTCAATGGTGTTCATGCGGATGGCACCGCCAAAGGACTGCCGAAAATCGAGACAGACATCGACGCGACCGAAGTCATCCTCATGCTCGCGCCCGAAACCAATGGCGAGGTAGCCGTGAAAGCCTGGGAGGCCCTCTCAAGGGCCACCGGCCGGGAACATGCTCATCTCGCAATCCCCAAGGAAGATGAGAAGATCCGCTTCCGCGATATCCAAGCCCAACCGCGCAAGATCATTTCCTCGCCGACTTGGTCCGGCATCGAGAGCGAAAAGGTATGCTACAATGCCGGCTACACGAATGTGCACGAACTGATCCCCTGGCGCACGCTTACCGGCCGCCAGCAGCTCTACCAGGACCACCTCTGGATGCGGGCCTTCGGGGAAGGCTTCGTTACCTGGAAGCCGCCGGTCGATCTGAAGACCATCCCGGCTGTCAAGGGGCTCAAGCCCAACGGCAACACCGAGATCGTCCTCAACTTCATCACGCCCCACCAAAAATGGGGCATTCACTCGACCTATACCGATAATCTCCTGATGCTGACGCTCAATCGCGGCGGTCCGGTCGTATGGATCTCCGAGACCGACGCGAAGACGGCGGCGATCGTGGACAATGACTGGGTGGAAGTCTTCAACGCCAATGGCGCACTGACGGCCCGTGCAGTGGTCTCCCAGCGGATCAAGCCCGGCATGATGCTGATGTATCATGCCCAGGAAAAGATCGTGAACACGCCTGGCTCCGAACTCACCGGCAACCGCGGCGGCATTCACAACTCGGTCACCCGTACCGTGCTCAAGCCGACCCACATGATCGGAGGCTATGCCCAACAATCCTATGGCTTCAACTACTACGGAACCGTGGGAGCCAACCGGGACGAGTTCATCGTCGTGCGCAAGATGTCAGCCGTCGACTGGCTTGAAGAGCCGCTCGTATCCGAGGCACCCAAGGAGGCCGCAGAATGAAAATCCGTGCTCAGATCGCGATGGTGCTCAACCTCGATAAATGCATCGGGTGTCACACTTGCTCCGTTACCTGCAAGAACGTGTGGACCAACCGCGAAGGCGTCGAATACGCTTGGTTCAACAATGTGGAGACCAAGCCCGGTGTCGGCTACCCGCGCGAATGGGAGAACCAGGCAAAGTGGAACGGCGGCTGGCGGCGCAAGAAAAACGGCAAGATCGAACCCAGGATGGGTGCCAAATGGCGCATTCTTGCCAATATCTTCGCCAACCCCGACCTACCCGAGATCGATGACTACTACGAACCGTTCACCTTCGATTATGAACACCTGCACACGGCAAAGGAATCGAAGGCCTTCCCGACGGCCAGGCCGCGCTCGGCAATCAGCGGTGAGCGGATCGAAAAGATCGAATGGGGGCCGAACTGGGAGGAGATTCTCGGCGGCGAGTTCGAGAAGCGTTCGAAGGACGTCAATTTCGAAGATGTTCAGAAGGACATCTACGGTGAATTCGAAAACACCTTCATGATGTATTTGCCGAGGCTGTGCGAGCATTGCCTCAATCCGGCTTGCGTCGCGGTGTGCCCCTCGGGCGCGATCTACAAGCGCGAGGAGGATGGTATCGTCCTGATCGACCAGGACAAGTGCCGCGGCTGGCGCATGTGCGTCTCGGGCTGCCCATACAAGAAGATCTACTACAACTGGTCCTCAGGTAAGTCCGAAAAGTGCATCTTCTGCTTCCCGCGCATCGAGGCGGGCCAGCCGACGGTGTGCTCGGAGACGTGCGTTGGGCGCATCCGCTATCTGGGCGTCGTCCTTTATGACGCCGACCGTATCGAGGCTGCGGCGGCAACGCCCGACGAGAAGGATCTTTATCAGGCTCAACTCGATCTCTTCCTCGATCCAAAAGACCCGGCAGTGATCGCGCAGGCACGTGTGGACGGCGTGCCCGATGCCTGGATCGAAGCCGCACGTCATTCGCCGATCTGGAAGATGGCTATGGAATGGAAGATCGCCTTCCCGCTGCATCCGGAATACCGCACCCTGCCCATGGTCTGGTACGTGCCGCCGCTGTCGCCGATCCAGTCCGCCGCCGCCGCCGGCAGGATGGGGCTCGACGGCGATATGCCGGATGTGCGGTCCCTGCGCATCCCCCTACGCTATCTTGCCAATTTGCTGACGGCTGGAAAGGAAGAGCCCGTCGCACTGGCGCTCGAGCGCATGCTCGCGATGCGCAGCTATATGCGCGCGAAGACAGTCGATGGTCGCCTGGACGAGCGGATTGCCACGAAGGTAGGGCTGACCGGCGGAGCCATCGAGGAGATGTACCAGGTGATGGCGATTGCCAATTACGAGGATCGCTTCGTCATACCGACCGCCCATCGCGAATGGAGCGAGGACGCCTACGACCTGCGTGGCTCCTGCGGTTTCTCCTTCGGCAATGGCTGCTCGGGCGGCACCAGCGAGACCAATCTCTTCGCGACCAAGCAGGTCAAGAAGGCCCGCAACCCGATGGAGGTCGCGTGATGGCTGCAACGTTCAAAGTGCTTTCGGCACTGCTGTCCTACCCGGGCGACGATCTCCGGGCTGCAAGCAGCGAGATCTCCGGCATCCTGCATTCGGAACAGCTGATCAATCCTCGGCTGCTCCAGGCGCTGGAGCAACTGCTCGCGGAATTCGCGACGTTGGACCTTTTCGACCTGCAGGAGCGCTATGTCGACCTTTTCGACAAGACGAGGCGCCTGTCACTGCATCTGTTCGAGCATGTGCATGGCGAAAGCCGGGATCGCGGTCAGGCTATGGTCGATCTCGCTGCGCTTTACGAAAAAGGCGGGATGATCCTTGTCGGCAACGAATTGCCCGATTATCTGCCGCTGTTTCTCGAATATCTGTCGACACGTCCCGTCGCCGAGGCCAGGGCACTGCTCGCGGACACCGCCCATATCATTGCGAGCCTGCAGGAACGCTTGGCAAAGCGCGGCTCAGCCTACGCGTCGGTCTTCGCCGTGTTGGGCGCCCTTGCCGGTGGCGGGATCGCCACGGATCCGGGCGAGGACGAAGCGGTCGACGATTTTGTGGCTCTCGACGCTGCGTGGGAGGAGACGGCCGTCGCCTTCGGTCCAGGCGACGCCTTGGGAGGATGCTCTGTCGATCGGCTGAGGACCCAGATTCGCGCCGGCCGTCGCGACGTGCGGCAAACGGCAGCCCATTGAGGAACATCCCATGTTCGAGATCATCGATAGCGTACTCTTTGGCTGGTATCCCTATCTCTGTCTGACGGTTTTCCTACTAGGCAGCCTGCTGCGCTTCGAGCGCGAGCAATATACCTGGAAGACCGGATCCTCGCAGCTCCTGCGCAAACGCCAACTTAAATGGGGGTCCAACCTGTTCCACATCGGCATTCTGGTGATATTTGCCGGCCACTTCGTCGGCCTGCTCACGCCGATCTGGGTCTTCGATACGCTTGGCATCAGCCATGGCTTCAAGCAGGGCCTCGCTATCATGGTCGGAGGCATCGCTGGTATCGCCTGCTTCATCGGCATTGCGCTGCTGGCTCATCGGCGCCTGTTCGATGCGCGCATCCGCGCGACATCGAGCTTCGGCGACATCGCCATCCTGCTCCTGCTCTGGTTGCAGCTCACGCTTGGGCTGTCCACGATCTTCGTGTCGCTCGGGCACATGGACGGACACGAGATGGTGAAGTTCATGAACTGGGCGCAGGGCATTCTTACGCTGCAGCCTGCGGCCGCTGCCTTTGTCGCCGACGTCCACCCCATCTTCAAGGCGCATTTGATCCTGGGCATGACGATCTTTCTCGTCTTTCCCTTCACCCGCCTCGTTCATGTCTGGAGTGCGCCTGTCTGGTATGTGGGGCGGCCGGGCTATCAGGTGGTCCGCACGCGTTTTACCACGCGGCCGGAGCGGGCGATGCCGCCCTCCCTGCATCAGCCTGGCACGCGTGCAATGCCCGCCTCTCGCGCACAGCAATCCGCGGAGTAAGCCATGACGACCCTGATCATCGATCATTCGGCCAAGCGAACGGATTGCGGGCAGCCTCACGTTCATGGACCTGCCGCTGTCAGTACCGCTCCGTCACCGGGACGGGTGGCCATGCCGCCGGTCACCGTCAACGGCATCGCCATTTCCAGGAAGGCGATAGCCGCCGAGGTCCAGAACTTCCCGGCGCGCAATCCCGGAGAGGGCTGGCGCGCCGCCGCGCAGGCTCTCGTCATCCGTGAGGTACTACTGCAGGAAGCGCGCCGCCTCGGCGTTTCCGCAGAGCAGGCGACCGATGCGGACGGACGAATCGAGACTGTCGAAGATGCCTTGATCCGTGTGCTTGTGGAACGCGAGGTTGCTCTCCCACGAGCGGACGAGACGGTGTTGCGTCGCTTCTATCAGAACAATCGCAGCCGCTTCATGACGCCGGCCTTGTACGAGGCCGATCATATTCTGATCGCTGCCCTGCGCGATGACAGCGCGGGTTTTGCGGCCGGTCGTGAGAAGGCGTTGTCGCTTGCGGCGTTGCTGGCGGTGAATCCGGACCGCTTCGAAGGTCTGGCACGCGATTGCTCCGACTGTCCATCGGCGACACTCGGCGGCAATCTCGGGCAGATTGGATCGGGCGACACCACACCGGAATTTGAGGCGGCGCTGGTGACGCTCCGTCCCGGTGAAATCTCCGCACCGGTGGAGACACGCTACGGTATCCATCTCATCCGCATGAGGCGGCGGATGAAGGGGCGGCAACTGCCGTTCGAGGCTGTGCACGAGCGTATCGGCAATTACCTCAACGAGCATGTCCGCCGCCGGGCCACCGCGCAATATATCGCCCTGCTGATCGGCAGAGCCGATATCCGGGGCATTACGCTCGATGGTGCCTCCTCCCCATTGGTACAATGAGGCTCACGATGTTCGGACGACTGATTGAATCACTCGATGATCCAACGGCGGCTCTCAATCTCGTCGGAGCTCTCGGCGAGCCCTCGCTATTGAGGCGGCTGGCTGTGGCCGCGGACGCCGAGGCGCGCGCCCCTGCCGAACTCATCGCGTCGGCGGTTCGCGGCTTTCTCGACACCGCGTCCGATGATCACTGGCTGCAACTCGTCGGCATCATGAACAGTGCGGAAGATCCGGGTCTCGCCGCCCTGCGTGCGATCCTCGATAAAGTCCTGCCGAAGGTGCCGGAGCCCGTTCACGCCCACGTTCCGGCGTGACTCCCGCGATGGCCTTTCTTCTTCCATGCGCCAGGATGCATTGCGGTGGCGCTCGCATGGCCGTGCGGCCGCCATGAGCGGCCGGGTTCCACGTGGTGGCGCCATGTGCCCCGGTTCGCCGGCGCAGCGGTTTTTTCAAGAGGAACTTCACCATGCTGTTCGTGCATCCGGATTATGCCATCACGGGAATTGTCTATTCCAGTGGTTCGGAGTTTGAGATTTTTCTGCGGGATATCGTGGGGCAAATGGCCCAGACCGGTCTGCGGTTAGCGGGCCTAATCCAGCACAGCCAGCCGAAGCCGGGCCGTGCCAAATGCGACATGTTTCTTCATGATCTTGCGACCGGTGGCCTGCACCCGATTTCCGATGATCGTGGTCCCGAGGCTCGCGGCTGCGTGCTTAACCCCGACCGGCTGCTGCGGGCCTGTGACGCGGCGATGGCGGGTCTGGGCGGGGAGACTGACATTCTGGTTCTTTGCAAATTCGGCAAGGCCGAGGTCGAAGGTGGCGGCTTCAGGACGCTGATGGCCAGCGCGCTCGAACTTGGCGTGCCTGTCCTGATCGGTGTGCCGCTGGTCAATCTCGCGGCCTTTCGTCAATTCGCAGGCGACCTCGCATGTGTGGTCGACATGTCGGAACCCGAGGGCTGTCGGCCGCCGGTGGCTCAGTCTCCATGGCCCGGCGGCGGGCCGACTGATCGGCCGCTGGCCGGAGCGGCATAGAACCTGCCGGACGGCATCCGTTCAGTGGTCGGCGGAGGTAAGGAATGGACGATATCGTTCTGGCGCGGGCGCTTCATGTCCTGGCCGTTGTCCACTGGATCGGAGGGTTGGCCTTCGTGACTCTGGTAGTCCTGCCGCTTGCCAGGGTACGGTTGGCCGGGGAGGAGGCGTTGTCATTGTTCGAAAGCGTCGAGCAGCGTTTCTCGGCGCAAGTGCGGATTTCCATTCCGTTGGCGGGTGCCACCGGCTTCTGGATGACCTACCGATTGGACCTCTGGCAGCGCTTTATCGAGCCTGAATTCTGGTGGATGACGGCGATGTTCGGCCTGTGGCTCGTCTTCATGCTCATGCTATTCGTGATCGAGCCGCTGGCACGGACGAAGTTCGAAAGCAGGGCGCGGCAGATGCCGGGGCCGACATTGCGTCGTATCAGCCGCCTGCACGAATTGCTGCTGGCGCTAGCGTTTCTCACCGCGTTCTGGGCTGTTGCCGGTGCCCACGGATTCATCTTCTTTTGACGCAGGGGAGCATCCGTCATGGGACGCACCGCGGAGACGCAGAGATCGTGGAAGGGCGCGGCACTGTGGAGTCGCGGCTTTCGCCCCTTCTTCCTGGCTGCGGGTCTCTGGGCTGTGGCGGCCGTCGCGGTATGGCCGCCATTCTTCACGGGCGAAATCGCCATTCCAACAGCCTTTTCACCGGTGGACTGGCACGTCCACGAAATGATCTACGGCTACGGCTCTGCCGTCGTCGCTGGCTTTCTGCTCACGGCGATCCCGAACTGGACCGGGCGGTTACCGGTGGCCGGCTGGCCGCTTGCTTTGCTTGCCGGGCTTTGGATCTCGGGCCGGATCGCGGTCTTCTTTTCGGCGAAGGTCGGATGGCTATTGGCGGCATCGCTCGACACAGCCTTTCTTCTGATATTCGCCACGGTCGCGGCACGCGAAGTTTTTGCGGGGCGCAATCTGCGCAATATCAAGGTGGTCGTTCTCGTACTCGCGCTGGCGGTCGCAAATGCAGGCTTTCACTTTGAGGCAACCGCAAGCGGCACCGCGGTTTTTTTCGCACGTGCAGGGCTTGCTCTCATTGTCTTCTTGATCCTGCTCATCGGCGGACGGGTCGTGCCGAGCTTCACGCACAACTGGCTTGCCAGGAAGAATATCGCGGTGCGGCCGGCGCCTTTCGGTAAGCCGGATGGAATGGTCATGCTGCTTTCAGGGCTTGCTCTCATTTCGTGGATTGCCGATCCAGATGGAAACTTGACTGGCATATTGTCACTGGTCGCCGGCTTGGCGAATTTCTGGCGCCTGTCTCGCTGGCGGGGCTGGGTGGCCTGGTCCGATCGGCTTGTGTTGGTACTCCATGTCGGGTTCTTCTTCGTGACGCTCGGTTTCCTTGTTGCGGGCGCGCATACAGTGAAACCGGACATCGTTTCTCCGGCGGCTACGGTGCATGTTTGGGCTATAGGCGCTATCGGCACCATGACCCTTGCCATGATGACCAGGGCGACGCTTGGCCATACTGGACGGGGCCTCGCAGCCTCGCCTGCCACGCAGTTCATCTATCTCGCGGTGATGGTTGCGATGGCGCTACGCGTCGCCATGGAGTTCGTGCCGAACCTTTCGGTACCGATGATGTATGGCGCCGCCATCGCCTGGGTCGCTGCATTCGCTGGCTTCGCCACGGTATATGGACCAATGCTCGTGCGACCTCCACGTCGAACCTAGAGCGTATCTTGTTTAAGTTGGTTCATAGCCCGCTGCCTGGAAATAGTTCGAGCATTCGGTTGGGCTGAAGAGGTGGATGATCGAGCCGACCGCATCCCATAGGGCATCGATGGTCCTTTCGGCCTTTGCCCGTAGCAGCGCCTTGAGTTTGGAGAACGCATTTTCAATTGGGTTGAAGTCGGGGCTGTAGGGCGGCAGGTAGAGCAGGCTCGCACCTGCCGTCTCGATCGCATTACGCACGCCGGCAGCCTTGTGGGCCGGCAGGTTGTCCATCACGACAACGTCGTTGGGCTCAAGGGTCGGGACCAGGACCTGCTCGACATAGGCAAGGAATACGTTGCCGTTCATGGCGCCGTCATAGACGAAGGGCGCAGTCATTCCGGTCAACCGCAGCGCGCCGGTGAAGGTGGTCGTTTTCCAGTGATGGGGTGGACGCCCCCCGACGGCATCGATGTGCCAAAGTGGTGGTGTTTCAGCGCCACAAAGGAGAGCGTCCGTGACAAATGTTAGCATGATCGGCCTGGATCTGGCCAAGAATGTCTTCCAGGCCCATGGCGCGGATACCGCCGGTGCGCCGGTGCTCCGCAAAAAGCTGCGGCGTGAACAGGTTCTGAGTTTCTTCGCGGCTCAGCCGCCTTGCCTCGTTACGATGGAAGCTTGCCCCGGCGCTCACTATTGGGGCCGTGAGATCGGCAAGCTCGGTCACGAAGTGAGGCTGATCGCACCAGCCTATGTGAAGCCGTTCGTGAAGCGCCAGAAGAATGATGCGGCCGACGCTGAGGCGATCTGCGAGGCAGCTCAGCGCCCAACGATGCGCTTCGTGGCCGTGAAGAGCGAGGCCAAACAGGCCTCCGCCGTGATCTTCCGCACCCGTGACGTACTGATCAATCAGCGCACACAGCTGATCAACGCAATCCGTGGTCACCTGTCCGAGTATGGTCTGATCGCGCCACAAGGCCCCTTCCACGTCGAGCGATTGATCGCTCAGATCGAGGATCCCGCTTCAGATCTTCCGCAAGCGGCTCGCAGCTGTCTCGTCATACTCGTTGGTGCGCTCCGCCATCTCCAGGAGCAAACCGCCGCACTCGATGCCGAGATTGCCGCGCGGTCCAAGACCGACGACGTTGCTCGCAGGCTGATGACGGTCCCTGGCATCGGGCCACTGATCGCCACCGCGATTGAGGCGCTGGCGCCGCCGGCGGAGACGTTCCGCTCGGGTCGAGATTTTGCGGCCTGGGTCGGTCTGACGCCGGTGCAGCGCTCGACCGGCGGCAAGGAGCGTCTCGGCCGCACCTCACGCATGGGCGAGCGGACGCTGCGGCGTCTCCTTATCATCGCCTCAAGCGCGGTCGTGCGCTGGGCCAAGCGAAAAGGCGTGCCGGCCGGTTCGTGGCTCGGCCGCATGCTGGCCCGCAAGCCACCGATGCTGGTGATCGTGGCGCTGGCCAACAAGAATGCGCGTGTCGCCTGGGCGTTGCTGACGAAGGGTGGAGTTTATCGAGCTCCGGTCGCCACCGCATAAGCGGGGCGGGCGCGAGGCTGTCGGGGGTGAGGAGGTCGAAGGACAGGTATGGCGCAACGTCGGTGAGGCGGGGTCAGGAGAACCAGGCCCATGGTAAGCGCTTCGAGCGCGTTCCAATGATGTGGTCCCGACCCTCGCACTCCCATACGGGCCCGCGGCCATGAGCTTGCCGCATCAGAGGCCGGACACATGGCAGCACCCGATCACGCGCAGCGCCTGCCTTGAGATTCTTCTTGCATCCGAAGGGGCGTCCACACATGACCATGGGGAACGCCAGCTCGGCAACGCTCGCCACGGGGCGCTCTTCCGCGCAAGCGCGCCATCTTCGTCGACAGCCCCGTCTCGTCGATGAAAACGAGCCTTGCCGGATCGAGATCGAGTTGACCGTCGAACCAAGCCTGGCGGCGTTTCAGGATGTCGGGCCGATCCTGCTCCAGCGCATGTGCGGACTTTTTTTGAACGTCCAGCCATGGCCACGAAGCCAGGCGCTCAGGGCACTGCGGCTGATCCCGACCGATTGCTCGGTCTCCAGCCGTTGCACCATCTCGTTGAGCGTGATGTCCTTGCGTTCTTCGATCAGCCCGACGATGAAGGCTTCATGCACATCGAGGCTGGAGGACCGGCTACGGCCAGGCCGCCGAGGTGCCAACTCGCCTACCTTCGCTCGTGCTATCCAGCGGATCGCACTTGAAACGCCGACACCGAACCGCGCTGCAGCCTGACGCGCCGACATGCCTTCTGCCGAGGCCTTCAGGACCCGTGACCGTAGATCTCCGCTCAGGGCTCTTCCCATCATCAACTTCTCCCACAAAGCAGATGTTGAATCAGCTCACAAGCCACCTGTCACATCACAATCGATTCATCGATCGCAGGACATGCTCTAGGTCCGGCCCATGCTTTGGAGGAGGCGACGGTCAAGATTAGTAGCACTTGATCTATGTTTGTGAGGTTTCCAGCGAGGCTGAAATAAGATCAGGTGGTCGCGCGGCAAATGTCTTTTTCACAAGATGACGAAGTCAACGGTGGCCAGTAAAGTAGTTGAGAAACTAGTATTTATGTGGATGACTTCAGTAATCACCCGCGTCTTAATTTCTCGCAAAATATGGTGGTTTCGGACGCTCTGGCGTGCCACAGCGTAAGGCTTGGTTGCGCTCCCCCGCAACCAATTCTGTCATAAATCAATTACCGTCCTGATCTGAACATCAGGGCGGTTTTTGCGTTTGACCGGTGAACGGTCGGTCACACAGCGTTGGAAGAGGGATAGCAGGTCGGGAGGCCTCTCAAATGGATCGGCCTGCAGGCGCTCCAGCGACCTCCTTATGCGCGTCCATCAAGTCCTGACGGCAGGATCCGTCGCTTTTACAAAGCGCAGTCCCGATCGACGAGATCCAGGTCAGGCCTCGGGATACTCGCGAGTGATAGAAACGCGATCCGAATAATGCCTATTCCGAAGGGGCTTCCTGATCATCGGAATCCTCTTGGCCAAGTAATTTCTCGTACATGGCGTCGGTAAACGGACGTAGGAAATGAGAGACAGGGGCGTATTGGTCTGCCCTCAGAAGATGATAGGCTTCGTCGAGTTCAATCACTTTATCGAAGGGAAAGGTAGTCGGCGCTTCCACCGCCAGGATCACCTGCATGTCAGTCGGTAATTTCGTGGCAATATACTCTATCATCACCGGCAAGTTGGTCGCATCCTGTCCTTGTTGCTGCGGCGAGTCAATGACAGCGGGCATAGAGAACGAACCGTACTCGCTCAGCGAAGTATGCCAGAGAGCCACGTAGTACGCCAATACGGACCGTGGCCCTCCACTCCCGGAAATCTTTGGGCGGCTGGTCAGTTTCAACCCCTTGGTCTCGACGGGGGGCATATTGAGCGCCTGTAACGCGGCGGCATAAGACGTCCGGAAAGTCGTGAGGATACCTTTGGATCTTCTGGTGCTGGTCAGTTCACCGAGCTGCGCGGTTAATCTATCGATCTCGATCACCAAGGGATTGATCCTCGCTTCGAGCTCAACCAGTTCGGCTTCAAAGGCAGCAAACGCCGATTCAGCGCCCATGGCCTTGACAACATCGTCCAACCTCAGGTCCCCGCGCCGGGTCTCGAGAATCGCCGAGATCCGATTGTAGTTGTTGTCGAGTGTCCTGAGACGAGCTTTCGACTTCTCCAGGATTTCGTTTGCCTTTCGAGAGTCGTCCTTCAATTGGACGGCGAGGCTTCGAAGGATGCGAGCATCCTCGGAATAGCGCAGGATGTCCATGAAGGTCTTGTCGTGCTCGGCATGGCAGATCGGGCAAACAAGTACCTCGTGGGGCTCTGTTTGCAGAAACGCGGCATCGCTATCGTAATGGGCAAGGGCCTGTTCTGCCATTCTGACCTGAAGGATTAGGCTCTCGGCGGTTTCCTTCTCCCGTACGAGCGTATTCCTGAGTTGTTCCTGCTCGGCGTTCAGCGCCGTGACCTCCTCAGTCAACCGTGCGACGTCCTGGCCGAAGATGTCCGGCATCGTCTTCGGGCCGTCCAAGGGGACTGTCTTGCCGAACCGGTCCTTGATGCTTTTGATGACCTTCTCTTCGCCTCTAAGGTCGGCGAGTTCCTTCTGGCGGACGAGCTTCTGCGAATTGAGCTCATAGTAGGCCGGCGGTTTAACGCCCGTAAAATACTCAAGCACCGAGTCGACTGGCTTTTGGTACTGCTGCAAGTTCGCAAACGTTGACCAGGCAGCGAGCCAACTTCCATCTTGGTTGATGTAGAATGGCAGGAAGAATGTCCTCGCATCCCCAGTCACCGACTTCAATTGCCGGTCCGTAAGAACCAAATTGAACCCAACGAGATCGGCAAACCTACGCCCCCAGTCGGTCGCATTAGCCGAGGTGAATTCCAGATTTCCATTGGCGTCGAAAAGCCCGCGGTGATTGTGCTGTTGGACGGCATAGTAGCCGACGCCATCCACGGAAAATTCGACCAGAACTGCCGCGTCCTTGCTCCATCGATCGAGTTCGCCAGTGGGAAAGGCTCCAAGGGCGGTGAAGAGCGATTTAATCAGGCTCGATTTGCCGGTGTGGTTCATCCCCACCAACAACGTCTTTTTCGGACTGAAGCTCTCCCACCTTGCCCGCTGCTCGCTTTCTGAGAGCAACCATATGTTTTTGAATCTGAAGTTTTTCATATGACTTTGTCCGTAGGCTTCTGACGAGACGCGCTAGCTCGGGTCCACGCATTGCTCGATCGCTTTCAGCAAAAAATGAGCTTGAAGTTCAGCCTTCTTGGCCAGTGGAAATTCCGCGCGAAGATGGGTGGTCCCGCCTTCGAAAACAGGCATGAGATCTGTACCGATCCTATTGAGCCCGAGCCACGCATTGCAGCATGTCGAAATCTCAACATCGGTGGGCAGTAGGCTCCCAAACAGCTTCCGGCTGAAAATCGCGGTGGCCGCCGCGCGTATCTGCGAAACCTCCCAGAACGCCAGTCCCTCCTTCCCAAGCTGTTCCAGCCAGTGCTTGAGATGAAAATCAACGTCCGGCGTCTGCTGGAGGTCCCCCAATGCGGCGTTCAACTGCTCCAAGCTATAGCCGTGCCTGGATCGCATCTCATCAAGCGTCGTAGCCTTTGTCGTCTTTGCTCCGAGAGGGCCGAGTTTGGCCAGAAGGCTTTCGACGAACGACCGCGCCTGTCCGGCGTGCATCGGGCTTACTTTGTCCAGATATTTGTGAACGATGCCTATGGTGTAGGTCTGCGCGTCATCTACAGGCACGTCGACCTTTTCGAGCAAAATCTTCGACAGATCAGATTTTGCGCTGCCTGGCTTCTGCACAGCGTCGAGCGCAGCCTGAAGCAGATCGATGAAATGTGATGGGAGTTCGGAAAGCGCGACCGGCAGGGACGTTGCTGCGTTGCCACCAGAAGAGAGAGCAAGGTTACATCCCGCGTTAGAAATGAAACCTCCTGAAGTCTCCAAAGTCTTAAAGCCGGACAGTGAAGCAGAGAGTTTTCCGAGTGGGCTGTCGGCAATCCCCTCCAACGGCTTCGTTTTCTTAACTTTGCTCTTCCCTTTCTTCGAAGGATCATCGGGCACATGCAGATTCGTGAGCGAAGCCCACGTCCATTCCAAGCGATCTTTCTTCTTGACTTGAAAGACTTCGATACTCGTTGGGGTGGTCGAAGAGTTTAGTATGGCGACGTCTTGGACGGCCTCAAACAGAAACAGGAAGTCGATCGCAGCTTTTTCTCTCAGGGCGAACATCTTCACGATGGCCCAGTTCTTCTGGAACTCGATCCCTTTCTGGTTGTGAGCCCCACCACTTTCTGCGATGTCGGGGTCACTCAAGGCCAGCATGACCTCTTGTAACGCAGTATTCAATTGAAACGCCCCCGCGAGTTCACTGCAATCTATGTCCCCATTTGCCTGATGGGCAAGGAATTCTTCGCCACATCCCGAAAGTATAATCTCAAGCCCATGAGCCGAGCGCAGCGTTGGTTGGAACGGCGTTGGGCGCGAAGACGCCTGGTTTCAATCCGCTGGTGGCCACGGCTGTGGCAGGGCGAGAATATCGGCCAGGAAAGTGCCTTCAGCTCGGCCGAACGCATCCTTATCCTCGACATAGGTAAAGCCGGGGAGCGGAAGCAGGCCCCTTGGGTAGGGGATTGGTCGCGAACGGGTTGTCCGCAATCAGGGGCTGCCATCGTTCGTCGCGCAGTTTCCAAAGATTCGGCTCGGGCAGCAGCGGAAGGCCGCTGACATTTCGGTTGCGAGGCTCTCCGTGTCTACCGAAGAACCCATTGTTCGTGCTGATCATTTCCACCTCAGAGCTGCCTGCAGCGGTAGCGAATCCGCTCGAATAACACCCTCGCCGGAATTCAAAAACGTGGGCAACGAGCTGAACCCCTTGCTGCTTGCTACCAATTAGGCGGAGAACGGATGGAGATCTGCAAGATTTTCTTAGATTGTAAGCGCACCTTCGCCATTGAATCATACGATTGCTAGCTCCACTGTGTTTATATCCCCACGAAAGCTAATGTTCACCACGCAAAATGTGTTCTCGCTGGGCACGACTCGACGTAAATAACTTCAATGGAGCTCGTTGGATTTACGTTCGAAACGGGCGCCTATTAATCCTGCCGGAGACTGCAATTGGATATTCGCGAGCCATTAACCGAATTGCACTCAACACGCCTCTTTCAACGCTTGGTCGAACTCGACACTACTTATGCCGATCGAGCGACGAGCTTTCTTGAAGCCGTTGCTCCAGTACTGGCGAGTACTGCCGATCACTTTCCTTACTATACGCGTCATGATGCTCATCATGGCTTTCGAGTGCTTCGACGGGTCGAGCAGGTCATTGTCCCGGAATGTCTGGATGGGGAAGGGCCCGCGGCATTCTGTGCCGCTGAGATCTATCTCATAATCCTTGCCGCCTATGCCCATGACCTCGGAATGACAGTATTTCCCGGAGAGGCCGACAAACTTCTTGCACAACTCGGCATTCCGCAGACCTTAGGGTGGGAAACAGACCCTCGCCTTCAATTACATCTGCGTCGCGAGCATTCGAAGCGCGGCGGGCTTTATGTCTACGAGAACAGTGGCAACCTTCACGTGCCGGTCAACCTAGTCGACGCGCTCGATAAGATCATGCGCGCCCATAATCTCTCGATTGGCGACCTCGAAGCCGCGATTCCTCAGTCCTATGCGGCCGAGGAGAAACTTGTCGACGTACGCCAACTCGCCATCATTATCTGTGCTGCGGATGCATTGGAATTTAGCGACACTCGCGTGGTTGATGGAGTCCTCGCAGCTATCGAGAACGATCCGAGTCCAGAGGCGCGAATATCCTATCTGGAAAACATGAAGCATGTTTGCGTTGGCGACAGTCTGGCGGTTGATGCAGACGGGCGGATCGTCGTCTCCGGCACATTCGACGAGGAGGAGGTTCTAGCACTTTCCCACCTTACCTTGGATCAAATGGAAGGTTGGATACGCGGTTATTGCGATCTTGACCGCCAAATGAAGGTGGCGCGGCTTCGCATCCGCCCCGAACCCTTTGTCCGCAATCTTGTGCTCGTGAACGGGCGCTTCGAACGGCTGGGTGTAAGGCTCAATAAACGCAATGTTATCGAACTGATTGCTTCGAGCGCTGTATGGAGGGAAAGCGGCCCGGTGATCCGCGAACTGCTGCAAAATGCGGTGGAGGCCTGTCGGTACCGGCGACACAATTCGAGTGCGGCAGATAGTTATCGCCCCCACGTCATTGTCACATTTGACCGTGAGCGTCGCGAGATCGTGGTTGTGGATAATGGTTGCGGGATGAACGAGCGTGTTGTCCTCAACAACCTTCTCACCGTAGGCAGCAGTCGGTCTGCCGAGCCTGGTTATGCCAGCAGCAATTATGCGCCTATCGCCAGGTTCGGCGTTGGCTTCTGGTCAGTCTTTACGCTCGCGGAAACAGCTTGTGTCGAGACCGCCTCCTTCGAGACCTATCGCGGTGATCCTGAGGGGGCAACTCAGGCGACTGGGATCGCTTTCGACGTCTCCCTCAGTGAACTAAAGGAATACACGGTCTTCCGACCCGTTACTCGCCCGTGTGGCACGTCCGTAAGGCTGAAGCTGCACCCTAACATCATCGTCGATGATGTTTTCACTAATGCATGCGCCGAGATCTTTTGTTCAGATGTCCCCGTTACCCTGTGTATTGACGATGAGGAGGTTTCCGTACCTCTGGCGTTGCCGGACGTCCCTCATGAGGCATTACTGGGTAGTCGACATAGAGTGCTCAAAGAACGCGACCTCCAGCTTTTTGGGTGGCGCGGTGCGCTGGGCAAGACAGAACTGTCGCTGCTCCTTGCTTACCGAATGGAGGACGACAAACCGACCTTCCTGTGCGATCGCGCCAACTCCGTGATGAATGCCCTGGGAGGAATCCGAAATCCGCGATCCACCGTATGCGGCTTTGCAGCGGCGATGCGGGTGCGTCACATTTGCTTCGATCTAGGCCGCGTCGGCACTTACTTCGCCAATCGCGGCACTCCAGACGGTGTCACTTATTCACTCGATCGCCACCAGTTGATCGAGAACGCATCGTCGGAAGAGTACTCCAAGGAGATTACCAGCCTCATTCACGATGGGTACCGCGCTTTTCTGGACGCCACAAATGGGCGGGATCTAGCAACCGTTGCGGCGCTTCGCCAACAAGCTGCGATGCACGGGGGGAATGTTCATGATCAATTCACCGGCGATGAACTTTCCATCGCCGCTAAACATTTCCCGGACCTCATGCCATTCAAACTTTATCCCTTGTCGGGCGGTGAGCCAATCTATGCGCGGGCTGATCAGCTCGGTTCGCTTAGAGGCAAGGCGCTTTTCATGCAGGAGACACCATACGTCAAATTGACTGATGGCAGGATTGCCTCCCTCGACAATGAAGGTGAAGCAGGCATTCCATACGTACGGGAAATCCTCTCGCCTTGCTTTTTGGGAACAGCCGAGCCTATTTATGTGATGCAGCCGGATCGCTCAGCATCCATGCTGTTCGACGCAGATCCCGACAGTACGGTCTTGTACAATCCGGCTGGTCAGTTTGGTCATACGTGCACACAGCTTGTACAGCTCGAGCGGATCGATGCCTCGCGGTCTGGCAATGTACTTGCTCAGGTCGGAGGGCGTTGGGTTGGTGCAATCTATCTAAGGGATTTCGAAGCTCCGGCGAATAAACCCTACGCGTTTCTCGGACGGCATCGTGTCCTGATCCGCCGGTCCAGCAAGCTCGCAATTCACTTCCAAGATCTGGCCCAGTCAGGGAGGTATGCAAGGCTTGCCGATTTTGTCGCAGATCTTCGAGAGGATCAGGCGGGCTACCCTCCGGCCAGCGTGGTCACGCTGCTATCGGCGACTCTAACCTGAGCTAAGCATCCGCGTCCAGGAGCTGGCACTCGATAAACCCAGTCATGCATCTCAGACCACCATGAAATCCGAACGGATCACCAGAAGAACATTTGACTTCGCGCCCTGCATTTGGTGTGGGGCGAAGGAATACACTCCTTCATTGGAACACATTCTACCAGATTCAATGGATTGCCCCCCAGGCTTCACTTTAGACAATGACATGTGCGCGAGTTGCAACAATAAGCTGGCGCCTCTCGATCGTGCGCTTTTGCGACCGTTCGAGCTCATAACCTTTCTGGGAAAGGTCCCTCGAAAGGGCGGAAAGCATCCTTCGTTAAATAGCTTAGCATCGTTGCAAGGGCGCTATACCAATACAGGACCGGAAATTCATCTTAATGGCGGGCCCGGTATCACAACCGCCTTTGGTCAGACATTGAAGCCGCTGACAGCAACAAAGGAGCTCGACGATGTGTCGTTCGACACCCATGGTGAACTGGCCACTCTAAGGTTTTCGCTGCCATTTGGCGATGATCCGAAGTTCACGAGGGCGCTCTACAAAGTCGGATTCGAGACCGCGGTTTTCTGGCTAGGCCCAGAATCGGCACATATACCTGCGCTGACTGCTGTTCGAAGGTTTGTGCGCAAAGGACGCGGAGCATTCCACGCTGTGATGATCGCAAGACCCGACAGCCGAGCGCATCACTTCGAGCCTCCACATCGATCGAAAGACACGGGCCACCTGGCAGTTGGCATGCGAATATTCGGTGTTGACTTTGTCGTAGACTTTGATCCTCAACAGCGATTGATAGCCACCGTGAGGCGGAAGCTGGAAGAGGGCCGCGCAAAGAATTGGACCGTTATTTCTCCAAAAAAATAGGAGATATTACCGTTTTTGATTTTAAAATGTTCATATATTAATATCTTGTACTGAGTAACTTTTTGGTCTTGGGTTGGCTTTCAATTGCTATCTCTCGGAAGTAGTCTAATAAGACTTATCTACGACTGAAGTAATACTCTTGACCTGGCAGCGACCCGTAATTGAATGGCTCTTGCTCATTGTCAGTTGCACGCATGACGTCGTCACGCACCTTTCGGAGCATCAGATTGAGTTCCACGCCTGGGGTACCAATGTTGTCCAACAGCGCAGTCGTAAAGGGGCTGTGCGACCCAGCATTCCCATCTGCCGCCACAGCACCGTCGCGGGCCGCGTAGGCAACCAGAGTTCCCGTTTCCGGTTCAACGCGGGCCAATCCCCGGAACATGCTCCGCTTAGCGCTGGCGAAAGTCATCTGTTTGAGAAACGGGTCGTCACGACAGGCATCGAGAAGTACCAGCCGAAGCTTTTTGGCTCCATTGATTGCGCCCATCATTTGATCGAGGGAAATGGCTTGAAGGGCGACTTGCCGATCCGTCTTCAGGCTGGCATCAACCGGCACGAGGTAATTCCTGCCATCGACCTCGAGGCCATGGCCAGCGAAATAGATGACAGCCCAATCTGCTTGGTTCGCAACGTCGGAGAAGTCGGATAAGGCCGACATCATTTCCGCCTGGCTGGCGTTGGTTACCAGGGTAACCGTCTTGAAGCCTAGCGCTTTGAATTTTTCTGCTACCGCGGAGGCATCCTCCTGTGGATTGGGGAGAGCCGGCACGTTCTTATAGGCCGAGTTGCCGATCACGAGGGCAACTCGGTTCTCGCTGACGGGAGCCGTGGCCACGACTGGCGTCGACGGCTTCGGTGAAGCGCCATCATCCAGATTACGGCGCAGAGGCAGGAATTCTCGCGACTGAATATCGTAGACGAAAGGTTCCTTCTTGGCTTTGCCTGGAGCCAGGAAGACGCTGCCCTTCGGTACCGTGTCGTCGCCGGTCGGCTTGTAGCCCCCAGAAGCGCAGGCCGCCTTGATCATCTCGTTGTCGGCATATTTCACGTCGACCAGCAACGTCTGGTCCTTCGGGCCGGGCCGAACCTTGCCGACTTCCAGATAGACGACCCGCTTCGAGCAATCGACAGGATCATTCTCATAATGCGTGTTGGCGGATATTACCGAGGCAGTGTCGATGGCATTGTAATTATCGGCATTCTGCCGGGCGGGCGAATAGCTGGCGAGGGTGGTGCTGTGCTCACCCATCCCGTCATACTGCGAGATGCAATAGAGGCTATCCGTGTCGTAATCCCCAGCTACCTTTGCGCAGTTCTCACCAACAGAGTCTCCTCGTACAAAGGAGATCAGATTGATCGATGAGCCCTTGCGTTCAAGCAAGACGCTGCCGCCGTAGTTCGTGGCATGGGGTTCGCAATCACTGCGATAGGACGCATAGACAATGGTCTGACCGCCATAACGTTGCTCAAAAATGCCTCCATTCAGCTCGACGTTGCATGTCGTATCAGTATCCTCAGAAGGATAGCCGCGTGCGACCTTACAATTGTCGCTCTCTATGTCAGCGGGCCGACAAAAGGTCGCCAGGACGTTCGCTTTCGTTACCGAGCCCGTAACACGTGCCGGGGCTAAACTACCGCTTTGATCGCCACGGGTAGCGGCTTGCACCGGACTGGCAGCCCCCTGGATAGCGGCCTGGATACCAGGAGCATCTATATCGGTGGGATAAGCCTGCATGAAGTTACGAATATCGCTCAGCGCCGCCTGCATGTTGCCGAGTTGAGCGTTTGCCTTGGCCCGGCCTTTCAGCACGTAGACAGCAGCGGCGTCGAAAATGAGGGCGTTGTTGAAGTCGCTCAGTGCCTCGCCGGCACGACCAAGCTTCACAAGCGTTTCGCCCCTGATATTCAAGAAGCTTGGGTTTCGAGGCTCCATCGATACGATGGAGTTGAAATCCGTCAGGGCCTGCTGCGATTGGCCCACGGAGTCCAACAGCAAGCCTCGGCTCTGATAGGCAAACGCTAATTTCGGCGCGAGGCTTATTGCTGTATTCGCATCATTCAATGCAGCCTGGAAATTGCCCAGACCTTTATAGGCCGCCTGACGATCGTCGTAATAGCCCGCCACACCGGGATGCAGAGCAATGATCTTGGTAAAGTCAGAGACCGCCAAGGCGAATTGACGTTGCTCCATGTAGGCATTACCGCGCCTTAAATATGCCCTCTCAAGTTGGCTCTTGTCACGCAAGGTCGAGATGGCGCGCGAACATGCCGAGATCTTGGCTTCGGCATTCTGTGCGCTCTTGCAATCGCTCCAGGCGGCTTGCTGTGCGATAGCGGACGAACGGCCGACTGTGAGCGTCATTAGCCAAACCAGAGCAGCAAGTATCGAATACGAAATAGAAGAAAATCGACGATCTGCCAGGCGCATTTCAGCCCTACAAAGCTCACGAGACTACTCCAAGCACCTTATCTTGGCACGCTCAGTAACGCACGCGTATTAGTAATGAATTCCTTCTGTTCCATGCGGATGGTGCACCGGACCGCGCGGCCGCACCGCAGACAGCTTTGTTCCGCAATCATCACATGCCGCAATCAACTAAATCTATCACGGAATTGTGAAAAATTGGGGGGAGACAAATTCGCGAGAAAATGGTGTTTTTTTGTCATCGTCGGAGGAGGTGCGGTTCGCATGCCTGCGATGAAAGACAACCCGCTTCGGCGGGTTTTTTTATTGGTCAACCTGGACACCTATCCCGACATGATTGAGTTCATTTGGGACCGGGTCATCCCTGTGGCCGGCATCGTCCTTGGCATCATCCCTCTGATTTGCAGCTTGAGCCGTTCGAGGAAGCGCATTCGCGTGCGCCATCGGCGGTTTAGGTTTGGGATGATCGAGTGGGAACGCCGCGACCGCGACGAGGACACTCGGTCCTAATCCCTTAGCCCGGTTTTAAAAAATACGGGCCTGAGGGTTAGGCTGTTATGTATCCTCCTATATATGATAATATCCTTTATCACATATATAGGGGGGCCTTTAATGGTATCGAAGAAGAGAGAGCAGGAAATTGGTCATAAGGCGGACAGTGTTGAATGGATGTTGAAGGAGCGCGGGGTGTATCACCTCCCTAACGACGAGCCGGGATTTTGCTTCGCGGTTGGTGAGCTGCTGCGCCGGCGGTTCCCGAATTCCGATCTTAAGGTCGAAGCCCCTAAGCTGAATTTTGGCGGCGAGTACACTTTCAGCTCGGCAAGTCACCTCGGGACAAAGGCAAAGAGCAACACTGAATGAGCGTCCTCGTTTCTGCTCACACTAAGCAGTTACCAGCGCTTGTTTCGGCAGCCGGCGATCGTGCGTCTTATCGCTTCGTTGAATTCTTCACCGCCCATATCCGCAATCCGCACACCCGACGCGCCTATGCCGGCGCCGTTGGCGATTTCTGCGAATGGCTCGAGCGCCAGGGCCTACCCTCGATCGGTGTCGTCTCCTCGCTGCATGTCGCCTGTTATATTGAGCAGCTCGGCGGCGAGGTCTCGGCGCCGACGGTGAAACAGCACCTGGCCGCGATCCACTCGCTGTTCGATTGGCTGGCGCGCGGCGGTGTACTGCCCTTCAATCCGGCCTCGGCCGTGCGAGGGCCCAGACATGCCGTGAAGCGCGGCAAGACGCCAGTGCTGGCACCGGAGGAGGCACGCCAGCTCCTCGATGCTATCGACGTGTCGAAGCCGGCCGGGCTGCGCGATCGCGCCCTGATCGGCCTGATGGTCTATTCCTTCGCCCGTATCGGGGCGGCCGTCACCATGAAAGTCGAGGATGTCTATGTGCAGCAGCAGCGTCTGTGGATACGGCTGCACGAAAAGAGGGGCAAGCGCCACGAGATGCCCTGCCATCACAATCTGGAAGCCTATCTGCGGGCCTACATCTGGGGCTGTGGCTTGGCCGACGACGCCAAGGGCTTCTTGTTCCGTACGATCGGCCGAGGCACCGGCCGACTTACCAAGACGCCGCTGCCGCAGGCCAATGCCTATGCCATGATCCGCCGGCGGGCGACGGCTGTCGCGATTGAAACCAAGATTGGCAACCACACCTTCCGGGCAACCGGCATCACGGCCTATCTGAGGAATGGCGGTACCCTGGAGAAGGCAGCCGCGATGGCGAGCCATGCCAGCACGCGCACCACGCAGCTCTACGATCGCCGGCAGGAAGAGGCAAGTCTTGATGAGGTTGAGAGAGTGCTTATTTAGCCTCCGACTTTTGCGGCCGGCTTTGCAATAGGAATTGTGCTCAGGTGTTAATATGTGGCTAAATGCCTCGAAACTCAGAAGTTTTATGACTGACCACCGCACACCTATCGCTTGCATAGGGCGTAGGGGCCCTATGTTCGAATCTTGTCACTCCGACCATTTTAAAATCAATCGCTTAGCAAAATACTACGGAAACAAATGCTCAGTTTCCTTGATTTTTACCACAACAAAGCGGTCGTCTGAAATCCGCAGAAATCCGCGCTTTTCCTCCTTGGTCCTTCTCAGTCTGTGGCGCGTTTGTGGCAAGAACCCTGTATGGGCGGGACGGCCGCCGACCGCAGGGCAAACATCCACGGGATGGGCTCGGTCCCATCGGATGAAAGCCACCCTCGGCGGCTTGTTTAAAGAAAGTCAATTTTACGTAGTACGACTGTACAAAGGTCGATAGCCGTAAACCTTGAAGGTGTCATCCGGGGAGATTGAACGCATATCCGCCCTTGACCTTGACCACATCCGTCCCGGCCAGGGCTTCCACGATCAAACGAATGGCGTGAACTGTGCGCCGTGCGTCCATCTGCCGGGGAAAGTGATGCTCCTGACCTGGGAATAGGGCCCACCAATCCACCAGGCGCTTCCTCTTGCCGTCCAGATAGACATAACCTTTAAAATAGCCAGAATAGCCCAAGTTCGTATGCCCACCCTGGGCTGCCATACGGCCCATCATGTCGGACTTTTGCTGCAACTGGATAGTGCCATCGGCGAATGTCCCAAACCGGACTGCCAGATGTTTGTCTCCAAACGGAGCGACAATCCAGCCTTCTCCCTGATAGGCTTCGAGTTCATTTTCTTCGATCATGCATTCCTGGTCATTGCGGTCGTCCCATTCCACCACCTGTCCGTTAAGCCGGATTGTATCGGTCACGTACTTGCCCCCAAGTCTACGAAGTCTGTTTGCTCCGGGAGTAACCGCAGCGGTTACGTCTCAGTTGCCGGTATGAGCTTCTTAATCTTGTCGCCCACACCTGGCATCAAAAAATCCACAAGGGACAGTGTATCGGGATCAGGCATGTAATCTTTCGTTTTCCGCGAGAGCGAAGCGCGAATACCCCGAGTGCGTGAGCCCCACTTGCCGGTATGATCCTGCTGTTTTATCAGGTCGACGCGGTCGAACTGCAACAGGGCGTGGCCGAAAGCGACGACATGCTGAGGATACGCCTCCGCTATCCTGTGGCCGACCTCGACAAGCTGTTTGAATTTCCAGCCTACGGGCTTTCCTTCCCTCGCGCTCGTCAGGCCGTTCATCAATGCCATAAGATTGTTGTCTTCGGAGGATGCCGGCAGCGCGATGCCCCGATCCGCAAAAGCGCGGCGCAGGCCGCGCCAGCCGTTAAGCATCTTGGCATCAGGTGCGGTGTTTGGCTTCCGATCCGTCCAGAAATCGAATAGCGCGGTACGCAGAGCGGTCGCAGCATCACTCTCCCGTGCGCGTCGCTCCGCGTTGATCTCTGCACGGATAGCGGTGGCCTCACTTTCATAGTCGAAGTACCAGCACCGTTGAGCTTCCTGTTCAAGCGTCAAAGCGTCAAAGGGAGCGATGCAGCTTTCCCAGGTATCGGAAAGCTGGTCGCCGTCTCGAGCGGGCCGCCGGAAATGGCAACGGACCCGAAATTGCCCTGTGCTCTCTGAAAGCGCCGTGGTTTCTTCATCCACAATCAGGATATTGGAATTGTTGGAGAAGAGCAGGTCGTCGGTCGTCAGCCGCCTGTATTCCGGGTCGAAACCGCCCATGACCCAGACCAGCAGCCCGCCTTCCTCCCGGTAGAATTCGCGGCGGCCTACGACGACATCAAGAAAGGTCGTCGATAGCTGAACCTCAAAGGCAAAGCGCCCTCTGGGGCTGGTGGCCTGAACGTCGGGCTGCCGGCGCGCGATCGGATCATGCGCGGAGCGCCACTGGCGTTCCTTCTTCGGGACAGAATATTGTGGATCGGCCGAAAGGCTCCGCGCGATCAGTTCTTTGATCCGGCGGTGCGGTTCGCTCTCGCGCAATCCGCGATATTTGCGCGCAAGAATATCCTCGCGCGAGAGGGGATGGCGAGTCTGAGCGGGGCAGGAACCATCCTCCACCAGATGTTTGAAATGGAAACGCTTGTGCTGGTTGGAAACCAGATACACGGGCACGGAGCAGAGGGGACATCGAAAACGTGGCGCCTTTTTTAATTTCTCCCTGATGTCGAGGCGCTGCTGAATTAACTCTTCGTACCGCCAGTCACCGATCCACGTCGGTGCGTCGAGGTATTCACCGGTTGCACAATCAAGGACCTCTTTTATTTCAGGGTCCTCCACAGGCATTGCCCTGGACAGAGGATCAACAGTAATGTTCTGCACGGCGCGGCTCAATGGTGCTCCATCCTGCTTTATGGTTACTTTCACCTCACGTCGGAAAATAGCAGGATTCGATAGGTTTCTGTGACGTTTCCTGCTGCGGTTTCGTACAGACAGGGGTGAGCCGACTGGCTTTGCAAGGCGATGCCGGCTCATAGTGGGGCTGAATGCGGGATCATATTGAAAAAGCCGCACTTAAAGCGGATTTATGAAACTGATCCTGCAAAATTATTGGAATCATATTGAATATTCCGCTTTTAAGGCGGATAATTATATATGATCAGAATCGAGCGCTCAGCCCTGTCTTCCTATGCCTCCGGC
Source organism: Labrys sp. 22185 (assembly GCF_052045555.1). NCBI lineage: Bacteria > Pseudomonadati > Pseudomonadota > Alphaproteobacteria > Hyphomicrobiales > Xanthobacteraceae > Labrys > Labrys sp. 22185. The sequence continues at coordinate 44,430 of NZ_JBQEPH010000019.1, read as the reverse complement.
CTGCTTGCGGCCGGGCGGGGGGTCTTTTCCGCCGCTGAAGCGCAGCAGGAAATCGGCATCGGCCATGGAGCGTTTCTGGATGCAGCCGAGCGTCTGCAACGACGCGGCCAGCTTATCAGGCCCCGCCAAGGTTTCTACGTGATCGTACCGCCGCAGCACGCCACCATGGGCGCGCCGCCGCCGGAGTGGTATATCGATGCCCTCATGCGGCATGAGAAGCGGCCCTACTATGTGGGGCTGTTGTCGGCGGCGGCGGCATATGGCGCCTCCCATCAGGCCGTGATGGAATTTCAGGTCGTCACCGATAAACTCCTGCCGGATATCGAGGCCGGGCGTTCACGCATCGCCTTTTCATACCGCAAGGACGTTGGGATGGTGTCGGCCGGCATCGAGGAGCGCAAGACGCCGTCGGGATATATGAAGTTGTCTTCACCGGAACTGACGGCGCTCGATCTTGTGCGCTATCCTCATTCCAGCGCGGGTCTCGACAATATCGCCACGGTGCTCTCGGAGCTTGCTGAACAGCTTCAACCCGACAAGCTTGCCGCGCTGTCGAGCGCCTTCGAGAAGGCGGTTGTTCAGCGTCTCGGGCACTTGCTTGGAAGGCTGGAGCATACACACACGGCGGAAGCAATGTTTGCGGCGCTGTCCGCGCGCGGCCAGGTGCCGTGGATTGAACTCGACCCTAAGCAAGCAGGCGATCCAGACCTGTCACCGCCACCATCGGAACGCGATGCACATTGGCGCGTGATCGTTCGCCGGGCGCCGGAGATCGACGAATGATACCGCAGGATTACATTACGGCGTGGAGCCACGTCGTTCCGTGGGCAAACCAGCGGCAGATCGAGCAGGACCTCCTCATCAGCCGGGCCATCGTTGAAATTTTCAGCGACCCGCTTCTGTCTGACGCGTTGCGGTTCCGCGGTGGAACGGCGCTGAACAAGTTGCATTTTCCGGCGCCGCTTCGCTATTCCGAAGATATCGACCTTGTCCGTACATCACCCGGAGCAATCGGTCCTATTCTCGACCGGTTGCGCGCTCTCCTAGAGCCTTGGCTGGGCCGCGCGCAATTCGACCAGAGCCCTGTCGCCCCGAAGTTGCGCTTTCGCGTTGAGGCCGAGGATGGCAGCGGCGCTCCCATACGGCTGAAGATCGAGATAAACACTCGTGAAATCGAAGCCTTCGATGGGCCTCACGTGTTGCCCTTTAGTGTCAAGAACCCATGGTTCACGGGCGAAGCTGTAGTACCGACTTTTACCCCGGAAGAAATGCTGGCAACCAAGCTGCGGGCGCTGCTTCAGCGGGACAAAGGGCGCGACCTTTACGATTTGGCTCACGCGCTGGACGTGTTCCGCGAACTGAATACCGCCCGTGTGCCAGAGCTGTTTGGCCGCTATCTGGCACTGGCGGGACAGACGATTTCGCGGGCACAGGCGCAGGAACGTATGTTCTCCAAGCTGGCCAATCCGCGTTTTCTGCTCGACATGAGGCCCCTTTTGCCTGCGGCCCAGGCTGAGGCTTTGACCGACGAATCCACAAAGTTGGCATTCACCCGTGTTTTCTATGAATTTGTCGATCGGATCGCCGGTGACCCCTGGGCCCGCTTCGACGAAATGAAAGACCGCTTTGCTTTGGTGCAGCGATCAGATGCACGCCGTTGAGATTGAAGAAGCAATATCGGCGCTTGCCGAACAGGATTTTAATCGCGACCAGTTCCCTGGTAGCAATCGCCAACAAGGATCTCGACTAAGTTGCTGGCACTATATCGCTGAAGCGAGCAGTGGTGCTCTTGGGCTGCAATTGCTCATCCAATGGCTTGATCGCCAGCTTCAGCGGCATTTGGCCTGCAATCCCACTGAAAATGCAGGTGCCAGTCGGAAGCGTAGGAATGGATTCTTCGGTGATCTTGTCGATATAGGAAACTGCACTCGCAATGGATTGCAAGTCCTTCTGATTGATAAGTCTATGAATGAAATAGTTATGAGCCTGAGAGGTGATGGTCTGGGATATATCGTTGGGTCGCTGGCTTGAGATTGTAACGAATACGCCAAACTTACGCCCTTCCTTGATTATTTCTTCAAATGTTTCCAGTCGATAATCCTTCCAGCTCTCAGACTCCCGGAATGACTCTCTGGATAATATATTATGCGCCTCATCAATAATAATATTTAGAGAACGACCTTCGCCTAAGCGTTTATGGTCTTCGTATATTTTCTTCGCGATCAACAGTGGAATGGTCTTTTTCATCTCCAGATTAACATTCCCCAGCGCGATGACGACCACGTTCGATGTGAATATGTTGCCATGGCCCGCTGGGTCGAAGACCTTGCGTATATCTGCCTGCTTGCTTCTCAGCTTATTTATTGCCGGAGAGATATGCTCATTTTGGGCGCGATTGGATAAAACGTCATAGATGAGCTGGGCATATGCGAACGCGATGAGGTCGCTTATCGTATCCCCGCTGAAATTCCAATTCTCGACGTGGCTATAAACGAACGTATTTGGAATATGATCCGGTGACGACTTCAGGAACACGCCACGGCATCTGAACTCTGCCATCGTGTTATGCCATTCGAGATCGGCGGCGATCTCGACGGGCATGCCTTCCCCGTCAACGTCTGGAAGGAGCTGTCTCAGATAATCCATCAGCAGGTCCACGCGAAGCTTATCCGACATCTGCAGGATCTGTTTTATCTGGCTGCGTAGAATATTCCGGAAATGCTCCGTGGCATCGCCGCCTGCCGTGACTCTTTGCTGGAGCGCGAGAACACGCTTGAAAAATGGTTTCTGCGTTTTCTCCGTGGCATCAGCTAGAATGCTCAGTATCTCAATGTCATTTATACCACTGCCACCAAGGGGAATTTTGTCGCCGGTATCGTTGCGCGTTGTAAGCCCATAAACGCGCTTGTGAGCCGTCAGACAGTTATCCCTTATGTATTCATTATTAAAATCAAAAAGCAATATTTTGCAATTTTGTTCAAAGGCGGCAATATTTCTAGCGCGCATCTTGGATATGAATTCTTGAAATATCATCGCAAGGGTATTCGACTTACCGCTTCCCGTGTTGCCGAAGATCGCGATATGACTGTTTATGAGACCATCAACGGGCAAGGCAATGTCGTATCCCTCGTATTCCGATTGTGCGATATCGAGCCCAACTCCAGCTGAGTTAACCAGGTTGTGAATTTGGTGCACCTTCTCTTTGGTGAGAAGGAAGGCCTCATTCCCAACGAGTGGCAATTCCTTGGTGCCGCCGAAAAAGGCCCCTGAGCGGTCCAGAAATCCAGCCAATGCCACGGACAGCACGCGCTGACCGTTCATATAAGCCAATTGACTTGGCTTGCGGTCATCTCCCTGCGCGTTTTCTCCCTCGACTTTGCCAACAAGGCTAAGAAAGCCTTTGCGGATATCAATGTAACTTCCGACAGCAATATTCCTCAGAACATCACCGTCGAAGAAAAGCTCGCTCAAATTCTTATCGCTATCGACAGAAATGAAAATCTTTCTTCCAGTGACGGCTGATACTTGCCCCACTCTTAATACTGACTCCCGCTCTAAGCGATCAGGCTCCATGGCTTCGGCCTACCTCGGGAAGCACCGAGTTCAACAACTTGTTCAAGGTCGCGAAATTTATAAGCGCTCCCGCCTCGGGCGAGATCACTGTCACATTTCGATGTTTGGCGAACTTTGCCTGATAGGCGGTTGAAGATGCCTTATCGAATGAAAAAATAAGCAATTGTGCGGTCGGATTACGTAAGGCTCTGCGCGTAATGTCCAAAATATGCTCGTCTGCAAAAGAGAAGCCAAAGCACATTAAAACAACGTTTCCGCGCTCCAGGGCGTTGGCGTAAAGACGCAGGAGGTCATAGTAAACGCGGTCCATAAGAGTTGAGTGGAACTTTCTAAAATTGGGCAGTATCAAGAAATGCTTCTCGAGATATTCGCGAACCTTGGCGGAATCGGCCCTGTCTGCTGCCGTCAATTTTGGGACCGCGATTGGATCGAAAACAATAGTATCCGAGCGTCGTCGCCATGATAACGACCCATGAAGCTTCACAAGGTTGATCGTCGGCATCTCGATTTGGTGACCATAAACGGCACCTGATCGGTAAGTGCGGTCAAAATATCGCTCCGGCGCGAAGGGAAAATCGTTGGCTATGCCCGAGGTGCGATCGAAGCCGTCATTGAGCATCAGCCCAGGTAAGAGACTAGATGCATGTTCTACGAACATATCGTAATTCGTGGTGAAAACATTCGCTTGGCGAGGCAGGAGCAAATTCTTCCGGGCGAAAAGAATCCTATCGACGATAGCCACGAATTCCGAATAGCCCGCGATTGTCTCGACAATCGGATCAACTGGGGGATTGGCAGTTATTGATGAATGGACGCCTCCGATCGCTTCGATAAATTCAAGGCACTTTTTATCTGCCTCCGTGTCATTGCCTGCGTCCAAAAGCTCGTTGATCTCTGCTTCAATATTTCCGGCGGTCCTGATCGCCGGGAGGGAGGCACCTGAGCCGATTAAAAAATTCAGATTTCCCGATTGGATGTAAGCTTCCAGGAGTTTGGAGAATGCTACTTCGTTGCCGCCTATTTCAAATATGTCGGCCATTCTTATTCTTTCAAACTGGCACGGCGCCGCATGATGCTCTAACTATACATTAGGGGCTGGGCGCTTGAAAGTCATAATCAGGCGAGGTGCGTTCCATAATCAATGGAGCCGGGGGGATCCGGTCAAGGATGGCCGGTCCGGGTATAGACGTCGACGCGGTATTGCGACACGGGCTCGGGGTATACACCCGCCTCCGCGCTAGCGTAGACGGTCGCTCGTTTGGTGACATTTTTCGACGCCAGAGTAGCGCTGGCTTCCGGAGTTCGAAGTCCACTTTATCTTTCGAACAAGCCTTCGCTGGGCGGCGACTGGCGGGTCCACGATTGACCGCGAGATAACGGCGCGTTGTACGGGACACGTCCCGTACAACGCNCGCCGCCCGCCGGTTTTTCCACACTGGCGCCCGTCGACCAAAATATTTTATATCGCACAAACAATCACATAAGAGCGCCCAGCTTCATCCTCTCCGGCACGCCATATTTCCACCACTCCAGAACAAAGCTGGGCACTATTTCCGCTGCGGCTTCATGACCCTTTTTGGACCTAGGCCCCGTTCGCCATCGCTAGAGGCGGCCATTAAAACAGCCGGATGGCCACACCCAGCCTCTCAAAGAGCTACGCGGCCCATAAGATAGTTGCTAGTACATGTGGTTGGCGCGAGAGTACGCGACATGCATTTGCTTTCAGCTCACTACCGCAGCGAATTTCTGGCGACGCCGCAACTCGTGCGCTTCGATTATGCGGAGGGCAAAGACGCTTGCGAACCTACGCTCCTTATCAAGGGTACCGCGCTAATCCTCAAATACATTATGAGAGGTGTGGCGCTTCAATTTGTTGCGGCGCGCGTCCGCGGCGACAGGCTCCTCTACGGCCTCCTCATTTTCGATGATGCGACCGGGCCGACTTTGATATGGTCAATCATGGAACGTGCGGAAGAGCAGCAAGCCCTTTTTCGCCTAGCCGAGGGCGAAATCTGCCAAGTTTTCCTCTTTAACGAACTCGCCATCAACGTGGCATGGACAACGATACCACTCAACGTCTCTTCAAGCCGCTTAGGCTCGCTGGCGGCATCAGCTGCGTTGGGTAAAATTGACCATGGCGCGATGGGATCGGCGGTAGAACAAGTGATGCTACGGGCGCGAGCAGGTGATGCTGCCGATCCTGAATTGTTGGTCGTTGACATGCCGACCGTGACCGACTGGAGGATCTTCAAGAACACGCTGATTACAAGTCAGGCTTCAGCAAGCCACCTCGATCAGTTTGATCTCGACGAGGGAAGGCAGCAAGAAAAGTTGATTACATGGTTGACTGACAACCTAATGCCTTCAGTAAGCATCGATCAGCCTCAAGTTCGGAAAGGCAAAAAACTTCGCGAACTCACCGACGCTCTTTTGAGTTACCCGCTTGGGACCTTCATCTTCGAGTCGAAGGCGCTCGCGCTGCTCAATCGGCCCACGCTTCCGGATCGGGCCACGCTCGTCAAAAATATCCTTGGCCACATTCACAAGGCAGCCAGTCAGCTAAAAGGGGCCGTTCGCCAGATTAAAGCTGGGGCTGAAATCATGGACGGTGCCGGCAAGGTCTGGCCCGTCGAGATGACACATCCGATCCATGGTGTCATCTTGGTACCTGAACTTGGGCTTCTCCCTGAAAAGTTCGGCGCGGAAATCATGTTGGATTTCATGGAGGCGACCGGCGGTTATATCCACATTCTCGATCCATCAGAATTGCTACGGATCGTTCAAACGACCGAAGAGCTCGTTCGGCGGAGTGAGCGCCAAACTATAACGCCGATGATGGCCTTCGACAGCCGTCTTATCGCGCGCGCTGAGCGCTGCGTTGAAGCCGCCAGTCTCAACGTCGAAATCATCACTCATTTCGTCGATCGGTGAACGAGACGCTGGAGACGAACCACTATTGCTGCTCGCTAGCTGCCGTCTCCCAAGTCGCTGCATATATGTCCGCTTCGGTTATTTTTCGAGCCAAAAGTCACCAGACCGCTTTCGACGTCAAATCGGTTATTCGAACCGCGCGCTATGGTCACGAATAGTCCTGATGAAACTTCATGTTGCAGCGACATTGTCAGAAATCAATAGCGCAAACAATCACATACGAGTGCCCAGCTTCATCCCCCCGTCACGGCACTGCCAGCTACGATATAGTCTAGGTATGAATGCCGTCCCAGAAAGGATTCGAACCGTTGGCCTACTTACTAAAAAACCGTAATCGGCCACGACCGCTGTTTTGAACGCGAAGCCGCTGCAGGTATTGTGCTTCAGCCCGCCGCTCTGCCTCACGATGTTCAGCGATTGCGTGGGCGATTTCCAAGAGGATTGTGTGAGGTGGGAACGATTGTGCCGCGCGATGGGCGGCATCAAGAAATTCGCATCTTTCGAGCTTCGCGATCACAGCTTGACCATCGACGCTTTCCGGCAGAAGGCACCATAAATTGCCTCGCGCCGCTTTGGGGGATCGTGTGTCTGGATCATCGTCGTGGCCGCCGAAGTCGAAAAAAACCGGCTTCGAACATCCAATCCATGACTTTGGAAAATAATCGCTCGGCCAGTGCGTCATGAAGTAGCCAGGTCGACCTGCGCCTCTCAGGTCGTGGCTACCACGATCAAACCTCGAAATGTCGTATTTCAAGCGCGTGCCGTCGACCACCCAGATTAGGTTCTCGTAGAATGCTTCCCGAGCTGTCCGCTCTTGGGTGGAAATCGCGGAGTGCTGGAATTCGATGACGAGGCCGCTTGCATTGCGGACGTCTGCAATATGCTTCTCGCCGGCTGCGCTCCATTGAATAACCTCTCGCCAGTCGGCTGGAAAGCACTCCTTCCACTCGCGATGCCACGCTGTCTCCGGCTCCCACCATGGATCACATTTGCGCTTTCCCTTATGCGACCAGTGCCAGATTTTTATCTCTCCGCATTTCGCAATCATCTCTTGCCCGCACCCGATGCACTTTCCAATGACATTCGGGGTGGGTGGGCAGCGATCTTCATTCACCAATGCAAACTGCACGCTTCGCTCCAAAAGGGTGTGGGCCTTGCACGTGATCCAAACTATCAGGGAAGCATCATTGTGTAAGACGTGCCGGTAAGCAGAAGTTTCCGGGCCGGATGGGACCGCGGCGGCGATAACGGCAGATATGGGTCGTTCGTTGTTTCGCGAGCATATAATGGCGCATTTTCATTTCAATCGGACTGTCAACGCTGTCAGGGTTCAGTGCATTAGGAACGGGTCGAGAGCCATAGCATGTCCATAGAAAGGATCTCCCGAGAAGAATTATTCGCCTTGGTTTGGGAGAAGCCAACCCAAGAGGTGGCCGAGGAGCTTGGCGTTTCGGACGTCGCAATTGGCAAGTTGTGCACCCGCCTCCAGGTTCCCAAACCGCCGCGAGGTTACTGGGCGCGGGTGAAAGTCGGACAGACGCCGAAACGCCCACCGTTGGCAGCGTTCCGGGAAGAAGTTGATCGCAAACGCCGCGCGACCGAGCGTGCGAAAGCGGCTGGACTGCTATCGAAACTACAACTGGAGTTCTATCAAACGGCGCTGCGGGAATTGAGGGCGCGCGGTATCGATCTCGGCGACGCCGAGATGGCTGCTAGCCGGCTGCCCGATCTAAGCCCGGACATTGCCGCTCAAATCCTGCTCCTTATTCAAAGCTCTGGGCACATCTGGATCAAAGAAGGAAAGATAGCTGCCGGATCGAGTCACTCCGTGCAGAGAAGCGCGGCCAATCTCGTGGACAAGCTGCTGCCATTGGCGCGCCCGCAGCTTATGATATTCGAGAGCGATCGCAAGAAGGGCGGCTATGTAGCCAATGGCCCTGCGGTCCTCGTGCGCTTTACAGCGCATCTACAAGAACGTGTCGCCTCGGTTGTTCGAGTGATTAGGGAACAGGAGCTTGTGCACGTCGTCATGCCACTGATGAGCGCGGATCACGCCTGGTCGGCTCACCATGTTTATTCGCCAGAAGCACGCCTTTTCCTGGATAGCACGCTGTGCATCTCCTCAACGGAGATTTGGGTGGAATGCCTGCAGCGAGCTTGGCGAGAGGAGGATCCTCCCGAACGCATTTCCACCAGTCGGCTCAAGCTGCGGGAAATCATGCCGATCGACTATATGGCTCCTCGAGAGATCGTGTTGTCGCCGGCAGTGTCACGAGCCAGCGTTGCTCCCTATCGCGAACGTCTGCAAGGGTTGATCGATGCCGAGCGAGTGTATGAGATGCTTTCCAGCGCCACATATGCGATGGAGCGACAAGTTCCAGGTGAGACGCTCAGGCTTGCGGACCGAATATGGTTCGGAAGAGAGCGCCCTTTTGGAGCCGCCCGCGAAGCCTGGGCGCGTGTCGAAGACGAACTGGCTTCCTGGGAGGCCGACCTTGAAGCGGAACGTTCGGCATTGGCTCAATCCATTCTTGGCGTTTCGCTCGGAGACATCGTGGTCACCGAAACTCGCGGGCGCGCGCTGCGCCTTTGCGTCACGCAAATGACGCTGTACGGAACCGAAAAAGGTGCCACCTTTGTCATGAACGGCACGCGATTTCGCAAAGACGGCACATTTGGCAAGCTGCAAGAAACGTTCAGTTTGCACTTCGAGGACGACACATTGGGGCTGTAGCTCAGGCCATGGACGACCTGCTAGTTACCAGCGTGAAGGCCGTATTTGGCGTAACCAGTGACTCCATCAAAACGAGACTGCTCAGGCGACATCGATTCCCAGGGCTCATATCGAAAGGGCTGTGGCCTGACGCTTCAATTGGTGTCGAACACCTTCCTTCCCTTTGCTGCCCATAGCGCCCGTGCCTGCTCACCTTGTTCGCTCTTGAGCTTGTTCGCCATCCAGAGCAGCGCACCGTAGATCATAGCGCGGTCGTCACCGGTCAGATCCACGATGCCGGCTTTGACGACGAGACCGCCAAGCTCGATGAGATGCCGCGTGCGTTTGCGGCGCTCGATCTGCCATGTCCTCATATCATGCCGCGCCCGTGCCGCTTGATGTCGGTTGCGGGCGGTCTGGTTGTGTTTGAGCGCTGCTCGTATTGCGATCATTTGCAGAAGCAGGTCGCCGTGCTCGCCCCTGGAAAAACATGGCCCCGCGCCTTGCGCACACCTCTCTCCTGCTGGCGTCTTTCGTCTCGGTCATGAGGAGCAGCGCGCCGGCGAGTTCTTCGGCGGTCAGCGCGTCGGCGCCGGTGGCGATCACCAGTTCACCGAGCTGCTGCACCTTGCGGCTCTTGAGCTCCCGTGCCTTGTCTTCGAGGGCTTTCAGTTCAGCATCAAAGTCTCTCGGCTTCCGCATTGGCATCTCCAATCGTTTGTAAATTATCGATGAGGGGATGATAGGTGAGCCCGTGCCGAAAGGCTGCAGGGTCACCGAGACTGGCTGAGACCGGATAGTCGCTCCCGAGATTTTTTCGAGGGAGGGCGCGCTTATACGTCGTTCCGACGTCAGCTCGACTGTGCCACATCCTGATCGGTGGCGATCTATCATCTTCACGTCAAGGTCATCGGCCGCAAGGCCGGCTCCAGCGCGGTGGCTTCTGCTGCCTACCGCTCGGGCTTGAGGCTGCGCGACGAGCGCCTCGACCGCAGCCACGACTTCTCGGCCAAGCGCGGCGTCGTGCATTCCGAGGTGCTGCTGCCCGATGGAGCCCCCGAGGTCTGGAGTGACCGCGAGCGCTTGTGGAACGACGTCGAGGCCTTCGAGATCCGCAGGGATGCCCAGCTTGCCCGCGAGATCGAATTCGCTCTGCCACGCGAGTTGAGCCAAGCGCAGGGCATCGAACTGGCCCGTGATTTCGTGCAGGCCGAGTTCGTCGACCGGGGCATGGTCGCCGATCTCAATGTGCATTGGGATGTCGGCGAGGACGGCATGCTCAAGCCCCATGCCCATGTCATGCTGACCATGCGCCCAGTGGAAGTGAATGGAGACGAGGTCAGCTTCGGCCAGAAGGTGCGGGATTGGAACCGCACCGAACTGGTCGAGCACTGGCGAGAGCGCTGGGCCGAGCTTGCTAACGAGCGCCTGGCCGAACTCGATATCGATGCCCGGATCGATCATCGCAGCCTAGAAGCTCAGGGCATCGCGCTGGAACCGCAAAGCCAGGTCGGCGCGCCGGCGCAGCGCATCGAGCGCGAGGGGATAGAGGATCCGGGTGTCGAGGATCCTGGGAGCGAAGCCGATCGTGCGGCGATGCACCGCGAGATTGCCCGCGGCAATGGTGAGCGGATCATCGCCGATCCCTCCCTCGCCTTGGACGCCATCACCCATCAGCAATCCACCTTCACGCAACGCGACATGGCAATGTTCGCCCATCGCCACAGCGACGGTCTCGACCAGTTCAATGAGGTGATGGGTGCGATGCGCGGCGCCCCTGATCTGATCGAACTCGGCCAGGACGGACACGGCGAGGATCGCTTCACCACCCGATCGATGATCGAAGCCGAGCAGCGCCTGCACCAGGCCGCGAAACTGATGGCGGAGCGGGAGCGGCATGCGGTCGATGATGTTGATCGCGAAGCAGCGCTGGCGCGTGCGGCAGAACGCGGCCTGATCCTGTCGGGCGAGCAGGCCGACGCACTGGCGCATATCACCGATGGACGCGATCTCAGCATCGTGGTCGGCTATGCCGGCACCGGCAAGAGCGCCATGCTGGGCGTGGCACGGCAGGCCTGGGCGGCCGCAGGTTACGAGGTCCGCGGCGTTGCGCTGTCCGGCATCGCGGCGGAAAACCTTGAGAGCGGATCGGGCATCGCCTCGCACACCATCGCCAGCATGGAGCATGGCTGGGGGCAAGGCAGGGACCTGCTCACGTCGCGCGATGTCCTGGTGATCGATGAAGCCGGCATGGTCGGCACACGCCAGCTGGAGCGCGTACTTTCCCATGCCGCCGAAGCCGGCGCGAAAGTCGTGCTGGTCGGCGATCCGCAGCAATTGCAGGCGATCGAGGCTGGCGCGGCATTTCGCTCACTCCATGATCGTCATGGTGGCGCCGAGATCGGCGAGATACGCCGCCAGCGGGAAGACTGGCAGCGTGAGGCCACGCGCGATCTGGCGACCGGCTGGGTCGGCGGAGCCATCCACGCCTATAGCGCTCATGATAGGGTGCATGCGGCTGAGACGCGGGAGCAGGCCCGCGACGATCTGATCGAGCGCTGGGATCGTGATCGGCAGGCCTCCCCCGATGCCAGCCGGATCATCCTCACCCACACCAATGCCGAAGTGCGCAACCTCAACGAGGCGGCACGCGAACGCATGCATGCCGCCGGCGATCTCGGCGCTGATGTGCAGCTCACGGTCGAGCGCGGCGAGCGCAGCTTTTCCAGCGGCGACCGCATCATGTTCCTGCGCAATGAACGCAGCCTCGCCGTGAAGAACGGCACGCTCGGCACCATCGTCGAGGTGAGCCCGCAATCCATGTCGGTACGCACCGACGATGGCCGATCCGTTGCCTTCGATCTCAAGGACTATGACCGTATCGACCATGGCTATGCGGCGACCATCCACAAGGCCCAGGGCATGACGGTGGACCATACCCACGTGCTGGCAACACCAGGCCTGGATGCCCATGGCAGCTATGTTGCCCTGTCACGACACCGTGACGGCATGGAACTGCATTACGGTCGCGACGACTTCGCCGATCGGGACCGGCTGGTCCGAACCCTGTCGCGCAATCGCTCCAAGGACATGGCGTCGGACTACGAGCTACGAGATCCGGCGCAGGCGTATGCCGAGCGGCGCGGCATCAGCTTCCGCGAGCGCGTCGCCGAGATCGTGCGAAAAGTCGTGCCGGAGAAATTACGCGATCGGATCGACCAACTGCTCGACGGGTTCCGCTCGCCCCCTGATGGTACGCCCAGCAGAGAACCAGGGCAGGGGCCGGAACCGGAAAGGGAAAGAGCCGGGACGGAGGTACGGCGCGAACCTGCAGCACCCGAGAAGGACGCTGTCGAAGATCCCGAGGAGGCACTGCGCAAAATCCGCACGCGGGCTCTGGTCCGCCATGCCCGTGCAGTAAGTGCCATTTTTGCCGAGCAGCAAATTGGCGACAAGGCCAGCCCAGAGCAGTGGCAAGAGCTGAAGGATGCGCGCGATGCCTTCGAGAAGGTGCGGCCCAATGGCTGGCGCGATGCCGAGGCGGCCTACCTCAAGGACACGGGTCTTGCGCGCGAGGCGGCCGGCGGCCGGCTCGGCCGCGCCATTCGCGCCCTTCAGCTCGAGACGGAGATCCGCACCGATCCGAACCGTGCCGCCGACCGCTTCGTGGAACGCTGGCAGAAACTCCATCGGGCGAGCCAGCTCCAATATCAGGCCGGCGACTTCTCTCACTATAACGCGACGCGCTCAGCCATGGGCGATATGGCCAAGAGCCTGGAGCGTGATCCGCAATTGGAATCCCTTCTTGCCAACCGCAAGCGGGAGCTCGGTATCGATGTCGGGTTCGACTCAGGCCGCCGCCTCGGTGTGGAGCTCGCCTTCAGTCATGGCCTCGGCAGGGGGCGGGGACTGGATATCGGAATGTGACCCATCCGATATGCCGCCAGCTCCTCGCCACGGCACGACGAAGCGGAAAACGCTCTTGCGCGCCAATGGCTGCTTGTCCTGTCTGGTCCCAGCAACAGTCAGGAACAGCCAGCAAGAGGCAGCCTGTCATGCGCGAGCCAGAACGCATCATTCGCATGAAAACCGTGCAGTCGCGAACCGGGCTGTCCCGGTCTACGATCTACCGCAAGATCGCCGAGGGGACCTTTCCGCCCCGGATCAAGATCAGCATCACCGGGGCGGGCTGGCATGAATCCGAAATCAGTCGCTGGGTTGCCGATCCCGTGAGATGGCGCCCAAAAGAGGACGGCGACGAATGCCGATAACCAGGCGGGAGGCTGTTGCAAACGCCGGCGACGCGATACGATCGCGGGTGCCGCTATATTCGGAGGGACAGCTACAACATAAGCGCAGCGACATGCTGCTGTGACGGGGCGAGCGATGAATGAAAAGCTGCACCAGACCATCACTCTCAACGTGAACCCCTACCTCTCCGAGCGAGAATGGGCAAAGGTGTGAGAAGTCTATTGTAGCATGGATGGTTGGATAGACGCTGCCGAACGCCCGTCATGGTACGGCGCAGACGATGCAGATCGGTACATAACCGTGTTAGCCGAGCCGAGTGGACTTCTCTTTGACGCGCATATCGAGCCGAAGCTGTGGACGGGTTGGCTGACCTTGATATGTGCCAGACTGACCCTCGCATTGGGCATAGCCGTGCATGATGCCGAGATATAGGGAAAGTCGGGAATTTACTCGGCAAGCCGACATGAGAGCAATCGACATGGGACATTTTCCGCAGGTCAGACGGCCACACGGCAAATCATGCTGTTGAGCCGACGCACCTTGCTCGCAATGGGAGCGACTGGAATAAGTAGCCTGCTTTATTCGCAGGCAGTTGGTGCAGGAGCAGAAAGAGCCATGAGGCGCGTCTTACCCGACTGGGTTATTCCGGACGATCTGGAAGCGATTGTCACCAAGCAGGAAGAATGGATCAGCGATCGTTGGGCACCGATCCGCCTCGTGGTTATGGGCGCGACAATCTATCATGGGCGCCCCATTCCCTTGTCATGGCAAATCGAATTCTCCCCCTATGGTCCGGAATTCGACGATGCGAACCGCCGCGTTGCGAAGAGCACGGGAAACAAGCCTGATTCCTATGCCTGGAGCGAGCTCGTTTTGAAGACGCTGCAAGAAAGGGCCCCCGAGTTCGTGGGACAAACGCATCTTGAGGACACTGAACTGGCGACGTGCGTCATCTGGGTTGAATCGGAAGCCGCCTGCAAAGTGTTGATGGAGCTCGTTTGGGAGTTGATCTACCGATAGCCGGTCGCGCAATTCCTAAAGCCTGATACGTCGCAGGTGTTCGTCGCATAGACTGTCGCATGTTTCGGGATTTTTGCGAATAATGGAAAGCAGGTTTGATGCGGTATCTTTCGGCAGACCACATTTCTAACGCGCTAAAACGGGGCAGCTCTGTAGAGCAGTTCCTCGGGCACAGTCCTAATAATCCTGACTATATTCGCCACATCGAGCTACGGCCCTCCAATGGCTCTGTTGAGTTATGGGTTTATGACGCCGAGGATATAGGTAGCGAGGACTGGCTGGACCTTTACGATTTCCCATGCCTCGACCCAGACGGACCGGAAACGCCTACTGCCACCTTTCAAGATGCTCACTCCGCCATCGTTTTCGCCAGCGAAGGGCTCCTTGCTGACGTGAGCCGGTGGACTAATCAGTTCATCAGTCAAGATGAATATCTTGACTATATTCGCGCAGGCCGGCCCCTTCGATGGCCCGTGCCCGCCTGAAATCAAATACAGGCATGGGAAGTGTCGCGGAAATCCTGAAGCCTTCTTCGCGAGCTGGAGCGCGTCTTGTTTAAGTTGGTTCATAGTCTGCCGCCGCGCACAGACGACCGCAGCAAGGGTAGGAGCACTCTGCTACGCGCGATCAGAACTTGTAGTTGACACCGAGGCGCACCAATTGCCCAGTCACGTTCTGGGAATACCGCTGAGAAAATGGTGGGTTGGCGGGGGAAGGGAGGGCGATACTCGTCACCTTACCAAGGTCAAAATAGAGATACTCGGCCTTGATCGTCCAGGCGTCCGTTACGGCATATTCGAGGCCACCGCCAAGCGTCCAGCCTGCTTTGGTCGTGCTGGTGGAACTTCCGTAGTGGGTAACCGGGAACTGTTCGCTGTGTGCGACGTCAACTTTGCCGTAAGCCAAACCGCCAGTGACGTAGGGTAGGAAGCGATCGAACGCGTATCCGACACGTGTACGGACGGTTCCAAACCACTTGATGGAGGACGACTGACGATACGTGAATGGGTCGAAGTATCCGGTCGGGGACCGCGCCGTGGATTTATCTTTCATGTCGGAATAGTTGAAGTCCGCCTCGATGCCGACAACAAAATGGCCAATCTGATGATTGTATCCAACTTGAGCGCCACCAACAAAGCCGTCTACTGACAGGTCTTTTTTGCCGAGCGCTACTGGATAGTAATCATCCCAAGCTGGGCCGCCGAGGCCGTCTAGGGTAGCATCATCGTTATTCCACCCATACCCGGCATTGGCGCCCACATAAAAACCCGTCCAGCTGAACGGAGCTGCTACCGATGCAACCGGCTCAACAGCAGCCGGGGCGAGATCGGCTGCCATAGCTGCGCCTGACAGGCACACAAGAGCAGAAGAGGCGAGGAGAAGCTTGCGCATGGGCACAGTCCAAATGAGTATGCGACTATCAATAACTTCAAATCCCCAGAAAGTATGTTGCTGATCGGCAACATTTAAAAAATGTTGTCCGTACGATAACTCGAACACAAGAATATTGTGAGTGCGGGAACTGGCTCGAAGAAACCGCCGACGACATATTCAGCTACTATTCTGGCTCCTGCTATTGTGGCGAGTGGGGCATTTGGCCTGGACTCGACGACGGGCCGGTGCCTGCTCCGGCCAACGATAATGGCCGAGACATTATGAAGGCGCTCAAATTAGCGATCCGGTTTTGATCGGCATAGTGCTCAGGTTCAGCGGGTATGGCGGAAACATATTCCGCCGCTCATGCCACCTAAGTGCCCGTAATCATCGAGTGCCGCTTCACCAAGATCAACCATCCGTGGACCAAAGAGCAGGTCGAGCGAATGAACCGCACCATCAAGGAGGCCACTGTCAAACGCTACCACTACGACAGTCACGACCAGTTCAAACACCACCTCGACATGTTGATCGCCGAAATGCCGGAACTCGGTCGTATGACCGCAGGCCAGGCCGCAGCCATGACCGGCCTGGCACCGGTGCCATACGACAGTGGAACAATGCGGGGCCGGAGGATGATTGTCGGAGGACGGCGGGCGCTGCGACATGTTCTGTTCCAGGCTGCGCTCGCCGCCGCATGCCACAACGCGGTGCTGAGGCCACTCGCCAAACGTCTAAAGGAACGTGGAAAGCCCCATAAGCTCGTCATCGTCGCAATTGCACGCAAGCTGGTCACAATCGCAAACGCCATCCTTAAAACGGCGACCCCATGGCGCTTAAACCCAGCTACCTAGACACAGTTGCTAGAGCCTCAATAGCCCAGCATGGCGTAGCAGCACAGGACGAAGCCGCCAGCGGCACCCGCCAGGCTGGTGTAGCCGATGATTTTGTCGCGGGGCTTGAGCCGCAGTTTGTTCAAGTGCTCGGCACTGCCTTCCGCCCCTGCAACATTATAGCCGACCAGGCTGGCAGCCTTCCGTGTGGCGTGATGATCCGTTCCAGTCTTGCGCAGAAACCAGCCGAACAGGGCACTGGTAAGCAGCTTTTGAAGGCTGCGGGCGATCGTGCCGATCACGCTGAGCTTGAGGACAATGCCGCAGATAAACATGAGGCAAAAGCCCGCAGCGAAGAGCCAGATGTTCATAAGGGTCTCGACAGGTCCGAAGTAATTCCGCTCGACAATCTGGAGGAGCCGCCGACGAGACTCAAGTCGCGTTTTGATTAGCGCGGCGCGACATTCCCCGATAGCCGAAACGGAGGATTGTCCCCCGCACTCAGTGAGAACTCCCGGCCTGTCTCGCCCCTCCTATCAACAGTTGGAAAACCGCGGGCACCTCTCCCAGATCTGGATTGGCATCAAAGGAAGCCGGGCATGGATCCGAGATCGGCCGTCGGATCACGGATCCATTGACGTGGTCGCCCAAAGGCGAGAGCGGTGAATTCCGGCGAAGACGAAAGGCGCTGCGGCAAGCTATGCCTCAGAAGCAGCACGGCGAGCGTGAGAAGTCTCACGGTCGCTACCGGGCATGAGGACATTCGGCTCCATGGTCTCAGCGATACGGATCAGATCACGGAGCGCCGAGCGGATCTGCGGCTGGGGGAACTCGGTGTCATCCTCCCAAATTGAACCCTCATGAAAGATCATATCGAGCTTGCCCGCGACGCCGGCGAGTGAGGTGGCCGGTGTGGCGGTCAGGGCATCGACGAGTTCCTGCTCCCGCTCGCCCGCTTCCACCTCCGCTTGCTTCGTAGCTGAATAGCCGATCTGCTCATCGATCGCATCCCAGCGCGCCTGATGCTCGGCCAACTCCGCCTTGGCTTTCGTACACAGGTCAGCCATCTCAGGGGCTGAGCCACAAACGGCCTCGATGTCCTCCGGCGAGAAAAATTCCAGTGCCTCGCTGCTCCCCGGCATGCGAAGTGTAGTCCGGGGGAAGCCGATTTCTCGGACGAGCTTCGTCTCGAGGTGCTGCTGCTTATGGCAGAGCGCTTCGGTCCTGAGCGCTACGGTTTTCCACGACTGCCACGCCAGCAGCGCTGGGTCAGGGTTGTCGTGACCAGTCTGCGGTTCGGCTGTCTGCGCCCTGGCCTGAAATGGCCAAGCCAGCGTGGTCAAGGTCGTGCCAATCAGCAGGCGTCGCCGGGTGACGAAAGACAAAGTCGTGCTATGGTCGGAATCAGCCATGATCCGAGCTCCTTGCAGCTTGGTTGTGGTCAGGCCGTATCGAGTGTTCGCCCACTTGATGCGGCCGCTTTCTAAAAACGAAAGGATTGTCTGTTTTTAGAAAGCTATTGTCAACGTTTTCCGAAAAAGCTTGCGATTTTCGAGAGTTATTACCAGTTTGCGGGATGGATTCTGCGCAGTGTCGCGCCGCACGGGCGCTGTTGAAATGGACACAAGAGGAACTCGCTGCCCGCTCTGGCGCGAGTGCCGTTACCATTCGCAATTTTGAAAACGACCGCTCCGTTCCCCAAACGGGAACTCGATACCTTCTCCAAAAAACACTCGAGCATGCCGGCATCGAGTTCATTCCCGAGAATGGCGGCGGTGTCGGCGTGCGCTTGAAGAAACGTTCATCCGCTGAATGAAAAGTCTGCCAAGCGCATTTGTTTTGGTGCGCCTGAGGCTTGCGGCCAGCCCCCTTTGCTACCCAGGGACGAAATTAGCCGCCAGGCACAGCTTTGCCTTTGGAAGAACAGGCGGATCGACAATACCGGTTGGAGTCGGGCAGTACGGCCAGCACCCGCAAGCCCCCTTCTGCCTCAAAGCGTGCCGGATCACGCAACAGCCCGGCATGGTAGGCCATGAACCATCTCGCGACATCCTGATCATAGAGCCGGGCAATCATCGCTTCGATCCTGGAGGTGACATCCGTCAGTGCCTCGCTTAAGTCTCGGCTACGAAAGCTCGCACTGCCGCGCAGCACTTTGTGGTCACGTCTGGCGCGGCCTGCGGCCCCTTGCAAGCCACCATCGCTCACCAGCAGGGCGAGATAGTGATAGCCCTGAGGTAACACGCTGACCCGGAGGCGCCTGGGACGCATGGCATCGAAACGTGCCTCGATCGCCGCCAGCCGCGCCTCGACTTTCTCCGCATCCTGCTTGAATGGGATCTCCTCCACCGGTGCCTCGGCAAGGCGCGTCAAGCGGTCGGCGAAACTGCGCTGCGCCTGAACTCTGCCATAGTAATCTTGTGTCAGGAAGGCCACCGGGTATTGCGCCAGCCAAGTTTCACGCTCAGCCATCGCCAGATCCCGGGCTCGTTCCTCGCCATATTTGTTCACGGAGAAACTTTTGCGCCGGGTGCCGTGCTTCAGCTCCAGCGTGGCACGCCAGGCAAACCCGCTATGGCCCATGCGCACACGTGCCACCCCCGCCATGCCGCTGGTGTTGTTCTTGTGCAGCCGCGCGCTGCGTTCCAGATTGGTCGCCGGCGGCAGAACCGCGATCACGGCATCCCGATAGGCCCGGGCCTGCGCCCGCGCTGCTTCGCTCGAACCATAGACCGCGTCGGCGAACCGACGCAGCACTGTGCGCCCTTGCCGCGTCATCATCACCACGAAGGTACCCGTCTTCTGTTCGCGATAGAGGCCGTAGGTCTCGGCCCCGTCAGGCACGGTGTCATCGCCGGGGCCAATCAGCAAAAACGGCTGTGTCATACGCATGGGATGCAAGACTGACATGCTGGCTTGTCTAGAGTAAAGGCCGTGGTGTGGCACGATGCTCGGACCACGAATGAACCCCAAGAAACAGCGTCGTGCTCCTGGTTCGAGCTAAGCGTGGGGGATGACGTAGCCCATGACTTCACCGAAGCGTAAACTGTACTAGTGCGATTGCGAGAATAAGAGCGCGGCATTTGCGGTATGATTTTGCAGTTGATCTTCAGTGTCGTCACGATACCTTTAATGACGTAAGGTTAGTTCGGCAAGAACGGCAGGAATGAGGCCATGGAACTATTGGACGCAGCGAGTGCTGGCTACATTCAGGCAGGCCGAATCCTGCGCATCGAAACGCCGCTGGGCGCCGATGTGCTTCTGCCCGAGCACATGGAAATGCGCGAGGCCATCAACGACCTGTTTACCCTCACCATCGCGGTGCGCTCCAAGAAGACCGACATCAAGCCGGACGAAATCGTCGGCAAGCTCGTCGACGTGTCTCTCGAACTGGGCCAGGGCGAGCGCCGCACCTGGAATGGGCTGGTGGTGCGCCTGGGCGAAGGCTCGGCGGTCACGAGAGGGCTGCGCGCTTACACCCTCGAACTGCGTCCCCAGCATTGGTTGCTGAGCCAGCGTTCGGACTGCCGGATCTGGCAGGACAAGACCTCGCTGGACGTCGCCCGCACGTTGCTCTCCGAGCACAAGCTGCAGGCGCCGGTGACCTCAGGCGTCATCCCCGAACCCAAGCCCCAGCATTATTCGGTGCAATATAACGAGACGGATCAGGCCTATCTGATCCGACGCCTGGAAGAGGACGGGCTTTTTTACTGGTTTGTCCACACCGGCGGCGAGGCCGGTTCTGTATCCGCCAGGCATGTCATGCATATTGCCTCGCATGGCTCTGGCTATGTCACCGGTTCTGAGCCCGATGTGCGCTATGCCCTCGGCTCTACGGACAGAAATCATCTCACCAAGCTGGAGCGCAGCTTCCACTATATTCCCGGCAAGCGCTCGGCGGGGGACTGGAACTTCCTCACGCCCTCGACCACACCGGCTGGCCAGACGCCCAGCCTCATCTCGCTGCCGGGCAACGAGGCCTATGAGCTCTATGAATACCCGATGGTCGGCGGCTACGGCTCCGACAGCGCCTCCGAGGGCATCGCCAATGACCGGGTGGAGCGCCAGTCCAAGCTGAGGATGCAGGCGGCCGAGGCCGATTACGAGCGCATCGAGGGCGCCTCCACCATTCGTACTCTTGCGCCCGGTCAGCGCTTCAAGCCCTATGACGTCGCCAATCCCGGCAACAGCTTCGAGGAGCATATCACCTTCCAGATCATCCATACGGCTCGCGACCGCTCCTACGAGACGAATGAGGGCGAGCCGGACTATTCCAACCGTTTCATCGCCCTGCCGAGCCGGGTGCCGGCGACGCCCCACCGCTCGACCCAGCGCCCGCGCATCGACGGTACCGACATCGCCATCATCGCCGGCCCGCCGGGCGAGGAGATCCACACTGACAAGTACGGACGGGTGAAAGTGTGGTTCCCCTGGGACCGCCGCGCCAAGAAGGACGGCACCGACACCTGCTGGTGCCGAGTGGCACAGAACTGGGGAGGCGGCAATTGGGGCGGCCAGATCATCCCGCGCGTGGGTATGGAAGCGATCGTTTCCTATCTCGGCGGCGACCCCGACCGGCCGATCATC